>NZ_PHUG01000001.1:4800000-5404692 GCF_002813325.1 Janthinobacterium sp. 64 | reverse complement strand
TGCCATTGTCAACGATGTCGCCATGGCCGCCGAGGCCCTGCGCCGGGTAGTGGCCAGCACGCAGGAGCACCAGGTGCTGTGGATCGCCCGCACGGGTCTGGAGGCCGTGCGCATGTGCGAGGGCAACCGTCCCGACCTGATCCTGATGGACCTGAACATGCCGGAGATGGATGGCGTGGAAGCGACGCGCCTGATCATGGAGCAAAGCCCGTGCGCCATCCTGGTGGTCACGGGACGCCCGCAGGACAATGTCAACCAGGTGTTCCGCGCGCTGGGCGCCGGCGCGCTCGACGTCACGGCCACGCCCGTGCTGCAGGGAGAGGTGGGCGGCGACAGCGAACTGCTGGCCAAGATCAAGACCATCGGCAAGCTGATACGCCACAGCGCCGAAGCGCCGCTGCCGCGCCAGGTGCAAGCCAACGGCGAGCGCGGCGACGGCCAGGTCACCACGCTGGTGGCCATCGGCGCCTCGACGGGCGGGCCGTCGGCCGTGGCCAAGGTGCTGTCCGGCTGGACGGCGCCGCCCGGCTGCGCCATCGTGGTGGTGCAACATATCGATGAAACCTTTGCCTCGCACTTCGCCAAATGGCTGGACGATCAATTGGACATGCCGGTGCGCGTGATTGCCGAGGGCGACGAACTGGTGGCAGGCAGCGTGCTGGTCGCCAAGACCAATGATCACCTGCTGCTAGATCAAAATTATCGTTTGGGTTACGATGCGGCACCACGCGACTATGTTTACCGTCCTTCCGTCGATGTTTTCTTTCATTGCGTGGCACAGCACTGGCGCGGCGATGCCATCGGCGTGTTGCTGACAGGCATGGGTCGCGATGGCGGCGACGGCTTGCTGGCCATGCGCCGCGCGGGCAAGACGACGATAGCGCAAGACCAGGCCAGCAGTGCCGTGTATGGCATGCCGCGCGCGGCAGCCGAACTCGATGCAGCGCAGCAAATCCTGCCATTGGATAGAATAGGCGCCAGCGTGCGCAACCGCCTGGGCGCAAAACTCAACAATGGTTGGGAGTCCTCCCCTAACATCTGAAAAGAATGCAATGCCAGAATTTTCCTCCAGTATCACCCTGCATGAGCCCGCATTGACCGAATTCAAGGTCAGCGTGCTGCTGGTGGACGACCAGTTGATCATTGCTGAGGCAATCCGGCGCATGCTGAGCGACCAGCAGGATATCGAGTTTCATTATGTGACCGACGCCACGCAGGCGCTGGACACGGCGCTGCGCTTGCAACCGACCGTCATCCTGCAAGACCTGGTGCTGCCGGGCATCGACGGCTTCGCGCTGATCCAGCTGTACCGCGAAAACACGGCGCTGGCACATGTGCCGGTGATCGTGCTGTCGGCCAAGGATGACCCGAAACTGAAGGCCCACAGCTTTGCCGTCGGCGCCAATGACTACGTGGTGAAACTGCCCGACCGCCTGGAATTGCTGGCGCGCATACGCTACCATTCCAACGCGCACATCAGCCGCCTGCAGCGCGACCAGGCATTTCGTTTCCTACGCGAAAGCCAAAAAAACCTGGCCGATGCGAATATTGAATTACAGAAACTCGCCGCCCTCGATGGCTTGACGGGCATCGCCAACCGCCGCCGTTTCGATGAAACCTTGCAATTCGAATGGCAGCGGGGCCAGCGCGACAAGGCGCCGCTGAGCTTGCTGTTTTGCGATATCGACCATTTTAAAAGCTATAACGATCACTTCGGCCACCTGGCCGGCGATCTGGGCCTGAAAAAAGTGGCCGCCGTGCTGACGGAACATCTGAAACGCCCGGCCGACCTGGCAGCCCGCTATGGCGGCGAGGAATTCGCCCTGATCCTGCCCGAAACGCAGGCCGCAGGGGCCTTGCTGATCGCCGAAGCGTGCCGGCGTCACCTGGAGGGCTTGCAGATCGAGAACCCGGCAACAAGCACGGGCATCGTCACCATCTCGATCGGCGTGGCCACCATCGTGCCGTCCCCGGACTCGACGGTCGAGCAATTGATCAACCGCGCCGACCAGGCCCTGTACGCGGCCAAGCGCGGCGGACGCAACAGCGTGCTGAGCGCCGATGACGTCGAAAACTGATTTTTAACAGCAAGGAAAGTGAAGCATGAGCACACAACTGGACAATGTCAGCGTCGTCAAGAAGTCGAATATCTACTTTGACGGCAAGTGCGTCTCGCACAACGTCATCCTGGCCGATGGCACGAAGAAAAGCGTGGGCGTGATTTTCGCGTCATCGCTGCGTTTCAATACGGGCGCGCCGGAAATCATGGAAATCGTCGGCGGCCTGTGCAAGGTCCGCTTGGCCGATGCAAGCGAGTGGAACAGCTATGCCGCGGGCACGCAATTCAGTATCCCGGGCAATAGCTATTTTGACATTGAAACCGTCGAGACCGTCGATTACGTCTGCCACTTCGGTTGATTAGACAAACACAGGCTCGGGCGACAGGCGCACGCCATATTTCGCCTCTACATCATCCTGTATCGCTGCCGCCAGCCGGGTAATGTCCGCGCCACGAGCGCCGCCATTATTCACCAGAACCAGCGCCTGCTTGGGATACACTCCCGCGGGCCCGAGGTTTTTCCCCTTCCAGCCACACTGATCGATCAGCCAGCCGGCCGCCAGTTTTTCCGTGCCATCGGCTTGCGCGTGGTGCACCAAGGCAGGAAAACGTTCCAGCAAGGCAAGGCATTGCTCCTTCGACACCACGGGATTCTTGAAGAAGCTGCCCGCATTGCCGATCACGGCCGGGTCCGGCAATTTACGCCGGCGTATCGCCATCACCGTGTCGGCCACCTGTTGCGGCGTCGGCTCGGCAAGATTGCGCTCGGCCACGGCCTGCGCCAGTTCCGCATAGCGCAAGTTCGGCTGCCACTCGGCCGGCAAGGCAAACGTGACTTCCAGCACGATCAGCTCGCGTCCGTCCGCCTGCTTGAAGATGCTGTCGCGGTAGGCGAAGCGGCAAGCGTCGCGGTCCATGTCAAAGACGATGCCGCTGGCGCTATGCATGACGCTCACGCTATGCAGATAGTCCTTGATTTCCACGCCATACGCGCCGATATTCTGGATAGGCGCCGCTCCCACCGTGCCGGGAATCAAGGACAGGTTTTCCAGCCCACCCACGCCTTGCGCCAGGGTCCACTGGACGAAATCGTGCCAGTTTTCACCAGCCGCGGCCGTGACGAGTATCGTCTCGAAGTCCGCCTGCGCCAGGCGCATGCCGCGCGTGGCCATGTGCAGCACGGCGCCGGGAAAGTCGCCCGTGAGCACGATGTTGCTGCCGCCGCCCAGAATCAGGCGCGGCATGGCGGACAAGGCGGGATCTTGCAGCGCGGCCTGCAATTGGGCTTGCGACGTGATGCGTACGTAGGCGGCCGCATTGGCCGTAATGCCGAAGGTATTCAGGCGCTGGAGGGAGTAATTGTGTTCGATGGTGAGCTCTGGATGCATGGGATAGGGGAATTTTGCTCGATTATAGAGCGAAAGCGACAAAAAACCACCTCAGGACAAGGGCGACTTGCCCGTTGTCCGTTAAAATGTCGCATCTTTAACAGGGCCGTCCCATGGCGCGGAATCAGCCGCCAAGGCCCAGCGCACCGAGCGTGCGCTCGCTTTAACAAGAAAAGGAACAGACCATGCCGTCATTTGATGTAGTCTCCGAAGCCGATATGATCGAAGTCAAGAATGCCGTCGAGCAATCCAACAAGGAAATCACGACGCGCTTCGACTTCAAGGGCAGCGACGCCCGCGTCGAACACAAGGAAAACGAATTGACCGCGTTTGCGGACTCGGAATTCCAGCTCAGCCAGGTGCGCGACGTACTGACGAACAAATTGACCAAACGCAAGGTCGATGTGCGCTTCCTCGACGAAGGCGACATCAAGAAGATCGGCGGCGACAAGGTCAAGCAGATCATCAAGATCAAGAATGGCATCGAATCGGATGATGCCAAGAAAATCGTGCGCGTCATCAAGGACAGCAAGATGAAGGTACAAGCGAGCATCCAGGGTGAAGCCGTGCGCGTCACGGGCGCCAAGCGCGACGACCTGCAGGCGGCCATGGCCATGCTGCGCAAGGACGTGCCCGACATGCCGCTGGAATTTAACAATTTCCGCGATTAATTTCGATGCGGCACGCGATCCGGCCCGCGCTTGCAGCAGCATGCTGGCAAGCCGCCCCGGAGAGCCTGCCCGCTTGGGGTAGAATTGAAGCTGCGCACAGCTACATGCGCCCGCGCGCCCGACCGGCTGCGGGTTTGACCGTACATCTGGCTCAGTGATAACCACGGTAGTCTAAGGATAGCAATGAAACGTGTTGATGATTTCCGCCTGCGATTTGGCAAAAAAGAATATGTGCCCATCATGATAGGCGGAATGGGTGTGGATATTTCCACGTCGGAGCTGGCCCTGGAAGCGGCCCGGCTGAACGGTATCGGGCATATCTCCGATGCCATGGTGGAAGATGTGTCGGATCGCCGTTTCGACACCACCTTCGTCAAAGACAAGACGAAACTGTACAAGTTCAACATTAATAATAGCGACAAGGCCGTAGTGCAGTTCGACCTGGGCCGCCTGGCCGAAGCGCAGCGCCTGCATATCGGCCGCACCATGGAAGCCAAAAAAGGCGATGGTTTGATCTTCGTCAATTGCATGGAAAAGCTGACCATGAATGGCCCGCGCGAAACCTTGCGCGTGCGCCTGAATGCGGCGCTGGACGCGGGTATCGACGGCATCACCCTGTCGGCCGGCCTGCACTTCGGCTCGTTCGCCCTGATGGCCGACCATCCACGCTTCCGCGATGCCAAGCTGGGCATCATCGTCTCGTCCGTGCGCGCCCTGCAGATTTTCCTGCGCAAGAACGCCAAGCTGGACCGCCTGCCCGACTTCATCATCGTCGAGGGACCATTGGCCGGCGGCCACCTGGGTTTCG
The DNA here is from genome assembly GCF_002813325.1 of Janthinobacterium sp. 64. Taxonomy (NCBI): domain Bacteria; kingdom Pseudomonadati; phylum Pseudomonadota; class Betaproteobacteria; order Burkholderiales; family Oxalobacteraceae; genus Janthinobacterium; species Janthinobacterium sp. 64. The sequence continues at coordinate 5,399,766 of NZ_PHUG01000001.1, read as the reverse complement.
GCATGGACTGGGCCAATTACGACCTGCACACGATCACCGCGGAACTGCTGGCCTATCTGAAAACGGAACAGCTGGACATCCCGCTGATCGCCGCCGGCGGCATCTTCACGGGCAGCGATGCCGTCTCCTTCCTGGAAGCGGGCGCAGCTGGCGTGCAAGTGGCGACGCGCTTCACCGTCACCGAGGAATGCGGCTTGCCAAACAAGGTCAAGCAGGAATACTACAAGGCCTCGGAAGAAGACATCATCGTCAATGGTGTCTCGCCGACAGGCTACCCGATGCGCATGCTGAAAAACACGCCCGCCATCGGCGCCGGCATCCGTCCAGGCTGCGAATCGTATGGCTATCTGCTCGATGCGACGGGCAACTGCGCGTACATCAACTCGTACAACCGCGAAGTCGCGGCCCATCCGGAACAAAAAACCGTCGTCGTGATGGACAAGACCTGCCTGTGCACGCACATGCGCAACTTCAACTGCTGGACCTGCGGCCATTACACGTATCGCCTGAAGGACACCACGCACAAGCTCGACAACGGCGAATACCAGATCCTGACGGCCGAACACGTCTTCAAGGATTACCAGTTCAGCGTCGACAACCAGATCGCCCTGCCGGAAAAAGCAGTCCAGGGCTGAATATCCTCAGCCTGAACTGAAAATGGCGCAGCCTGCGAAGGCTGCGCCATTTTTTATGCGCGAAGCATATCCCGCAATCCCTGTTCGATCACGTCGAACTGTGGCCGCCGCTGCACTTCTTCTTGCAGGCAAGCATCCATCATGGCTTGCAGGCCGGGCAAGGGCGTCGCGCAATGCGCGATCAGCTCGCCCAGCAGCACGCCAAAGGCGCGCGCCTCTATACCCTGCAGCACCTCCCCTTGCGGCGAGCCGGGCGCAAACATGGACGCCGCGCCAAAGTCGCCCAGCAGGCAGGCGCCGCCATCCGCATGCAGGATATTGTGCGCATACAGGTCGCCGTGCACGATGCCGCGCGCATGCAGCTGGCACACAGCCGAGGCGATGCCATGGGCAATGGCCAGCGCTTGCGCTGGGTCAAAGCGCACGCCATCGGCATACACATCGCGCGTGCATGACGCCAGGCTGGGCGGACCGGCCAGGTTGCGGAAGGCAGCATCGATGAGCGGCATGACCAGACCCATCGCCCCTTGCGGATGCCCATCGAGCGTCCCAAGGATGGGAATCAGGCCCGCGTGCGCACCCGCGCCGACACCGGCGGCCATTTCGCTGCGTGGCAAGCCGTCGCTGGTCATCGCCCCCTTGAATACTTTGACGGCGACATGATCTGCGCCATCGAGGCGGGCACGGTATATCACGCCCGATGCGCCCTCGCCCAGCTGCTGCGCCAATGCCAGGCGGGGCCAGGCCACACCTGCCGTGCCGGCATCGCTCAGGGCTGCCAGTTCGCGCACTTGCGTAAACGGGTTACCCGCGTACGCAAGCCAGCTCAGGCGCGGCAAAGACAGCAGGCAATCGGGCAGCGCCGTGAAACGGTTGGCAGCAATGCGCACCAGCTCCAGTCGGCGGCAATTGGCCAGGGAGGCGGGCAAGCTGGCCAGGCAATTTCCCGCCAGCATAAGTTTTTGCAATGCACCGCACTTGCCCAGCTCATCCGGCAAGACTTCGATGGCATTGTCGGTCAGGGTCAGCCAGCGCAGCCTGGGCGGCAAGGCTGCGGCTGGCACATGGTCGATCCGGTTCGCCTTGAAACCAATCATTTCCAGCGCAGGACAAGAACCGAGCACGGCCGGCAAGGTGGTGAACAGATTATCCGAGCAAAAAATGATGCGCAGCTTGTGCAGGCGAGGAAAATCGTCAGGCAGGGAGGACAGCGCATTGCCCGATAAATCAAGGATTTCCAGGCTGTCGGCCAGGTCGAATATCTCACGGGGAAAGTCCGTCAAGCCGCAGGACAGCGTCAGGCGGCGCACGCCGGCCAGTTGGCCAGTGTGTAATTGTTCCAGTGTATGCACAGCAGACAAGATATCCCTTTCAAAACCCGGCAAGCGCTGGCATAGCTCAATCCAGCGGACGTAAAAAAACCCCCACCGGATCACCGATGGGGGTTTTTTCGAATAACAAGCCTGACGATAACCTACTTTCACACTGGTTGCAGCACTATCATCGGCGCAAAGTTGTTTCACGGTCCTGTTCGGGATGGGAAGGGGTGGGACCAACTTGCTATGGTCATCAGGCATAACTTGTACTGGCATTTGTCCTCAATGGAGCGACAAAGCCTGAATCTGGAAGAAGCAAAGATTGGGGTAATGACTGGTAGTATCAACAAACACGCAACGTTGTACCGTCTTATCCTCTGTACCTGCTAAGGTTATAGGGACAAGCCGTACGGGCAATTAGTACTGGTTAGCTTAATGCATTACTGCACTTCCACACCCAGCCTATCAACGTCCTGGTCTCGAACGACCCTTCAAAGAGCTCAAGGCTCTGGGAAATCTCATCTCAAGGCAAGTTTCCCGCTTAGATGCTTTCAGCGGTTATCTCTTCCGTATTTAGCTACCCGGCAATGCCACTGGCGTGACAACCGGTACACCAGAGATACGTCCACTCCGGTCCTCTCGTACTAGGAGCAGCCCCCTTCAAATTTCCAACGCCCACGGCAGATAGGGACCAAACTGTCTCACGACGTTTTAAACCCAGCTCACGTACCACTTTAAATGGCGAACAGCCATACCCTTGGGACCGGCTACAGCCCCAGGATGTGATGAGCCGACATCGAGGTGCCAAACTCCCCCGTCGATATGAACTCTTGGGAGGAATCAGCCTGTTATCCCCAGAGTACCTTTTATCCGTTGAGCGATGGCCCTTCCATACAGAACCACCGGATCACTATGTCCTACTTTCGTACCTGCTCGACTTGTCAGTCTCGCAGTTAAGCACGCTTATGCCATTGCACTATCAACACGATGTCCGACCGTATCTAGCGTACCTTCGAACTCCTCCGTTACACTTTAGGAGGAGACCGCCCCAGTCAAACTGCCTACCATGCACTGTCCCCGATCCGGATAACGGACCAAGGTTAGAACCTCAAACAAACCAGGGTGGTATTTCAAGGTTGGCTCCACGAGAACTAGCGTCCCCGCTTCAAAGCCTCCCACCTATCCTACACAGATTGGTTCAAAGTCCAATGCAAAGCTACAGTAAAGGTTCATGGGGTCTTTCCGTCTAGCCGCGGGTAGATTGCATCATCACAAACATTTCAACTTCGCTGAGTCTCGGGAGGAGACAGTGTGGCCATCGTTACGCCATTCGTGCAGGTCGGAACTTACCCGACAAGGAATTTCGCTACCTTAGGACCGTTATAGTTACGGCCGCCGTTTACTGGGACTTCAATCAAGAGCTTGCACCCCATCATTTAATCTTCCAGCACCGGGCAGGCGTCACACCCTATACGTCCACTTTCGTGTTTGCAGAGTGCTGTGTTTTTATTAAACAGTCGCAGCCACCAGTTTATTGCAACCCTTTCACCCTTCTGGAGTAAACCAGTCAAGCTACCGGGGCGTACCTTTTCCCGAAGTTACGGTACCAATTTGCCGAGTTCCTTCTCCCGAGTTCTCTCAAGCGCCTTAGAATACTCATCTCGCCCACCTGTGTCGGTTTGCGGTACGGTCTCGTATGACTGAAGCTTAGAGGCTTTTCTTGGAACCACTTCCGATTGCTTCGTGAACAAGTTCACTCGTCTCAACCCCTTGAATTCCGCGCCCGGATTTGCCTAAGCGCCTTCTATGAGCCAAAAACCAACTATTCCAACAGTTGGACAACCTTCCGCGATCCGTCCCCCCATCGCATCATACGACGGTGCAGGAATATTAACCTGCTTCCCATCAGCTACGCATCTCTGCCTCGCCTTAGGGGCCGACTCACCCTGCTCCGATGAACGTTGAACAGGAAACCTTGGGCTTACGGCGTGGAGGCTTTTCACCCCCATTATCGCTACTCATGTCAGCATTCGCACTTCTGATACCTCCAGCATCCTTTACAAGACACCTTCGCAGGCTTACAGAACGCTCTCCTACCATATATATTGCTATATATCCGCAGCTTCGGTGACTGGCTTAGCCCCGTTACATCTTCCGCGCAGGACGACTCGATCAGTGAGCTATTACGCTTTCTTTAAATGATGGCTGCTTCTAAGCCAACATCCTGACTGTTTTAGCCTTCCCACTTCGTTTTCCACTTAGCCAATCTTTGGGACCTTAGCTGGCGGTCTGGGTTGTTTCCCTCTTGACGCCGGACGTTAGCACCCGACGTCTGTCTCCCAAGCTCGCACTCATCGGTATTCGGAGTTTGCAATGGTTTGGTAAGTCGCAATGACCCCCTAGCCATAACAGTGCTCTACCCCCGATGGTGATACTTGAGGCACTACCTAAATAGTTTTCGGAGAGAACCAGCTATTTCCAAGTTTGTTTAGCCTTTCACCCCTACCCACAGCTCATCCCCTAATTTTTCAACATTAGTGGGTTCGGACCTCCAGGGCGTGTTACCGCACCTTCATCCTGGCCATGAGTAGATCACTTGGTTTCGGGTCTACACCCAGCGACTGATCGCCCTATTCGGACTCGATTTCTCTACGGCTTCCCTATTCGGTTAACCTTGCCACTGAATGTAAGTCGCTGACCCATTATACAAAAGGTACGCAGTCACGGAACAAGTCCGCTCCTACTGTTTGTATGCACACGGTTTCAGGATCTATTTCACTCCCCTTCCGGGGTTCTTTTCGCCTTTCCCTCACGGTACTGGTTCACTATCGGTCGATTACGAGTATTTAGCCTTGGAGGATGGTCCCCCCATATTCAGACAGGATGTCACGTGTCCCGCCCTACTTGTCGTACGCTTAGTACCACCGGTCTGATTTCGAATACGGGACTATCACCCGCTACGGTTCCTATTTCCAGAGGATTCTTCTATCAGTCCGACTATCACGTACAGGCTCTTCCCATTTCGCTCGCCGCTACTTTGGGAATCTCGGTTGATTTCTTTTCCTGCAGCTACTTAGATGTTTCAGTTCGCCGCGTTCGCCTTGCATACCTATGTATTCAGTATGCAATACCCTAAAAGGGTGGGTTGCCCCATTCGGAAATCTGCGGATCAAAGTGTGTTTGCTCACTCCCCGCAGCTTATCGCAAGCTACTACGTCCTTCATCGCCTGTAATCGCCAAGGCATCCACCATGTGCACTTATTCGCTTGTCCCTATAACGTTAGCCTCTGATAATCGAAACTATCAAAGAGCGCTACAGGGATAAGAAAGTACAACGTTGTTGCTTGTTTGTTGATACATACAATCATTACCCATCGATTCGCTTTTTACGGCAAACCGATCAATAAATAATCTTTACTTCTTCCAGATTGTTAAAGAACATACAGCACTTGATCTCGAAAAGACCAAACCTAAATCCCGGCGCACTCTCTGCACTGATTTACGTTTGAACTTTTGGTGGAGGATGACGGGATCGAACCGACGACCCCCTGCTTGCAAAGCAGGTGCTCTCCCAGCTGAGCTAATCCCCCTAGGGTATTTCCAGACTACAGAAACTGGTAGGGCTGGTTGGACTCGAACCAACGACCCCCGCGTTATCAACACGGTGCTCTAACCAGCTGAGCTACAGCCCCAAATGCTGTTCTTTATATTAACAGCCGATAAGTGTGAACATTTGATGCGTGAATCATGACTGATTCGTGCAAACTCTAGAAAGGAGGTGATCCAGCCGCACCTTCCGATACGGCTACCTTGTTACGACTTCACCCCAGTCACGAATCCTACCGTGGTAAGCGCCCTCCTTACGGTTAAGCTACCTACTTCTGGTAAAACCCGCTCCCATGGTGTGACGGGCGGTGTGTACAAGACCCGGGAACGTATTCACCGCGACATGCTGATCCGCGATTACTAGCGATTCCAACTTCATGCAGTCGAGTTGCAGACTACAATCCGGACTACGATACACTTTCTGCGATTAGCTCCCCCTCGCGGGTTGGCGGCGCTCTGTATGTACCATTGTATGACGTGTGAAGCCCTACCCATAAGGGCCATGAGGACTTGACGTCATCCCCACCTTCCTCCGGTTTGTCACCGGCAGTCTCATTAGAGTGCCCTTTCGTAGCAACTAATGACAAGGGTTGCGCTCGTTGCGGGACTTAACCCAACATCTCACGACACGAGCTGACGACAGCCATGCAGCACCTGTGTACTGGTTCTCTTTCGAGCACTCCCCAATCTCTCGGGGATTCCAGCCATGTCAAGGGTAGGTAAGGTTTTTCGCGTTGCATCGAATTAATCCACATCATCCACCGCTTGTGCGGGTCCCCGTCAATTCCTTTGAGTTTTAATCTTGCGACCGTACTCCCCAGGCGGTCTACTTCACGCGTTAGCTGCGTTACCAAGTCAATTAAGACCCGACAACTAGTAGACATCGTTTAGGGCGTGGACTACCAGGGTATCTAATCCTGTTTGCTCCCCACGCTTTCGTGCATGAGCGTCAATCTTGACCCAGGGGGCTGCCTTCGCCATCGGTGTTCCTCCACATATCTACGCATTTCACTGCTACACGTGGAATTCTACCCCCCTCTGCCAGATTCTAGCCTTGCAGTCTCCAATGCAATTCCCAGGTTGAGCCCGGGGATTTCACATCAGACTTACAAAACCGCCTGCGCACGCTTTACGCCCAGTAATTCCGATTAACGCTTGCACCCTACGTATTACCGCGGCTGCTGGCACGTAGTTAGCCGGTGCTTATTCTTCAGGTACCGTCATTAGCAAGAGATATTAGCTCTCACCGTTTCTTCCCTGACAAAAGAGCTTTACAACCCGAAGGCCTTCTTCACTCACGCGGCATTGCTGGATCAGGCTTTCGCCCATTGTCCAAAATTCCCCACTGCTGCCTCCCGTAGGAGTCTGGACCGTGTCTCAGTTCCAGTGTGGCTGGTCGTCCTCTCAGACCAGCTACTGATCGATGCCTTGGTAGGCTTTTACCCTACCAACTAGCTAATCAGATATCGGCCGCTCCACGAGCATGAGGTCTTGCGATCCCCCACTTTCATCCTTAGATCGTATGCGGTATTAGCGTAACTTTCGCTACGTTATCCCCCACTCTAGGGTACGTTCCGATATATTACTCACCCGTTCGCCACTCGCCACCAGAGCAAGCTCCGTGCTGCCGTTCGACTTGCATGTGTAAGGCATGCCGCCAGCGTTCAATCTGAGCCAGGATCAAACTCTTCAGTTTAATCTCTGTTACTTTGCCCTTTTACAGGCACCATCATTGCTGATGGGTCGCTCACTCAAAAAACTGACAGGCCACTACTTTCGTAGCGCCTATTTCATTATTTCTTGTGAACATTTGATATTTTAAGTTTTACGCTGCTTGCGCAGCGCTGCACTTACATCAAATGCCCACACTTATCGACTGTTAATTGTTAAAGAACTGTATTCGGTGCTACTTTCGCGCTATCGACAAAGCGTTGTGTTTGTCAGCTGCGAAGAAGGAAGAGTATGAAGCATTTCACTACATCCGTCAACTCCTTCTTTTTTCACCCTGCTTTACTCGGCATTTGCATGCGTCGTTCAGCGAGGGGGCGAATTATAGCCTTGGTCTGCGCGCGCCGCAAGGGCTATTTGCCCACCCTCGCCGCCCAGCCAGCCTGGCCTTCACTTCAAGCGCCTTTTTGTGCAGCCTGTCGCAATCGGCTGGCGTAGTTCGTGGTCTTTAGGCACAGTGGCAACATCAGACTCTGACGCTACTCAACAAGGGGTTAAACTTGCCCGCCGCGTCGATTAACTCTTGTACTTGAAAGTGCCCCATGCTTCCGATTTCCAGCCTGCCCGAATTGTTGAAAACCATCCTCGCTTGGGCGCAACGGGCATTCGACGCGACGACAACCTGGGTTACCCAACTATCTTGGTGGAAATTTTTTCTGTTTGCGGCGCTGGCCCTGATCGCCGGCTCCATTTTGCAAGATGAGCTGTTCTCGTCCAGCCCGGACGAAGAAGTGGTCATCAAGTCGCATAAACGCAGCAGCAAGGGCTCGGGTGAAACCAATATCCTGATCGACGATACCGGCATCCATTTCAATCCTCGCAACAGCAAGAACCGGCGCAGCAGCGCGGCCGACGCGGCCAGCGATCCGGCCGATGCCGCCGAAGCGGACGCCCAAGCCAGTGCCGTACCGCCAGAGCCGCCTCAACCACCGGCCGCCCCCGCCAAACCCAGCTATCCCGTGACCACCAATGCTTCGGGGGAAGAAGTCCATATTGAATTGCCACCACAAATCGGCGAAGAATTGTCGAATGCCATTGAAGAAGCGGTCGATGATGCTGCGGAGCAAAAAGTGTCGCGCTACCACCAGCAAGCCTCGACCTGGTTCAAGAGTTTTGTGTCCTTGCTGGTGTTGGCCCTGTTCGCCATGAAAGCCTTGGTTGGCGGCAAGAAGCGCGCCGAAGCGGAAACCGTCACGGCGAATGAGGCGGCCGAACGCGCATCCATGCAGCGCCAGCTCAGCGAAGCGAAGATGCAGATGATGCAGGCGCAAGTCGAACCGCACTTCCTGTTCAATACACTCGCCTCCGTCGAACACCTGATCCAGGTCGATCCGCCGCGCGCGGCCAAGATGCAGCGCAGCCTGATCCAGTATCTGCGCGCCGTGCTGCCGCAAATGCGCGACAACGCCCTGATTACCAACCTGGGCCGCGAAGCGGACATGGTGCAAGCGTACCTGAACCTGCTGAAAATGCGCATGGAAGAGCGCCTGACCGTCGATTTCCAGATTCCAGACGGCCTGCGCAGCGCCGCCTTCCCGCCCATGATGCTGCAATCGATGGTAGAAAATGCCATCAAGCATGGACTGGAAGTCAAGCCGGAGGGTGGCACCCTGCGCATCGTGGCAGAAGTGGCGCACAGCAAGCTGCGCGTCACGGTGACCGACGACGGCCTGGGCTTTGGCGTGGTGCCCAGCGATGGCACGGGACTGGGTTTGCCCACCATCCGCGAACGCCTGAAGCTGCTGCATGGCGACCAGGGCAGCCTGACCATCACGCCCAACCAGCCCAGCGGCGTATGCGCCGTGATCGAAGTGCCATATCAGCTGTCTAAATAAGACAGTTGATAAAAACGCCAAATCATTGAATAATCAATCTTCGCCTGTTCACACTTGAGACCTATGCCTACCGCTATTATTGCCGACGACGAAAGACTGATGCGCGACCAGCTGCGCCTGCGCCTGGGCGAGGCCTGGCCCGAACTGGAAATCATCGGCGAAGCCAAGAATGGCGACGAAGCCATCGAACTGGTGGAGCAACTCAAGCCCGACTTTGCCTTCCTCGATATCCGCATGCCGGGCAAGACGGGGATGGAGGCGGCGCAAGTGATAGGCGGCAAGACGCATATCGTCTTCGTCACGGCCTATGATAGCCATGCCGTCGAAGCCTTCGAGCGGGGCGCCGTCGATTACGTGCTCAAGCCGCCCGAGCATGAGCGCTTGCTGGTCACGGTGGAACGCCTGAAAACGCACTTGAACAAGCCGGCCCTGGACGTCAACAGCAGCGTCACGGCCATGCTGTCGCAACTGGCAGAGAAAATCACGGCCAAGCCCACCTATTTGCAATGGATACAGGCCAGCATCGGCCAGGATTTGCGCATGATCCCCGTGGAAGAGATTTTATTTTTCCGTTCGGACGAGAAATACACTTGCGTGCAAACCGCCAAGTACGAGGCACTGATCCGCAAGCCCGTGCGCGATCTGGCCGAAGAGCTCGATCCTGCGCTGTTCTGGCAAATCCACCGCGCCACCCTGGTCAACGTGAATGCCATCGAAGGCGTGACGCGCGACATCCGCGGCCGCCATCTGGTGCTCATCAAAGGTAAATCCGACAAGCTCGAAGTGAGCCGCAGCTTCTTGCACCTGTTCAAGCAAATGTAAGTCGCTCGCCGCCGCCCGGCCCATGCCGGCGCGGCGCCTTGATCTCTTCTCTTCCTCCCCCCTTCCTGCGCCACATCAAGCCGCGCCGCCCCAGCAGGCATAGGCTACATGAAGTCCGACTCTCCATCGCTGTCTTGCCTGCCTTCGTACACGTTCGCAAGGAGAAGCCCATGCCCGACCGAGGCAGTGCCACACTGCTGCGCATCCTGCCGCTGGGCATGGCGGCGGCGCTATTGCTGTGCTTGTTTCCTCCGCTGAAAGCCCGCCGCCAACGGCAGGCGCGCGGGCAAGCCATCATCGACAGCGCCAGCGACGCCATCATCAGCATCGACAGCAGGCAATTCATCCTGCATGCAAACGCGGCAGCAGCCAGATTGTTCGACGACACGCCAGCCGGCATGCGCGGCATGCGTCTGGGCCACTATATCCTGCGCGACTTGCGCACCCTGGACGGCCTGGGCACGCACGATGGCGATCCGCCGTTTGGCGACATCAGCCAGGAGCTGCGCCTGACGGGCCGGCGCGCCACCGACTACACGCTGACGGGACGGCGCAGCGATGGCGCCATGTTTCCCCTCGAAGGCTCGCTCTCGGCCATGCAAGAAAACGGCCAGAGCGTATTTACCATCATCGTGCGCGATATCAGCGCGCGCCAGCAGATGCATGAACAACTGACCCGCTCCTTTTCGCAATTGCGTGAATTGTCGAGCGCTCTGCAATCGATCCGCGAAGAAGAGCGCAAGCATATCGCGCGCGAACTGCATGATGACCTGGGGCAATTGCTAGCCACCTTGCGGGTCGACCTGACCCTGGTGCGCCAGCACTCGGACACCACCGCGCCCCTGCAAGCGTTGCTGCACAGCATGGACGGCTTGCTGGTGACGGCCATCACTTCGCTGCGGCGCATCGCCAGCAACCTGCGTCCGCGCGCGCTCGACGAAGGAGGCTTGTATTTCGCGCTGCAAAAATTGCGCCACGACTTCCTGTTGCGCCGCGCCATCCATTTTGACTTGCTGGCCGACGAGGCCGACCTCGTGCTCGACGACGCGCGCAGCACGGCCATCTATCGCATCGTGCAAGAAGCGCTGACGAATATCGCGCGCCATGCCGAGGCCAGCCACATCACCATCGCCCTGCACCGCATCGATTCCTCGCTGGCGATCACCATTCAGGATGACGGCCGCGGCATTGCCGAACATGACCTGGAAAAAGCCACGGCCCTGGGACTGCTGGGCATGCGCGAGCGGGTGTGGGGCTTGAACGGCAGCATCCATATCGGCGCCGATAACGACCTGGGCGGCACACGCATTGAAATTTCGCTGCCCATGCAGGCGGAAGTGATGGAAACAGCCACGTCATAACGAAAAAAGGCGCCCGCAGGCGCCTTTGTCGCGGCAAAAGACTTTTGCTTAGAACTTGTGGGTCATACCCAGCTGATACATCGATTTTTCGCTGAACTGATCGCGGCCAGCATAGCCGTACACGGCGGTACGCTTCGACAGCGGGTAGTCGTAGCCCAGGCCAAAGGCCTTGGCCGTTTCCTTGCCGCTGACGGTCTTGCTGTCTTGCTTCTGCTTCACGTAGCTGACCTTGATGGCGCCGCCGCCGATGTCATAGGCCAGACCCAGCAGGTAGCTCTTGAATTCGCCGGTAACGGCAGCATCGGTATCGGCTTTCGAGTAATCGACGGTGATCTTGGCAGGGCCAAATTTGTAACCGCCGCCGACGATCCACAGTTTCGGCTCAGCCACTGCGTTGGCAGCGGACTGCACTTTCTTCTGGTAGCCGGCGTGTGCGCTTGCTGGACCCTGGTCATACGTGGCAACCACGCTGAAGCCCGAATCGGCATCCTTGATTTCGCTGGCGACGTATTGGCCGCTGACGACGAAACCGCTGAACGATGGACTGTTGTAGGTCACGGCATTGCTGACGCGCGACGCGCCCACGACCGATGCGCTCGGGATGGCTTGCGGGCCATTGGGCGACTGGCCGCCGCGCATGACTGGCTCATTGATCTTGCCGATGACGCCGTAGGTGTTGAATGGATCGACGCGTGCCAGGGTGCCGTCGATCAGGTCCTTGGTACGGCCCAGGTAGACGGTACCGAAGTCACCGGTCAGGCCAACCCATGCCTGGCGATCGAACAGGGTATTGACGGTCGCTTGCGCACCGGTGTCAGCCTTGAATTCGCTTTCCAGGTTGAAAATGGCTTTCAAGCCGTTACCCAGATCTTCCGTGCCCTTGAAACCAATGCGCGATGCCTGATTTTCACGTTCCACCAACGCAGCGCCCGTGGTCTTGGCAATGCCCAGATCGACCACGCCATAGACGGTAACGTTCGATTGTGCTTGCGCCGTAGCTGCTGCGAAGGTACCGATGATCAATGCTGCCAGAGTAATTTTTTTCACTTGAGATTCTCTACATTAGGTTGGACAAGTTGAGCTGCTGCTGAGCTGCTTAGCTGCTGAACCGAATCATGCCCACGAAATACTTCAACAATATGACATCGACAAGATGTTGCTTTTTGGCACAACATCATGTCACATAAAAACAACAGACGAAAAAAAACCGCCCGCAGGCGGCTTGTCTTGCCGTGCCGGCCTTACTTCAGGCGGCAGCTCAGCAGCCAGTAGTATTCCAGGCGCTTCATGCGGATTTCACGGGCCGAGTGGGCAAACTTCTTGCGCAGATGACTATCCGACGGGAAATTCTTCAGCACTTCATAACGCTCGCCTGCCTCCGTCGTGCGGAACTGGTGGGTATTGCCCAGCAAGTCAGTGCGCGCGATGACCGTGCTGCTGCCATCGACATAAGAATTGTCGATCAGCACCAGCAGGATGTCCTTGCCCAGCTTGTTGCGCAATTGCTTCAGGTATTTGTCCTGGTCTTCGCGCTTGACGTGCGACCACCAGAAACCGGCGAACACGGCCGTGAACTTGCCCAGCAAGTCATCGGGCAAGTTGAATGCGTCGAGCTTGGCGAAACTGACGTTGTCGGGCAAGCCGCGTGCCTGGGCCAGCGCCAGCATTTCATCGTTGATATCGGTGGCCAGCACGGACTCGGCCGACTCGGCGACCACTTCCGTCCAGTAGCCGGTACCGCAGGCCAGTTCCAGCACGGTGTGGCCTTCCAGCACGTCGGCAACCTTGTCGCGCAACACTTCCAGGTCTTCCTGGCGTTCGGGCTTGTCATAGACGCGCTCGTACTGCTGCGCGATGGTGGCGTAATATTTGGCAAGCTGATCGGTAATCATTGTTTCTTCTCTTCTTAAATAATCTTGGCAAGGCAACCGCCCGGCCGACTTCATGCATTGTTATAGTTCGTAGTGCTCTTTATCACCGCTCATCGCCTGCTCAATGAGCTTGCGGTTCAGCGTCGGCGTCAGCAACTCGATAAAGGTATAAATATAGCTGCGCAAATACGCGCCCTGCTTGACGGCCACGCGCGACACATTCATGCCGAACAGGTGGCCAACAGGGATGGCGCGCAAGCCTTTGTCGCGTTCGGCATCAAAGGCCATACCCGCTATGATACCAATCCCCATGCCCAACTCGACATAAGTCTTGATGACGTCGGCATCGATGGCTTCCAGCAAGATGTCCGGCTTCAGGCCACGCAGCACGAAAGCGTGGTCGATCTTGTTACGTCCGGCAAACGCGCTGTCATAGGTAATCAAGGGGAAAGCAGCGATTTCTTCCAGGGTCACGGACTTCGATTTGAGCAACGGATGGTCAACCGGCACCACCACCACGTGCTCCCATTGATAGCAGGGCAAGGTAATCAGGCCATCGATGGCGGCGATCGATTCCGTGGCGATGGCAAGATCGGCCTGGTCGCGCTGCACCATCTCGGCGATCTGGCGTGGGTTGCCTTGTAGCAAAGATAAGCGTACCTTGGGGAACTTCAGCATGAAGGCTTGCACCACCTTGGGCAAGGTGTAGCGCGCCTGCGTATGCGTGGTGGCAATGGTAAAGCTGCCGCTGTCCTGCGCCGCGAATTCCTTGCCGATACGCTTCATGCTGTCGATTTCCTGCATGATCAGCTCGACCGATTCCAGCACCAGGCGGCCCGGCTCGGTCAAGCCGCGGATACGTTTGCCATGGCGGGTAAAAATATCCACGCCCAGCTCTTCCTCCAGCTCGATGATGGCTTTCGATACGCCCGGTTGCGACGTAAACAAGGCCTTGGCGGCGTCCGTCAGGTTATAGTTCTGACGGACCGCTTCGCGCACGAAGCGCAGTTGATGGAGATTCATTGCTGGTTTGCCCTAGATTGCCGTGATTTGCCGAGTTTCCGCCCCACCCATGATTTTGCGCTCATGCATATACGCATATCGCATATAAGCAAATGCGTACTAAGTAGTTTGGAATAAACACTAAGTTTATTACTATTGCGGGTACTTTGGGGGTGCAAGCATGACTTTGTCTTATATAGTCTCAGGATTTGCCGTAGGATTACTCGTAGGAATGACCGGCGTGGGCGGCGGCTCGCTGATGACGCCGCTGTTAACCCTGCTGTTTGGTGTGCCGCCCTCCGTGGCCGTGGGCACCGACCTCGCGTTCGCCTCGATCACCAAGAGCGCCGGCACCCTGACGCACCGCCTGCGCGGCACCATCCGCTGGGATATCGTCAAGCGCCTGTGCATCGGCGCCCTGCCTGCCGCCGTCGTGTCGACCCTGGCGCTCAAGTCGTTCGGCACCCTGTCGCCGGAAATCGGCCAGATCATCCGCTACTCGATCGCCGTCTCCGTGCTGCTGACCGTCGTGGCGCTGATCTTCAAGGGCCGCATGCTGGCCTGGATCAACGCGCACCCTGAGAAACAATTGCAAGGCAACAAGCTTGCCGCTGCGACCATCATCGCCGGCGCCGTGCTGGGCGTGCTGGTGACGGTCTCGTCGATCGGCGCCGGCGCCATCGGCGCCACCTTGCTGGTGATGCTGTATCCACGCATGAGTTCGGCCGAAGTGGCGGGCACCGATATCGCCTATGCCGTGCCCCTGACGGCCATCGCCGCCCTGGGCCACTGGTGGCTCGGCTCCATCCACTGGGAATTGCTGGCCTCGCTGCTGGTCGGCTCCCTGCCCGGCATCACGCTCGGCTCCTGGGTGGCCCGCTCCGTGCCGGAAAAGTTTTTAAGAGTGCTGCTGGCGATGACCTTGACCGGCGTGGCAATAAAGCTAATCTATTAAAGACAAGAGCAGTATCCAGAACATCATCCCAGGCAGTCTTCCAGTACCCCGGCTTTTTTAGGAATTGATATGTACCATTACGATCAGTACGACCACCTCATCATCAAAGAGCGCATCGCCCAGTACCGAGACCAGGTTGCGCGCCGTATCGCCAATGAACTGACGGAAGAGGAATTCATCCCGCTGCGCCTGCAAAACGGCCTGTACATGCAACGCCACGCCTACATGCTGCGCATCGCCGTGCCGTACGGCTTGCTGTCGTCGACGCAGATGCGCATGTTCGCGCACATCGCTCGCAAATATGACCGCGGCTATGGCCACTTCACCACGCGCCAGAACATCCAGTTCAACTGGATTGAGCTGGAACAGACTCCCGATATCCTGACGGACCTCGCTTCCGTGGAAATGCACGCGATCCAGACGTCCGGCAACTGTATCCGTAATACAACATCGGACCCGTACGCCGGTGTCGCCGCCGATGAAATCATCGATCCGCGCCCGTACGCGGAGGTGTTGCGCCAATGGAGCACCTTCCACCCCGAGTTCATCGCCCTGCCGCGCAAATTCAAGGTCGCCATCAATGGCGCCGAGGAAGACCGCGCCGCCATTGCCGTGCACGATATCGGCTTGACGGCCGTGCGCAACGCCGCCGGCGAGGTGGGATTCAAGGTCATGGCGGGCGGCGGCATGGGCCGCACGCCGATCCTGGGCAGCGTCGTGCGCGACTTCCTGCCGTGGCAGCATTTGCTGACCTACATCCAGGCCATCATGCGCGTGTACAACCTGCACGGCCGCCGCGACAACAAATACAAGGCGCGCATCAAGATTCTGCTGAAAGCCATCGGCGTGGAAGAATTCACGCGCCAGGTGGAAGCGGAGTGGGTTGACTTGAAAGATGGTCCGGAAACCTTGACGGCCGAGGAAATGCAGCGCGTGGCGGACTTTTTCAATCCGCCCGCCTACCTTGCCCTGCCGGAATTCGACTACAAGGCCGAGCACGCGGACAACAAGGCGTATGTGAACTGGCTGGCGCGCAACGTCAAGCCACACCAGCGCCCCGGCTATGTGGCCGTGGTGCTGTCGCTCAAAAAAACGGGCGTGCCACCGGGCGACGCGACGGCCGAGCAGATCGACTTCGCGGCCGATCTGGCCGACCGCTACAGCTTTGGCGAACTGCGCGTGACGCATGAGCAAAACCTGGTGCTGGCCGACGTGGAGCAATCGAAACTCTTTAAACTGTGGCAGGAAGCCAAGGCGCACGGCCTGGCCACGCCGAACATCGGTTTGCTGACGGACATGATCTGCTGCCCAGGTGGCGATTTCTGCTCGCTGGCGAACGCCAAGTCGCTGCCGATCGCGGCCGCCATTGCCGAACGTTTCGACAGCATCGACTTCCAGCACGACATCGGCGAGATCGAACTGAATATTTCCGGCTGCATCAATGCCTGCGGCCACCATCATGTGGGCAGCATCGGCATTCTCGGCGTCGACAAGGATGGCAGCGAATGGTATCAGGTGTCGATCGGCGGCGCGCAGGGCAACAACGCGGCCATCGGCAAGATCATCGGCCCCTCGTTCTCTTCCCTGCAGATGCCTGAAGTCATCGGCCGCCTGCTGCACGTCTACGTGCGCGACCGCCACGAAGGCGAACGCTTCGTCGACACGGCCCAGCGCCTGGGCCTGGCGCCGTTCAAGGAACACGTATATGCAACGCCGATCACGGTCGGCAACCTGGTGGGAGAAGACGAATATGTTTGAAGTACGCGAAGAAATCATCAAGAACGCCGCCGTGGTGCCAAATACCTGGGGCTTGCTGCGCCTCGATGAAACCGACACGCCGGAAACGGTCGTCGTGCCTGCCGGCAAGGTCATCGTCCCCCTGCCCGTATGGCAAGCCCAGCGCGACACCCTGGCCGCGCGCCTGCCCGACATCGGCGTCTGGCTGGCCAGCGACGAGCGTCCGGAAGAACTGGCGGCCGACGTGGCGCTACTGCCCGTCATCGGCGTGGACTTCCCGAAATTCACGGATGGCCGCGGCTACTCCATCGCCTTCAACCTGCGCGCCCGTCTCGGTTTCCAGGGTGAATTGCGGGCCATCGGCGACGTGCTGCGCGACCAGCTGTTTTCCATGCACCGGGTAGGCTTTGACGCCTATGCGACGCGGCCCGACCGCAGCATCCATGACGCCCTGAAAGGTTTGTCGGTCTTTTCGGAAACCTACCAGGCCTCGTGGGATCAGAAATCGCCGCTGTTCCGCCGTCATCAGCGCGAAGGCCAGAATCCTGACCTCGACAACGCGGCCGGCATCTGAGGACCCATCATGAGCGATCTGACTTCTTTGATTGACGCCACCGAGCAAACGCTGACACGCATCGCCGCGGAGTTTTCGCCGGCCGTGTTCGCGTCCAGCCTGGCAGCCGAAGACATGG
Source organism: Janthinobacterium sp. 64 (assembly GCF_002813325.1). Classification (NCBI taxonomy): domain Bacteria; kingdom Pseudomonadati; phylum Pseudomonadota; class Betaproteobacteria; order Burkholderiales; family Oxalobacteraceae; genus Janthinobacterium; species Janthinobacterium sp. 64. The sequence continues at coordinate 5,382,206 of NZ_PHUG01000001.1, read as the reverse complement.
TGCTGACCCACATGATACTCAAGGCGAAGCTGCCAATCGACATCTTTTCCCTGGAAACAGGCCGGCTGCACCAGGAAACCCTGGCCGTGCTCGACAAGGTGAAAGCCCGCTACGGCCACGACATTACTTTGTACCGCCCGCAGCCGGAAGCGGTGGCTGCCTACGTGGAACAGAACGGCCTGAACGCGTTCTACAACAGCGTCGAGATGCGCCGCGAATGCTGCCGCATCCGCAAGGTCGAACCGCTGGGCCGCGCCTTGGCCGGCAACAAGGCGTGGGTGACGGGACAGCGCCGCGCCCAGTCCACCACGCGCGCCGAATTGCACGTGCAAGAGATTGATACGGCACACGCCATGACGAAATTCAATCCGCTGGCCGACTGGTCGGAAGAAGACGTGTGGGCCTACATCCGCGCCAACGACGTGCCCTACAACGCGCTGCACGACCAGGGCTACCCGTCCATCGGCTGCGAACCGTGCACGCGGGCCGTCCAGCCGGGTGAAGATGTACGGGCAGGACGCTGGTGGTGGGAAAACCCGGATTCCAAGGAATGCGGCCTGCACATGGTGGACGGCAAGTTAATACGCATCAAATCCGTGGCAGCCTGAACAGACACAACAGACTCAGCAGAACAAGAAAGCACCCATATGAGCAATATTTTGAACCAGCGTCACCTCGACAGCCTTGAATCGGAAGCCATCCACATCCTGCGCGAAGTGGCGGCCGAATCGGCCAATCCCGCCCTGCTGTTTTCCGGCGGCAAGGATTCCGTCGTCCTGCTGCGTTTGGCCGAAAAAGCCTTCCGCCCGGGCAAGTTCCCATTCCCCCTCGTGCATATCGACACGGGCCACAACTTCCCGGAAGTCATCACCTTCCGCGACAAGAAGGTGGCGGAACTGGGCGAGCGCCTGATCGTCGGCTCCGTGGAAGACTCGATCCAGCGCGGCACCGTGCGCCTGCGCAACCCGGCCACGGATTCGCGCAATGCGGCGCAAGCCGTGACCTTGCTGGAAACCATCGCTGAACATAAATTTGACGCCTGCATTGGCGGCGCGCGCCGCGATGAAGAAAAGGCCCGCGCCAAGGAACGCATCTTTTCCTTCCGCGACGAATTCGGCGCCTGGGATCCGAAAGCGCAGCGTCCCGAGCTGTGGGATTTGTATAACACGCGCGTCCATCCCGGTGAAAACATGCGCGTCTTCCCCATCTCGAACTGGACCGAACTGGATGTATGGCAATACATCGCCCGCGAGCAGCTGGAACTGCCGCCGATCTACTTCGCGCACGAGCGCCAGGTGATCCCGCGCAACGGTTTATTGGTGCCGCTGACGGACCTGACGCCGCCGCGCGAAGGCGAAACGGTGGAAACGCAAGTCGTGCGCTTCCGCACGGTGGGCGATATCTCGTGCACCTGCCCCGTCTCGTCCGATGCGGCAACCGTGGACGCCATCATCGCCGAAACGGCAATCACGCAAATCACGGAACGTGGCGCCACCCGCATGGACGACCAGACCTCCGAAGCCTCGATGGAAAAACGCAAGAAAGCAGGGTATTTCTAATGAACGCAGCAATCCAGAACACCACCTCCACCGACAGTTTAGAGCGCGGCATGTTGCGTTTTATTACGGCCGGTTCCGTCGATGACGGCAAGAGCACCCTGATCGGCCGTTTGCTGTTCGACAGCAAGGGCATCTTCGCCGACCAGCTCGACGCCATGTCGCGCTCCAAGCACAAGCGCACGGTGGGCGACACGGTCGACCTGTCGCTGCTGACGGACGGCCTGGAAGCGGAACGCGAGCAAGGCATCACCATCGACGTGGCCTACCGTTACTTCGCCACGCCGAAACGCAAGTTCATCATCGCCGACACGCCGGGCCATGAACAGTACACGCGCAACATGGTCACGGGGGCGTCCACGGCCGACGCCGTCATCATCCTGATCGACGTGTCGAAAGTGAAACTGGGTGACGATGGCAGCGTGGAGCTGTTGATCCAGACCAAGCGTCATTCGACGATTGCCCATTTGCTGCAGATCGAGCACGTGGTCGTCGCCGTCAACAAGATGGACCTGGTCGACTACGATGAAACGGTGTACAACCGCATCGTCGCTGCCTACCGCACATTCGCCCAGTCGCTGGGCTTGAAAGACATCACGCCGATCCCGCTGTCGGCACTCACGGGCGACAACGTCGTCGAACGCGGCGACAAGCTGGGCTGGTACACGGGCCCGACCCTGATCGAGCTGCTTGAATCGCTGTCCGTCTACGACGAATCGCACGACACGCCCTTCCGTTTCCCGGTGCAACTGGTGGCGCGCCACAATGGCCACGAAGCGAACGACTTCCGCGGCTACATGGGCCGCATCGAGGCGGGCAAGGTCAGCATCGGCGACACCCTGGTGGTGCAGCCCTCGGGCCAGACGGCAACGGTCAAGGATATCGTCACCCTGGACGGCTCGCTGAGCACCGCCGTGGTGGGCCAGTCCGTCACCCTGCTGCTCAATGAATACCTCGATATCTCGCGCGGCGACTTGCTGGCAAGCAGCGAGCGCCCTGCCACCCTGCTGAAAACAGTGGTGGCCGACGTGTGCTGGCTGTCCGAAGACGCGCTGGACCTGCGCCGCAAGTACTGGATCAAGCACGGCACGAAACAGACGGCGGCGAAAGTGACGGCGATCGAGTCTATCCTCGACATCAATACGCAGCAGCGCCATCCGGCCGAAGGCTTGAAACTGAACGACATCGCGCGCATCAGCCTGAACGTGCAGCAGGCGCTGGCGGCCGATGCGTATGCCGATATCCGGGCCACCGGTGCGTTTATCCTGATCGATGAAGTCACCCACCAGACGGTCGCGGCCGGCATGATCCGCGTCAGCTAAGGAAGGCAAGCACCATGAACAACTCCGCATCTCTCCCCGGCAAGGTCTACCTGGTTGGCGCCGGCCCCGGCGCGCAAGACCTGATGACCTTGCGCGGCGCGCGCCTGCTGGCGCAAGCGGACGTCGTGCTGCACGACGCGCTGGTCACCGAAGAGATGCTGGAGCTGTGCCCGCAGGCGCAAAAGATTCTGGTCGGCAAGCGCTGCGGCCAGTTGTCGACGGCGCAAGCCTTCATCAACAAGCAACTGGTCGACAACGCGCGCAAGCACGCCGTCGTCGTGCGGCTGAAAGGGGGCGACCCCATGCTGTTCGGCCGTGCCGACGAAGAGCTGCGGGCGCTGGAAGAAGCGGGCATCGCCGTCGAAGTGGTACCCGGCATTACCACGGCCCTGGCGGCCGCCGCCGCCACCTTGCAACCGCTGACCAAGCGGGGCGTGGCGCGCAGCGTGGCCTTCTTTACTTCGAGCACGGCGCCGGGAGAACCGGAGCAGACGCGCATTCCCGACTGCGATACCCTGGTGCAATACATGGGCGGACGCGAAGCCATCGCCACGGCGCAGCGCCTGCTGGCCCAGGGCCGCCGCGCCGATACCCCGGTGGTGGTGATTGAAAACTGCAGCCGCCCGGACCAGCGCATCGTGCGCCTGACGCTGAGCGCCCTGGCGCATGGCCTGGGCGACACCCACGGTCCCGTGCTGGTGATGCTGGGCGACGCCATGGCCGCGCGCGCGCACCAGTCCATCGAAGAAGCGGCCGCCCATCTGGCGCGCCATGCTTGAATAAACACAGCGTATTTTACCGACTTTAAAGTCAGTAACCGACGTCTTCAAAAGAAACATGATACGATGCTCACGCATCTTTTCTCGAGAAGTTATTGCGTAATAGCAATGAAATCCCCGCTACACCCCGCCATAGCGCTTGCTGTGCGGCTTCCGCGCTGACGGGAACCGCGCGGCAGTCTCCCCGAAAAAAGCTGCGCCCGCAGGCTGCAATACCGCCGCCGCGCAACTTTAGCCGTTACGATCCAACCATGAATTTCACTTCCATGCGCGAAGCCCTGATTTCGCTCAGCCGCAGCAATGCCTGCGTCGCCAGCGCTGTGCTGCTCAGCATGCTCGCCTCCATCGCCCTGTGGACGGTGTTTCCGAATATCGACGATGAAAACCATTTACTGGAATGGCTGCAGGCGCTGTTCCTTGCCCTGGCCTGCACGGTGCACGGCGTGCGCGCGTGGCAAGAGCCTGACCGCCAGTCCCTGCGTTTCCTCATGCATGCGGGCTTGTCGGCCCTGCTATTCGGCTTCCTGCTGCGCGAACTCGATATCGACCAGTTCGGTACGGCACCGGCCTGGGCACAACTGGAAAAAGCCCTGCGTGTGGTGGAATTGCTGATCCTGATACGCATACTGATCTTTTTCGCGCCGCGCGCGCGCAAGGTGTTTGCCGCGGCGCCGCGGATTTTCAGCATGCGCATCACCATCCTGACGGCCATAGGCGGCTTGCTGATGGTCGCCGGCTGGCCTTTCGACAAGAAGGTATTTCACGGCATGCCGGACGCTTACGCGCTGCTGGGCGAGGAAGTCTTCGAACTGGGCGCCTATTTGCTGCTGTTCCTCGCGTCGCTGTCCGACAGTTCAGCCGCCGCCCGCATCAGCCTGGCGCCAAAGAAGAAATCGGCTTAAGCGCCTTCGAATGAGGATGGCAGCGGCAGCAGCCGCTGCAAGGTGGCGGCCACGCGTAGCAGGCGCGGGTCGTCGTCCTCGGCCTCGTCACAGGTATCGTTGATGCAGAAAAACGGCAAGCTGCCGAAACGCGCCGCCAGCTCCTCCAGCTGCCGCGGCGCTTCCACATCGCCGCTGGCGATATGCAGCGGATCGAGCATGCGCGAGCGCGCCACGCCCTGATGCACCATCCAGCGCGGCACCAGGTCGGGCAGCAACGCCGGCACCTGCCAGGAACGGAACACCGTCGCGCGCACGCTGGCAAACATGGCCGGCGCCAGCGCTTCCAGTGCATGCAGCGCGCTTTTCAGCATGGGCCGCGGCGCATGCGCATACAGGCGCGGTTCATGCAGGTAATCGGCGTACTGCGCCGACAGCCATTGCCGCGACAGGATGGCGCAATTGACGGGCGCCGCCACGTCGGCGCGCAAGCCCTGCAAATCGGGCTGCAGCGCGCTCTCCGTAAACACACTCAAACGCCCCTCCCTTTCCTCCCCGAACCAGAATGCGGGCTCGAACGGCGCGCCAAAAAATACGTCGTCGTTCAGGTACAGGAAGCGTTCGGACAAGCCGGGAATATGGTGCAGGTACGATTCGATATGGCCGGAGTCGAACACGGGCAGGGAAGCACCGGGCATCAGGCTGGCATGGTCGATCACCGTCAGGCGCGGTGAGGCGCGCAGCCAGTGGGGCACTTGCCGGTCCGTCAGCAGGTAGATGTGGCCGTGGCCGGGGAAGAAGCGCTCGAGCGCGCGCAGGTTGTAGCGCAGTTCGCCGTTGTCGCGGTAGCGCCCCGCCACGTTGCCGTGCAGGGCCAGCTGGCCGGGATGCGCCTGCTCCCAGGCGGCATAGGCGCGCTGCCGGCGCGTGCGCCAGGCGGGATCGGCGCCGTCTACCCACAGGTAAACGATGTCGATGCCGCTCAAGGCAAAGGGCTGGAGCCTGGCGCCGCCACGCAGTAATCGGCGATGGCGGCCAGTACGCTGGCGTTCTCGCCCACCGCCTCGACCACCTTCAGGCGCAGTGCCGGATGCTGCTGGCGCAGTTCTTCCAGCAACAGCGGCAAGTCGCGCAGCACATGCCCGCCCTGCCCCAGGAACACGGGCACCACGGTGACGTCGAGGATGGCGCCGGCGGGCAGCTCGGCCAGCAGGGTCGCCACCAGTTCGGGCAGGCGCGGCGTCATCAGCTCCAGGAAAGCCAGGTGCACGCCGGTAGCAGGCATGCGCGCCTGGGTCAGGTCGCGCAGGCGCTCGAAGGGCGCGGCCCACGATGCGGCGCGCGCGCCATGGGCAAACAAGATCAGTGCCTGTTGCACGTTCGTCTCCATCAATGCCGCTCCACCCACCACAGGGCGCCCAGCGCCAGCAGCAGATACAAGGTGCTCGGCGCCACCGCCGTCAGGAAGGCCGGCCAGGTGCTGAGCAGCCCAAGATGCGAAAACAGGGTGTTGACCAGCATGAAGCTCACGCCGATCATGATGCCGATGAAGATCTTCAGGCTGATGCCGCCGCTGCGCGTGTGCATGTAGGCGAACGGCAGCGCCAGCGCCATCAACACGAAGATGGCCAGCGGATCGATCAGCTTTTTCCAGAAGGCGATGCGGAAACGCTCGGTTTCCTGCTTGTTCTCGGCCAGGTGGCGCGTGTACACGGCCAGTTCGCTGGCCGACATGCGCTCGGGGTCGGAAGCGGACACCGTCAGGATCTTCGGCGTCACTTCCGACACCATGTCCTTGCTGGCGCTTTGCACCGTGCGCACCAGGCTCGTTTCCTGCCCAAAGTAGTTCGCCAGCTTCGGTTCGAAGCCGGGCGAGGTCGACGCGCTGTTCGAGAACGAGGTTTCCGTCACATCCGTCAGGCGCCAGATATTATTGCCCTGATACGTCGCCCCCTTGGCCACGGTCAGGGTGCGCAAACGCATATCGGTATCAAACTCATACAGCTTGACGTTTTTCAGCTGGCCGTCCGGACGCGCTTCGCCCACATTGAAAAAGCGCGAACCGGTGACGGTGCCTGTCAGGCCGTCGCTCTTGACCATGTCCTTGGTCCACAGGCCCGAGCGAAACTCGCTCGACACGGCCGCGCCGCGCGACGTCAGCTTGAGGCGTTCGGCCAGCGGTTCGGTGCGCGGCGTGATCAGCTCGCCGAAGATGAAGGTAATGACCACGAAGACGATACCGATGCGGAACAGGAAACCGGCCGCCATCGCCGTCGACATGCTCGAAGCGCGCATGATGGTAAATTCGGAACTGGCCGCAAACTGCGCCATCGTATAGATGGTGCCGATCAGTGCCGCAATCGGCATCACCTCGTACACATGCCCCGGCACCAGCACCAGCACGTACAGGAAGGCATACTGGATGGTGTAGCCGTTGCGGCCCACCTTGGGCAACTCGCCCGTCAGGTCGATGAAGGCTTGCAGCGCCAAAAAGGCGAGCAGCACGAACAGCACCGCCTGGAATATCGAGACCGCAAAATAGCGCTGTAAAATCTTCATTTCGATACCGCTTTACTAGGTTTTCCGGCGCGGCGCGCGCGCTTGAAGGACGCCAGCAAGACCAGCGGATGATAGCGGTGATTCACATTCAGGCGCCATGCAAACAGCGCCACCACGGCCAGTGCCGCCAGCAGGTGCAGCGGCCACCAGGCCAGGCCGAATGTCAGGCGCCCCTGTTTCACGCTCGCTTCGACGACCTTGATAAGGTTGCTGTATGTAAAGAAAATCAGCAGGGCCACGATCAGGTTGGCCGAACTGCCGGCGCGCGGATTGACAAAGCCCAGCGGGATGGCCAGCAGGATCAGCATCAGGCCGATCATGGGCGCACTGACGCGCCACAGCAATTCGGCCATGGTGTAGGGATTCGGATCGGCGATGAGGGCCATGGTGCTCATGGCGCGCACGCCCAGTTCCGCGCCCAGTTCCTGCTGCTTGCTCTCGATGCGCATGATGTACTGCTCGAATTCCATGGTCTGGAAGTCCGCCTGCGTCGGCACGCCCTGGTAGCGGCGTCCGCTCTTGAGCACCAGGAAGCGTTCGCCCTTGGCGTCGGTATTGATCACGCCTTCTTTGGCGACGACGACGACGGCGCTGCCTTTTTCATCGACGGTATTGACGAAGACGTTCTGCACCACGTTCTTCTCGCCGCTGACGCCCTCGACGAAAAAGATGCGGTTGCTGCCGGCCGATTCGCGGAACTGGCCCGGCGTGACTTTCTGCAGGTCTTCGCGCTTTTCAAAGCGCGCCACATATTCATCGCTTTTCTTTTGCGCCCACGGCGTGGCGTACAGGCTCAGGATGCCGGTGGCCAGCACCAGCGGCAGGCCGAAGCTGAGCACGGGCCAGATCCAGCGCGACAAGCTCAGGCCGGAGGCGAACCACACCACCATTTCCGACTCCTTGTAGCTGCGCGTGACGACCATCAGCACCGAAATGAAACCGGTAAGGATGATGATGGTGGGCAGCTGCATCAGGGCGGAAAAAACCATCAGCGACATGACGTCGGCCGACGCAATCTTGCCGCCCGCCGCCTTGCCGAGAATACCGATCAGCATCCAGGTAAGCAGGATGCTGAACAAAACAGTGAAGGTGGCCCCGGCGGCACTAGCCAATTCACGTCGAAGGGCGCGTTGAAAGATCATTCGGAGTTTATAATTCGGGTCAGTTAGTTGAGTAACACGTTACTAGTAAATGAAAACGGAGAACCAAATGGACTTTAGCATAAAAGCATTCGATACCAAGAGCACCCTCGGCACGGCCAAAAGCGGATGCATCGCGGTTGCGGTATTCGAAAACAAAAAACTGTCGCCAGCGGCAAAATCGCTGGACAGCAAGGGTGCGATTTCGGCTGCGCTGAAGTCCGGCGACATCAGCGGCAAGCCAGGCAGCACCTTGCTGCTGCGCGCTGTCGATGGCGTCGCCGCCGAACGTGTTCTGCTGGTAGGCATGGGCAGCGATGACACTGTCAGCGAAAAAAGCTTCGCTACCGGTGTACAAGCGGCCCTCAAGGCTTTTGGCTCGCTGGGCGCTGCGGACGCCATTATCGCATTACCGCTGACGGAAGTGAAAGAGCGCGACGTAAATTGGGCAATCCGTTGCGTGGTGCAAGCCGCCCACGACAGCGAATACCGCTGCGACTCGCAAAAAAGCAAAAAAGATCCGGCGCCAGCAGGCGTGCGCAAGATCGTCCTGGCCGCTCCCGCAACGGCAGCCACGCGCGGCGCGCTGGCGCAAGCGGTCGCCATCGCCAACGGTTCCGACCTGACGCGCAACTTGGGCGACCTGCCGGCGAACGTCGCCAACCCGACCTACCTGGCCAACACGGCCAAGCAGCTGGCCAAGGATTACAAGTTTGAAGTCGAAGTACTCGACCGCAAACAGCTCGAAGCGCTGAAGATGGGCAGCTTCCTGTCCGTCACAAACGGCAGCGAACAGCCACCGAAATTCATCGTCCTGAAGCACATGGGCGGCAAGGCCAAGGATGCACCAGTAGTCCTGGTCGGCAAGGGCATCACCTTCGACACGGGCGGCATTTCGATCAAGGCCGGTCCTGGCATGGATGAAATGAAGTACGACATGTGCGGCGCCGCCTCGGTGCTGGGCACCTTCCGCGCCATCGGCGAAATGAACCTGAAGCTGAACGTCATCGGCGTCATCGCCGCGTGTGAAAACATGCCATCGGGCCGCGCCACCAAGCCGGGCGACATCGTCACGTCGATGAACGGCCTGACCATCGAAGTGCTCAATACCGACGCCGAAGGCCGCCTGGTGCTGTGCGACGCGCTGACCTACGCCGAACGCTTCAAGCCGGCAGCCGTCGTCGATATCGCCACCCTGACGGGCGCTTGCGTCGTCGCCCTGGGCCACCACAACAGCGGCCTGTTTACGCGCAGCGATGCGGCGCATGACCAGCTGGCCAACGAATTGCTGGCAGCGGGCAAGCAGTCGAGCGACACGGCATGGCGCATGCCGATCGAAGAAGCGTACAACGAGCAGCTGAAGTCGAACTTCGCCGACCTGGCCAACATCGGCACGCCAGGCGGCGGTTCGGTGACGGCAGCGGCGTTCCTGGAAAACTTCACCAAGAAGTACACCTGGGCGCATCTGGACATCGCCGGCACGGCATGGAAATCGGGCGGCGCAAAAGGCGCGACCGGCCGTCCAGTACCTTTGCTGACGACGTTCCTGATCAACCGCGTGTAAGATAACGCAAGAAGACAGCCGCCAGGGTCACTGACCCTGGCGGCTTTTTTCGTGTGTAGTAATCAGTAGACGACGGGATTGGGCAACGGCGATGGCGCCACCTTCGGCTGGACCACCGTTTCCGGCACGGCGGCCGCTGGCGGCGGCACGAAAACCGGCGCGGGCGGCGGCGCCAGGCGCGCGGGGTCCTGCATGACGATGGTCAAAATCGATGGATAGTCAAAGCCCGCACCCGTGTTGCGGTCGACGAAATAACCGACGCCCAAGGTCAGGATGACATTGCCCCAGACGCTGGCATTGAGCTTGGGGTCGATATGGTCGTCCGTCGCGATGGCGGGCGAACCGTATTTGCGGCAATCGACCTTCAACGGCTCCTGGCTCTTGCGGATGGTAATGCGCCCCGGCGTGGTGACGAACCACTTGCCCACGTCGTTGCTGAGGATACAGCCGGCGCCATTGAGCTCTCGGTTGTCCTGGATGGTTTGCACCAGCACCATCTGCTCGGTGTTGCCCGTCAGGGTGGCGCAGCCGCCCAGAGCGAACAGCAGCGCCCCGGCGGCAAAGGCGACAAGGGGGGCAGACAGCGGCACGCGCATGGGAAGCTCGCTTAACGGACGGGAATCGGCTGGTCGCCGGGCACGGCGACGGCGGTGACGCTGTTTTTCGGGCTGCCCTCGATCAGGCGGTCGGAATACACGAGGTAGACCAGCGCATTGCGCTTGCTGTCGACCATGCGCACCACGCGCACATGCTTGAAGAAGATCGAGGCACGCTCGGTAAACACTTCTTCCTGGCGCGGCAGCTTGCCCTTGAATTGCAGCGGCCCCACCTGACGGCAGGCGACGGCCGCATCGGCCTTGTCTTCGGCCAGGCCGACGGCGCCCTTGATGCCACCGGTCTTGGCGCGCGACAGATAGCAGCTGACGCCGGCAACACGGGGATCGTCGTAGGCTTCGACGACGATCTTGTGGTCAGGGCCGATCAGTTTGAACACCGTGTCGACCGAACCGATGGTTTCGGCATGCGCCGCGGCGCAGGCAAAACCCAGCACCACAGCGGCAGGCAGCAATTTACGCATGAAGATAATCCCGGGCACGCACGCAGGCGGCCATCAGTTGATGGGAGCGAAACGCTGGACCATGACGCCTTCGACTTCGATCAGTTGAAAGAACACGTCTTTCGGCCGGGTCCAGATGGAACCATCCGCGGCGCGATACACGATCATCGGTGTCAGATCCGCTTCCAGCGTGGCTTCGCACACCAGTTCATAAATACCGCCCTTGTAGTGTCGATAACGCATCGCCGTCCCCTCAAGCCGTTGAATCTTCGCTCTTGTCGTCGGCCAGTGCCTTCTGCTTCATCTTCAGGCCCTGGATTACTTTCAGTATGCCTTCCATGCCGGCAGCGCCATCGGCGCCGCTGAAGGCGTCGAGCACTTCATTGAGCACCTTGTTGCGCACGGTCGCCTCATCGGAAGACATTTCCAGCGCGCGCTGGGCTTTCGCCGCCTTTTCGGCCGCGCTCACGCGCGGCTTGGCCGGCGTCTTGCCATGCGTCAGAGCTGCCTGCCAGATAACCCAGCGGCGCTGGGTTTCGAAAATCAGGTACTCATCCGGTTTGTCTTCTCTTCGCCGCACAATGTGGCCGTCACGCTGCGCCCACGCTTCAAATGCAGTTCGCATTTTCTTCCTTTGCAAATGCTACGCGCAAGTCTCACTATTAAAACTGCAACATTTCAAAATAGTACCATCTATTGATGTCGCAAAACAGTCTCATAGATATAGTACTGCAATTTATATAACAAGTCTGGCGGCGCCGAAAACGGAATTGACGCTCCGCTCCGGCACAGTGGTCATGTAATCGGAATAGCAATTACAACTAATTACAACTGCTTCCTGTTCGGTTCTTAACTTGGCTGTAACAAAGCCGTGTGACACAGTTGTTACATTGTGCCATTTTAGTAGTTTTTATCGCGTTTCAGCGAGAAACTTTACACCTTTGTCGCGTTAAACGGCGACACGCAGCCTGCCACGCCAGCCACTTATGCCAAATCAAACATAGGGGTTGATCAATCATACACAAAAACATAATATTCATGCGCCACGATTGGCTGAATATAAATACTTTATTGACACTCTTTTTCCCTGTGGGAAAATAACGTGCTTGCGCGACAAGCGGCAGGCAGCACGCCGGCGACACGCATGCGGTAAGATTCGCGCTTATCGATACCTATTCAAGCAAGGATTTTTCCCATGAAACTCGCCACCTGGAACGTCAACTCACTCAAAGTGCGCCTGCCGCAAGTGCTGCAGTGGCTGACCGACAATCCGGTCGACATACTCTGCTTGCAAGAGACCAAACTCACGGATGACAAGTTCCCCGTCGCCGAGATCGAGGCGGCTGGTTACCAGGTGGTCTTCAGCGGCCAGAAAACCTACAACGGCGTGGCCATCCTGTCGAAGCTGCCGATCACCGACGTGGTGAAGAACAATCCCCGCTATGAAGATGCGCAGCAGCGCATCCTGGCCGCCACAATCGGCGGCGTGCGCGTCGTGTGCGCCTACGTGCCGAACGGCCAGAGCATCGAGTCGGACAAATACGAGTACAAGCTGGGCTGGCTGTCCGCCCTGCACGACTGGCTGGCCGAAGAAGCGCTGCAGCACCCGCAGCTGGCCGTCGTGGGCGACTACAATATCGCCCCCGACGACCGCGACGTGCACGACCCTGTCGCCTGGGCCGGCCAGGTGCTGGTCTCGGACAAGGAGCGCGCCGCCCTGCAGCGCCTGTTCGACATCGGCCTGACGGACGCCTTCCGCCTGTTCGAACAGGCGGAAAAATCGTTCAGCTGGTGGGACTACCGCCAGTTGGGCTTCCGCCTGAACAAGGGCCTGCGCATCGACCATATCCTGCTCTCGCCCGCCCTGGCTGGCCGCTGCACGGCCTGCGTGATCGATCGCGTGCCCCGCAAGTGGGAACAGCCATCCGACCACGCGCCGGTCGTCGCCACCATCGATTAAACGCTGCGCCTCTCTAGCAGCACCTGCGCATTAACCGCCGGCACGGGCGCGGAAAACAGATAGCCCTGCGCATAGCGGCAGCCGTTCGCCTGCAGCAGGGCGAACTGTTCTTCCGTCTCCACGCCCTCGGCCACGGTCGACAATTGCAGGCTGTCGGCCAGCGCGATGATGGCCGCCACGATGGCGCGGTCTTCCGCGCTGTGTTCCAGGTCCTTGATGAAGGCACGGTCGATCTTGACCTTTTTCACGGGGAAGCGTTTCAGGTAGGCCAGGCTGGAATAGCCGGTGCCGAAATCGTCGATCGACAGGCGCAGGCCCATGCCATTGATCTGCCGCAAAATCTCCAGCGTATGCTCGCCGTGCTGCATCAGCGCCGTTTCGGTGATCTCGAATTCCAGCAGCGCCGGATCGATGCCCGTTTCCCGCACCACGTCACCGATGGCCGCCACCAGGCCCTTGTGCATGAACTGGCGCGGCGACAGATTCACCGCCAGGGGCACGGGCTGCAAGCCCTGGCGCTGCCAGGCCATGCTTTGCTCGCACGCCTGGCGCATGACCCATTCGCCCACCGGCACGATCAAGCCGTTTTCCTCCATGATGGGGATGAAGCGGTCAGGCAGCACCAGGCCATGGCCGGGACGGCGCCAGCGCAGCAGCACTTCCATGCCATGCAGGCGGCGCGTGGCGATATCGATGATGGGCTGGTAAAACAGTTCGAACTGCTGCAGCGCCAGCGCCGTGCGCAAGCTGCTTTCCAGATCAAAATGCAGGGCCGCCGCCTGGTTCATCGTCTGCGTGAAGAACTGGTAGTTGTTGCGGCCATTGCCCTTGGCGTGATACATGGCCGCATCGGCATGGCGCATCAGCGCGTCGACATCGCCGCCATCGTCCGGATACACGCAGATGCCGATCGACGGCGTGACGTGCAGCACATGGCTATCGAGCGGAAAAGCGGGCGTCAGCGCCTCGATGACCTTCTCGGCCACGCGCGCCGCCTCGTCGGTGTCGCGGATGCCCGGCACCAGCACGACGAATTCATCGCCGCCCAGGCGCGCCACCGTGTCGCTGGCGCGCACGGCGCGGCACAGCCGGGCAGCCACTTCCTTGAGCAGCAAGTCGCCCGTCATGTGACCGAGCGAATCGTTGATGGTCTTGAAGCGATCGAGGTCGATGAACATCACGGCCAGCTTGCGCCCGGAGCGCTGCGAGGCCAGCATGGCCCGCTCCAGGCGGTCCGACAACAGTGCGCGGTTCGGCAAGCCCGTCAGGTTGTCGTGGTAGGCCATGTGATGCACGCGCGCCTCGGCCTGGCGCCGCTCGGCGATCTCGCCCTGCAGCAGCAGGTTGGCGCCGGCCAGTTCGGCCGTGCGTTCGTGCACGCGCAGTTCCAGTTCGTCGCGCGCGCGGCGCACCGCCTCGGCCGCCTCGCGGCGCGCCGTCACGTCGTCAACCAGCCACACGGAACGGCCATGAGCATGCGCCAGGTCGAACGGCCGGCCGGACAGGCGCGCCCAGAAGCGGCTGCCATCCTTGCGCACCAGCTGGTATTCCGACATGTGCACACGCCCTGCCGCGAAGTCGCGCGCCGTCTCGCCGCGCGCCGCCTTCCACGCGGCCACGTCCGGGTACAGGGTCTGCACCGACAGGCCGTTGATCTCGCCCGGTCCATAACCGAACAGCTCTTCCATCTTGCTGTTGGCGCGCAAATTGTAGCCGCCCTCCACCACCGAGATGCCCAGCACGGCGCTGTCGAGGATGGCCTGGTTTTCCAGCAGCGCATTGCGCAAGGATTCTTCGGCGCGCTTCGCTTCCGTGCGGTCCTCGATGATCCAGATGGTGCCGGCGGCGGGATCGTCCGGATTGACGACATAGGCGATCAGCTGCGCCCACAAGGTCGTGCCGTCGCGGCGCATCATTTCCACTTCCGTCTGAAACGGCTTGCCGACTGACAGGAAGGGAAACGCGGCCGCGCCCAATAAATCGTACGACTGCTGCGACACGTACAGCGCGCGCCCGGGCAGACCCAGCGCCTCGTCGCCGCTGTAGCCGAACATCGCGGCAAAGCCCAGGTTGTAGCGCGTGATCTGGCGGTTCTTGGTGTACAGGATGCTCACCGAGGCATTCGTCATGATGGCCGCCACCTCCATCTGCGCCTGGCGGCTGTCCGTGACGTCTTCGAGGATCCAGATGGTGCCCTGCTCGCTGTGCGCCTGGTCGACGGCCTTGGCGCGGATGCGGCACCAGAACAGGCTGCCGTCGCGGCGGCGGAACAGCGATTCATCCTGCTCGTACGGCAAGCCCTGCCCCAGCAGCGGCGTAGCTTGCACGCCGAATGCCTCGTAGGCGGCGGGCGAGGGAAACAGCTCGGCGGCGGGCAGGCCGATCATCTCGTCCTGCGCGTAGCCAAACATTTCGGCGAAGCGGGGATTGCAGCGCAAGACCAGGCGCGAACGCGAAAATAGGATGCCGACGGACGCATTGTCGAGGATGGCCTGCTGCTCCAGCATCAGCTGGCGCGTGGCCTCCTCGGCCGCCTTCTGCGCGCTGCGGTCGTCAAACAGCCAGATCGTGTCGCGCAGGCCGCGGTCGGTCTGGCTCTCCGGGTTCAGCACATAGCCATACGCCAGCGCCCAGAAGGTGGAGCCGTCGCGGCGGCGCATCTCCATCTCGCCCTGGAACGGCTGGCCGCGCCGCAGCAGGGGCGACGCTTGCCGCACCACGTTCTCGTAAGCCGCGCGCGACGGGTACAGGTCGGCGACGGCCATGCCCACGCCGCTGTCGCCATCAAAGCCGAAGCATTCGGCGAAGCGGCGGTTGTAGCGCAGTACGCCCTTGTCGCGCTGGAAGCCGATGGCCAGCGGCGCGTTGTCCATCACGGCCTGCATTTCCAGCATGGCGCGGCGCAGCTGGTCTTCATCGCGCCGGTGGTCGCTGATATCTTCGATGATCCAGACCGTGCCGTCATGGGTATTCAAGGGATCGACGGCGCGCCCGTGCAGGCGGCTCCAGAACAGCGTGCCATCCTGGCGCCGCAATTCCAGTTCGGTGCGGTACGGCTTGCCCTTGGAAAGCAGCGGCGCCGCTTCCAGCCCCAGATTGCGGCAATGCTCGGCGGAGCGGTACAGCACCGCGCCCGGCATGCCCGTCAACTGGTGGCGCGCATAGCCGAGCATCTCGGCGGCGCGGATATTGCACTCCTCGATGAAGCCGCCCTTGGAAAAGACGATGCCGACGGCCGCGCTTTCCAGGATGGCCTGCTGTTCCAGCAAGGTCTTGCGCAAGGCTTGCTGGTCGCGCTGCTGCACGCTGATGTCGGCAAACACCAGGGTTGCGCCCGGCAAGCCATCGCCCGCCGGCAGCGGCCGGGACCAGATCTGCACAGCGATGGCGCCCGATACCCCTTGCAGGCTGCTGTCCCAGTGCCGCTCGCGGCCGGCCGCACCGAGCGCGCCGCGCAGCATGCTGGTACTCGACGCACGGTAGGCGTCCGTAAAACAGTCGGTCAGCAGGCGGCCCGACACATCGCTGCCCAGCAAGGCGCTCAAGGCCCCATTCACCGCGACCACCATGCCGCACGCATCGCAGGCGCAGGCCGGCAAGGCGATCAGCTGCAAGGCATCGGCGATGAAATCGGGGCTGGTCGGTACGCGGTTCATGGACACCATGGATCGGTTGTTAGCGGTCGGAATGGACCTGAGCAATATATTTGTCAGGCATCATAGTGCTGTCAGATCATAAACCAGTTTCCCGGGGTTTTTTCATATTCCTTATTGGCAATATCTGAAACGCCACAGACCACTTGCAACACCTTCGTTGCAACGGCGTTGCATGGCAAGAAAATGAAACAAATCGTTTAGAATAAAGCATGCGCCGTCCTCCCCAACCTCCGCTCGACCACCGCGACAAACCCGTCATCTGGACCGTCTCCGTCTCGCGGCTGTTCGACCTGTTCCGCGACATCACGCTCGAATACGACGACCTGGCGACGATTGAACCGATCAACCTGGGCTTCGACGACGCCGTGCGCCACATCCGCGAACGCATGGCCACCGAACGCTGCGACGCCGTCATCGCCGCCGGCTCGAACGGCGCCTACCTGAAAGGCCGGCTGTCGGTACCCGTCATCATCGCCAAGGCCAGCGGCTACGACGTGATGCAGGCGCTGGCGCGCGCGCGGCGCATCTCGCCGGACATCGGCGTCGTCACCTACCAGGACCCGATGCCGGAACTGGCTGAATTTGCTGCCACCTTCGGCTTCCAGATCGCCCAGCGCACCTATGCCACCGAGGAAGACGCGCGCGCGCAGATCAATGAACTCAAGGCGGCGGGCGTGAAAGCCGTCGTCGGCGCGGGCCTCGTCACCGACCTGGCCGAAGAGGCCGGACTGGCCGCCGTCTTCGTGTATTCGGCCACGGCCATCCGGCGCGCCTTCGACGACGCGCTGGAACTGGCGCGCCTGACGCAGATCGAATCGACGCGGGGACGACGCGCGGTGGTGGCCGACACCCTGCGCGCGCGCCACGGCCTGCACGACCTGCGCGGCGAATCGGAAGCGATGGAAGCGCTGCGCCAGTCGGTGGTGCTGTATGCGCGCTCGCCGGCGACGGTGCTGATCCAGGGCGAGACGGGCAGCGGCAAGGAACTGGTGGCGCAGGCCATCCACCGGGAAAGCCCGCGCAGCCTGGGCGCGAACCGGCCCTTCATCGCCATCAATTGCGGCGCCATCGCCGAATCCCTGCTGGAATCGGAACTGTTCGGCCACGAGGACGGCGCCTTTACAGGGGCGCGCCGGGGCGGCCATGCTGGCCTGTTCGAAGCGGCCAACCACGGCACCCTGTTCCTCGACGAAATCGGCGAAATGCCGCTGGCCCTGCAAACGCGCTTGCTGCGCGTGCTGGAAGAACGCGAAGTGGTGCGCGTGGGCGGCACGCGGCCCATTGCCATCCATGTGCGCGTCATCAGCGCCACGCATTGCGACCTGGAGCAGCGCATCCGCGAAGGCCGCTTCCGCGCCGACCTGTTCTACCGCCTGGCCGTGCTGCGCCTGCATTTGCCCGCCTTGCGCGAACGCGCCAGCGACATTCCTGGCCTGGCAGAGTGGTCGCTGAAAAACGCGCTGGCCGCGCTGGGCGCCCGTCCGCACCCCAATCTGCATGCGGAAATCCAGGCGTGCGCGCCGCTGCTGCGCCGCTACGACTGGCCCGGCAACGTGCGCGAACTGCGCAACCTGGCCGAGCGCCTGGCCCTGTTCCTGGCCGCCGAACCGCTGCAGGCGCTCACCCCCGCCTTCGTGCTGGGCGTAGCGCCGGAGTTGGCGCAAGGCGCCAGCCCGGCCGCGGCTTTGCCGGCGCCGGCTGCCGCCGTTGCACGGCAGCGCGAGGAGGAAAGCGCCAGCGAAGTGCTGGCGCGCTTCGGCGGGCGCCGCGACGCGGCCGCAAGCTATCTGGGCATCAGCCGCACCACCCTGTGGCGCCGGCTGCGCGCCGGCTGAGGAGGGGAACAGGGCCGTTCATCCCTGCCTGCCGCCGCTCATCCCGCGGTGCTGGCGGCGGACCGCCTGGCCCGCTAGCATCGTCGTCAAGGAGGAAACACCCCCATGAAAAAAACGATATCCGCATTGACCTTGCTTGCCAGCGCACTGCTGACAGGCGCCGTTCACGCCGCCACGCCAACGGCATTCACGGTCGACGTCACAGGACAAGGCCGCCCGTTGATCCTGATTCCCGGCCTGGCATCCTCGGGCGAAGTCTGGCAAGGCACGGTGGCGCGCCTGTGCGGACCGAAAACAGCACGCGCCTGCCACGTGCTGACCCTGGCCGGCTTTGCCGGAGCAGCGCCCATCGAAGGCGACCTGCTGGCGCAGGCCGAGCAGCAGCTGGCCGATTACATCAGCACCCGGAAACTGGGCCAGCCAGCCATCATCGGGCATAGCCTGGGCGGCTTCCTGGCCCTGAAAATGGCCATCGACCATCCGGCCCAAACAGGCAAGCTGGTGATCGTCGACTCGCTGCCCGCGCTGGGCGCGGTGCAAATGCCCTCCATTACGCAGGAACAGCTGCAAGCCATGTCGCAGCAGATGCAATCGGCCATGCGGGCGCAGGATGCGGCAAGTTCCAGCGCCAGCCAGCGCCGCACCGTGACCAGCATGGCCAGCGCGCCGGCCGACGTGGAGCGCATCATCGGCTGGGGCCAGCGCTCGGACCGCGAAACGGTCATCCGCGCCATGGGCACGCTGATGGCCAGCGACCTGCGCCAGGACGTGGCGCGCATCACGTCGCCCACGCTGGTGCTGGGTACCTGGATCGCCTACCAGGATTATGCGCCGCGCGCCGCCATCGAAGCGACCTTCCAGCAGCAGTATGCACAGCTGCCAGGCGTCAAAATCGCGCTGGCCGACACGGCGCGCCATTTCATCATGTACGACCAGCCGGACTGGATGCATGCGCGCATCGAACAGTTCCTGGACTAGGCAGTGAACGCACCCTTGCACCGGCCGCTGCTGACCAGGATCAACTGGTACTGGACCTTCCAGCTGGCCGGCTGGGGCGCGCTCGCCCTGTTCAACAGCGTGTATGGCGGCTCCTCGAAGTTGCGCATCGTCGTGACGATTGCCTGCTGGGGTTCGCTGGGCGGGCTGTTGCTGTCGCACCTGTGGCATGGCGTCCTGCGCCGGCGCGGCTGGGCGGCGAACGGCTTGCGCTGGACACGCATCGTGCCGTCGCTGATCGTGCTGGCCGCCATCCAGACGGCCAGCGTGACGGCCGCCTTCCACGTCATGTATCCGCCCGACACCATCCGCGGCATCGCCTGGCTGCCCGGCGCGCTGCTGTTCTGGTTCGGGGTATTGCTGACCTGGACCGTGTTTTACTTCACGGCGCTGTCGCTGCGGCGCGCCGCCCACCTGGAAGCGGAAACCCTGCGCCTGCAGCTGCATGGACGGGAAGCGGAACTGCGCGCACTGCAGGCGCAAGTCAATCCGCATTTTTTCTTCAACAGCCTCAATAGCGTGCGCGCGCTGATCTTCGAAGACCGCGAAGCGGCCGCGCACATGATCGACCAACTGGCAAGCCTGATGCGCCACGCGCTGCAGTCCGGCCAGCATGCCACGGTGCCGCTGGCGGCCGAACTGGACGCCGTGCGCGCCTACCTGGCCATCGAACAAGTACGCTTCGAGGAACGCCTGCGTGTCGTCTTCGCGGTCGAGATCAGCGCGCCCGGCCTGGAACACGTGCGCGTGCCGCCCATGGCCCTGCAAACGCTGGTGGAAAACGCCGTCAAATATGGTGTTGAAGCGAGCGCCGATGGCAGCGACATCCGCATCACGGCGCAGCGCAGCGCTGGCATGGACGCGCTGCGGATCGAGGTGGCCAACACGGGCGAGCTGCGCAGCGCGTCCGGCTCCACCGGCATCGGCTTGCGCAATGCGCGCCAGCGATTGCAGCTGGCCTGCGGCGAGCACGCCAGCCTGGAACTGCGCCAGCAGGCGGGCTGGGTGGTCGCCACCATCGACTTGCCGGAGCCGCCATGAACGGATCGCCGCTGAAGGTGCTGCTGGTCGATGACGAGCGCCTGGCGCGCGCCGAGCTGCGTCGCCTGCTGGCGCCACATGTGCAGCAGGGTGCCGTGGAGATCGTCGGCGAGGCGGCCAGCGCGGCAGACGCCGTCGCGCAGATCGGCAAGCTGCGCCCGGACCTGCTGCTGCTCGACGTGCAGATGCCGGGCGGCTCCGGCTTCGACCTGCTGGCCGCGCTCGATGATGCGCCCGACGTCATCTTTTGCACGGCCTTCGACCAGTACGCGCTGCAGGCGTTTGAAGTGAGCGCCCTCGACTACCTGCAAAAACCGGTGCAGGCGGCACGCCTGGCCACGGCCCTGGCGCGTGCCGGCGCGCGGGCGCACGCCATGCCGCCGCCCGCGCCACGCAAGGTCTTCATCAAGGATGGGGAAAGATGCTGGTTCGTCGCGCTGGACGATATCCGCCTGCTGGAATCGGAAGGCAACTACACGCGCGTGCATTTCGGCGCGCACCATCCGCTGATGCTGCGCACCCTGAACCAGCTGGAAGAAAAACTCGACCCCACCCAGTTCCTGCGCGCCAACCGGCGCCAGATCGTCAACCTGGCGCAGGTGGCGCAAGTGGCGCCGAATGCGGCCGATGGCCTGGCCCTGCATCTGCTCGACGGCAGCGTGGTGGAAGTATCACGCCGCCGCGCGCAACAGTTCAAGGCCGTCACCGGCCTGTAACCGTCTACTTCAGCGCGGGGATGGGCTGCGCCTGGAAGGCGGGACGCGGCTGCTCCTTGAGCTTTTTCGCCAGCATGTCGAGCGCCACTTCCAGCTGGCGGTCGGCGCCGACGAAGGTGGCGTGCGGCGGGTTTTCCACCTCGACGTCCGGCACCACGCCCACGCCTTCGATCAGCCACTGGCCGTCGATGCCGAACTGGCCGTTTTCCGCCACGCGCGCCATGCCGTTGTCGGCCAGGCGCGTATTGTCGCTGAGCCAGACGCCGGCGCCGGCCGTGCGCTTGCCGACCAGCGGCGCCAGTTTCAATGCCTTGATGCCGGCAGCGAAAGTCTCGCCATCGGAATACGTGAGTTCATCGACCAGCACCACCAGGTGGCCGCGGAAGGTGTTCTGCATGTTCGACGACGGCTGCACGCCAGGCGGCGCCCAGTAGGCCCAGGCCTTGCGCAGCAGTTTTTCGATGATCCAGCTGTCGATATTGCCGCCGTTATTGCGCCGCACGTCGATGATCAGGCCTTCGCGGTTGACGTTGGCGTAAAAGTCGCGCGCAAACGAGGCGATGTCGTTCGCGCCCATGGCGCGCAAATGCAGGTAGCCGATGCGCCCTTGCGAGGCGGCGGCCACCTGCTCGGCGCGGCTCAATTCCCAGTCGCCATAGCGCAGCGCCGTCTGTTTCGCCATGTTGACGGGCGTGACGATGACGGCGCGCGGCGCGCCTTTACCTCGCTGGACCTGCAGCAGCACCTGCTTGTCGGCCTGGTTCAGCAGCAGGTCGCTGATGTCGCGCGCGGCCAGCACGTCCTTGCCGTTGACGGCCGTGATCACGTCGCCCGCCTTCACATCGACTTCGGGGCGCGACAGCGGTGCGCGCGCCGACGGCAATTCCGCTTCGCTGCGGTAGACGTGTTCGACCCGGTAGCCCTCGTTTGTCCGCGCCAGCACGGCGCCCAAGCCCGCCGGCGTGCCTTCCTGCTCCGTGCGGCGCAATTCGCCGGAGCGGATCTGCGAATGCAGGGCGCCCACTTCGGCCACCATCATGCCGAGTACATCATTGAGTTCGGCGCGGTCCGTGACCCGCTCGACCAGCGGCGCATATTTGTCGCGCGCCGCCTTCCAGTTCACGCCGCGCATCTTCGCGTCGTACAGGAAATCGCGGTGCAAGCGCCAAGCATCGTTGAACATCTGCTTCCATTCCAGGCGCGGATTCGACACGAACGTCCAGTCGTCGACCTTGACCTTGGCCTTCGACAGGTCGGATGGCAGCTTGGCGCCCGCCTCGATCACCAGCATCTCGCCCGGCCCAGTAGCTGCGGCTGTCCTGTAGTACAAATGCTTTTTATCCTGCGCCAGGTCGAATTCGCGCACATTGGCCACCAGCAGTTCCGGCTTGGAGCCGGTATTGCCAATCGCCAGGGTTTTCAGGCTGGACTTGTTCTCGCCGCTGTCGCGCTCGAGGAAATACAGGCGCTTGTCATCGATGGCCAGCGCACCGTAATTGCCCGCCGCCAGCGGAACTTCATACAGGCGCTCGGCCAGTCCCTTGAAGACGACGTCCGGCAGCGCCGCCGGCGCTTTCTTCACGCTCGTCTTGCCACCGGCTTTCTCCAGGGCCTTTTCCGCCGCCAGTTCGGCCGCCTTTTCATCGTCCGTCTCGGCCGGCTTCACTCCCGGACGGCTCAGCTCATCATCGGGCTGGAACGGGAAACGGTTGCCCGGCTGCAGCGCCAACGCATACACGCCGATGCGCTTGTCGAACACGGGGCCCATGTTGCGGTCGCCCCACGGCGAGCCGTTGGCCAGCTGAAAATTGCGCGCCGACATGAAATACAACCACTTGCCGTCGGGCGAAAACACGGGCGAACCGGACGTGTAGCGGTCGCTGGTGACGAATTGCAACTGCTTCGAGGCGAGGTTGTACAAGCCGATCTGCTCGCGCTGCTCGTTGCTGGCCACGCGCACGATGGCCAGGTTGCGGCTGTCGGGCGACCATTGCACTTCGTCGTGCTTGTCCACGCCCGCCTTGCCCGCATCGTCGATCAATTGATTGCCCCTGGTGGCCAGGTCCAGCAGCCAGAAACGGCCCTTCTTGTCCGTGTGCGCCAGCCAGCGCCCATCCGGCGACGGATACAGTTTCCAGCGGTGATTATCTCCCTGCGTCGTCAGCTGCTCGCCCTTGCCCGAGCCATCGGCGGCGTACTTCCAGATTTCATTCTCGCCGCTCGTGTCGACGATGGCGAAGACGGATTTCTCGTCGCTGGAAAAGACGGCGTCGCGCGCCCGTGCTCCTTCGGGAATGGCGATATCGACGCGGCGCAAGCTGCCCGTGCCGGCGATGCTGACGCGGCCCCGTGCCGTCAGGATGATGCGCTCATCCTTGCCCGACAGCTGCACATTGCTCAAGGTATCGAGCGGCGAGCGGATCTGGCGCGCGCGCTGCTGGTCGAAGTCGGACACGAGGCTGATCGGCAATGGTGACGAGTCCGTGCCTGCCGCCAGGTCCAGCACCTGCAGGTCGGCGCCCAGCTGATACACGATCTTGCCGTCGCCCAACTGCGCATTGCGCACGTCCCACTGCGTGTGGGTCGTCAGTGCGCGGCGGTCGGAGCCGTCCGGCAGCATGCTCCACAGATTGTCGCTGCCGCCCGCGTCGCTGATGTAATAGACTCTGCCCTGCCACCACATGGGGCGCTTGTTGTTACCAGCCAACACGGCAGGCTCCGTATGCATGCGCACGGCCTCGCCCTTGCCATCGAGGTCATAGCGCCACAAGGTGGCATGCGCGCCGCCCCGGTAGTTGCGTACATTGTCGTTGGTCATGGCCAGGCCGAAACGCGTGAAGTACAGCGTCTTGCCAGCGTCGTCGAGCACGGCGTCGTTGGCGTCGGCGACGGGAAACACGCGCCGCGTCTGTTTCACGGGGTCGATGGCGGCGACGATGCGGCGCGAAGCGGGACCATCCGTATTTTGCGTGCTGACCAGTACTTCGCCCTGCGCCGTCCAGCCCAGCACCAGCACGCCGCCATTATCAAAGGAAATGCGGCGCGGCAAGCCGCCCGCCAGCGGCATCACATACGCTTCCTGCGCCCCTTCGTAGGCAGCGGAAAAAGCCAGCCACTGGCCGTCGCGCGAAATCGCCGCATTCGTTTCATAGCCGGGATGCGTGGTCAGGCGCTGCGCCGCACCGCCGCGCACGCTGCTTTTCCACAGGTCGCCTTCGGCCGTGAAGACGACGGTGTCGCCGCGCACGGCAGGAAAACGGAAATAGCTGGTGGCAGTAGCGGCGGCGGCACTGCCCAGCAGGCCGGCGGAAAACAACAGGAAGGCGAGAGTACGGGAAATTTTCATGTGGGCATCCAGATAGCGGTCAGGTGGCATGGACATCATGTCGATACCGGACAGCAATTCTGGCATACCTGCGACCAAAGAAAACCTTCTTTATTGCCCACAAAAACGTAAAAAAACCCGCGCCACTTGCGTGGGCGGGTTTTTGATCACGGTTGGCACTGGCGGTGATTACTCGACTTCCACCGTTTCCGGTGCCGCCGTCGGTGCCGCGTCTGGCGGTTCCGGGAATTCCAGCAAGACCTGGTCCTTGTCGTCGAGGTCGACGGTGACCCGTCCACCGCTGACCAGGCGGCCGAACAGCAGCTCGTCGGCCAGGGCCTTGCGGATCAGATCCTGGATCAGGCGCGCCATCGGCCGCGCGCCCATCAGCGGATCGAAGCCTTTCTTGCCGAGGAAAGCACGCAGCTTCTCGGTAAACACGGCTTCGACCTTTTTCTCGTGCAACTGCTCTTCCAGCTGCATCAGGAACTTGTCGACCACGCGCAGGATGATGTCCTGGTCCAGCGCGCGGAAGCTGATGGTCGCGTCGATGCGGTTACGAAATTCCGGCGTGAACATGCGCTTGATGTCGGCCATCTCGTCGCCTGCCTGCTTGGAGTTGGTGAAACCGATCGAGGCTTTCTGCAAGCTTTCTGCACCCGCATTGGTGGTCATGATGATGATCACGTTGCGGAAATCGGCTTTGCGGCCATTGTTATCCGTCAAGGTGCCATGGTCCATCACTTGCAGCAGGATATTGAAAATGTCCGGATGGGCTTTTTCAATTTCATCGAGCAGCAAGACCGAATGCGGCTTCTTGGTGATCGCTTCCGTCAGCAAGCCGCCCTGGTCGAAACCGACGTAGCCCGGCGGCGCGCCGATCAAGCGGCTGACGGCGTGGCGTTCCATGTATTCCGACATGTCGAAACGGATCAGCTCGATGCCGAGGATGAAGGCCAGTTGCTTGGCCACCTCGGTCTTGCCGACACCGGTCGGGCCGGAGAACAGGAAGGAGCCGATCGGCTTGTCCGTCTTGCCCAGGCCGGCACGCGCCATCTTGATGGCCGAGGCCAGCGCGTCGATGGCGGGATCTTGCCCGAACACGACGTTGCGCAAGTCGCGGTCGATCGTCTGCAGCTTGCTGCGGTCGTCCTGGTTGACCGTTTGCGGCGGAATGCGCGCGATCTTGGCGATGATGTCCTCGATCTCGGCCTTGCCGATGGTTTTCTTTTGCTTCGACTTCGGCAGGATGCGCTGCGCCGCGCCCGCTTCATCGATGACGTCGATCGCCTTGTCGGGCAGATGGCGGTCGTTGATGAAGCGCGCCGCCAGTTCGGCCGCCGTCGACAGGGCCGAGGCCGAGTATTTCACGCCATGGTGCTCTTCGAAGCGCGACTTGAGGCCGCGCAAGATCTGCACGGTTTGCTCGACGGTCGGCTCGTTGACGTCCACTTTCTGGAAACGGCGCGAGAGCGCATGGTCTTTCTCGAACACGCCGCGGAATTCCGTGTACGTGGTCGCGCCGATGCACTTCAATTGACCATTCGCCAGTGCCGGTTTCAGCAAGTTCGACGCGTCCAGCGTGCCGCCCGACGCCGAGCCCGCACCGATGATGGTGTGGATCTCGTCGATGAACAGGATGCCGTTCGGATTGTCCTTCAATTGCTTGAGCACGGCTTTCAGGCGCTGTTCGAAGTCACCGCGGTATTTGGTACCGGCCAGCAAGGCGCCCATGTCCAGCGAATACACGACGGCATTCTGCAGGATTTCCGGCACATCGCTCTGCGTGATGCGATAGGCCAAGCCTTCGGCGATGGCCGTCTTGCCCACGCCCGCTTCGCCGACGAGCAGCGGATTGTTCTTGCGGCGGCGGCACAGGATCTGGATCACGCGGTCGACTTCTTCCTCGCGGCCGATCAGCGGGTCGATCTTGCCTTCGGCAGCGGCCTTGTTCAGGTTTTGCGTGAACTGGTCGAGCGGGCTTTCCTTCGGCTGGCCATCGACGGGCGCTTCTTCCACGCCTTCGGAAGCTTTCGCGCTTTCCGTCGACTGGTCCTTGCGCACGCCATGCGAAATGAAATTGACCACGTCCAGGCGCGTCACGCCCTGCTGGTGCAGGTAATAGACCGCATGCGAATCCTTTTCGCCGAAGATGGCCACCAGCACATTGGCGCCGGTGACTTCCTTCTTGCCATTCGATGCGGACTGGACGTGCATGATGGCGCGCTGGATGACGCGCTGGAAACCAAGCGTCGGCTGGGTGTCGACTTCGCCCGTGCCAGGCACGGTCGGCGTGTTATCGCCGATGAAATTGGTGAGGGTCTTGCGCAGGTCCTCAATATTGACCGCGCAGGCACGCAACACCTCGGCAGCGGAGGGATTGTCCAGCAGTGCCAGCAGTAAATGCTCAACCGTGATGAATTCGTGCCGTGCCTGCCGAGCTTCGACAAACGCCATGTGCAAACTTACTTCTAATTCCTGCGCAATCATACTTCCTCCATCACGCACTGCAGGGGGTGCCCCGCCTTGCGCGCATGCGTTAAAACGAACTCCACTTTGGTACACGCTATATCTTTAGAGAACACGCCGCACACTCCTTTGCCGTAGCGATGAACACTGAGCATGATTTGCGTCGCCGTTTCACGGTCCTTGTTGAAATACTCCTCAATGATGGCCACCACGAATTCCATCGGGGTGTAGTCGTCATTGAGCAAGGCCACCTGGTAGAGCGGTGGCGG
Organism: Janthinobacterium sp. 64; assembly: GCF_002813325.1. Lineage (NCBI taxonomy): Bacteria > Pseudomonadati > Pseudomonadota > Betaproteobacteria > Burkholderiales > Oxalobacteraceae > Janthinobacterium > Janthinobacterium sp. 64. The sequence goes on along the minus strand of NZ_PHUG01000001.1, from coordinate 5,355,082 downwards.
CTTCAGCACTTGCCGCTCCAGCAGGGTTTCTGTGTCGTGCTTGGTTGCCATACGCTTATTCTAATGCTTTCACAGTGGTTGTCATGCGCAATATCTACGCCTTTCCAATTGTTTTCAATCTTACGCGTTTTCTTAATAGTGCGCAGATGGCGACCTTGCTGTCAAAATCAAGAGTTGCTTTTTTGGTTGTCGTGAAGAATTTGGCAATATCGATGGAAAAGCGCTTGACTTCATTATTTATTCCGCCAACAATGCTGTATCGACTGTTGCAGTAATGTACAGCTTGATAAGAAGTGAGACGTCGAGGAGGGGGCAAGAAGCTTCTTGCTTTTATGGCTCGTGTGATTTGTTTTAATTTTGAAAGTTCTTTTTATGGCAACAGGTACAGTTAAGTGGTTCAATGATTCCAAAGGTTTTGGCTTCATCACTCCAGATGATGGCGGCGAAGATTTGTTTGCTCATTTCTCCGCAATCAACATGAACGGTTTCAAGACCCTCAAAGAAGGTCAAAAAGTTCAATTCGAAGTCACGCAAGGCCCTAAAGGCAAGCAAGCTTCCAACATCCAAGCAGCCTAAGCATCGCCGGCCCTCAGATGTGAAAAACCCCGCTTCCTTGAAGCGGGGTTTTTTTTCGTCCGCAGGGTGCGCTGCACCCTGCCCTGCCCCGCGTGTTACATGTGCTCGATCATCACGTCGCCGAAACCGGAGCACGACACTTGCGTCGCGCCTTCCATCAGGCGGGCGAAGTCATAGGTGACGCGCTTCGAGGCGATCGATTTTTGCATCGATGAAATAACCAGGTCGGCCGCTTCCAGCCAGCCCATGTGGCGCAGCATCATTTCCGCCGACAAAATCAAGGAACCGGGATTCACATAATCCTTGCCCGCGTACTTCGGCGCCGTGCCGTGCGTCGCTTCGAACATGGCCACGGAGTCGGACAGGTTGGCGCCCGGCGCGATGCCGATGCCGCCCACTTGCGCCGCCAGCGCGTCGGAAATGTAATCGCCGTTCAAATTCAGGGTGGCGATGACGCTGTATTCGGCCGGACGCAGCAAAATCTGTTGCAGGAACGCGTCAGCGATGGAATCCTTGACGATGATGTCGCGGCCCGTCTTCGGATTCTTGAACTTGCACCATGGACCACCATCGATCAGCTCGGCGCCGAATTCCGTTTGCGCCAGCGCATACGCCCAGTCGCGGAAGCCGCCTTCCGTGTATTTCATGATGTTGCCTTTGTGCACGATCGTCACGGATGGCTTGTCATTGTCGATCGCGTACTGGATGGCCTTGCGCACCAGGCGCTGCGTGCCTTCGATGGAGACGGGCTTGATGCCCAGGCCCGACGTGGCCGGGAAGCGTATCTTCGTCACGCCCATTTCATTGATCAGGAAATCCATCAATTTTTTGGCTTCGGGCGAGCCCTGCTGGTATTCGATGCCGGCATAGATATCTTCCGAATTTTCGCGGAAAATCACCATGTCCGTCTTTTCCGGCTCTTTCACGGGCGACGGCACGCCCGTGAAGTAGCGCACGGGACGCAGGCAGACGTACAGATCGAGCTGCTGGCGCAGGGCCACGTTCAGCGAACGGATGCCGCCGCCGACGGGCGTCGTCAGCGGGCCCTTGATGGAGACGACGTAATCTTTGAGTACTTGCAGGGTTTCTTCCGGCAGCCACACGTCGGGGCCGTACACATTCGTCGATTTTTCGCCCGCGTAGATTTCCATCCAGCTGATCTTGCGCGCACCGCCATAGGCTTTGGCAACGGCTGCGTCGATCACCTTGATCATGACCGGGCTGATATCGATGCCCGTGCCATCGCCTTCAATGAAGGGAACGATGGGATTATCTGGTACATTCAGCGAAAAATCGGCGTTGACGGTGATTTTTTGGCCGTCAGCAGGTACAGTGATATGTTGGTACATCGTGATCTCCGAAGTGGGACACACCGCTGGCGGGCAACACGGGCCGGCGACGCGCTCTGCGGTTGCAGAGTTTACAAAAACAAGTCCGAACAGGGCGGCAACAACGCACTTTAGCAGGGAAAGAACCGCCGGGCCATCCGCAGCGCCAAAGAAGCGCAGCGCCATAGTCTTCTATAAGACATAAGACTAACGTTTCACATTATGCACCACAATCTTACAGGGCGCCACGCTTTTGCGGCGCCGACCAGCAGCCACCATCGTTTGCATCCATTTATCCAGCATGCCACTCATTCTCTTCAATAAACCATTCCAGGTCCTGTGCCAGTTTTCACCGCAGGATGGCCGCGCCACGCTGGCCGACCATTTGACCATTCCCGGCATTTACCCGGCCGGCCGGCTCGACGCCGACAGCGAAGGCTTGCTGCTGCTGACGGACGACGGCCGCCTGCAGCACGAGATCAGCCACCCCGACCGCAAGGAAGCGAAAACCTATCTGGTGCAAGTCGATGGCGTGCCCGATACGGCCAGCCTGGCGCGCCTGCAGGCGCCGCTGGACCTGGGTGACTTCATCACCAAGCCGTGCAAGGCCGTGCGCATCGCCGAGCCGGACTGGCTGTGGCCGCGCAATCCGCCGATCCGCGCGCGCGCCGACAAGCCGACCTCGTGGCTGGCGATCACCTTAAAAGAAGGAAAAAACCGGCAAGTGCGGCGCATGACGGCTGCCGTCGGCCTGCCTACCCTGCGCCTGGTGCGCAGCGCCATCGGCCCGTTCTCGCTGGCCAGCCACCCTCTGCTGCCAGGCGAATGGTGTGAAGTGCCGGCCGAGAACATTGGAAAAGCGTGAACAGGACAAGAAAAAACAGCCTCGTCATCGAATTTTTCCAATAAGCACTATTTATTTTTAGATAATGCATTAAAATCATCTGACCTTCACATGACGGAAAAGGAAAGATGATGAAAAAAGTAATCCTGGCCCTGGCCGCTACCCTGTTTGCTGGCGCCGCACTGGCGCAATCGGGCGCCAAGGTGCACGCTTCCGCCGCGACCGATGCCATCAAGCCTCCACCCGCATCGGCAGCCAGCCATGCCTCGGCTGCCACCGATGCCGTCAAGCCGGCAGCGGCCTCGGTCAACGCCTCGGCCGCAACCGATGCACCACGCCTGATTCCGCAGCCGCGCAAGACGAAGCAGCCGGCCGCTGAAGCAGGCAAGCCGATGAAGTAAGCGTCGTTCCCGGGGTGACGGCAGCGACTATGTTGCTGTAACCCCACGCTTTCGCTGCGGCCAGGCAGCATGCTTGACCAGGCAGCCGCCAGCATGGCTTAATCGCCGCTTCGCAGCCACCGTCCCGCGCCATGAAAATTTCCCTTCGCCGTCTCAGCCTGTCCATCACCGTGCTGGCGTGTGCCAGCATTGCGCAAGCGCAAACACCGCAAGGCAAGAGCGTGCAGCTCTCGGCCGGCATGCATTTGATTCAGGCGGAAGTGGCCGCTACGGAAGCGCAACGCGAACAAGGCTTGATGTACCGTGAAAAGATGCCGCCCAATGCGGGCATGCTGTTCGTCTTTGGCAATCCATCGACGCAATGCATGTGGATGAAAAACACGCCGCTGCCCCTGTCCGTGGCCTTTATCGATGCCAGCGGCAAGATCGTCAACATCGAAGACATGCAAGCGCACACGCTCGACAGCCATTGCTCGACCAAAACCGTGCCCGTGCGCTATGCGCTGGAAATGAACCTGGGCTGGTTCAAGCAAAAAAACATCAAGCCGGGCATGAGCATCGGCAACCTGCCCGCGACGCGCTAAATAATGGCGGCCGCGGCCGCAAAGAAACGCGAAAAAACCCGCCAGAATGAATCTGCGGGTTTTTGCTTTTCAACCAGTGCCAGCGTACCGGCACAGGCAAGGCCACCATGGTGGCTTGCCTGCTGGCGAATATTAAGCGGACAGTGCTTTCAAGGCAGCTGCCAGACGGCTCTTATGGCGAGCTGCCTTGTTTTTGTGGATGATCTTCTTGTCAGCGATACGGTCGATGGTCGACACGGATGCTTGGAAGATTGCAGCAGCAGCTGCCTTGTCGCCGCCCTGGATCGCTTTGCGAGCAGCTTTGATAGCCGTGCGCAAGGTCGAACGTTGGGACGAATTGTGTGCGTTTTGCTTAACTGCTTGACGAGCGCGTTTGCGCGCTTGTGCGGTATTTGCCATGGAATTTCCTAAAACAGGGTCAAAGTGCGTTTGCAAACATTAGTGTTTGCCAACCGGTGCGTTCTGTGCGTCTGCCGAACCATGTGTGCCAAACCAGTGCCTGTCAAACATTAGTGTCTGCGTAACAGAATTCTGTACAGCCTTCGATTATAGCGATATTTTCAAGCGGGGGCAAATCAAAAAACCGTGTGTGACAACAAAAACACCTGAAAATGGGCCTGGCAAGGGTGAATCGGCGGCAAATCGGCAGCAATTGTTACCATATTTTAAGCGTTTAACGGGAGCGCGCCCGGCTATAATCTGCCCCCATGAACTTGCTTAAAACCCTCGCCGCCATCTCCAGCATGACCATGCTGTCCCGTGTAACCGGATTATTGCGCGAAAGCCTGTTCGCGCGCGCCTTTGGCGCCGGCGCCTACACGGACGCCTTCATTGTTGCCTTCCGCATCCCCAACCTGTTGCGCCGCTTGTTTGCCGAGGGCGCGTTCTCGCAAGCCTTCGTGCCGATCTTGTCTGAATACAAGAACCAGCATGGCCAGGAAGCGAGCAAGCAACTGGCCGACCATGTCGCCACCACCCTGGTCTGGGCCACGTTGCTCGTGTCCGCCATCGGCATCGTCGGCGCGCCGTGGTTCGTGTATGCGATCGCCACGGGCCTGACCAAGGACGCGGGCGCCTTTGACGCGGCCGTGTGGATGACGCGGCTGATGTTCCCTTATATTACTTGCATGTCCTTCGTGGCCCTGGCGGGCGGCATTCTGAATACCTGGCGCGAATTCAAGATTCCCGCCTTCACGCCGGTGCTGCTGAACCTGTCGTTCATCGCCGCCTCGCTATTTCTCGCGCCGCACCTGAAACAGCCGATCTACGCCATGGCCATTGCCGTGTTCGCTGGCGGCCTGCTGCAGGTGGCCATCCAGATACCCGCGCTGATCAAGATCGGCATGCTGCCGCGCCTGTCGCTCAATCCCGCCATCGGCCTGTCCGACGGCGGCGTGCGCCGCGTGCTGAAAAAGATGGGGCCGGCCGTGTTCGCCGTCTCGGCAGCCCAGATCAGCCTGATGATCAACACCAGCATCGCCTCGCGCCTGACGGAGGGCAGCATTTCCTGGCTGTCGTATGCGGACCGCCTGATGGAATTTCCGACCGCGATGCTGGGCGTGGCCCTGGGTACCATCTTGCTACCCAGCCTGTCGAAGGCCAACGTGGATGGCGACAAGACGGAATACTCGGCCCTGCTGGACTGGGGCTTGCGCCTGACTTTCCTGCTGGCCCTGCCCGCCGCCGTCGGCATGGCGACCCTGGCCACGCCGCTGATCGCGACATTATTTCACTACGGCAAATTCACGGCCGAATCGGTGGCCATGTCGACGCAGCCGCTGGTGGCCTACAGCCTGGGCCTGATCGGCATCATCCTCGTGAAAACCCTGGCGCCCGCGTTCTATGCGCGCCAGGACATCCGCACGCCCGTGAAAATCGCCATCGGCGTGCTGATCGCCACGCAATTGATGAATCTGCTGTTCGTGCCCTACATCGCCGTGGCCGGCCTGGCCCTGTCGATCGGCCTGGGCGCCTGCCTGAACGCCAGCTTTCTGTACTGGGGCTTGCGCAAGCGCGGCATCTACCAGCCGAAACCGGGCTGGGCCAAGTTCTTCCTGCGCCTGCTGCCGGCACTCATCGTGATGGGCGGCGTGGCGTATGCTGGCGCCATGCGCATCGACTGGATCGCTATGCAAGCCCATCCGCTGCTGCGGGCCGGCGCGCTGGCCCTGGTGGTGAGCCTGTGTGGCGTGGCGTACTTTGCCACCCTATTTTTAGTTGGCTTCCGCTTCCGCGACTTCAAGCGCAACGCCTGACGCGCGGCGCAGGCCCCGCTGCCGGCGCCTTGCCGTCGGCAGGACGCCCCGCACCATGTGGCGGGGCGAAAAAAAAAGGCGCTGTCACCGAAAGCGGTGGGAACGCGCCACAGTTGCTGAGGTCTAACTGGATCAGGTATTTCCTTTCAAGGAGCCGATCATGGACGCCACCCAGTGGCAGACCTTCGCCAGCCAATTCCCGCAACTGTCGCACCGCCAGCGTCTTGCCAGCAGCGAATTATTGCGCACCAGCGCGCCACAGGCTGCGGCCGTCGTCCTGATCGAGCAAACAGCGCTGGCGCAACTGCATTGTCCCAGTTGCCGATCGACACATTTCCACCGTCACGGCCAGGCCCACGGTCTGCAGCGCTATCGCTGCGTGCCTTGCCGCAAAACCTTCAACGCCTTGAGCGGCACGCCGCTGGCGCATCTGCACCACAAGGAACGCTGGCTGGCCTATGCCGATTGCCTGCTCAACTCGCTTTCGGTACGCAAGGCGGCCAGCAAGGTGCATATCCATCGCAACACCAGCTTTCGCTGGCGCCACCGTTTCCTCGCGCTGGCCAAGACCGACCGGCCGCGCTGCCTGCATGGCATTACCGAAGCCGACGAGATGTATGTGCTGGAGTCGCAGAAAGGTTCAAAACACATGACGCGTCCGGCGCGCAAGCGCGGAGGCCGCGCCAGCCAGCGTGGCATTTCCAATGAGCAGGTGTGCGTGCTGGTGGCGCGCGACCGCACCGGCCAAACCGTCGACTTCATTGCCGGCATGGGCCAGCTGAGCAAGGCCAAACTGCACGCCTGCCTGCCAGCGGTGATCGACCGTGACATCTTGTTGGTGAGCGATGGCCATCCGGCCTATCCCGTGTTTGCCAGGGAGATCGGCATCGGGCATGCGGCCGTTAACTTGCGGGCCGGCGTTCGCGTGCGCGGCACGGTGCATGTGCAGAACGTCAATGCGTATCACAGCAGGTTGCGCGGCTGGCTGCGTGCGTTTCATGGCGTGGCCACGCGCTACCTGCCGAACTACCTGGGCTGGCGCTGGATACTCGACGCACGGAGAATATTGTCCCCCGAAAGCTTGCTCAGAGCCACTTTGGGGACATTCCCACATCTGACGGTGACATAGCCAAAAAAAAACCCGCCGGGATGCGGGCGGGTTTAGCGATACGGCAAGGCAGCGAGATCAGGCTGCCTTTTTTGCGGCACGGCGACGCGCCATGAAGCCCAACAGGCCCAGGCCGCCCAGCAGCATGCCATAGGTTGCTGGCTCAGGCACGGCGCTGACGGTGTACGTCCCCGTGTAATTGGCGCCAGCCAAGGATTCACCGAACAGTTGCAACTTGAACGGACCGACACCGGTATATTCCACGCCAAAGAAGCGCAGGCTGCCAGTCGATAATGATTCACCCAGCTTGCCGTTCAAGTTCGATGTCAGCGCATCAAACGAAAGGTTCTGGCCGCTAATCGTCAAGCCGATGTTGTACTTGCCAGCGCCCAAGCCGGTGAGGAGGATTTCATCGAGGCCGCCGGACAGGATGCCATCGTCGACGACAGCGTTGAAGGCATGCGCGTGGCCATTAGCATTAACATTAATGGATTGATCACCTGCAGAAGCACTGAACGACGCCGCGGCCAGAATGCCGGCAACGATAAATTTCAATTTCATAGTTTATCCCTTAAAAAGTAATTTATGGCTGCGATGCGCAGGCCACCAAGAGTTTTAGTACTAAGTAACCCCCAATAAATTATTGTGATTTCTGACTTCCATAACCGGCGCTCTGCAAGGTGGCCGACGAGGCTTGCCCGCTGCTAGCAGTGCTCGCACTGCGTCGCAGCGGGCGCCTTGCATAGCATCCGGTTCTGTTCGTCATAAATTCACAATATTTTCCTGATGATTACTTGAAGTACTGAACAGAATGGTAGCATAAATGCATCTAATTACTTGTAAATATTTTATCTAAGTTTCATCCGAGATAACCATTTACGGACTGAACTATTTGCCTGCATCGAGCACTTTCCATAGGTAAATAGTTCCGCACGCATCGTTCCGCTACCAGCTGCCCGCTATCGGGGCACTGGCGCTGCGGCGTCGTCGGCTGGCAGCTCGGCCGGAGCCAGAAGCTGGGGCGCTTCTGGCGGCGCGTCTTCTTGCTGCGCAGAAATATAGTTGGAAAACAATGATGGCGGCGGTGCGGCGGCACCGCCTGGCGATAGTGCGGCCGATGCATTTGCCAGGCCCGCTTCCCCAGCCTGCGCCGCCGGCTGGGGCGCTTGTGCGTCGACCATGAAATGCCATTCCGACAGCCGCGCCTTGCCGTCGAAACCGGCAAACCGGGCCTCAAAGTTCCCCACTTTCAACGCTGCAGCCGGCGACAGGCTATGCACGCCGATGATGCCATTGCTGCCGGGCTGGTACAGCAAGCCCCACTCGGCACGCCCCGTGATGGGGTCGACATACAGCTTGCGCAGATGGCGGCGCAGCTGCGGCACGCGGGGGTCGCGCAGCAAGGCGGAAAGCGTCAGCGGCTGCTGCGGCTGTCCCGGCGGCGTGGCGGCAGCATAACTGCGCAGGGCATCGGAAAACTGCGCGCCGATGTCGAGCAGCTCCTGCTCGGCCGCCTGGCGCTGCAGCAGGGAACCCATCTTCAGGCCGGCCGCGCCCACCAGGCCCAGGATGGCCACCAGGATGATCAGCCCAAGGTAGGTGAAGCCGCGCTGGCGGTACGCACGAGCATGCATCGCAGCTACCAGTCGGCAAACGGCGTGCCGTTGCGGTCCTTGCCAGGCGCGCCGCTCTTGACGTCATACACCTGGCCCGGCGTATCGTCGGGCGGCGCCACGATCAGCCATGTCGATTCGCTCTCCGTGATGGGGTCGATGGGCATGGCGCGCAGGTATTTCTTGTCCACCAGTTGCTCCAGGGTATCGGGATAGCGGCCCGTATCACCATGGTACTGGTCGATGGTGATGCGCAGATTGCGCAAGTTGTCCGCCAGCACGGTTTCCCTGGCCTTGTCCAGGCTGGGAAAATAGCGCGGCACGGCCAAGGTCAGCAGCAGCGCCACGATGCCGAGCACCACCAGCAATTCGATCAGGGTAAAGCCGCGCGCGCGCGCAGCATGGTTATCGGTAGCCATGGTTCACCATACGCGGTAAGGCACATTGTTCAGGCCAGTCTTGCTGGACGTGCAATACACATCGTAGACATCGTCGCCTTCGCGCGGCTCGCTCGCCTCGCTGGCGTAGCTGCGCTTGCCCCACGTCTGCGCATCGCTGAGGCTGGCATCGGCATTGAACGGGTCGCGCGGCACGCGGCGCAGGAAAAACAGTTTGCTGCGCTTCGGGTTGCGCTGGTCCGGCACGCCCTCGACCAGCACTTCCAGGCTTTTCGGGTAGCCGCTGGCGTCTGGCGCGCGCGCCACGCGGCCTTCGTCGCCGGCGCGTTTGTAGGCATCGAGTCCCTGGCGGATCTCGCGCAGCGCGCGCCGCAGTTCTTGCTCCTGGCGCCGCTGCATGGCCACCTGCGTAACGGGCACCACCAGCGTGGCCAGCACGCCCAGGATGGCCAAGGTCACCAGCAGTTCGATCAGCGTAAAACCGCCGTGCGCGCGCGCCAGTCTCATTTGGCGACCGGCACCGGCTGGCTCGACGAGAACGGCAAGGGCGCCGCCTGCAACGGCACGGGCTGGCCGGACGATATCGGCAAAGGCGACGCGGCCGGCTCGGGCGACGGCGCCACTTCCGGCGCGGGCACGCTGTATGGCAAGGTCGGCTGCGGCGGCGGCGCCTGCATGCCGACGGCGGAAGGGCCGGAACGCACGATTACCGTGCCCGGCATCTGCGTGGACGCCTTGGCCGCCATGTCTGGCCGGCGGCGGAAACTGCCCTCGGTGCCGGCCGAGAATTCCGACTCCTGCGCTTCCGGACGCTGCACCGTGCGCACCAGGCGCGGCGTAATCGACAGCACGATTTCCGTCTTCTGGCTGTCATCCTTGCTGCTGCCGAACAGCCGCCCCAGCACGGGAATATCGCCCAGGCCCGGCACCTTGTTGCCCGAACTGCGCTCCTCATTGTTGATCAGGCCCGCCAGCACCTGGTTTTCGCCATCCTTCAATTGCAGCATGGTCGACGCCTGGCGCGTGCCGATCTGGTACAGGGTCGAGCCGCTGCGGGTGGTGGTGGCCGCCCCCAGGTTGCTCACTTCGAGCGAGATGCGGATGCCCACTTCATTGTTCAGATAGATGGTCGGCTCGGCGTTCACCGTCAGGCCCACCTCCAGGTAGCTGACCGACTCGGACGCGAAGCCGCCCGTGCCCGGCGAAATGGTGGTGGTCACCACGGGCACCCTGTCGCCGATGACGAACTTCGCCTTTTCCCGGTTGCGCACGCGGATGCGCGGGTTGGCCAGGATGTTCGCATCACCATCCGTCTTGTTGGCGTTTGCCGTCACGGACAGGTCGCTCACGCCGATGCTGCGCTGGTTCAGCCTGTTCAAGTCACTGATCGTCAGGCCCATCCCGCCCGAGGTGGAGAGCGGCGTCAGGGTCAGGCCCGCTGGCCAGGCCACGCCCAGTTCCATCAGGCGGCTGCGCTTGACTTCGAGGATTTCCAGCTCCAGCACCACTTCCGCCTCGGGCACGTCCTGCAGCGCAATCAGGCGCTCGGCCAGGCGGATCGCCTCAGGCGTGTCGCGCACGATGACGAGGTTGAGCTTTTCATCGGCCACCACGTCGCGCGTCTTCAAAATGGTCTTGAGCGTATTGGCCACCTGCCTGGCGTCCGCGTTCGCCAGGAAGAAGGTCTTCACCAGCACTTCCTGGTATTCCTTCAGCTTGGCCGCCACGTTCGGGTAAATCAGGATGGTGTTCGCATCCATCACCTGCTGCTCCAGCTGGTTCGTCACCAGCAGGAAGTAGATGGCCGATTCCACCGTGCTGTTCTTCAGGAAGATCGAGGTTTTCGCGTCGGCCTTGACGTCCTTGTCGAAGACGAAATTGAGGCCCGAGCGGCGCGCAATCAGTTCGAACACCTGTTTTAATGGCGCGTCGCGGAACTCGATGGTGATCGGCTGCTTGTACGATTTGGCCAGGCCCGATTCGACGATGGGCGGCGCCGTCTTTTCATCGACTTCGCGCAGCAGCGCGCGCGCGCCCGCGTGGTTCGGCTGCTCCGTCAGGATGGCGTTCAGGCGCTGGCGCGCGGGGTCGTAGCGCTTGGCCTCGATATCCTTCTGCGCCTCGGCCAGCAGCTTGCCCTGGCGCTGCGCGCGTTCGAGCGCGCGCAAGCCGCTGTTGGCGCGCTCGTTCTGCGCATCGATGTCGAGCACGCTCATGAAGGAGGCGCGCGCCAGCTCGCCCTGCCCCGTTTGCGCCTGGCGCTCGGCCTGCTGCAGGCCGGTGCTGGTGGCGCGTTCGCGCGCCTGCAGGTACGCGCTGCGGTATTGCGCGTTGCCGGGGTCTTGCTGCAGCGCTTCCTGCAGCTTTTGCAGCCCGGCCGGGATGTGATTCTGCGCCAGCAGCTCGCGCCCGTCGCGGTAAGCCTGCTGCCCGGCGCAGCCGGACAACAGCACCAGCAGTACTGGCAGCAGTGCCGATGAAAAGGAACGAGGCATCACTCGGAAACTCCAATGTTGAGCTGCTGAACCTGGTTCAACGGCAGATAGGTGAGCGTCATGACGGGCGGCGCGATCGTCACGACCTTGTAGGCGCCATCGATGACGGTATGGGCGCGCACGATATACGTCTTGTCGGCGCGCGACAAAAACACTTCCCAGGCGCCGTCGGCGGCCACCTTGCCCAGGTAGACGTAGGGCAGCGGCGGCGCCATCGGCGGTGGTGGCGGCGGCGCGGCCGTCACCACCATTTTTGGCGGCGGCGGAGTCCAGTTCTGGCTCTGGAAGACAGCGGCAGCGCCATCGGCGCCGCCAAAGGTCTCGCCCTCCTCGCCCGCCACTTCGCTGCGCGGCAGCAGCGCCAGGATGGCCGGCTGCGCGACTGGCGGCCTGGCAGCGCGCTGGCGCGCGGGCGCGACGGCCCGCTCCACGGCTTCTGCCACCTCGGCCACGGGCTGGCGCTCGCCAAACAGCAGCAAGGCGCCCGCGCCCAGCACGCCGGCCAGCAGCAGATAGTGGCGCGGGGTCACGGCACATCTCCCGCGTCGCCTGGCGCATCGTTCAGATAAAACGTCAGGCGCAAGCGCGCTTCAAGTTCCGTATCGGCGATCTGCTCGCGGCGAAAACTCAGTTCGTCGAGCGAGGCGAACGGCATGGCGCGCAACGCCTGCAGCGCAAACTGCCACACGGCCGCATAACTGCCCTTCAGCGGCAAGGTCACCTGCCAGGTGGCGACGCGGCTGGCCTTGTCGTAGCCGCTCTTGTATTCGCCCTGCGCCAGCAGCAAGCCGTTTTTCGCGGCCAGGTCGAACAGCTGCTTGACCTGCTGCTCCGCGTGGCGCTGCTGTCCCAGGACGGCATAAAAGCGCGCCAGGTTGTCGCTGGCTGTCGCCGGCGGCGCCGCGGCCAGCACGGCCAGCGCTGGCACGGGCATGGTTCGCGCTTCCAGTTGCGCCGCCACGGCGCGCTGCTGCCAGGCCCAGACCCAGGCGGCCACGCCCAGCGCAAGCAAGGCCGCGGCCAGGCAGGCGGGAGCGCCCAGGCGGCGCAGCAGCAGTTGCGCGCGCAGGCGCAGCATCGCGAGGTCGATGGCCATCATGGCGCACCCCAGCGCGCTTCGAGCTGGAAGCGCAACGGCTTGTTCGGATCGAGCGCATTGATTTCATGGCGCAGCAGCAGCACGCGCGTGCCGAACAGCTCCTGCCGCTTCAATTGCGACACATACGCCACCATGGCGTCGCTACTGGTGGTTTCGGCCGTGATCTTCAATATCCGCTTGCGCGCATCCGGCTCCAGCGCCAGCAGCGCGATGGTCGGCGGCGTGGCGCTGGCCAGCGCATCCTGCAGATCGCGCCACGGCAGGTTCAATTGCAGGATGGCCGCATTCACGGCTGCCGCCTGCGCGGGCGCGATGGCGATTTGCGGCGCAAGCGCCGGCCCCTGCATGGCTTGCGCGACGCGCTGCTGCGCGCGCTGCCATTGCGCCTCGCTGGCCTGCTGGCGCTGCAGCGCGGCGCTGCCGCCGTACGCCGCCGCGATGGTCAGCGCCACGCCCAGCGCACCCGCGCACCATGCCCAGGCGGGCACGCGCTGCAGGCTGCGGCGCCAGTTGGGCGGCGCGAAATCGATATCGAGGCGCGTCATGCCAGTCCTCCGCTGCGCGCCAGCCGGGCCGCCGGCGACAAGGTGCTGTCCCCGTCCGGCGCGAAAAAAACCTGGCAGATGAATTCTTTCGATGGCGTCAGCCAGCTCGCCGGCGGCGCGCCGCACAGCTGCAGCAGCGCCGGTGCAGGCACGCCTTGCAGCAGCGCCTCGCGCGCCAGGGTCTGCACCAGCCAGCCATCGCCGGCGTCCGGGGGCACGGGCAGCGCGCGCACGGCGAGCAGGCGGCCCTCGTGACGCATGCCCAGGGTCAGTACGTTCTGCTGCAACTGGCCAAACCAGGCGCCCGGCTTCAACGCACCATGCCAGCGGTTCCAGTGGCGCGCGAATTGCGGCGTGATAAAGATCAATGCCAGCTTGCGGTCCAAGGCCACGCGCGTCAGCTGCGCCAGCAGCGCGCGCGGCACGGCGCAGAAAAACGGTACGCGCGCATCCCACGCGCTGCTGCTGCGCCACAGGCCGGGAGGATCGCCATACAGCGACTGAAAGCGCAGCGCGGCGGCCGCCTCGATGTCGGCCAGGCGCGCGGCGCCGTGCGGCATGTCCACTTGCCACAGGCGCGCCAACCCATCGTCGAGCACCACGGACAAAGGCCAGCGCGCGTATTGTCCCTCAGGCAGAATCTGTTCCAGCGCCTGGCCCAGGGCGGCAAAGTCGCCATGCAGTCCCAGACCGGCGTGCGGCTCATACGCCGCTTCGCCCAGCAAGGTCCACGCCGGGGCGCGCCAGCGGCTGCTGCGCCACAGGCTCATGCTGTCCACCGCCACGCCCAGGCGCAATCCTTGTCCAAGACCTCTACGCATGCAAGGTGACCCTCTTGATTTCCGTGATGGTGGTGGCGCCCCGCTTGACCAGTTCCAGCGCCGCCAGGCGCAGGCTGCGCGTGCCGTTCGCATACGCGGCCGCCTTGATCTGACGGATCGGTTTTTTGTCGACGATCAGTTCGCGGATTTCATCGGTCAGCACGAGGATTTCGGCGATCGAGCGGCGCCCCTTGTAGCCAGTGCCACGGCAATCGCCGCAACCCTTGCCCTGCTTGAATCGATATTGCGCCACGTCGGCGCGCGCCAGGCCCACGCTGGCCAGTTCACCGTCATCCGGCGTGTAATCGACCGCGCAATGGGGGCAGTTGGTGCGGATCAGGCGCTGCGCCCAGATGCCGTTCAGGGCCGAGACGAAGGCATACGGATCGATGCCCATGTGGGTAAAACGGCCGAACACGTCGAACACATTATTCGCATGCACGGTGGTGAGCACCAGATGGCCCGTGAGGGCCGACTGCACGGCGATTTCCGCCGTCTCGCGGTCGCGGATTTCGCCCACCATGATTTTATCGGGGTCGTGGCGCAAAATCGAGCGCAAGCCCCTGGCAAAGGTCAGCCCCTTCTTTTCATTCACGGGTATCTGCAAAATGCCGGGCAGCTGGTATTCGACGGGGTCTTCGATGGTGATGATCTTTTCGCGCCCGTTATGGATTTCCGTCAGCGCCGCATATAAAGTCGTGGTCTTGCCCGACCCGGTGGGACCGGTGACGAGCAGCATGCCGTACGCTTCCTGCGCCAGCGCGCGCAAGGCGACCAGCGATGGAGAGTCAAAACCCAGCGCTTCGAGGGTCAGGGCGCCATACGCCTCGATCATGGCGCGCTTGTCGAGGATGCGGATGACGGCGTCCTCGCCATGGATGCTGGGCATGATGGAAACGCGCAAGTCGATTTCACGCCCGCCCGCCTCGACGCGGAAGCTGCCGTCCTGCGGCACGCGGCGCTCGGCGATATCGAGTTCGGCCAGCACCTTCAGGCGCGAGATGATGTGTTCGGCCACTTCGATGCCGTTGACGGACGTGGCGTGATCCAGCACACCGTCGATCCTGTACTTGACGGCCAGGCCGCCAGCCGTGCTTTCCAGGTGGATGTCCGAGGCGCCAGCTTTGAGCGCGTCGTACAAGGTCGAGTTGACCAGCTTGACGGCGGGACTGGCCGCTTCCGACACGCTGGCGAATGACAGCACTGCGGCCGTCTTGCCGTCGCGCCGGGTGTCTGCGGCCGCACCGGGCAGCAGGTTGTCGACGGCGCGCGCCGATTCTTCCTGCTTCGACAGGTAGGCGCCGATGTCGGCCTGCAGCGCCAGACGCACGTGCAAGGCGCCCTGTCCCGCGCGCGCGCCGAGCCAGGTTTGCAGGTCGAGGTCGAACGGGTCGGCAATCACGCCCAGCAGCTGGCCATCGGCGCCGCGCAGCAGCACGCTGTGGCGCGCCAATGCCTGCGACAGCGGCAGCAGGTCGAAGGCGGGAGCATATGCCAGCATGTCGGCCGTTTCCAGCACGGCCAGGCCGAACGGGCACGCCAGTGCGCGCACCACGGCGCGCGCCTCGATACCGCTCAGCTCCTGCAATTCTTCGACCAGGCTGCGCTTCGATTGCCGGCACTGGGCGCGCGCGCGCTGCAGCAGCGCAGGATCGATGGCGACAGGAACGGAGGAAATCTGGTTCATGCAATATCGCCGGCAAGGTCAAAGATGGGCATGTACAGCAGGATCACGATGGCGCCCACTATCAGGCCGATGGCGGCCATCAGCAAGGGTTCGAAGGTGCGTGTAAAACGGTCGATCCAGCGGCTGATTTCGCCGTCGTAAAAGGCGGCCGACTGCGTCAGCATGGGGCCCATGTCGCCCGTGCGCTCGCCCACGCGCAGCATGCGCAGGGAAATCGGCGTCGTCAGTCGGTGCTGCTCAAAGGCCGACGACAGGGGCTGGCCCGCCTCGATGGCGCCGCGCGCCTGCTGCAACGACGCCTGCATGCCCGGCGAGACCATCGCTTGCACGGTGGCGATCGCCTGCACGATGGTGATGCCGCCTTCGGCCAGCATGCCCAGGGTCAGGTACAGGCGCGACAGTTCATAGATGCGCACGCGCTCGCCGATGCCGGGCAGTGCCGCCAGCAGGCGCGCCACGCCGCCACGGCGCAGCACGCGGCGCACGGCGGTCAGCAACACACTGCCGGCCAGCGCCAGCCCGAGCAACAGCAGCACGCCGTGTTCGGTGACGAACTGGCCCCAGCTGAGCATGACTTGCGACATCCACGGCAGGTTGCGTCCGGCGCCCTGATACACCTCGGCGAAACGCGGCACCACATAGCTGATCAGGAAGGCGCTGACGCCGCCGCCCACGGCCAGCAGGATGGCCGGATAGATGGCGGCGCTGACGATTTTACTGCGCACCGTGTCGATGCGCTGCTGGTAGTCGATGTAGCGCGACAGCGCGCGCGGCAAGTCGCTCGTGCCTTCGGCCGCCTTGACGATGCCAATGTAGAGCGGTGGAAACAGTTCGGCCTGCTCTGCCAGCACGGCGGAAAAACGCTTGCCTTCGCGCAAGCCTTCCAGCAGACGCGTGAGCACGCTGCGCGTGGCGGGCGCCGCTTCCTTTTCCAGCAAGGCTTCCAGCGCCTCGACGATGCCCAGGCCCGCATTCAATAACGCCAGCAATTCCTGGCTGAACAGCAACAGGGGCAGCGCGCGCGCGCGCTGGCGTCCGGCCGCGCTGAACGGCGTGGTCCGCACGGGGCGGATGGCGCTGACGAACAGGCCGCGCGCCTCAGCCTGGCGGCGCGCGTCGGCTGCGTCGCGTGCGTCAATCACGCAGGTCGACAAGGTGACCGCTGCCTGGTCCGTGGAGAGCGCGCGAACTTCAAACTGCATGATGGCGTGTCCGTGAGGGAGGAGTGGCGCTGACGCTATTGCGCGCTGATGTCGGCGTTGTCGCCGCTGCCACCGGGTTGGCCATCCTTGCCCATCGAGACGATGTCGTACTCGCCCTTGCTGCCGGGCGCGCGGTATTGATAGGCATGGCCCCAGGGGTCGAGCGGCACGGCCTTTTTCAGGTACGGTCCATTCCAGCGCGTGCCGGCAGCCGGCGGCGCCACCAGCAGTGCGCCCAGGCCTTCTTCCGTGGACGGGTAGCGTCCCACGTCGAGGCGATAGGTATCGAGCGACTTTTCAAACGCCTCGATCTGCGCCTTGGCCACCGTCACTTCCGATTTGCCCAGCTGGGCAAAATACTTGGGGCCGACATACGCCGCCAGCAAGCCGATGATCACGATGACGACCAATAATTCGAGCAATGTAAAACCACGCGCAGCGCGCGTTGTTGCCAAGTTATGCCTGTGTGCTGCTTGCATCCGCTCACTCCCTCATGCCAACCTTCAATGCATTGCGCCCCCATGCGCAGCTGATGGCCGCACACAGGAGCGACACGCTTGCCTGATGCATATCAGGCTACCATGCCGCTTATGGTTAAGACAATCTTTTCTTTGTATTGTAAATAACAAAATTTCAGCAAAGAAGCTTGAGCTTGCGCAAGACGCCACGTTGCGCCGCACGCGCCGCCTGCCGCGCAGCACGCGTACAATCCGTGCACGGGTGGCATGCCGCCACCGCGCACCGAAGGAGCACGCATGCCCGCATTCCATCTGGGTCTGGTCATTCTCGCTGGCGCCATGGGCCCATCGGCTGCCCCCGCGCGCCAGGCGTATATTGTGCAATTACCCGTGCAATTGCCGGCAGCGGCGCAGCGCGAAGCCCGGGCAACGCAGGCCGAGGCGCAACGGCGCGCCGTGCTGGCGCTGGTGCCCGAGGCCAGCGTGCAACACCACTACACGGCCACGCTGAACGGCTTTGCCGCCCTGCTCACGCCAGCCGAGGTCAAGCGCCTGCGCGCCAGCCCCCTCGTCGCGCGCGTCTCGCCCAGCACCGAAGAGCATGTCAATGACAGCGGTGCGCGCAGCGTGCCCGATGCGCAGCGCTGAAGCCTGGCCCGGGCCGGCAGCGCCGGTGCTTACGCCGCTGGCAGACGCTGGCGGCGGCGCAAGGCAAAGCCGATCAGCGCCAGGCCGCCCGTCAGCATCATCCATTCCGAGGCTTCCGGTACGGCCGAGATCGACGCGATGCTGGCATAGGTGCTGCCGGCAATGCTGGCGGGCAAGCCGCCATTGACCGGCGTCAGTTCGAACTGCACCAGGTTACCATTTGCATTGCCCAGGTAAGTGGTGCCTGTGTAGTCGAGCAAGCCCACGCCAAAGGTCGTGCCCGCGTTGCCGGCCGTGTTCAGGAAGTCGCCGCCGAAGACCACGTTGAATGCGAACTTGCCGCCCAGGGTCACGTTGTGGAACCAGTCGTTGTAGGCCCCACTATTGCCGAAGGTCAAGGTGCCTGGCACGCTGCCGCTGACATTGCCTTCCTGCGATGCCAGCGCGCCGAACGCGCCCGAGAAATTGCTCAGCACGGCACTGGCGCCCGGTGCGGGGCTGTTGCCGGCGATGAAGGCAAAGTCGAGGAAGCCGGCGCCGGAAAAGGCGCTGGTGTCGATTTCCACGTGGTAACTGAGCGGAGCCGCCAGCGCCAGGCTGGAGCTGCCGGCAAGCAAGGCGGCCAGCACGGCGTGGCGCAAGGTACGGTTGAGTGTCGTTGCAAACATGGTGATGTCCTTAGAAGTTGCCGGCGAAGATGCTGGCCGAGTAATTGATCGTCACTTTCGACGGATTGGTAAAACTGACGGCAAACGAAGCCGTCGCGCCCGGCGGCAGGCTGGCCGCGTTGACGGTGACGTAGGCGGCGCCCGCATGGCTGCCCGTGGCGTTGGCCAGGCTTACGCCAGCCGGCAAGCCGCCAAACACCACCTGGAATGGGCCGCTGAGCGTGCTCGTGCCCGTATTGGTGAAGGCGAACGTACCCGTGTATTTCTGCGTCGCGCGGTTGAACGCCAGGCCCGAGCTGGCTTGCGCCACGGCGGCCGTGATGTCGCGGTAGGCGGGCTGCAAGTCCAGGCTGACGACGACGGGGTCGTGATCCGAGGCGCGGTACGGCAAGGCGGTGTACAAGTCTTGCGGCTTGGCCGCATCGATGTTGTAGTCGATCACTTCCGGCTCGTCGGCATTGACATGCCATTCGGCCACACCGGCCACTTGCGGGCTCAGCGAAGCGCTGGCCAGCGCATGGTCGAGGTAGCCGCTCTGGCCGCCAAACACATACGAATACGGCATGCCGGACGGGCGCACGAAACGCTCAAGTTCGTTGACGAAGCCGGCGTCCGTGATGACCTGGATCGGGTCTTCCGCGCCATACGAATTGAGGTCGCCGATGACCAGCACATCCGCATCGCCGGCAGCGGCCGCCACTTGCGGCACGAAACTGCCCACCAGCCGCTGCGCCTGCTGCACGCGCGTGGCGTTCCAGCAACTCTGGCTATCGTTCTGGTCCGCGTCCACCCCGCCCGACGGGCAGCTGCCCTTCGATTTCAAGTGATTGACGATCAGCGAGAATTTCTCGCCATTGCCGGCACGGAAGGTTTGCGCCATCGGCGGACGGTTGTTGATGGCATTGGCATCCGACAAGGCGCCGCCCACCAGGCCCAGCTTGGCCGGCTTGTAAATCATCGCCACGCGGATGGCATCCGTGCCGGTGGCGGCCGGTTTCGGCACCACGGCATAGCTCACGGCGCCGATGGCCGCATTCAGTTGCTCGACCAGGTAGGTGACGGCCGTCTCGCCATTGTTCTGGATTTCCATCAAACCCACCACGTCGGCATCGATGGCTTGGAGTTCGGCGACGATCTTGTCGCGCTGGCGCACGAACTCAGCCAGGTTGTCGGCACCGCGGCAATTGCTCTTGCTTGTCGACGTGCCCACGGTACAGCCCTGCCCCGTCTGGCCAAACACGTTGCTGCCATTCGTAAAGGTCGTGAAGAAATTGAGCACATTGGCGCTGGCCACCTTGACGTTACCAACAGGCAATTCCGGGCTGGCCGCACGCGGGTTGTCGCGCGAAAACTGCGGCGCTTGCGTCGGCTGCAGTTTGTACGCGGCGCCGCCACCGCCGATGGCGCCAAAGTCGACCACGCCCGTCAAGTCGGCCACCGTATCGCCGCTGCGCACGGTGCCATCCTGGCCGATGTAAGGAATGGTGGGCGGTGCAACGAAGATGCCATCATCGAGCACGATCAGGTTGTGCGCATTGGCCGCGATCAAGGCTTGCGCTTCGTTTGAGCCGGCCGGGTAGCGGTTGGTCGGCACTTCGCGCCGTCCGGCCGACAGGGTCAATTCGCCGCGCGCGCCGAGGTAGGCGTTCTGCGACACGGTCAACGGTTGCGTGAAGCGCACCAGCATGCCTTCCACGGCCGCCAGGTTGTCGTTGGGCAAGGTCACATTCGTCGGCACGATGCTGTGGCCCGCGCTTTGCGTCAGGATGGCCGTCACGTCTTTCAATTCCGTGTAGGAATTCTTTGCGCCCGTGGGCGTGTATTCAAACACCGTGCCCGTCACGCGCACCAGTTCGCCCGGCCGCACGCTGGTGGCCGTCGCGCCCGTGTACACGAAGATGCCGTCCGACGTCGACGGGTCGCCATCGCCGGCCGCATCCTGGAGGAAGAAGCCGGTCCCCACTTTCAGTGTCACCACGCCCTCGGTCGTCTGCACGGAATTGGCGTACGGGCTGGCCGCGCCGCTGCCCTGGATTTGCGCAATCGTGTGGCTGATGGCAGCCAGGCCCTGCACGGCCACGTCCACCTTGCACGAGGCTGTCTGCTGCTGGTCGTTGCTGAAATTCACGATGACGGGATAATTGCCCACCGGCACGCCGGCGGCCACCAGCAAGTTCACGCTGGCGCTCTCGCCCGCCACGCCGGCCGCGCTGAAACTGGCCAGGCTGATGCCGGCCACGGCGGGCGAACTCAAGATGGCGGCATTCACGACGCCATCGACATCGGCAGCGCGCAGCACGGCGTTGCCGCTATTGCCCTCGGCCAAGGCCAGGCTGGCGGGGCAGTTGGTAATGATCTGGTGCACCACGGGGCCGCCGCAGGCATTGCGCGGCGAGGCCGTGTTGCGCGGCGTCACGCTGCCGCTGGCGAAGTCCACGCCGTTGTCGTCCGTATCGCTGCAGCCGCCGTTGGCGCGCAGGATCGCCAGCGTATTCGACGGCGCGGGCGCCAGATTGCCCTCGAAACCGTTGGCCGTGCCGAAGCCGACCAGGTCGATGACGGCGGCGCCCGAGGGGCTGGCGCCCACCTGGGCCGTCTTGCTATTGCTTAACAGCACCTTGCCGGTCGTGCCCGACATGCTCAGACTGCCCGAGGCATCGGGCGTGGGCAAGTCTTGCGTGCCGCCCGCGCCCTTGGCTTGCTGGACCAGCAAATACTGGCCAGGTTGCAAATCGATAGCCGGCAAGGCCGTCACGGACCAGCTCGTATTAGCTGCGGCGCCGTATTGCACGCTCCAGTTGCTCAAGTTCACGGGACTGGCGCCACGGTTGAATAATTCAATGAAATCGTTGCGGTACAGCGCACCCGTATTGCCGCCACCGCCATACACCTGGCTGATGACGATATCGGAAGCGGCCAGTGCCGGCATGCCCAGCGACGACAGCAAGCCGGCCATCAGGGTCAGGCGCCACGGCGCGGCGCGCAGGGACAGTCCGGGCAATGCAGAGCGAGCCGGCGTGTAACTATTTCTCATAAAAATTCCTGGTGGAAATTTAAAGTTCCGGTCTGCCAATACCAGCAGGCGGCGTTGAATTTCAGGCAATAACATTGATCAATCAAATAGTCTTTTTACTATTAATTCATAGTAATATTCAAGCGTGACAGCTTGATGACAAAAGTTGACGGGAATGCATGCAGTTTGCACGTACAGGAATGCCAAGCTGGCCTATCACACAATATTTTGTTGCATAAAAGTATGCAGAACTGTATGAAATGATAATAAAAATAAGCTATGAGAAATTGCGTAGAGTGCAAGTATGCTACCATCTGTTTGCGCTAAGTAAACAGATGGCGGCAAACAGCAGCCGCGGCAACGGGCAAACAGCAGAGATAGGAAAGATTGATCATGAGAAAAAATAACTACCCTTCATATTCCACACTGTTGCTTGCAGGATCTCTGCTGCTGCCCCTGCTGCCGGCCCAGGCGAATACCTACGCTGGTTACTATGTCAATCCGCAAGCCGTGCCGCCTGGCAAAAAACCAAATTGCTCGCAGTCCATGCAAGATGGAAACACGAAAGCGCAGGGCCAGGGCGCATCCGGCGTCAGCATGGAAGGCGTGAGCAGCCCGTGCAGCCTGTCCAATGGCGATATCAATTACGATGAATTCAAGAATGATGGCGTCGCTCCAGGCGAGGTCAGCAGCGTCGGTGACGATGCCGCCTACCACCGCAGCCTGCCCAGCGACGACGCCAGGACGGGCGTCAAACGCTTGCCATCGGATGCACTGGAGTTTAGCAGCGTGAGCAGCCGTCCGCTCGCCACCATACCTGGCGCCTTGACCAGCACGGGCACGGATAGTTTCAATGCAGCATCAACCTTGCAGCCATTCGCGCCGGCTGGCTGGGTCGGCTGGCCTGCGGCGAATGCTGGCGGCACCGAACGCCTGGCAGCTGCCAGCTTCGTCAGCCCGGGCGCCACTGGCGGCGCTTCCGGCGACCCTGGCGTGTTTGGCACCAATCCGCCCGTCGCGGGCGTCGAGACGCCAGGGACGCCCGTCGTGACGCCGCCCATCGTCACGCCACCGGTAGTGACGCCGACCGATCCGAATATCCCGGCCATCCCGGAAGCGTCCACCTGGGCCATGCTGCTGGCCGGACTGGCCCTCGTCAGCCTGGCGCTGCGCCGCCGCAGCCGCTAATATGTGTCAGCGTCGGTATGGCGTACTCAACGGTTCGCCGATGAAGATGCCCTGCGCCGGCCAGGCCACGCTCTTCCAGTAAGCCTCGATCGCCGTATCACCGGACAGATAGCGCTGCAGCAGCACCGTCGGCTGCGGAAACTTCTGCCAGTAATTACACGGTTCGCTAACGCTACCATAACTGGCCGTGGCGCCCGCCTCGAGCCAGCGCAAGCTGCTCATCTGCGCCGTTCCCAACAAGTCGCCGCCATACGACGTCAAATGATCGGCCAGCGCGCCCGGTGCAAACTTGAGCGTGTCGAGCTTGGCCACGCGCGCCATGCCCGTCTGGTAGACCATGATGTCCGTTGCGCCGTCGAGCTCGTCGGCGCGCAGGCGCTTGATGTTCAGTTTTTTTGTCGGCAAACGTCCTGCCGGCGGAAAAAACGGCGCACGGCTGTTGCGCGCCGTTTCACCGGTCGTCAAATAATACGCATTCGCTTCCTGCAGGCGAAAACCGGCGCTGACGCCACGCTCGATCAGCTCGCGCGCCTGCGCCACCGATTCGGTGGGCAACAGCATGCTCAGGCGCATCTTGTATTGCGCATACGGCAGGCCGTGTGCGGCATTGAAATAGGGGCTGGGCTGGCTCGCGCCGCAGCTGCGCGCGCACAGTCCCGCATCGACGCCCAGGGTGTAGGCGGAAGTGATGGAATTGCATTCGACGGCGTACGGCGCCGTCCAGACCATCAGCACGGCCTGGATTTCAGGGCTGAGCTGGCTGTCGATCTGCTTTTTCAGAGTGGCGAACTCGACGGCGCTGAGCTTATGCGGACGATTGGCGATGCGCACGTGAACGATATTGGCAGCCGGTATATTGCGCGCCTGCCGATAATAGTCGGCGATGGCCACGCTATTGGGCTCATCGTCGTTGACCACCAGCGCCAGCTGCCCGGCCGATAGCGCCGGCGACATGGCGGGGGCGACAAACTGGGCGCGGGCGTCGGCCGGCAGCAGGACGCTGGCGAGCAAGGGGATGAGCAGGTATTTCAAAGCGGAGTGGCTGGCCTGTGCTGGTCGATGAAAACCTCGGAACGCCAGAACCGTCGCCCTGGCGTTGCATGCGGGCTTAGACGCGTTTGTAGACATCTTCGTAGCGCACGATATCGTCTTCGCCCAGGTAGCTGCCGGACTGCACTTCGATCAGGTGCAGCGGCAGGCGGCCGGGATTTTCCAGGCGATGCGTCATGCCGATAGGAATGTAGGTCGACTGGTTTTCACTCAGCAACTTGACTTCATCGCCGCACGTCACCTGCGCCGTGCCGCTGACGACGATCCAGTGTTCGGCGCGGTGATGATGCATCTGCAGGGACAGCTTGCCGCCTGGATTGACCGTAATGCGCTTGACCTGGAAACGGTCGCCCAGGTCGATGCCTTCGTAGCAACCCCATGGACGATACACCTTGGTGTGCTGCAAATGCTCGGTACGGCCTGTGCTTTGCAAGTGGGAAACCACTTGTTTGACGCGCTGCACCTGGTCCTTGTGCACCACCAGCACGGCGTCCGCAGTTTCCACCACGACCACATCCTGCACGCCGATCAGCGCCACGATGCGGCTTTCGGCGCGCACCAGCGAATTGCTCACGTCGTCCAGGTACACATCGCCGCGCACGGCATTGCCGGCTGCATCGCGCGGCAAGACCTCGCGCAGCGCGGACCAGGAGCCCACGTCGCTCCAGCCGATATCGGCCGGCACGACCACGGCGCGGCTCGTGTGTTCCATCACGGCATAATCGATGGAGTCGGCGGGACAGGCGGCGAACTCCTTCTCGCTCAGGCGGCAGAAATCGAGGTCGCGGTAAGCCAGGCGCACTGCCGCTTCGGTGGCGTCGGCCATGGCGGGCTGGAATTGCGTCAATTCCTGCAAATAGCTGGCGGCGCTGAAGAGAAACATGCCGCTGTTCCAGTAGTAGTCGCCGCTGGCAACAAAACCGGCCGCGCTCTGCGCATCGGGTTTTTCCACGAAACGGTCAATCTGGTAGCACGCTTCGCTGCCCGCGATGGCGGCACCGCGACGGATGTAGCCATAACCCGTTTCCGGCGCCGTCGGCACGATGCCGAAGGTGGCCAGCGCGCCTTGCGAGGCGGCCTGGAGCGCCTTGTCGATGGCCGCATGAAAGACCGCCCGGTCTTCAATGACGTGATCGGCTGGCAACACCAGCATGATGGCTTGCGGGTCGAGCGCTTGCAAATACCAGGCGGCGGCGGCGACGGCCGGCGCCGTGTTGCGGCCCACCGATTCGAGCATGATGGCCAGCGGTTCGATGGCGATATCGCGCATCTGCTCGGCTACCAGGAAACGGTGCTCGTCGCCACAGATCAGCAGCGGTGCCATCATCTCCGGCCAGCCAGCCAGGCGCAGCGCCGTTTCCTGCAGCATGGTTTTATCTGATACCAGCGGCAACAGCTGCTTGGGCAGCGCTGCGCGCGACAGGGGCCAGAGGCGGCTGCCGGCGCCGCCGGACAGGATGACGGGATAAATCTTCATGGTGGACGTCCTCTATTTATTTCAATAATGCAAGTTCAACGGGGCTGCGGCGCTTGCTGCGCCGGTCGCGCGCGTTCGACCATTGATCGGTCAGGCATTCGGACACGTGTTTCATGTCTCCGTTGCGGTCGACACTGTATTCCTTGAAGACGATAACTTCTTCAAGAGCAATGTTCTGCAGCACGCGCGTATATTCAAAAAGCACGCTGCGCACCACGCGCGCACCGGAACAGATATGGCTGCCGTGACCGATCCAGGTGGGGCCGATGATGGTGGCGCCCGCCTCGATCTTGCAGCCCGAGCCGATGTACACGGGCCCTTCGATGTGCGTGCCTTCCCACTCGATGCTCGTATTCAAGCCCACCCAGATGCCCTCTTCCAACTGTACACCAGGCACGTCCATGTGGGCCACTTCCCCCATCATGACGCTTTGCGATACTTCCCAGTAATCCTTGATGTTGCCGATATCGATCCAGCTGAACGTGCGCGACTGGGCGTAGAAAGGCAAGCCCTTTTCGGCCAGCAAGGGAAACAAGTCCGAGCCGATGTCGAAGACCGTGTCCTTCGGTATCAAGTCCAGCACGGCAGGCTCGAAAATATAGATGCCGGTGCTGACATGGTTCGACAGGGCCGTTTCCTGGCTGGGCTTTTCCTGGAACGCCTTGATACGGCCATCCTTGTCGCTGACCACCACGCCATAGCTCGACACCTTGTCCCACGGCACTTCGCGCGTGATCACGCTGGCCAGCGCCCCCTTGCGGCGATGCTCGAACAGGGCCGACTGGATGTCGAGGTTGATCACCGCATCACCGCACAGGACGATGGTGGTATCGTCAAAAAAGCCTCCGAATTCCTGGATCTTCTTCATGCCGCCGGCCGAGCCTATCGGCTGCGGCACCACCACGCCGGCATCGGTCATATAGCCTTCGAACGAGTAGCCGATCTGCACGCCATACTGGTGGCCGTCGCCGAAATACTCTTCGATCTTTTCATGCAGGTAACTGACATTGACCATGATGTCGCGCACGCCATACTTGGCCAGGTGCTCGATCAGATAGGCCATCACGGGCTTGCCCAGGATGGGGATCATGGGCTTGGGTAAGTCATAGGTCAGCGGGCGCACGCGCGTCCCCTTTCCTGCGGCCAAAATCATTGCTTTCATTTCACGCTCCAATGTTTATGGGGACGCCGAACTCTGCTTGCGCCTGCCCGAAGCGGTAGAATATCACCAATTTGGCAACACTATTACCTTTTTTATATTATTTTTTGCGCATTGCAACATGCCAGACTGCCATCTTTGATGGCAACCGCGTCAGCGGTACCTGACGCATTCGCGCAGGAATACCAGGATGTCCCAGGTATAGCGTCGCAGCAGCCGGCGCGGCTCTTGCAGCAAACGGTAAAACCACTCCATGTGGATGCGCTGCACAAAAGCGGGCGCGCGCCGCTTGCCGCCGGACCAGAAGTCGAACAGCGCGCCCACGCCCACCAGGACGTTGGCGTCCAGGCCATCCTGATGGGCGAGTATCCAGCGCTCCTGGATAGGGTTGCCCATCGCCACGAGCACGACCTGGGCGCGCGTCGCATTGATTTGCCGCACCAGATCGGGCGCACTGCCGATGCCGGCATGGCCATCGCAACTGCCGACGACGTCCTGCCCCAGCACCGTGCGCACATGCGTCACCGCCCTGGCCAGGATGTCCGGTTGCGCGCCCAGCATGAACACGCGCAGCGGCTGCGCGCTTTGCCCGAACAAGTACGGCGTGAAATCGGTGCCATTCAGATTCGCGGCGAAACGGCGCCCCTGCATCAGCCTGGCGGCGATATCCATGCCGACACCATCGTTGACGATGAGGTAGCGGCGCGAGGGATCCGCTTCCAGCACGAAGCGGTTCTTCACGATAAAGTTGGTATTGGCAAAAAACAGCGCCGTCTTTTCCCCGCGCGCGATGACGCCCAGCAAATGCTGCGCCAGCCACTCGCGCGTCGTGCTCAGCACGGGAAAGCGGCTGATGTTGATGGTTTCTGGTGCTTCCATGGTGCTTGTGCGCCTCCTTCAATCCGCGGCCGCGCCGCGGTGCTTCAAATTGCGTAATTGCCTGAGCAGTGAAAATGGATCAAAGCCCCCTGCCGTGCCGCGCAGCGCGCGCCCCAGCAGCAGCATCGGCAGCAGGTAGGCGATGGCGCCGGCAAACAGGGCCAGCACCAGCAGCACGATGGCGCTGCCCTGCCACCAGCGCGCCATCGCGTACAAGGTCAGCAACAGTGCCGCAGCGCCCGCCAGGACAGGCTGCAACGCCACCAGGAAGGACGTCCAGGGCAAGTCCATGGCCTTGCATGCCAGGTGCTGCGACCACGGCAACATCAGCAGGTAGGCGGCGGCAAACGACAAGCTCATCGCCAGCAAGCCATACTGGCTGAAGCAGGCGGCCAGGATCACGGCCAGGCTCAGCTGCAAGATACCGAGCAGCGGCGGCCAGCGGCTGTGTCCCAGGGCAAACAGCACGTAGTTGTTCAGTTCCGCTACCGAAGAGAGGCAATACAGCAGTGCCAGCGCGGCGATGGTACTGCTGGCCGGCAACCATTTCTGGCCAAATACCGTTGCCACCAGCGGCTCGGCCAGGGCGGCCTGGAACAGCAGCATGGGCAGCATCAGGAACAGCATCATCGCCAGCAATTGCAGGTAAGCCTGGCGCAGCTGCTCGGGCTTGCCGCTGGCGGCGGCGAACACGGGCAGCGACACGCGCAGCAGCGACGCCGTGATGACCAGGTACACGGCCGACGTCAGGCGCTTGGCCAGGTTGTACAGTCCGGTCGCATACGGCCCCAAAAAGATACTCACCAGCAAGGAATCGCCATTGCTGTTGGCAAAGGACAAGATGCCCGAGACGCTGACCTGGCGCACATCATGCCAGTAGCGGCTGGGCCGCGCGCGCCACGCCAGGCTGGGCAGCCAGCCGCTTTGCAGCACCACCAGCAGCAGCGCCAGCCCGGCCGCCATCACTTGCTGCACCACCAGCGACATGGCACCCCAGCCATGGTAGGCCAGTGCAATGCCGAGCACGCCACCGAGCATGACGGACACGGTGGAGCGGATGGCCAGCTGCTTGAATTTCATCTGCCGCACCAGCCGCGCTTCGTATGAACGCACCATGCCGAAGAACAGGATGGAGAGGCTCATGCCTTGCAGCACGGGCGCCAGCGATGGTGCGCTGAACAGCGCCGAGACGGGGCCGGCGCTCAGGAACATGCAGGCGCACAGCAACAGGCCGGCTGCCGTGCAGCGCCAGAACAGCGCCGAATAGGCGCCGTCATCGGGTTCTTTCGCGCGGATCACGGGCATGGCCAGTGCGTCGAGCACGACCAGGCGCGAGAACAGTATGAACAAATGGGCAATCGTCAACAAGCCGAATTCGGCAGGGTTGAGCAGCCGCGCCAGGATGGCGAAGATGATGAAGGACAAGCCCTGCTGGGCCAGATTGTCGAGCACGGCCCAGAAGGAGCCGGACGCCATGCCAGGCGCCTTGACGTCGCCTTCGGCTTTGCTCTCGCTCATGCTGCAGCCCCGCTCACGGGCGCGCCTTGTAGCTGGCCACGGTCGCGCTGACGAAATCGCTGATGCGCGCGGCGATCGTGCCGATATCGAAGCGGTGCGAATGCTGCAGCGCATTTTGCGCCAGGCGCATGCGCGCAGGCTCGTCCGGTTCCAGCACGTCGCGTAGCAAGGTGATCAGTTCGTCGTGCTGGCCCGAGGCAAAGGTGTAGCCATTCTCATTTTCGCGGATGCTCTCGGCGATGCCGCCGGAACGCGCGCAAATGACGGGCACGCCGTAGGCCAGCGCTTCGACGACGATGCGGCCAAACGGCTCCTTCCACTTCGACGGCACCACCAGCACGTCGAACAGCGGATAGACGTCATCGGGCTTGACCCAGCCCATGAACTCGACGTCGGCATCGCCGAATTTTTCACGCAGGCTGGCCACATACGCTTCGTCTTCGCCCGTGCCGCCGATCAGGAAGCGTACATTGCTGTTCGGCCCCATCAGGCGCGCCGCATCGGCCAGCACGTCGACACCCTTGTGCGGCGCCAGCACGCCCATGTAGCCCACGACCAGCTTGCCGTCGCGCGCCTTGGGCACCCGCCCCGCGATGGGGAACACGGGACCGGGAATGACGGCCGAGGTGGCGTGCTTGAAGTAGCCCAGTTGCAGATGTTGATCGACAACAAAACGCGTTTCGCCAAAGACCCCGTCCACCAGGTGCGACATCGGCTTCTTTCCCACTGACAACACCTTGCAACTGCCGCACTGGCCCGTGCAATTGGCGCCGTTCCTGAACAGGCCGCCACGCCAGCAAGCCAGAAAGTAACTCTGGATGACGTGGACCACGGGCACCTTGTGCATGCGCGCCAGCAACCAGGTTGCCACATTGATGTTTTCAATGCTGACCGTCATGACGACGTCGGGCCGGAACGCCTTGACGTGCGGGCGCAAGCGCCAGTAGGCGCGCGGATTGAAATTTTCCAGCACATGCCACAACATCTTCAAGGCCGCCGGGCGTTTGGTAAAAAAGTAGTCCCAGTACACATTCGGCGAGCGCACGATATGCACTTCCACGCCCTTGTACTGTTCCACGCCGGCGGCGTCGCCGACCGTGACGACGCGCACCTCGTGTCCCTGGGCCAGCAAGCCGCTGGCGATCATGAACGAGCCTTCCGGCCCGCCCCCTTTGCCGCGCGGAGGAAAGGCGGCACACACAAGCAAAATTTTCAAGTCGGCGCCCGATCAGTAAAAAGAGAGAAAAAAGTGGACATGGCGTCAGCTGACGGTCGCCTTGTGCTTGACGCCCAGGCGCGTGAACATGCCCTCGATCCGTCCGGCGTACTTCTTGCCGAGGTTTTTCACGGCCAGCGCGCAATAGCGTTCCACCGTATAGAAGTACAGGGTCGCCAGCGCAATGATCAGCATGAAAGTCAGCGCGACGACGACGGGATGGGCAATATCGTCCGGATACAGTTTCTTGACCCAGTACAGCACCGGCATGTGCAGCAGGTACAGTGAAAAACTCAGGCTTCCCATCAGCCGCAGCAAGGGATTGCCGAACAGCAGGCGCGCGCTGAGGGAGTCGAAGGAAAAGACAAAAATAAAGAAGGCCACCAGCACCGCCATCGCCATCGTGCTGAGGTTGTCATGGGTCATGCGCTCACTGAGTTCGATGATGCCGCATTCGACGCCCAGGAAAAGCAGCAGCAAGCTCACATGGATGATATTGATCAACTGCGGCTGGTGAAATTCAATGTGCATCTTCCGGCGCACCACGCCGGCCAGTACGCCAAAGGCAAAGTAGTGCAGATTGGCGCCCACAAACGTGCCCGGCAGGCTGCGGCGCAGCATGATCAGCAGCACGCAGGCGAAGACGATAAAGATCAGTGGCATGGCATTCTTGGTCGACACATAGTGGGCCGTCGCGCTCCACAGCAGCAGGAACAGGACATAGAACTGCACTTGCGGGCCTATCGTCCAGAAGACAGACTCGTTACCGATGAACAACAGATGACGCAGCAAATTGTGCGTGCCGATCTGATACTCGAACTGCGGGTCGAAGAACGTGAAGATGACGAAGGACGCGAGGATCGTAAACAGGTAGGCGGGCGCGATGCGCGTAAAGCGCGCCAGGCTGTAGGCAGTCACGTCCTCGGCACAGAATTTCTTGTCGATATACAGGTAAGACAAGAGAAAGCCGCTGAGCGAGAAGAAAATCATCACGCCCAGGTTATTGAAATGGTGCGACAGGCGCAAAAATCCTTCACTCCCCATGTGGGCGTAAATCACCATCAGGGCGGCAAAACCGGCCAGGCCGGAGATTGAATCGATTTTCTTGTTCACTGAGATAACTCACCGGTTATGAAGGAAAAACATAGCCGTCTCGGCTGCTCCTGCGATCAGTGCATCAATACACTGCCGCGCAGCATTATTATAATTAGATTAATCTTTATTGTCCGCACATTACGACATGCAGCTTGAAACAATTACCATTTGCACCACAACACCGGCAAGGAAAAATCTTTTGACGCCAGCTTACTTTCGCTTGCGCAGCAGTTCTTCATAGATGGCCACGTAGCGCCCGCCGATATGATTCCAGCTGTACTGCTCGGAAAAATGCTGCAATTGCATGCGCCGCGCCGCGTACGCATCCTGGTCTTGCGCATGCGCGGCGGCAATTGCCGCCACCGTCTGGGCCACGTCGCCAGTGTGCAAGATACCGAGCTGCGCCTTTTCCAGCAGATTGCGAAATGGCGGAATATCGCTGAGCACGGGCGTCAAGCCCGCGCTCATCGCTTCGATGGCGGCGATGCCAAAGCCTTCATGACGCGACAGGCAAATATAGTAGCTCGACTGCGACATCAGCTCGGCCAGTTGCGCATCGCTGGGATTGGCGACGATGCTGACGCGTTCGGCAATCCCCTTCTCGCGCGCCAGCGCTTCCAGGTCGGCACGGCTGAGGTCATACTCGCGCCCGGCAATCACCAGGCGCCATTCAGGATGGCGCGCGGCCAGTCCGGCAAACAGGTCCAGCGTTTCCTTCAACCCCTTGTTCGACGACCAGCGCCCGAAATACATGATGCACGGCAACTTCGTGGCGGAACCCTTGGCGTGGTACTTTTCCACATTGACGCCGTTTTCAATCACCGTCAGGCGCGGCGCCTTGATGATCTTGCCGAACACATTGCCATCGTTGTCGCTGGTGCCGACCACGCGCGCATACGCGTGCGAGGTGGCGCGCGTGACGGTATGGAAGAAGATCGTCTTCAGGCGCGAGGCGAAACTGGTATGGAAGAAGCCGCCATGGGTGGAGGCAACCAGCGGACGTCGGTGCAGCCACCTGGTGGCGGCCAGGTAATCATAGGCAAAATCGACGCCATGCACGTGCACCACGTCATAGTCGCCCAGCAGCCGCACCACGCCGGGCGAGAACGGATAGCGCGTGGAGCCCGAGTAGGGGATGCGGATCACGCGCACGCCATTGACCACCTCTTCTGCCGGCAGGATGTCGGCCGGGTTCACGAATACACGGTTCAGCGTGATGATGGTGGGAATGTGGCCGTGGCAACGGGCTTGGTAATGGGCAATATTTTGTACGACATCTTCCATGCCACCGATCGATGGATAGTACTGACGAACAACATGTGCAACTTTAATCGGCATAATGGGCTTTCCCGGCAACAAATTGGCCGGAGCGCAGCGGAGAGGTCAGCCATTTCTTGTCGCGCACGGCGCAACAGCCGAGCAAGAACCAGAGGACGCCAGCCGACTTCAGCGCGAACAGGGAGGTACCGCTGATGCACAGGATCAGCGACATATAGATAACGATGTAGGTACGGAAGCGCTCGCCGTGTTCGTCGCGCATCTTGATCATCCACAGGCCGATCCACAGCACCACGCAGCCAAACAGGCCAAAGCGCGTCAGGATGATGGAATAGCCCATGTCGCCGAAGTTGATGTTGTAGCCGGCCAGTCCGAAAATCTCCGCCGTGCCGAAACGCACCATGGTAATGCCGCTCGAATACAGGCGGCCAGGAATGTTGTCACTGTAGCGCCCATCGTAGTACAGGCCGAACAGGATCAGGATGACGCCGCACACGAAAGGCAGGATCATCACCAGGCGATTGCCGCGTCCCGAAAAAAGCAGGCGCATCAGCACCATCAAGCCGACAGTCACCAGGCCATAGCGCGAATCGGCCAGCGTGATCATGATGGCGGCGGCGCCGAGGAAAAAGGCCATCGAACGCCATTGCTCGCGGCCCTTGGACAAGCCCCATGCGGCCACGATCACGGCAAAGTTGCCGAGCGAAACGGGTTCGAGAAATACGGACGAAACGCGGTGGCTGCCCAGCAGGAAAGGCAGGATGGTGCGGCCGATGCCGGCCGGGCGGATGCCGTTCAGCGCCAGGGTGCTGCCTTCGGCCCAGTTGGTACTGGTCGAGATATTGCCTTGCGCCAGGTAATACGAATACACATTGAACAGCTTGGAGTACACGTCGACCAGCAGCAACTCGAAAAAGCCCACCGCCAGCACGATATAGATAATAATTTTCAACAGCCGGTCGGCGAATTTCTCATCACCGAAATTGCGCCCGAGAAAGTAGAAGAGCACCAGGATGATAATGTCGCGGAAACCCTTGGGATCGAGCGAACTGCGCAGCAAGGCCAGCAGCAGCAAATACGAGGCGATCAGGGTCAGGATGGCCACGAAAGACAGTTCGATGCGGCGCAACAGCAGCACGGCACAGGTGACGTAGATGCACAGCTCGGAAAACGCCACCAGCGCCGTCGATGCCTTGAAGAAATGCGTATGCACAAAGCACAGCACGGCCTGGTAAACGGTGGCGGCGATCAGGATGGCCAGCAACAAATGGCGCTTGTTGCTCTCCTCGCCAGCGTTGGGCTGGCTGGCGCGGGGGGGGCGGGCGTAGAGAGTCATGCTTGTTTCATCATCGGTTAATAAGACAGATTGGTCAGGCTGCACGCCGTGTTATTGCTAGTCATCGAACTTGCCGGCCAGTTTTTCCGTCGGCGCCTTGCCGATATGGGCAAACAGGGCATTGACGAACTGATCCTGCAACGCATATGCCGCCGTCTTGTCGGCCTGGATGCTCGAGACGCGGAACAGCAAGCCATCGGGCACCTTGCCGCCCAAGCCATAGAACAGCTGGAGCAGCTTGCGTCCCACGCCAGGCAAGGTGGCGCGGTCGCCGACGGTAACCCAGTAGGTAATCGGCTCATTGCGGCTGCCACTGACTGCCACCAGACGGCGCACGGGAATGTTGCGCTCGGCCGCCTTCAGCAGGCCCACGTCATTGCTGGTGATGGCGAAGCCTTGCGCCGTATAGCAAATTTCGGGGCGGTGTGCCTGTGTCGCTTCGCCGCGCTGGTCATCGCCATAAGCGACCGACAGCAAGATGCGTTCCCCAGCGGCGTTCACATAGGTGCGCGCCAGCGTTTGCGTGTAAATCTTCGCCAGCGCAGCCTCGGCTTCCGGGTTGACCACGGCGGCGGCCGTATCGCGCTCTTCATGCCACTCGCCAAACTCGGCCGGCACCAGCGCCGTCAGGTCCAGCATGGGCTTGCCTTCGGACATCTTGACCGTCGGCGTCACTATCTTCGTCAGCACCGAGGTCGATACCATCAGCAGGCCCAGCAGCAGGCCTGCGAACAGCGTCTTGCGCTGCATACCTTGCAGTGTATCAAGCATGTTTTTTCTCCCGCCGCTGCACATACGACTGCAACAGCCAATCAACGCCCAGGATCAGCAACAGGGCCGATATGAACAGCACCATGCCGGCAAAACCATGCAGGAAGCCCTGCCCTGCCGCGTCGCCGAAATAATACGTAATCAGGGTCAAGGTCATCACGCGGATCACATTGGCCGTAAAGGAAATCGGCACGATCAGTATGGCCAGCACGCCGTTGCGCAGGGCAGACGTATGGCGCACCAGATTGAGGTAGAACAAACCCAGGGCTTCGAGCGTAAACAGCGTGTGCAAACCGGCGCAGGCATCTGCTACCATCAACTGATATTGGCCCATCTGCAAAATCACGCCGCTGCGGGCGATCGGATAACCAAGGAAAAACAGCACATGTTCAGTGACATACGACACAGCCGTCTTCATCGGCATCGTCAACATCGCCACCAGGATGCCGGGCAAGGGAATCATGAACAGCATGAAGAACAGGGGAAACCACATGATGCGCAAGGCCAGGGTACCGCGCTTGATCAGCAGCACTGCCGCCAGCAGGACGATGTAGGAGCCGATTTCAAAGATGGAAAACTGTTGCGAGCGGCCCAGCACATACATGACCAGGCCCACCACGGCGACGATCCAGCCGGCCCTGGACGAAGGCTGGCCTTCCGTTCTTGCCATCATTTCCGGCCACTTGCGGTACAGCAGCCAGGTCGACAGCACGAGGATGATCGGGCCATGCGCCTGCTCCTCGCTCATCCACAAACCTGTGATCAGGTCATAAAAGGACGGGACGTACAGGGCCAGCAAACCGACCACGACCGGTCCCCATTCGGGAATGGCGGCCCTCCACCACGGTATCACGGCGTCGCGCGAGCTTAAGGAAGAGGTTTGCATCACTACCCCATGAATGACTGTCGTATCAAAAGCGCCTGCCTTACCGAATGGTACAGCACCGCATCGTTGGCATCGGTTAACCTCGGCCTATCGTATTTGCAAGATAGCTCCCCCAGAAACCTTTAAAGGATATGAAACTATTTTAACAAAACATTAAGATTATAACGGAGCCGCGACGCTGGTCAAGCTGAAATACTGCATTTGGGCAGGCTATTTTTTCGTCCACGCGCAAATATGGGCAAAAGAGACAAATCCCTGTGCAATCAATCACTTGCCATACGGAAAGATGATACTCTTGATCAACTTTAACCTGCCGCAGCTGTCACGGCGGAAACGGACTGACACGAACGGCAACACACTCACTTCAGCGGCAAGCTCCGCGACAAAACGGGGCGCATGAGCGCGCCAACTGGCGCGGCCATGCGTGCGCAACAAGCGACGTGGCATGCTACGCCACAGTCTATTTTTGCCACTCAACCTGCAGCAGGGACAGGGAATTGCGCGTCACGCCCACGACCGGCTGCACACTGAAGATATAATTCTTGCCCCACCACGCGCCCGCTGACCAGTACGTCCAACCGGCCCATGGCGCGTTACGCATCGACGTCAGCGCCGCCTGCAAGGTGGGACGGCACTCTGGCGTGTCGGCAACGCCAAATTCGCCCATGAACACCCTTTGCTTGTTGGCCACGGCCCAGACCCTGACCTTTTCGAGGATATCCGTCAGCTTGGCCGGTGAGATGCAGTCGGCCTTGGTTCCCGAGTAATTCGAGTCGACATACTGGTGCACCTCGATCAGGGTGCGCCCCAGCGGGTCTTTCACGCCAGCAAAAGTCGTGGCGTTGGACACGCCGTCGCGCGGCGTGGCCCAGTCATGCGCGCCACTATAGGTGCCGCCAGCAATGACGACCAGGTGTTTCGCATCATGTTCACGCAATTTTGCCAGCGTGGCCTTGGACGTTTCGCCCCATTGCCTCAGGCTCGTCAGCACCGGCTCGTTCATGAGTCCAAGCGCGACCGTATCAACATCCGGGAAGGCTGCACTCATGCGTACCCAGAAATCGGCGAAGTCCTCGGTCGTGGCGCCAGGACTGCCCAATGGAATATTGTTGTAGGCACCATAATTATGCGCATCGAGCAGCACGCACATGCCGCGCGATTTCGCCGTCTCCACCACCTTGGCAATAAACCTGAGCTGTGTCGGGTCGAGCGGACCGCCCGCGACAGGCTGCAAACGTTCCCAGCGGAACGGCAGGCGCAGCATGTTCGCGCCCAGATTGGCAAAGTAGCTGATATCGTTCGCGCTCGGATACATGAAATCCTTGAATACGGTACCGGGAATCTTGCCACCATTGAATTCTGCCCCGGCCATATTGACGCCGCGCAAGGGCGCCTTGTCCAGGCAAGTGGCGCCGGCAGGCACGGCAACGGCCATCGCCGCGGCCAGCAACACGACCAGCGCGCCCCGGCGCACACGTCCTGCGCCCGCCATGGCGCTGCCGGCATCTGGCCCCCTGTGATCGCTGCTCAATTGTCGGACTGTGTCGAACAGAAATTTCATGTTGCCATCCCTCCATTGTGGAAATACATCGTTTGCCACTATACATTTCCCATCCTTGCTGGCGCAATACAAACCGGGCCTGGCTTGATGCTGAACATGGCCCGGCCTGGTCAATACGTGCAGCATGTTGCCACCGGCAAGCATTGCGTCATCTTTGCCGGGCGACGCCCCGCTCAAGCAGCGATAGTTTAATCATAAGCGGTAATTGATACGACGCCAGGACAAGCCGCGCTATTTCATCACGGAAAGAATTCGTGTGCCGCTAGCTCACATAATGAAAATGGCCGCACAGGGCGGCCAGGCAAATTCGGGGAGAGGAAGCATGCATACCATGCCTGCTTAGGCACGATATGCGCAGGCGCAGCGAGAATGTGCGCTTAAAACTCTTGCATAACGGTACCGACAATTTCAACACCGTTACGTTCCAGCTGTTCGGCGAACGTTGCCAGATCGGCCAGTCCAGTGGCATTCTTGCGCGCCACCAGCAAGGCGCCGCCCGCGCGCGCAGCAACGGCCAGCGCGTCCGAGCCGCTGGAGAATGGCGCGACGTCGTACAGCACCACGTCATAGCGCGAGGCGACTTGCTCGTTGAGTGTGGCAAATGAAGTGCGGCTAAGCAATTCCTGCGGATTCGGCGGCAAGGTGCCCGCGCTCATGACCGACAGGGCAACAAACGAATCGATCTTGGCGATCGCGTCCAGGTCGCCGCGGCCAGCCAGCAGGTCCGACAGGCCCTGGCGCCCTTTCAGGCCGAAGAATTCCTGCTGTTGCGGCGAGCGCAAGTTCGCATCGACCAGCAAGGTTTGCTCGCCGAGCTGGGAAAAGACCACGGCCAGGTTGGCGGCAAAGATGGCGGCGCCATCGTCCGCATTGATACTCACCACCACCAGCGCCTTGTGGCCGCGTGCGAACCAGCGCAGCATCAGCTGGCTGCGGATGGCGCGCAAGGTTTCGACTTGCTGGCCAAATGGCTCATACGCGGCAAGCAGTTTGTCCGAAAAGTTGCCAGTACCGCGCGGCAGGTAGGGATAATTGAACTGGCGCGCGAGTACCTGCTCGATATCGGCTTCGGTGATCAGGCCCAGGCGCTGCGCCGCTTCACCAAAACGGATGCCCAGTTCCTTCTGCATGCGCAGCACGCGTTCGGCATTTTCCGGCGTGATCTTGCCCGACTCCAGCAGCAAGCCGCCGATGCTGGAATCGCCAACGTTCGCCGTGTGGGCGGCAGGTGCTGGTACATGGCCAGCCAGTGCAGGATGATTCATTGTGTTTCCTATCGAATTAATTCAAACGCAAGCGGCTCGACAACACCGACTTCAGGGACTTGAAGCGGCGGCGCTTAGGCGCTTGCCAGGCGATCACGCCCAGCACCGGAATTTGCAGCGCATCGAACAGATCGCGTTCGGAGCGCACGCGGCGGTCCAGCATTTCCAGCAGAATACTCAAGCCCAGACCCAGCAAGCCGCCAAAGAAGAAGGCCAGCACGGTGTTGAGGATGACTTTCGGCCCCGCCGGCACGACCGGCGGCACGGCAGGATTGAGGATCGAGATATCGGACTGTTCGGCCTGGCCTTCGATGCTGGTCTGCGAAAAACGCTGCGACGTGGCGTCGTAGGCGCGCTGGGCGCTTTCGACATCCTTCATCAGCACGCCCATTTCATCACGCGTGCGGTTCAGTTCCAGCACCTTGGTTTTTTGCGCCGCCATGGCGCCACGGATGGCACCTTCGCGTTGCTGCAAAATCTGCGCATTGTTGCTGACGCTGCCTGCAGTGACATGGATAGCCGCTGCCAGGTCGCTGCGCAATTTATCGAGTTCCGCCTTGGCGCTGATGTATTGCGGGTGGTTCTGCGACAGGCGCTGTGAAATCTCGGCAAACTTCGATTCGGCCGTGCCGAGGGCAATCTTCAAATTCTGGATCATCGGATTTTGCGCCACATCGGGCGATTCCAGCGACGATGCGCCTTGCGCCATGCGCTGGCGCGAGGTCGCTTCCATCGACTGCGACTGCGCCATCACCAGTTGCTGCGACAAATCGTTCAGGCGGTTCGATTCCACGTCGACGCGGTTATCCAGGCTGACGATGCCATTTTCCTGCTGGTACTTGGACAAACGGCTTTGCGCTGCTTCCAGCACATCGCGCATCTGGCGCGTCTGGTCATTGAAATAGGCCGAGGCTTTTTTCAAAGGCTCGACTTTCAGCTGGATGCTGACGCGCTGGTACTCTTCCGCAAAGGCATTCGCGATGGCGGCCACGAAATTCGGGTCCGAACCGCTGAAACTGATTTCTACAACGCTACTTTCACGCGACGGTACGACCTCGAGTTTTTTCAGCAACAGATCGGCCAGCCAGTCACGCACCGCGCCCTCGCCGCCCGTGGCAGCGTTGAACTGGGCGATGACGGCAGGATTTTGCGCCAGCTTCAGAGAATCGACGACATGCAGGGCAACGTTCTTGCTGCTGATGATATCGATTTGCGTCGCCATGTAGCCTGCCATCAGTTGACCCGGCATTGCCAGGCCCGTGACGGTATCGACGCCCTTGTAATTGAGCAACACGGATGCCGTGCCCTTGTACGTCTTGGGCAGGAGCAGGCTGATCGCCAGCGTTGTCGCCACCACAATCACCAGGGTGATCCAGATGACGCGCTGGCGAGCGCGCAATATCAGTAAAAACTGGGAGAAATTCATAGAAACCGTCTCATATCATTGCAAAACAATCGGTACAAAATAGGCAGCAACGCTGCCACCATCATCAGATCCTATCCCAGCAGA
The DNA here is from genome assembly GCF_002813325.1 of Janthinobacterium sp. 64. Classification (NCBI taxonomy): domain Bacteria; kingdom Pseudomonadati; phylum Pseudomonadota; class Betaproteobacteria; order Burkholderiales; family Oxalobacteraceae; genus Janthinobacterium; species Janthinobacterium sp. 64. The sequence goes on along the minus strand of NZ_PHUG01000001.1, from coordinate 5,315,150 downwards.
AGACGCTCACTGCTGAAATCGGCTCTTAAAACCAGCTTTCCTTCACATACACCACGTCGTCGCTGAGCAGCAGGTCATCGTGATTGGCATCGATGATCTGCAACTTGCCGTCCGCCCCCCGGCGCTTGATGCGGATGTTGCGCTCGGTGCCGCGCTGGGTCAGGCCGCCACCGGCCGACAGCGCCTGCAGCACCGTCATCGAGCGCTCCAGGCGCATGGGGCCTGGACGTTGCACTTCACCATAAATATAGATGCGTGGAGCACGTTCTACAAATACAACATCGTTGGCGGCCAGGTCAAAATCGCGGTTCAGGTCGGAAGTGCGCACCATTTCCACGACATCGACGACATCGGTAGTGGTCTTGCCATCGCGTTTGCGGATCAGGCTGACCGTATCGCCGCCCTCGGGACCGATGCCACCGGCCAGCGCCAGCAAGTCAAGCAGGCTGCGGCGTCCATCGACGGGATAACGGCCCGGTCGGTTCACCTGGCCCAGCACCGACACTTGCTGACTTTGCAACAAGGTCACGATGATATTGACTTGCGGCTTTTTCACAAAGCCGCCCGTTTCGAGCTTGTTGGCAATCTTCTTTTCCGCCTCGGCAACGGCCATTTTCATGACGTTGACCTGGCCGATCAGGGGGAACGTGATGTCGCCCGCTTCGCTGACGCGCGTTTCCACGCCCAGATCCGGGTTGCCGTAGACGGAAATCTTCAGCACATCGCCCGCGCCGAGCATGACTTCTCCGGCATTGGCACTGCCCAGCGTGAAGGCCAGCAGTGAGGTCATTATCAAAAGTATCAGTCGTTTCATCATCAGCTCGATCTCGTCGGTCATTACGGTTAGTTATGCAAAATATCAATGGTGCCAGGCATGCTTATTTCAGGCCAGCAACGCCCCGTGCGGTAGCCGCAGCGCTGGAGCCTGCCGAGGCTGCTGAAGCCGCAGCCGATGCCGCGGTTGCAGCAGCAGGCTGGTTCAGATACTCGATCTTGGCCGCTGCGCGCAGGCGCTCCATTTCTTGCTTGGCGGCATCCTTGGTCCTGGTATTGACCAGGTACTGCTCGATCTGCGGCGCGGCGGCGGCCAGCTTGACCGGTACATCCTTGATGTCGACGATCGTCATCAGCATCGCGCGTTCACCTTCATTGATGATGAACAGCTGGCCTTTCGGCATGGCTTGCAACTTGGTCACCAGTTCCGGCGCCAGATCCGTCGTCGTGCGCGACACCTGGCCACGCGCAAAACCGATCTTGCTGCTCTCCATCCAGGCCGCTACCTCATCGAGCGACTTGCTCTTGTCGATCACTTGCTTGAGCGCATCGTTCATATCCTTGCTGGCGATCAGCAACTGGCGCATGTCGAACTGCTTGCGATTGCTGAACAACTCAGGGTGCTTGTTGAAGTAATCTTCCACTTCGGCCTTGCTCGGAGGCGTAATGCCGCTCAATTTCTTTTGCATGTAAGCCTGGCTGATGATCAGCGCCTTGGCCCGCTCGATGGCTTGCATGACCTTCGGATCGCGGTCGATCTTTTCTTTCAACGCGACATTCTCCACCACTTGGCGGTCGATCAGCGCTTCGAGCAATTGTTTGCTGGCCGTTTCCTGCTGCGCCGCCGGCACGCCGGCGCGCTGCAATTCTTCGTTCAGCTGCAGCGCCGTGATTTCTTCGCCATTCACGCTGGCGAGCGCCTGGCCCACCTTCTTCTGCTTATCGCCACCACAGGCGGCCAGGCCGGCCACCGTCAGCAGGATAACGCCAGCGGTCAGGATGCGGCGTGGTACATCAATTCGTTTCATTTTCATCGGACTCGCCATCTCAGAGGGTTCAACATGTTTTCAAGCGCTGCCACGCTTTTCGGGCAGGCGGGTCAAAACGATGCATGCACTACATTGTTTCAGCACGTCATCTTACAGGTCCTGCAATCACTTTAGCATGCAACAGGTACAAATTATGCAACAGAATTATAGAAATCACAAATAATGCAACTAATTTTCTTTAGTCAACATAAAAGCCGGACGCCGGGCGACTTGGAAGTTGTCGCTACGCCACAATGCTTGGCTGTGCAGCAATCTTCTTGATAGTCTGTTACACCATCAATGGGCATTTTCCCGTTTCAGCACCACTTGCACCGTGCGCACCACGATCCACAGGTCCAGCCACAGCGACCAGTTACGCAGATAGTCGAGGTCGAAATGCACGCGCGCTTCCATCTTGTCGAGGGTTTCCGTCTCGCCCCGCAAGCCATTGACCTGCGCCCAGCCGGTAATGCCCGGCTTGGCCTTGTGGCGCAACATATAGCCCTTGATCAACTTGCGATACTGTTCATTGTGCGCAACTGCGTGCGGTCGCGGACCAACGATACTCATGCGCCCTTGCAACACATTGATAAACTGCGGCAACTCATCGAGCGAGCTGCGGCGCAGGAAAGCGCCGATGCGCGTCAGGCGCTGGTCATCCTTGGTGGCCTGCACTACCTTGGCGCCGTCTTCCGACACCGTCATCGAACGGAACTTATAGACGATAATTTCTTCGCCATACAGGCCGTAGCGGCGCTGCTTGAAAATGACGGGACCGGGCGAGGTCACCTTCACGGCGATGGCAATCATCAGCATCAGCGGCAGCAGGCACAACTGGATCAGGCAGGCGAGCACCAGGTCGCTCATGCGCTTGATCGTGCTGTTCCAGCCTGTAAATGGCGATTCGCAGATGGCGATGACGGGCATGCCGCACACATTGTCAAAACGCGCCTGCATCAGGTCAAATACATAAATATCCGGAAGGAAATACACCGAGGTGGTGGTGTCCTGCAATTCATCGAGCAACTTGCGGATGCGCGGCTGCGCCGAGATGGGCTGGCTGATGAAAATCATCTTGGTCTGCTTGCTGCGGACGTAAGCGGCAATCTCATCCATTCGGCCCAGCATCGGGTGATACATGCCCTCTGGCCAGCGCTCCTCTTCCCGGTCGTCAAAGTAGCCGTCCACCTGCATGAACAGGTTCGGGTGCTTGCTGATGGCGTCGGCAAAGCGCACGCTGACATTGTTGGCGCCGATGATGGCGACAGAACGCACTTCGTCGCCGTTGCCCTGGATGGAATGCGCGCGGCGCACCGCCAGTTGCAGGAAAATCAGCAGCAACGGCGTGATGACAAACCAGGCATACACGGCCTTGACATGATAATGCTGCGCCAGGCCGCTGACCACGCCGAGCATGACCAGGATCAGCGCCGTGACGGCCCAGCCGACGATCACGTCGCGCGCATAGGCCCACATGCGCCCGGCACGCCAGGCGCGATACGGGTCGATATGCTGGTAGATGGACGAGGAAATGAAAAACGCCAGTATCATCAATACCAGGGCATAACCGTCGAAGGAAGAACCGAGTATGATCGAGCATACATACAGCGTGAACATGATGACCAGGGGGTCAAGCACACGCTGAAAAAAGGAAATCAGAGGTATATCGTTAATCGTCATTTTACTTTTCAGAATTGAACATTGGCGGAGAACGAAACCCCTTGGGATCGGTAACTATTGCTGCCCACGATAGGATTGCCACTGCGCCTGCTGCGAAATGTGTCCGCTTCCAGCGTGATGTTGCGCAGTGGCGTGTAAGTCACGCCCAGCGAAGCGCTGGTGCTCGCATCGGACAGGCCACTCAAGGCCGTGAAACCATTGATGGTGCTGAAGTCACGCTTCTCGTGCTGCAGCTGGGCATTGACACCCACCTTGGCCGTAGCGCTCCAGAAGGCCGCCACGCTGGCACCCTTGTTCAGGCTGCTACCGACGATGCCGCCTTCAACCACCTGGAATTCGCGCCACAGTGCCGCATTGAATCGCAATTTGCCCGTTGCCACCCAATCGGCAATCAGGCGGCCGTTGGCGCCGCTGCTGCTGCCCGAACCCGACAGCGGATGCGTACGCCGCACCCAGCCGCCGAGAAATGACAGCTTGGTCGGTCCGCTGACGAGCCACAGCACATTGGCCTTGATTTCATCCTGCGTGTAATCGTTATCGGGAAAACCCGTCCCTGCGCCGCCCTTGAATTGGTAGTCCGACTTCAGGCGGCGCAGCTGCACGCCCACTTTGCTGCCGCTGGCGGCGAGATAATCGAGACCGAGTTCGGTCGCATCTTCCGAACGGTTGTTGATCTTTTGCGTGAGCAATTCATAGTCCGCATCGAAGCGCGAGACACCTGCGCGCACCTGCCAGCTGGGATGGAACAGCCAGCTCACATCCGCATAATGGCGGCGCTGCGTGCGCAAATTGCGGTCCTTGGAATTGGTATCGGCAAATGGCGTCAGCGTTTCAAGGTAGCTGGTACCCAGATGGCCCTGGACGTGGTTGCCCAACTGCCAGGCCCAATCGACCAGCGCGTCCTTGCCGTTGTAATCGAGTTCCGTGAAGCGGTTGAAGGTCACGCGGCTCAGCTTGGCGTAGCCCGTGAACAACTGCCGGCCGACGGGACGTTCGAACAGGAGGCCGCCTTGCACCGTCCGGCTGGTATCGCTCAGATCCGGCGTTTGCCCCGGAAACTCGCTCAGGCGCAGCAAATTGTCGTCATAGGCAGTCGACGTCCGGATGAATGGATGGATGGTGTCGCTGATTTCGGCATGGACGGCCGTGCTGAAGGCAGCGCCGATCAGCAGCGACAGCGCGCCCAGGCGGGGCGTGCGAAAAACCGCTCGCGCTGCATCACAGGCAGCGCACTTTTTTTCAGTCAAGCTCAACATTTTTTTCATCTTTGTGATTACTGCATTAACTGCATTAACTAATGGCGCCGATGACGCGATTACCAATAAGCCCATTGCCCAGTCATGAGTACCCAGACACCCAGCAAGCCATTCGTCACGCCGTGCGCGATGATGGCCGACCACAGGGTGCGAAAACGCACGTAGAGCCACCCATATGCTAAGCCGGCAAGAATGCCCGCAAACCACAAATTATGTTCAAAGCCAAACAGTATCGCCGTAACAACAATATAGCGAAATCTCAGCAGTGACGGTTCAACGGCCAGAAAATTCGGCGATTGTAACCAACGCAATAGAAAGGAGCGCCAGAACAACTCTTCCATCACGGGCACCACCAACGCGGCACCGGCGATGCGCGCCACCAGCAGCGGCCAGTCATAGCCATGACCGGAGCGCGGATCGAAACCGGCCGACTCGCCGATGACCATCCAGGACGCGCCCAGGTTGAGCCACAGCACCAGCACCACGATGCCCGCCAGCACGGCCCAGACGATGGCACGCCATCCCATGAGCGCAGGACCGGGCCAGGCCAGCTCCGTATAGTGCCGGCGATATAGCCATAGCAGAGCCAGAACGACGCCGATTTTCACCACATACAAGTAGCGTAGTTGCTCCTGAGCATAGCCCGCCCATATTAACACATCAGCAATAAGAATAAAAAATAGATAAGTAAAAAAAGGCAGCACGCGTGGCAGCGCGAGTCGGTCAAACATGAAGGCGCTCCCCCGTTTCCGGTCTGTGATGGCTGGCAAATGCAGATTGCTTGCGGCTGGCGCCGCGACGGTAACAACACGGGGAATAGTATCAGCAATATTGTCTTTGATGCATCAACAAGACGCAATGCCGCTCCGGGGTCTGTAACGGAGAGTATGTTGTCGCCCGACACGCTACACGCGTCGGGCGGCAACACCCGCTTCAGCCAGAGTTTATCACTACAGTATCAATTTTGATATTAATTGCCGCAGGCGACAATCAATGAAAAGCAACTCAGCCTTTGGCGCGCGCTTCGATCGCTTCCCACTTTTCCAGCGCCGCCAGCAACTCTTGCTCGATTTCCGCCACGCGCGCATTGAGGCGCTTGCCTTCGGCCGGCGTTTTCTTGTAGAAATCGGGATGCGACAATTGCCCTGCCAGCACGGCTTGCTCATCTTCCAGCGCCGCCATGATGTTCGGCAGTTCGTCGAGTTCGCGCTGCTCCTTGTAGCTGAGCTTTTTCTGCTTGGCCGCCGGTGTGGCAGCCTCGACCTTCACGGCCGGCTTGCTGGCTGGCGCCGTGGCGATCGGCAAGGTGCGCACGCGCTCCCAGTCCGTGTAGCCGCCGACGAATTCGCGCCACTTTCCCTCGCCTTCGGCGACGATCACTTGCGTGACGACGTTGTCGAGGAAGGTACGGTCATGGCTGACGAGGAAAACGGTGCCGGTGTATTCTTCCAGCAACTCTTCCAGCAATTCGAGGGTATCGATATCCAAGTCATTGGTCGGCTCATCGAGCACCAGCACGTTGGCCGGCTTGGCGAACAGGCGCGCCAGCAGCAAACGGTTGCGCTCGCCACCGGACAGCGACTTGACGGGAGAACGGGCGCGTTCCGGCGCAAACAGGAAATCGTTCAGATACGTCATCACGTGGCGGCGCTGGCCATTGATCTCGACCCAGTCGCTGCCCGGCGCGATGGTTTCCATCAGGTTCGCTTCTTCGTTCAGCTGCGTGCGCATCTGGTCGAAATACGCCACTTGCAGCTTGGTGCCCAGGCGGATGCTGCCCGTGTCGGACTCTTCCTGGCCCAGGATCATCTTCAGCAAAGTGGTCTTGCCGGCGCCGTTGGCGCCGATCAGGCCGACTTTATCGCCGCGCAAGATGGTGGCGCTGAAATCCTTGACGATGACCTTGTCGCCATAAATCTTGGAAACGTTTTCCAGGTCCGCCACGATCTTGCCCGAGCGTTCGCCGGCCGACACGTCCAGCTTGACTTGTCCCTGCTGGTCGCGGCGCGCATTGCGCGTCAGGCGCAGCGCTTCCAGGCGGCGCACGCGGCCTTCGTCACGCACGCGGCGCGCCTTGACGCCCTTGCGTATCCACACTTCTTCCTGCGCCAGGAACTTGTCGAACTTGGCATTTTCCACTTCCTCGATTTCCAGCTGCTCCGCCTTGCGGGTCTGGTAAGCCGTGAAGTTGCCCGGATACGACAGCAAGCGGCCGCGGTCGAGTTCGATGATGCGCGTGGCAACGTTGTCGAGGAAGGAGCGGTCATGGGTAATGAACAGCACGCTGCCCTTGAAGTCGCGCAACAAGCCTTCCAGCCACAGGATGGAGCTGAAGTCCAGATGGTTGGTCGGTTCATCGAGCAGCAGCACGTCGGGCGCCGAGACCAGCGCACGCGCCAGCGCCACGCGCTTTTGCATCCCGCCGGACAGGGTTTTCATGGCCATGTCGCCCGTCAGGTTCAGACGGTCGAGCACGGTTTCCACCTTGTTCGGCAAGCTCCAGGCATCGGCCGCATCGAGTTTGACCTGGATGTCGTGCATGCGTTCCATCAATTCGTCGTCATTGCCCTGGCCAAACTGGCCCGTCAACTCGTCGTATTCCTTGAGCCAGGCTTGCGATTCGCCCATGCCGGAAGCGACGGCGTCGAACACGGACATGTCCGGGTCGAATTGCGGTTCTTGCTCCACATACGCGATCTTGATGCCTTGCTGCATCACCAGCAAGCCGTCATCGAGCTTGAACTTGCCCGAAATGACCTTCAACAGCGAGGATTTACCCGTGCCGTTGCGGCCGATCAAGCCGACCCGCTCCGTGGTTTCCAGTGAAAATTCCGCGTGATCGAGCAGCGCGACGTGACCGAACGCAAGTTGCGCCGATGAAAGAGAAATGACAGCCATAATGAGTAAGAGTGCTCGGGCGCCGTCTTGCGCACACCGCGTGGTGTGCAAAACAGCTGCCGATTAGATGAATGAAGCACGCATTGTACCGATATCTCGGACTTCAATCGCTATCGACCTGTAATTGTTGCCCGCATGAAGTCAGGCTGCCGACGCGCGCTGCGTGGAAATGTGGTGTCGCCAGCAGGAATCGAACCTGCATTTAAGTCTTAGGAGGACCTTGTACTATCCATTGTACGATGGCGACACGCGCAGCGGCATTATACAGGCTGGCGCGCGCCATTGACAGCTTGCCAGGCGCGAGCATGACAGATGGCGCTCTAGCCTGTCGGAAACGATGCTGATGTGCAATATTTCAGTATGGACTAATAGTCAGGCAGCACCGCCGTCACCTCGATCTCCACTCTGGCGCGATCCTCGATCAGACCAGCCACCTGCACCGCCGTCATGGCAGGAAAATGCTTGCCGATGATTTCCCTGTAGGCCACGCCGATTTGCGGATACGCCGCCACGTATTCCTTCTTGTCGAGCACATACCAGTTCATGCGCACGATGTGCTCGGGCAAGGCGCCCGCCTCGGCCAGCACGGCGACGATATTCTGCAAGGCCTGGCGCACCTGGCCCGCGAAATCGTCCGTGTGGAATTGTCCCTGCGCATCCCAGCCTATCATGCCGCTGACATACACCGTGCGCCCGCTGGCGGCCACGCCATTCGCATAGCCGCGCGGCCTGGCCCATTCCGGTGGTTGCAGCACTTGCATTGTCTTCTCCTGATTGTTCATACCGCTCATGCGTCCACCGCCGCTTCGCGCAGCAATTCGCGCGCGATGATCAATTGCTGCACTTCGCTGGCGCCTTCGTAGATACGCAAGGCGCGAATTTCGCGGTACAGGCGCTCGACCGGATGGTCGCTGACCACGCCCAAGCCGCCAAACAGCTGCACCGCCGCGTCGATCACCTGCTGCGCCGTTTCCGTGGCCGTCAGCTTGGCCATGGCCGCTTCCTTCGTCACCTTGCGGCCCTGGTCGCGCTGCCAGGCGGCGCGGTAGGTGAGCAGTGCGGCCGCATCGATGCCGGTGGCCATCTGCGCCAGTTTCGCCTGCGTCAGCTGGAAGTCCGCCAGGGTCTGGCCAAACATCTGGCGCTTTGTCGCGTGGCGCAGCGCTTCATCGAAGGCGCGCCGCGCAAAACCCAGCGCGGCGGCGGCCACCGAGGTGCGGAACACGTCGAGTGTCGCCATCGCCACCTTGAAGCCCTGCCCCGCCTCGCCCAGGCGCTGCGACACGGGCACGCGGCAATTGGCAAAACGCAGGCGCGCCAGCGGATGCGGCGCGATCACGGCGATGCGCTCGGCGATTTCCAGGCCGGGATTGTCGGCGTCGACGATGAAGGCGCTGATGCCGCGCGCGCCCGGCGCCTCGCCCGTGCGGGCGAACACCACGTAAAAATCGGCGATGCCGCCATTCGAGATCCACGTCTTTTCGCCGTCGAGCACATACGCGTCGCCGTCGCGCCGCGCCGCGCACGCCATCGCCGCCACGTCGGAGCCGGCCTGCGGCTCGGAGAGGGCAAAAGCGGCGATGCGCTTGCCGCTGGCCACGTCCGGCAGATAGCGCGCCTTGTTCTCCAGGCTGCCGAACAGGCCGATGGCGCCGGAACCGAGTCCCTGCATGGCGAAGGCGAAATCGGCCAGGCCATCGTGGCGCGCCAGGGTTTCGCGCATCAGGCAAATGGCGCGCGTGTCGATCTTGCCATCAGTGCCGGTGGCGTATCTCAGCCAGCCGCCCTGCCCCAGTTGCGCCACCAGCGCGCGGCAGGCAGCATCGACGTCGCCGCCGTGCGCGCCGTCCAGGTACTGCGTCGCCCAGGCATCGAACTCGCGCTCAAGTTCGGCATGGCGAGGCTCGAAAAATGGCCAGTCCAGATAGCTCGTATCACGCATGTCAATTGCCCTCGAACTGTGGTTTTTCCTTCGCCACGAAGGCGTGATAGGCGCGGTGAAAATCGTTGGTGGCCATGCAAATGGCTTGCGCCTGCGCTTCCGCCTCGATCGCTTCATCGACGCCCATGTTCCACTCCTGCTGCAGCATTTTTTTCGTCATGCCGTGTGCGAAGGTGGGGCCGCTGGCCAGGCCGGCGGCGAACAGCTGCGCCGCCTCGTCCAGCTCTTCCGGCTCGACCAGGCGGTTGAGCCAGCCCCAGCGCTCGGCCTCGGCGCCGCCCAAGGAGCGCCCCGTGTACAGCAGTTCGGCGGCGCGGCCCTGGCCGATCACGCGCGGCAGCAAGGCGCAGGCGCCCATGTCGCAGCCGGCCAGGCCCACGCGGGTAAACAGAAAGGCCGTCTTGCTGCGCGCCGTGCCGAGGCGGATATCGGAAGCGAGCGCCAGCATGGCGCCGGCACCAGCGCAAATGCCGTCGATGGCGGCGATGATGGGCTGCGGGCAGGCCCGCATGGCTTTTACTACGTCGCCCGTCATGCGGGTAAATGCCAGCAGGCCGGGCATGTCGAGCTGCGTCAACGGGCCGATGATGTCGTGCACGTCGCCGCCCGAGCAGAAATTGCCGCCGCTGCCCGTGATGATGACGGCCTTGACGTCGTCCGCATGCGCCAGCGCGCGAAACAGCTCGCGCAATTCCGCATACGAGTCAAAAGTGAGCGGATTCTTGCGCTCGGGCCGGTGCAGGGTCAAGGTGGCGACACCTGCGTCGACGGCAAACAGAAAATGCCGCGCGGCGTAGCCGGCCAGGCTGGCGCGGTTGCCTGGCAGGTCTTGCGGCTGGCCGGGTAGATGGCGCATGCTCAGTCCTTTATGGGGGTGTTATTCAACTGCTGCTTCATGTGCGACAGCAGGTCGATTAATTGGGTCTTGTCGTCCGGCGTCACGCCGTGCAGCAGTTCGGCGATCCATCCTTCGTGCACGCGCGCCATCTCGTCGAAGGCGCGCCGGCCAGCTGGCGTCAGCTTGACGCTGTACGAGCGGCGGTCCTTCGGGTCGACCACGCGCAGCACCAGTTTTTCCTGCTCCAGCTGGTCGGTGATGCCCGTGATATTGCCGCCCGTGACCATCATGCGCTTGGACAGTTCGCCCATGCGCAAGCCTTCGGGAAAGCGCTCGAGCTGCGCCATCAGGTCGAAACGGGGCAAGGTGATGCCGAAGGTGGCGCGCAAGCGCGTGCGCACCTCGTTTTCAATCTTCACCGTGCACGAGAGCATGCGCAGCCACAATTTCAGCGACTGGTGGTGGTCCTGCGTCAGGCGGCTGGCCAGATCCAGCACGGGTTCGTCGTGCAAGTTTTCGGGTTCTTTATCCATGGTCTACATTTCAGTTACATGACTTCACCGCCGGCGACGGCGATCGATTGTCCATTCATGGCGGACGACGCGGGCAGGCAGAGCCAGGCCACCGCATCGGCCACTTCCTGCGGCTGCACCAGCCGCTGCTGCGGATTGGACGCCGCCAGTTCTGCGCGCGCCGCGTCTTCGCCGCGCCCCGTCTTGCGCACGATGTTCTGCACGGCCTGCGCCACCATCTCCGTTTCCGTGTAGCCGGGGCAGACGGCGTTGACGGTGACGCCGCGCGGCGCCACTTCCAGCGCCAGCGCGCGCGTCAGGCCGATTACGCCATGCTTGGCGGCGACATAGGCGCTGACGTAGCGATAGCCCTTCAGGCCCGCCGTCGACGCCACGTTGACGATGCGTCCCCAGCCCGCTTCCAGCATGGCCGGCATGGCCGCCTGGCAGCAGTGGAACACCCCCGTCAGGTTCACGGCCAGCATCTGCTGCCAGATGGCCGCATCCGTCTTGCCGAAGGGCGCCGCATGCGCCTGGCCCGCGTTATTGACCAGGATATCGATGCGGCCGAAATGCGCGGCGACCTGCGCGAAACCCGTCTGCACGGACGCTTCCACGCTCACGTCGAGCACGCAGATGGCGACCCTGCCCGCGTGGCCCGCCTCTTCCAGCTGCATGCGCGCGCGCGCCAGCCGCGCGCCGTCGCGCCCGGCCAGGGTGACCCTGGCGCCCGCGACCAGCAAGGCGCCCGCGCAGGCCAGGCCGATGCCGCTGCCGGCGCCCGTCACCAGCGCGTGTTTGTCGATTAATTCTTGCGTCTTCATCTCATCCTTCCAGCAGCCGCGCGGCCACCTGTTGCGGGGTGAGGCCCGTGTTGGCGGCGGCCAGCTGGCGCTCGCGCTGCAGATTGCGTTCCAGCTGCTGCTGGCCCGGCCGGTACTGTTTCGGCCAAGCTGCACCTGTCCCTGCACCGGCGCCGCTGTAGCCGATGCGCGCCGTCTCCGTCAAGGTCCAGGCAGGGTTGGCCAGGTGCGGGCGGCCCACGGCGCACAGGTCGGCGCGCCCGGCGGCGATGATGCTGTTGGCGTGGTCGGCTTCAAAAATGGAACCGACGGCCATGCTGGCGATGCCAGCCTCGTTGCGCACGCGGTCGGCGAACGGCGCCTGGAACATGCGCCCGTACACGGGCTGTTCGAGTTTGCTGACCTGGCCCGAGGAACAGTCGATCAGGTCGGCGCCGGCCTGCTTGAACAGGCGCGCGATGACGACCGCATCGTCGGGCGTGATGCCGCCTTCGACCCAGTCGTGGGCCGAGATGCGCACGCTCATCGGTTTATCCTGCGGCCAGGCCGCGCGCATGGCGCGAAATACGCGCAGCGGATAACGGCAGCGGTTTTCCAGGCTGCCGCCATGTTCGTCCGTGCGGCGGTTGGTCAGCGGCGAGATAAAACTCGACAGCAGATAGCCGTGTGCGCAATGCAGCTCGATCCAGTCGAAACCGGCGACGGCGGCCGCCAGTGTGGCGCGCACGAAGTCCTGTTCGATGCGCGCCAGGTCGCTTTCCGTGGCCGCGCGCGCCGTCTGCGACACGCCCGCCAGGTATTGCTGTTCCGAGGCCGCCAGCAGCGGCCAGTTACCCTCTTTCAAAGGCAGGTCGATGCCGTCCCACATGGGCCGCGTCGAGCCTTTCGGCCCCGCATGGCCCAGCTGCAGGGCGATCTTCGCATCGCTGTTCGCATGCACGAAATCGACGATGCGCCGCCATGCCTGCGTATGCGCTTCGCTGTACATGCCGGGGCAGGCGGGCGTGATGCGCGCATCGGCCGACACGCACGTCATCTCGGCAAACACGAGACCTGCGCCGCCCATGGCGCGCGCGCCCAGGTGCATCAGATGGTAGTCGCCCGCCACGCCATCGACGGCGCTGTACTGCGCCATCGGCGAGACGGCGATGCGGTTTTTCAGCAGCACGCCGCGCAATTTGAACGGCGTGAGCATGGGCGGCAAGGCACCGTCCGGCGCCGCCACGCCAGCCTGTTCGGCGGCGCGGCGCGCCAGCCACAATTCATAATCGGCCACATACGCGGGGTCGCGCAGGCGCAGGTTTTCATGCGAGATGCGCTGGCTGCGCGTGAGCATGGAATAGGCGAACTGCGGCGCTTCCATGGCGCTGTAGCGCTCGACGTTTTCAAACCACTCCATGGAATTGCGCGCCGCGCTCTGAATTTTCAGCACCTCGATGGCGCGCAGCTGCTGGTAGGCGGCCAGCGCACCATCGCTATCCCCATGCTGGCCGAAGCAGCGCGCCAGCTCGATGGCGTCTTCCAGCGCCAGCTTGGTGCCCGAACCGATCGAATAATGGGCCGTGTGGGCCGCGTCGCCCATCAGCACCACGGGCACGCCGTTCTGCACATGCACCCACTGGCGGCAGACGATGCGCGGGAAGGTGATCCACTGCGCCGAGCCGCGCAAATGGGGCGAATTGCTCAGCAAACCGTGGCCGTCGAGCTCCTCGGCGAACAGCGCTTCGCAAAAGGCGATGCCCTCTTCCTGGCTCATGCTATCCAGGCCCGCCGCGCGCCACACGTGCTCGGGCGTCTCGACGATGAAGGTGGAAGTGTCGCCGTCATATTGATAGATATGCGCCTGGAACCAGCCGTGCGGCGTCTGGCGGAAGGCAAACGTAAACGCCTCGAATTTCTTGCGCGTGCCGAGCCAGACGAAGCGGCAATGGCGCTGCTCGATCTCGGGCTGGTAGCTGGCCGCGTAGCGCGTGCGGATGCGGCTGTTCAAGCCGTCGCTGGCGATCACCAGGTCGGCGCCGTACTGCTTCGCGATGGCCTGGTCGTCCTGCACTTCCGTCTCGAACACCAGCTGCACGCCGAGTTCCTCGCAGCGCGCCTGCAGGATGTTGAGCAGGCGCTTGCGGCCGATGCCGCAAAAGCCATGGCCGCCCGAGCGCACGGTCTCGCCCTTGAAGTGGATCTCGATATCGTCCCAGTGGTTGAACGCCTGCAGGATGGCACGCGCAGTCGGCTCGTCCGCATTCGCCAGGTTGCCCAGGGTCTGGTCGGAAAACACGACGCCCCAGCCAAACGTGTCATACGGGCGGTTGCGCTCGATGACCGTGATGCGGTGCTCCGGGTTCTGCTTTTTCATGAGCAGGCTGAAATACAGGCCGGCGGGGCCGCCGCCGATGCAAACGATATTCATGCGGTGTCCGTGCGAAGTTTGAAGCGCTGCAGCTTGCCCGTTTCCGTGCGCGGCAGCGATGGCAGGAAGCGGATGGCGCGCGGGTATTTATACGGGGCGATCTGCTGGCGCACGAAGTCCTGCAGTTCGGCCGCCAGCAGGTCGCCGGGCTGGAAACCGTCCTTGAGCACGATGTGCGCTTCGACGATCTGGCCACGCTCGGCATCGGCGCGCCCCACCACGCCGCATTCGGCCACGGCCGGATGGCGCAGCAGCGCCTCTTCCACTTCCGGGCCGGCGATGTTGTAGCCGGCCGAGACGATCATGTCGTCGCTGCGCGAGCGGTAATAGAAGTAACCATCGGCATCCATTTCGAAGGTGTCGCCCGTCAGGTTCCAGCCGTTCTGCACGTATTCGCGCTGGCGCGGATCGGCCAGGTAGCGGCAGCCGGTAGGGCCTTTCACGGCCAGGCGGCCCGTCACGCCGGGCGGCTGCGGCACGCCCGCATCGTCGACGATGCACGCCTGGTAGCCGGGAATGGCCTTGCCGATGGCGCCGCGGCGGATGCCGTCGCCCGTGGCGGAAATGAAGATGTGCAGCATTTCGGTGGCGCCGATGCCGTCCGTCATGGCCAGGCCCGTCGCCGCCTGCCAGGCGTCGCGCGTGGCCAGCGGCAGCGCCTCGCCGGCCGAGACGGACAAGCGCAGGCTGCGCAGGTCGTGCTGCGCAACCAGCGGCGCCATCTGGCGGTAAAAGGTAGGCGCCGTGAAGCAGATCGTGGCCTGGTAAGTACCGATGGCACGCAGCAGGCTCTCGGGCGTGAGTTTTTCCAGCAGCACGGCGCAAGCGCCAAAGCGCAGGGGGAACAGCAGCAGGCCGCCCAGGCCAAAAGTGAAGGCCAGCGGCGGCGTGCCGATGAAGATATCGTCGGCGCGCACCTGCAGCATGGAGCGGGGGAAGCAGTCGCAGATGGCCAGCAAGTCGCGCTGCATGTGCATGGTTCCCTTGGGCACGCCCGTCGTGCCCGAAGTAAAGCTGATCAGGCAGACGTCGTCGGCCGCCGTGTCGCACGCGGCAAACGGTGTGGCGTGGGCCGCCATGCGCTGCTCCAGTTCCGCGTCATCGGCGCCAAAGCACAGCATGGCCGGCAAGCCGGGCACGCCATCGAGCTCCGCGCGCAAGCCTTGCGCGCACAGCACGGCATTGACTTCCGCCTTGATGATAATCGTGGACAGTTCGCGCGCGCGCAGCAGCGGCATGGTGGGCACGGCGATGCAGCCGGCCTTCAGCACGGCCAGCAGGCAGGCGGCCATCATGGGGGTATTTGCGCCGCGCAGCAGCACGCGGTTGCCGGGGATCAGGCCCAGGTCTGCGCGCAGCACGTGGGCGATGCGGTCGACTTGCCGCGCCAGCTGCGCGTAAGTCCAGCGCTGGCCGTCGGCAACGATGGCGGTGCGTTCGCCGCCGCCGCTGGCGACGGCCGCATCGAGCAGCGCGGCGACGCAATTGAGGCGCGCCGGATACTGCAGCTCGGGCAAGTCCAGGCACAGCTGCGGCCAAAGCGCCCGCGGCGGCAGGTGGGCACGCGCAAAGTCGTCCTGGGGAGATGCGGTGCTGGGCGAAGGGTCGCTGCTCATGCTCATCCTGGCTGGTAGCGGGCGCATGCACAAGGCCCGGAAACAGATACTTTAAACCTAAAGTATTTTCCCGGCAAGCGAAAAACAGCAGATTCAGTCAGCGCCGTCCTGTTGCAACAAACGCGCCTGCTGCGCCACGCTGCGCGCCAGTGCGGCCAGCGCCGCCTGTATCTGGCCGCCATCGAGCACCGAGGCCTGCAGCAGGACCATCATCGCAGCCTCCGCGCCATGCAAGCCCAGGGTGCGGCAACCGAGATGCAGCCGTTCCAGTTGCTGGCGCGCCTGGGCCGGTTCGCCGCGCGCCAGCAAGGCGTCGACCTGTTCGCTGGCGGCGCCCACCTGCGCCTGGAAACCCGTCAGATAGGCCTGCAAGCGTTCGCCGTCGATGCCGAGGCGCTGCAAGGTGTCGCGCGGCGCCTCGGCCGGCAATGCGGAGACGTCGAAGCAGGCATCGATATGCTGGCGCACCTGCTCCGGCAGGAATGGCTTGACGATGTAGCCCGCGGCGCCAGCCTGCACGGCGTCGCGCACCGTGTCCTGGTCATTCGCCGACGACACCAGCACCAGCGGCATGGCATCGAGCGCGCTGTCGGAGCGGATTTTCTGCAGCAGCTCCATGCCGGACAGGCGCGGCATGCGCAAATCGCAGAAGCACAGCGACGGGCGCAAGCCGCCTTCGAGCTGCTCCCACGCCGCCGCGCCATCTTCGGCTTCCACGATATCGTGCACGCCGCAGCTGTCGATCAGATGCATCAATACCATGCGCGACACGACATCATCGTCAACCACCAGTACTTTCATTGCTTTCTCCATAGGCGGCAGCGTCACGGTGCCTGGCCATATTCTACCCAGTTTGGCCGCGCGCTCGATGGCCGGCATTGCCTATTTTACATTTCCTTGCCCGAAACGGCTATTTGCGCCAACAGTGCGCGCAATCGCGGCAAATGCAGGGCCACTTGCGTCCAGCGCCCGCCGTCGGCCGCCTCCTCCATTTCCGTGCACAGCATGTGCAGCTGCGTTTCATCGAGATAGGCGGCGCTGCCCTTCAAACCGTGCAGCAGGCGCCCGGCGTTGTCCCTGTCCTGCGCCGCCAGGGCGGCGTCGAGTTCGCGCAAACGTCCCTCCAGGTCGGCGACGAAGGCGACGCGGATGCGCCGTTGCAGCTCACCGCTGCGGATGGACTGGGAAGGCGGCGCGGCGGGAGCAGCGGGCGCGATGCCGAACAGGGCATCGAGTTCGGCCTGCCCCCGCGCGCTGGCGCGCGGCGCGTCCGACGGCATGCGCGGCAACATGAAACCGCGCTGCAGCTGGCGCTCGATGGCGCGCGCCAGCAAGCCATGCAGCGCCGCCTCGTCGACCGGTTTGCTGAGGAAATCATCCATGCCGACGCCAAGATAGCGGCTGCGGTCTTCCTCGCTGGCGTTCGCCGTCAGGGCCACGATCATCAGTTCCTGGTCGCGCACGGGCTGGTCCGGCCAACCGCCCACGCGGATCAAGCGCGTCGCCGTGGCGCCGTCCATCTCCGGCATGCGCCCGTCCATCAGGATCAGGTCATAGCGCGTATGCACGCAGGCCGCCACGGCCAGCACGCCGTTGGCGACCACGTCGACCCTGTGCCCCAGTTCTTCGAGCATGACGCGGATGATGATCTGGTTGGTGGGGAAGTCTTCCGCGCACAGCACGCGCAACTGGTGGCTGTGCGGCGCCAGCGCCACCTGCGGCACCAGCGGCGGCGCCACGCCATCGGCCAGCGGCAAGGTGAAGGCAAAGGTGCTGCCCTGCCCTGGCGTGCTGGCCACTTCGATCTCGCCTTCCATCAATTCGACCAGCTGGCGGCAGATCGCCAGGCCCAGTCCCGTGCCGCCGTAGCGCCGCGTGGTGCTGGCGTCGGCCTGCTCGAACTTCTGGAACAGGCGCGCCATCGCGTCCGCATCGATGCCGATGCCGCTGTCGCTGACGCTAAAGCGGATCAGGTTGACACGGCGCCCGCCGCTGCCGCTGGCCACGCCGGCGCGCTCGACGCAGACGCTGACGCCGCCGCGCTGGGTGAACTTGAAGGCATTGCCGACCAGGTTGACCAGCACCTGGCGCAGACGGGTCGGGTCGCCCACCACGAAGGGCGGCAAGTCGGGCGCGAAATCGATGGAGAAACCGATGCTGCGCGCGGCCGCCTGCTCCTCGAACAGGGTGACGACCGTCTCGATCGCCGCACCGAGTGCGAAGTCGATGTTTTCGATACTCAGCTTGCCCGCCTCGATCTTGGAAAAATCGAGCAAGTCATTGATGATCACCAGCAGCGACTGGGCGTTGGCCTGGCCGCGCAGGATCTGCTCGCGCGTGGCATCGTGCAACTGCTCGTCGCGCAGGGCAAAGCCCAGCATGCCGATCACGCCGGCCAGCGGCGTGCGCATCTCGTGGCTCATGTTGGCCAAAAATTCCGACTTCTGGCGCGTCGCATCCTCGGCCTTGCGCTTGGCCTGGCGCAGGCTTTCCTCGTTTTTCGTCAGGCTGCTGTTGACTTGCGCCAGCTTTTCCGACTGGGCCAGCACTTCGATTTCCTTGCTCTGCAGCTCGGCCGTGCGTTCACCGACCAGTTTTTCCAGCTCGTTCTGCTGGCGCCGCAACGCGCGCACGCGCTGGCGGTAGGCGCCATAGATGGCGCCCAGCAGCAGCGCCGCCATCAGGGTGCGGAACCACCAGGTTTTCCAGAACGGCGGCAAGATCGTGATGGCCAGGGTGGCGCCGCTCTCGTTCCACACGCCGTCCTTGTTGGCCGCCTTGACGCGAAACACGTAGTTGCCGGCATCGAGGTTGGTGTAGGTGGCAAAGCGCCGCCCCGCATCCGTCATGACCCAGTCCTGGTCGAAGCCTTCGAGCCGGTAGGCGAACATATTGCGCTGGGGCGCGGCGAAATGCAGGGCCGCAAATTCCAGCGAAAAGACGCTTTCGCGGCTGGTCAGCATCAGCTCCCGTGTATGGTCGATGGCCGTCCTGAGCACGTGCGCGAATTCGCCGCGGCCGATGGCCACCGGCTTGTTGAAGATCTGCAGTTCCGTGATGGCCACCAGCGGCGGCACGCGGTTGTCGTGGATATCCTGCGGCACGAACGCCGTCATGCCGTTAAAACCGCCGAAATACATGGTGCCGTCGGACGCGCGCAGGGCCGCGCCATCGAAGTACGAGCCTTCCACGGTGCCGTCGGCGCTGTCGTAGTTGCGAAACAGGCCGCTGCGCATGTCGAGCCGCGTGATGCCGCTATTCGTGCTCAGCCACAGCTGCTCATTGTCGTCGCCGAGGATGCTGGCGACGGCATCATCGGCCATGCCATCCTTGCGCAGGAAGCGCCGGAAGCGGATATCACCCTTCGCATCGACATCCATGCGGTTCAGGCCATTGGCCGTGCCCACCCACAGCACGCCGCGCTTGTCCTCGTGCAGATAGTGCACCTCGTCGTGGCTGAGGCTATGCGGGTTTTGCGGATCGTGGCGAAAATGGCGGAAGTGGCCCGTGGCGCGGTCGAGCAAATCGAGGCCGTGGAAGGAGCCTATCCACAGCCGCCCCTTGCCGTCTTCCAGCACGGGCCGCACCATGTTGTCGGACAGGCTGTTCGGGTTGGCCGGATCGTGGCGGTAAGTGGTAAAGGTCCGGCTGGCGGGGTCGAAACGGTGCACGCCACCCCGCGTCGAGACCCACAGCATGCCGCTGCGGTCGCTCACGACATTGCGGATGGTGTCGCTGTTCGGGTCGCCGGCGGCAAAGCGCATGGTAAAGAAACGCCCGAGTGCCGGATCGAAGCGGTGCAAGCCCGTCGAGCCGCCCACCCACAGCACGCCGTCCGGCGCCTTGTACAGGGTGGTGACCTGCTCGTCGCGCGACATGCCGGGCGAGCTGCGCAGGTCGAACAGGCGCGAGCTGCCGTCGCGCGTGTCGTACAGTTTCAGGCCGCCCTTGGTGGCCAGCCACAGTTTGCCATTGCCCGCGTCGGCCACGGCGCGCACTTTCTTGTCCGCCAGCGCGCCCACATCGCCGGGCGCGCGCGCCATGCGCGAAAAGCCGCCGCTGCCCAGGTCGACCCGGCTCACGCCGTTGTACCAGGAGCCGACCCAGAAGGTGCCCGCGCGGTCGCGGTACAAGGATGACAGCTGGTTGTCGGCGACGCTGAACTTGTCGCCCGTCTGATGGCGGTACTGCAGGAAGGTGTCGCTCTCGGGCAGCCAGCGGAACAGGCCATCGGCATTGCTGCCCAGCCAGACGGTGGCGTCGATATCCTGGTACAGGCTGGCCACGCGGATGGCGGAAAAGCCCTGTTTTTCATTCAGGCGCAGGCGTGACTGCGGCGCCTGGCCGGCGCCTCCCAGGCGCCAGCGCTCGGCGCCGGCCATGGTGCCGATCCACAGATTTTGCTGGCGGTCCACCAGCAGCGACTGGATCACATTGTATTTTGAACCGGGCTGCGTGTCGACGGCGAAATGCTCGAAGCGGTTGCTGCCCGGCGCCAGCATGTCCAGGCCCGTGACGGTGCCGATCCACAGGCGCTGTTGCGCGTCCAGCGCCAGCGCCTTGATTTCATTGTCGCCCAGGCTATGCGGGTTGCCTTCTTCATGGTGCCAGGTGCGGAAGGTGCCCGTGGCAGGATCGAAATGCTGCAAGCCGTCCGAGGTGGCGATCCAGAAGCCGCGCGCGCCATCGTCGAGGATGGCGTGGATGTGACGGTTGCCGTTGCCGCGCTTGCTCTTTTCGGCCGGGGCGTAATGCGTGAAGGTCTGGCTGGCGGGGTCGAAGCGGTCCAGGCCATTGTCGGTGCCCACCCACAGCTGCCCCTGGCTATCGACGTGCAGTTCGCCGACCCAGTTGTCGGCCAGGCTGGTCTTGTCGCCCTCGATATTCTTGTAGACGACCATGCGATAGCCGTCGTAGCGGCTCAGGCCAGACTGGCTGCCGAACCACATATAACCCTGCCGGTCCTGGGCGATGGCCAGCACCGATTCCTGCGCCAGGCCCTGCTCGACGCTGAGCTGATCGAAACGCAGGGTGGGCGCAGGCGCCGCCGCGGCCCATCCGCCCACCATGAAAATCAACAGTAAGGCAACATCGAAAACACGTCGAAATACCAGCACGATCGTCCTGTCAAAAAAAACGCGAAAACTCCGGCAACTGCTCCGGGGGCCGTCTCAAGAACCAAAAAACGCCAGTACATCGTCCTTGCGGGCCTGCGTATCGCGCTGTCCAAGACGGATCAGCTCGTTAGTATACGTCGATTCGAACAATAAATACGATGCCAGCGCCGCGCCGCGCGCTTCGGCCGCGCCGATGCCCGACAACATGGTGCGGATGGGACGCGGCAGACTGCCGATATGCCGGCTGGCGATGGCGTCGAGCCGTTCGGACGGCGCGATGACCAGCAATTCCACGGGCCGCAAGGCCGTCTTGCCCAGCAACTCGGGCGGCAGCATCGACAGGGTCAGGTTGATGCGGTTCAGGCGCTCGATGTCGACGGCCAGGCCATCGAGAAAGATCGACGACAGCGCGTGCCCGGCGATCTGCGCCAGGCTCGGGTAGCGCGCCGCTTCGGCCGCGGCGGGCGCCGGTTCCGTCATGCGCCCCGCCCCCACCACCAGCACCTTGTTCGCGCCCAGGTGGATGGCCGGCGAAATCGGCGCCAGCTGGCGCATGGAACCGTCGCCGCAGTATTCGCGCTGGCCGCCCACGTACAGCGGCACGGCAGGAAAAATGAAGGGAATCGCCGCCGACGCCAGCAAGTGCTCCACGCCGATCTGGTCCGGCAAGGCCAGGCGCTGCGTACGCACCCACGGCGCGATATCCTCGGCCGTCTGGTAAAACGTCATGTGGCGGCTGCCCGAATACGACGACGCCGTCACGGCCAGCGCATGCAGCAGCCCATCGGCCAGCGCCGCGTCCAGGCGCGGCAGGTCGAGCATGCGGTGCAGCAGGCTGACCAGCGGGGTATTGTCGAGCAGGGAACTGGGCGGCGAGGCATGCCACTGGCGCAGCAGCCAGCCGAACGACAGCAAGGACAGCCAGCGCGCGCCCGAGCGGATCACGCCCAGCGAATCGGCCCTGTACACTTGCTCGACTTCGATGTGCTGCCACACGTCGAGCAGCTTTTGCACGCCTTCGCCAAAATTATCGGCGCGGCAGGCCAGCGCCGTGGCGTTGATGGCACCGGCCGATGTACCGCAAATGATGTCGAAGGGATTGCGCGCCGGCGCCCAGCCCGCTTCCCACAGAATCGCCGAAATCGCCTGCAGCACGCCCACCTGGTAAGCGGCACGGGCGCCCCCTCCCGTGAGTATCAAGCCTGTTTTATTTTGCATTCCCATGCAGGCAGATTAGCAGGGTCTTGATACTTTGTGGAAAAGATTCGGGGGTGATTAGTCTCCTCGAACCATCCCTTCTCTTCTCGGGTCCGCCCCCCCAAACCAGAAATCCTTGCCGTGCGCATTCAGGCGCATGATGCCCTGCAGGCCGGAATTCTGTTCGATGACGCGCACCTCATGGCCCATCGCTTGCAGTGCCTCGACCTGGGCGGCAGGCGCGCGGCCCTTTTCCAGCTCCGTGGGGCCATTGCGGCTGCCGAAGTTCGGCAGGTTGATCGCCTGCTGCACGTTCAAGCCCCAATCCATGGTGCCGACGAGGACCTTGGCGACATAGTTGATGATGGACGAGCCGCCGGGCGACCCTGTCGCCAGCACCAGCTTATGCGTGCCCTTTTCAAACACCAGCGTGGGCGACATGGCGCTGCGCGGGCGCTTGCCCGCTTCGACCCGGTTGGCGATGGGGCCAGCGGCATCGCGCGAATCGAACGAGAAATCCGTCAGCTGGTTATTGAGCAAAAAGCCGTCGACCATCTGGCGCGAGCCGAACGCGTCTTCCACGCTCGTGGTCATCGACAGGCCGCCGCCAAAAGCGTCGACGGCTACCAGGTGCGACGTCGACGGGCGCTGCAAGGCGTTGTCCATGCCCCACGCCACCTGCATGCCGGGCGGCGTGCCGGGCATGGCCTTGCCCGTGGATTTGTCGCCGATCAGCGAGGCGCGCTGCGCCAGATAGGATTTATCGAGCATCGAGGCGACGCCATTGCCCGGCAGCGGCACGAAGTCCGTGTCGGCCACGTAGCGGTTGCGGTCCGCGTAGGCCAGGCGCCCCGCTTCCGAAAACAAATGGATCGCCTGCACATCGAGCACGCCGTCGACGGGCGCATACGGGCGAATGTCCTTCACTTCCAGCATGCCCAGCATCTGCGCGATGGCGATGCCGCCCGCCGATGGCGGCGGCATGCCGCACACGGTCCAGGCCTTGTAATCGCTGCAGACGGGTTCACGCACCTTGGCGCGGTAGCCGGCGATGTCTGCCGCCGTCAGCTTGCCCGGATTGGTCGGATGCGACGCCACCTTGGCGGCGATGTCGCGCGCGATGCGGCCGCTATAAAAAGCGTCGGCGCCGCCGCGGGCGATCTCGCGCAGGGTGCGCGCCAGTTGCGGGTTTTTCAGCACATGGCCGACGGGCCAGGGCTTGCCCTCTTTGTCATAGAAATACGCGGCAGCGACAGGGTCGCGCTTCAGGGCCTGGTCCCAGCTTAACAGGCCGTTGAGGCGCTGGCTGACGGGAAAGCCGCCGTGCGCCAGTTTGATGGCGGGGCCGAACAGAGTCGCCCACGGCAGCTTGCCGTGTTCCTTGTGCGCCAATTCGAGCATGCGCAGCACGCCCGGCGCGCCCACGGAACGCCCGCCCACCACGCCCGTGGCGCGCGAGACGGGGCTGCCGTCCGCATTCTGGAACAGGTGTTCATCGGCGGCGGCCGGCGCCGTTTCGCGCCCGTCGAATGCCTGCACGCCCTTGGCCGTGGAGTACAGCAAAAAGGCGCCGCCGCCGATGCCCGACGATTGCGGCTCGACCAGGGTCAGCACCAGCTGCGTGGCGATGGCGGCGTCGATGGCGCTGCCGCCCTTTTTCAGCATCTGGTAGCCGGCATCGGCGGCCAGCGGATTGGCTGCGGCGACCATGAATTTCTGCGCCGCCCAGCCACTTTTTTCCGCATACGCGGTGGCGATTTCCGGCGCCTTTTGCGGCACTTCCGCAAAGGAAGGATGGGCAGCCAAGGCTCCCAGCAAGGTCAGGCTCAGCGCCAGCGGCTTCAATGTGATCATGCTTACTCCGGTAAAGATACCCGGGTATGCTACCTCAAATGCCGGCCACGGCGCTGCACCCCGGCCGAGGGCTTACTTCGGCTGCATGCGGATGGCGCCGTCCAGGCGGATAGTTTCGCCGTTGAGCATGACGTTTTCCACGATGGCTTGCACCAGTTGCGCGTATTCGCCCGGCTTGCCCAGGCGCGATGGGAACGGCACCATCTTGCCCAGCGCATCCTGCACTTCGGCCGGCATGCCCAGCAACATCGGCGTCTCGAAAATGCCGGGCGCCACCGTCATCACGCGGATGCCGTTGCGCGACAAATCGCGCGCCATCGGCAGGGTCAGTCCCACCACGGCCGCCTTCGACGACGCATACGCGGCCTGGCCGATCTGGCCATCGTAGGCCGCCACGGACGCCGTGTTGATGATGATGCCGCGCTCGCCCTCAGCGGTCGCATCCTGCTTGGCCATGGCATCGGCCG
The DNA here is from genome assembly GCF_002813325.1 of Janthinobacterium sp. 64. NCBI lineage: Bacteria > Pseudomonadati > Pseudomonadota > Betaproteobacteria > Burkholderiales > Oxalobacteraceae > Janthinobacterium > Janthinobacterium sp. 64. The sequence goes on along the minus strand of NZ_PHUG01000001.1, from coordinate 5,290,758 downwards.
CCAGGCGGCACATATTGAAGGTGCCGACCAGGTTGATGTTGACGACTTTCTGGAACAGGGCCAGCGGATGCGGGCCGTCCTTGCCCACGGTTTTCACGGCTGGCGCCACGCCGGCGCAGTTGACCAGGCCGCGCAAGGTACCGAGCTTGATAGCCGCTGCCACCACGGCCATGCCGTCTTCTTCCGACGTCACGTCGCACTGCACGAACACGCCGTTCAGTTCAGCGGCCAGCGCCTGGCCCGCCTCCGTCTGCACATCGGCCAGCACGACCTTGCCGCCAGCGGCCGTCAGCATGCGCGCCGTGGCCGCGCCCAAACCCGATGCGCCGCCCGTGATGATGAATACATTGTCCTGAATCTGCATGAAATCTCCTGAGTAATAAGTGCCGTGTTCCCGGCGCCTGATGGTTGCATGGTGCCATAGTTACGTTTACGTAAACGTAATGTCGACGACAATTGTAGCCATTTTTGCGCTCACCGAGCGAAAACTTGCAACACCAGCCAGTGGCAGGGTTAAAAACACTGGATGAAAGCGCCGTTGCGATGGCAGATGCGCCCGTTGGCGTCGAGCGTGGCGTTGCCCGCGCCGTTGTAGCGCGCGCCGGCCGCATCGCGGCAGCCGCCCGTGTCGCATGCGCCGATGGGCTGCGGCGCACGGGGCATGGGCACGGCCGGGCTAGGCGGCAGGGGCGCCATGGGCACGACGGGCGGCGCAGGCTGAGCCGGCATGCGGCCAATTACCTGTGCCACGGAACGGCGCGGCTGCACGGGCGGCGCCGGACGGCATGGTTCCACGGCCAGCTTGCCGCTGTCGCGCGGGTCGAGCTGGCACACGGGCAAATCATCGGAAGCGGCCGGCTCCCGGGCGTCTGCATGGCCGCCAGCGAGCAGCAGGGCACAGGCCAGCGCCGGTATGGTTTTGATCATCGTTTTCATGCCACCTCCCCATGCATCGATCATACCGCTTTCATTATTGGCACACATGGCGTCAGATGCCATGCACACACTGCAACAGTGTTTTATTTCCTTTCAGCACTTTCCTTCTTGCCAGGATGGCATTACAATAAGAACGATTCTTATTCTCATTCGCGGAATAGGGGCGCAGTTTATTGCATTTTCAACCATTTATACCCGAGCCACCCGGAAGGCAGCCAGGAAAAAACAACATCCGGAAAGTTCACCATGACCAAGCGCAGTCCCGCCTTCGCAACCTTCGCAGCCCCCGTCGCCACTCCCGCCCGTGCTATCCATTCCACCGCCCTGCTCCTGCCCTGCCTGCTCTCGCTGGCCGTCGGCAGCGCCTGGGCCGAAGGCACTGTGGCCGCCGATCCCACCATGAACACGGTGGTCGTCACTGCGTCCGGCACGGCCATCGACATCAAGGATGCGCCGGCCAGCATCAGCGTCATCACGCGCGAGGAAATCGAGCGCCAGCCCGTGTATGACTTGAACACCCTGCTGCGCCGCATCCCCGGCGTGACGGGTGGCACCAGCCCCACGGGCGAGGAATCGAAGATCAAGCTGCGCGGCTTGCCCGATAAATACACCCTGATCCTGGTCGATGGCAAGCGCATGGGCAGCTCGGCCGACACGGCTTACCGTCCCGATCTGGGACGCCAGGACTTGAACTGGATCTCGCCCGAGATGATCGAACGCATCGAAGTGGTGCGCGGCCCCATGTCTTCGCTGTACGGCTCGGACGCCATGGGCGGCGTGATCAACATCATCACGCGCAAGGTGCCGGGCAAGTGGAATGGTTCGGCCACGGCCAACTACACGCAGCCGCAGGACAGCGGCCGCGGCACGGCGCACCAGCTGGGCGTGAACCTGGCCGGGCCCCTGTCGGAGTCGGTGGGCATGCGCCTCGGCGTGGCGCAATCGAAGCAAAATCCCGATGAGCGCAGCAGCGGCAAGGCGGGCGGCATTGGCGGCGAGCGCAACCAGACCGTGACCGGTCAGCTGAACTGGGCGCTGAATAACAAGCACAGCCTGTCGCTGGACGCCAGCTATGGCCGCCAGGAAGCGAGCGATTCGCCCACGGTGGACGCAAAAGGCAGGCCACTGTTCGGCGCCTGGGGCGCCAGCAAGCTGATACGCAAGAGCGCCAGCCTCGGCTATGACGGCCGCTACGATTTCGGCAAGGCCAAGGTCAATCTGTACCACAACGATTATGACAACCAGTTCATCGGCACGGTGGCCAAGTCCAAGGACAGCACGCTGGACGCAACCCTGGAGAAACGCCTGGGCTGGGGCATCGAGCAATTATTGGTGATGGGCGGCCAATGGAAGCATCAGGAATTGACGAATACGGACACCATCGGCACCGTGCCCACCGATTACCTGGGCAATCCCGTGAGCGGCGCGACCTTGTCCGGCACCACCTCGGCCCTGTTCGCGGAAGATCAGCTGTTCCTGCGCGAGGACTTGACGGCCACGGCTGGCCTGCGCCTCGATCACCACAGCAAGTTCGGCAACCACTACAGCCCGCGCCTGTACCTGGTGTACCACCCACTGCCTGCCTGGACCATCAAGGGCGGTGTGTCGCAAGGCTTCCGCGCCCCCAGCCTGAAGGAAAATGCACCGGGCGCCGCCACCCAATCGGGCGGCAACGGCTGCAACGGCTTGCGCCCGATGGGCTACATCACGGGCGGCTGCTACATGGCCGGCAATGCGGACTTGAAGCCGGAAACGAGCACGGCGGCCGAATTCGGCGTGGCGTACGAACACAACGGCTGGGATGCAGGGCTGACGTATTTCCACACGGATTTCAAGAACAAGATCGACTACACGCCGCTGGGCTTCTTCCAGGGACAATGGTGGACCAAGATGACGAACATCCAGAAGGCGCGCACCAGCGGGCTGGAAGGCACGTTGACCATTCCGCTGACGAAGAACCTGAACTGGCGTAACAACCTGACCTACATGGCGGAAGCGAAAAACCTGACCACGGGTGTCAACCTGCTGTCGACGCCGAAAGTGTCGCTGTATTCGGCGCTGGGCTGGCAAGTGAACGACCAGTTGTACGGCGAAGTGTCGGCCCAGTACACGGGCAAGGAACTGGACGCCGAAACGCGCTCCGCGACGCGCCGCAAGCCCAACAAGGCTTACACCATCGTCGACGCGATCATGTCTTACAAGATCACGCCCAACTGGACCGTGCGCGGCGGCGTGGAAAATCTGCTCAAGAAGGGACCGGCCAACGACGGCCTGGTCACCTACTACGTGCCGGGACGGCGCATGTTTGTCGGCCTGACGTCGCGCTTCTAATCGGCTAGTAGCGGGGCGGCGGCGTATCGGGCGGCGGCGTGGCGGCATTGGCCGGCACGCCGCCCAGCATCTGCCCGGCCACGGGCACCTTGTGGCCGCTCGCATACATGCATTGCAGGTAAGCGTCGTCGTAGCGGCGCTGCATGCCATACGCGGAACTGTCGGCCGCGCCCGTGCCGGCCAGCGCGCCAAAGACCAGCCCCGTGCCGGCACCCACGCCGGCGCCATGGCCGCCATCGATGGCGGCGCCGGCCACCGCACCGAGCACCGTGCCCAGGGCCGCGCTGCGCACGCCGCTGTCGGCCGCGGCCTGCTGCGCCGAACTGCCGCCCAGCTGCGCCTGCGCGTAGCCGCGGCAATGGACATCATCGCCCTGGAATTGCGCGAAACTCTTGCCCGTGCCGGGCAACACCATGGCCGACGGCCCTTGCGGCATCACCGTGCATGCCGCCAGCACAAGGGGCGCCAGCACGCCCACACACACTGCGCCTGTTTGTCCATTCATGTCGCACCTCGCCTTCAGCGCACGCTGCCCGGCGCCACAGCGCGCCACGGCAGCGTGCAACTTGTCACATAGGGATAATAGCCTTGCGGCTGGCGGCAGTAGTACCACATCGGCGCCGTCGGCACCGCGCCCTGCTCCACATACACGGGCGGCGCGACGGGCAGCGGCGTTACCACGACCGTGCGTCCGTACGGATGGCCATACCACGGGTCGCCGTACCAGCCCGGCCCGTAGCCCCAGCCAGACCCCAGCCACACACCCACATGCGAGCGGCCATGCAAATGGCCGTGACCGTGACCGTGATGGTGGCCGTGAAAGCCATGTCCGCCGGGAGCGGCCCAGGCACTGCCGGCCAGCGCCAGCGCCGCAGCCAGCATCAGCCAGCGCCGCTTGTTGTCCTTGTTCATGATGCCTCCTGTCCTGTGCTGCCTGAAGTAACTGCTTCATTATTGGCAGGCGGCCGGCGCAGGCAAGGCGCTGTAACAATTGCTCACTTTTGATACGCGCGCGATATGGAAGCCAGGAAATTTTGAGATGCCCGACGTAAAAACAGCCCTTGGGAACGGGGCTGTTTGACGTGGGGTTTATTGCGCCGGCAAGCTTTGCACGGGTGTGGCCGGCGCCATGATGGGCGGCACGGGCGCGTGGATGGGCGCCGGCGCCTTGACGGCCAGCCAGCCCGTGGCCGGCAGCAGCGGCACCAGCAGCAGGGCCACGATATTGATGATCTTGATCAAGGGGTTGACTGCCGGGCCGGCCGTATCCTTGTACGGGTCGCCCACCGTGTCACCCGTGACGGCGGCCTTGTGCGCGTCCGAACCCTTGCCGCCGAAATGGCCATCCTCGATGTATTTCTTGGCATTGTCCCAGGCGCCGCCGCCCGTGGTCATGGAGATGGCCACGAACAGGCCAGTGACGATGGTCCCCATCAAGAGCCCGCCCAGCGCCGCCGGCCCCAGCAGCATGCCCACGACGATGGGCACCACCACGGGCAGCAGGGACGGCACGATCATTTCGCGGATGGCTGACGCCGTCAGCATGTCGACGGCCTTGTCGTACTCGGGCCGCGCCGTGCCTTCCATGATGCCCTTGATGTCGCGGAACTGCCGCCGCACTTCCACCACCACGGCGCCGGCCGCGCGGCCCACGGCTTCCATCGCCATGGCACCGAACAGATACGGTATCAGGCCGCCGATGAACAGGCCGACGATGACCATGGGGTTCGACAGGTCAAACGTGATGTGCTGGCCCACGGATTCAAGCGCATGCGTGTAGTCGGCGAACAGCACCAGCGCGGCCAGCCCGGCCGAGCCGATGGCATAGCCCTTGGTGACGGCCTTGGTGGTGTTGCCCACTGCGTCGAGCGGGTCGGTGATGGCGCGCACGGAGTCGGGCAGGCCCGACATTTCCGCGATGCCGCCCGCGTTATCCGTGATGGGGCCATACGCGTCGAGCGCGACGATGATGCCCGCCATCGACAGCATGGCCGTGGCCGCGATGGCGATGCCGTACAGGCCGGCCAATTGATACGAGACGAGGATGGCGATGCAGACGGCCAGCACCGGATACGCGGTGGACTTCATCGACACGCCCAGGCCGGCGATGATGTTCGTGCCGTGGCCCGTCGTCGACGCTTCGGCGATGTGGCGCACGGGCTTGAAGTCCGTGCCCGTGTAGTACTCGGTGATGTACACCATCAGGCCCGTGAGCACGATGCCGACGACGGTGGCGCCCAGCATCTTGTAGCGCATGGCATCGTCGGGCCACAGCAGCCAGGTGACGACGGCAAAGCCGACCAGTGACAGGCCGGCGGCCCACCACAGTCCCGTGTACAGGGCCGACATGATCTTCGCGCCCGGTTTTGTTTTCACCATCGAGCAGCCGACGATGGACGCGAGGATGGAGACGGCGCCCAGCAGCAGCGGATAGATGATGGCCGTGCTGCTGGCCTCTGCCATCAGCAAGGCCCCCAGCAGCATGGTGGCGATCAGGGTCACGACATAGGTTTCGAACAGGTCGGCCGCCATGCCGGCGCAGTCGCCCACGTTGTCGCCCACGTTGTCGGCGATGACGGCAGGGTTGCGCGGATCATCCTCGGGGATGCCCGCCTCGACCTTGCCCACCAGGTCCGCGCCCACGTCGGCGCCCTTGGTGAAGATGCCGCCACCCAAACGCGCGAAGATGGAAATGAGCGAGGCGCCGAAGGCCAGGCCGATCAAAGGCTTGATCAAATCATGCTGGGTCAGGCCGGGCGCGCCCGTCGTCACCAGCAGCCAGTAGAACAGGGTCACGCCCAGCAAGCCCAGGCCGACCACCAGCATGCCTGTGATCGCGCCGCCCTTGAAAGCCACGTTCAAGGCCTGGTTGATGCCCAGGGTGGCCGCCTGCGCCGTGCGCACATTGGCCCGCACCGAGACATTCATGCCGATGAAGCCGCAGGCGCCCGAGAGCACGGCGCCGATCAAAAAGCCCAGCGCGGTGTGCAAGCCCAGCAACAGGTAGATGGCGATCAGCAGCACCACGCCCACAAACGCGATGGTGCGGTACTGGCGCGCCAGGTAGGCGGCCGCGCCCTGCTGGATGGCCAGCGCGATTTCCTGCATGCGCGCGTTGCCGGGATCCTGCCGCAGGATCCAGCTGCGCGACACCAAACCGTAAATGACTGCGACCACGCCGCAGGCTACCGCAAACCACAAACTGGCTGCCATATCGTCCCCTTCTGTTTTTATCCGACGTCATTGCCAACAGCTGCAGACCGCACCGGGTAGGCACGCGCAACCAGGAAAACACGACCTGCAAAAAACCTGAACCACGAAAACGTTATGCATCCAGCCATGCTGGCAGTCTGCCTGAAAAGCGGGCAGAAAAAAAGCGGACACTCAGGTCCGCTTTTAAAAACTGCTTATTCCGCCAGGGCGGCAAAGGCGCTGTCGCGGATTTGCTCGACCGGACCGACGCCGGCGATGCGGCGGTATTTCGGTGCGCCCGGCAGACCGGACTTGGCCCAGTCGTTGTAGTAGCCGAGCAAGACCTTGGTCTGGTTGTGGTACACATCCAGGCGCTTCTTGACCGTTTCGGCCTTGTCGTCGTCGCGCTGGATCAGCGGTTCGCCCGTGATGTCATCGACACCGTCGACCTTCGGCGGATTGAACTTGACGTGGTAGACGCGGCCCGAACCCGGGTGGCTGCGGCGGCCGTCCATGCGCTCGATGATCGAAGCGTCAGGCACGTCGATTTCCAGCACGTAGTCGACATTGATGCCGGCATCTTTCATGGCGTCCGCTTGCGCGATGGTGCGCGGGAAGCCGTCGAACAGGTAGCCATTGGCGCAATCGGCTTCCTGCAGGCGATTCTTGACCAGGCCGATCATGATGTCGTCCGACACGAGGCCGCCCGCGTCCATGACTTTTTTCGCTGCCAGGCCCAGTTCCGTGCCTTCCTTGATCGCCGCGCGCAGCATGTCGCCCGTGGAGATTTGTGGAATGTTGTATTTTTCTTTGATGAAGTTAGCTTGGGTGCCCTTGCCGGCACCGGGTGCTCCTAAAAGTATCAGACGCATTGAAAGTTCCTAAAAAACAGATTTTGGATGGTGGTATGTGTAATTATTTTTTTTTAGATGATGTTGCTATGACTATCTTTCCCTACGAAACTTACCACAAAAAATCCCCGGAACGCCAGTTTGCTATCGAATTGCCATGCTCTGATTGATCAAAGCCAGCAATTAGCGAGACGGACGTTTCAAAATGTGGTTTTTACTGCAGGCGCACAAATTATATTTGCACGCCTGCCGTTTTGCGGGTAACGCGTTACAGAACGCCGTAGTGGGCTTGCACCCTGGCAAGATCTTCCGGCGTGTCGACACCGGCAGCCGGCGCGCTATCGGTCACATGCACGGCGATGGCATAGCCATGCCACAGCACGCGCAACTGCTCCAGCGCCTCGATGGCCTCCAGCGGCGAAGCGGAGAGCGTGGGATACGTTTGCAAAAAAGCATTGCTGTAGGCATACAGGCCGATATGGCGCAGCGGCACATAGCCGGCCGGCAGGCTGTCTTTCGACTGCGCGAAGCCGTCGCGGTGCCACGGAATCGTCGCGCGCGAAAAATACAAGGCGCGGCCGTTCTTGTCCAGCACGACCTTGACCACGTTCGGATTGAACGCATCCGGCACATCGTGCAGCGGATGCGCGCACGTGGCCATGGGCACGGTACTGCTGATCTGCGCGGCGCAGGCGGCCAGCAGGGAAGGATCGATCAACGGCTCGTCGCCCTGCAGGTTGACGACGACAGCGTCCGGCGGCAAGGCGAGCGTGCGCGCCACTTCGGCGATGCGGTCCGTGCCCGACGGATGGTCGCTGCGCGTCATGCACACTTCCACGCCATGCGCGACGCAGGCGGCGCGAATGGATTCATGGTCGGTGGCGACGATGACGCGCGCGGCGCCAGACAGGACTGCCTGCTCGGCCACGCGCACCACCATGGGCTTGCCGCCCAGGTCGGCCAGCGGCTTGCCCGGCAAGCGCGTCGAGGCCAGGCGGGCCGGGATGATGACGATGAACGCCATCGTTATTCCACTGCGTCTTGTAGCGTGCGCGCTTCGTCCGCCCACATGATGGGGATGCCATCGCGGATCGGATAGGCCAGGCGGTCGGCGCGGCAAATCAGTTCCTGCGCCTTCTTATCGTGTTCAAGCGGACCCTTGCAAACAGGGCAGACCAGGATATCAAGCAGTCGAGCGTCCACGACATTTCTCCACAATTTGTTGGGCCAGCGCGCCATCGATGCGCGCGCTGACGGGGACGACCCACAGTCTCGGGTCGTCTTTGAGATGTTCAATTTGCGCACATTTTACTGCATCCTTCTCGGTGATCAAGATCAGATCCGTGTCGAGTGCCGCAAATGGCTGGTCGAGGAAGTCGTGATGGTCGGGCAAGGGCAGTTCCGTAAAATCCAGTCCGGCCCCGCGCAGCATGGCAAAGAAGCGCTGCGGATTGCCGATACCGGCCGCCGCGACGATGCGCTGGCCGCTGGCCGCCAGGGTGGCAAGCGGCAGGCATTCGCTGCGGTTCGTCAAGCGTTCAGCCACCCCGCCATCGAGCCGCATCTGCACCACCAGGCCGCCCTTGGGCGCGACCTGGTCCACCAGGGCCGGCGCCAGCTCGGCCGCATTAATCACCGTCACGTCGCGACGGCGGCGCGGCGATTCGCGCAAAGGCCCCGCCGGCAGCAGCCAGCCGTTGCCCGCGCCGCGGCCGTCGAACAGCACGATTTCCACGTCGCGCCGCAAGGCGTAATGCTGCAAGCCGTCGTCCGTCACCAGCACGTCGACGTCGGGATGCGCGGCCAGCAGCGCCCTGCCGGCTTGCGCGCGGTCGCGGCCCACCATCACGGGGCAGCCGCCGCGCTGGAAGATCAGCAGCGGCTCGTCGCCCACCTGCTGCGGCGTCGAAGCGGCGCTGACGGCGCGCGGCAGCCGGTCGGCGCTGCCATGGCCGCGTGAAATGACGCCCGGGCGCATGCCCGCATCGCGCAAGGCTTGCACCAGCCAGATCGTCAGCGGCGTCTTGCCCGTGCCGCCGATAAAAATATTGCCGACGACGACGACGGGCACGGGCAGGCGCGTCGACGTCAACACGCCGGCGCGGTACAGGCCGCGCCGCACGGCGCTCAGGGCGCCGAACAGCAGGGAGACGGGCCACAGCGCGCACGCCAGCGGGCCGCGCCGCAGCCAGGCGCGGGTCAATGTGGATTCAAGCTTGGCGGGGGAAGGTGTGGGCATGGGGTATTCATGAAAAGGGAGCGCAAAGGAAGGCTGGGGTCAGACCCGGCGGGTCTGACCCCGTGCGGAGAACGCTACTTGCTGCCACCGGCCTGCGCCGCAAACGTCAGCTTTTCATAGCCGGCCAGGCGCGCCGCTTCCATCACGTGGACGACCATCTGGTGCATGGCAAACTGGTCGGCGTTGACCACCACGACGGGCGTCTGCGCGGGCGCCTTGCCGCCGTTGGCTGTTTTTGCCGCGTTTTGCAGGGCATCGGCCAGGCCGGCCACGTCGCGGAACGAGACCGGTTCGCGGTTGACCGTGTAATTGCCCTTGGCATCGATGGTGACGTCGATCTGCTGCGGCTTGTCCTTGGCTTGCTCGGCGTCGGCCGTCGGCAAGGTGATCTGCAGTTCCGTAAACTTGCTGTAGGTGGTGCTGACCATCAAAAAGATCAGGATCACCAGCAGCACGTCGATGAACGGGATCAGGTTGATTTCGGGGTCTTCACGCCCCTTGCCTTTGCGGAAGTTCATTGGCGGCCACTGTGGACGATGTCGACGAACTTGACCGCTTGCTGCTCCATGTCAATGACGAAGCTGTCGACGAGGGCGCGGAAGTGGCGGTAGAAGACCAGGGCCGGCATGGCGATGGCCAGGCCGAAGCCCGTGTTGTACAAGGCCACTGAAATACCGTGCGCCAATTGTGCGGGATTCGAACCGCTGGCGTTTTGCGAACCGAAGATTTCAATCATGCCCACCACCGTGCCGAACAGGCCCATCAGCGGCGCCAGGGTGGCGATCGTGCCCAGGGTCGTCAGGAAACGTTCCAGCGTGTGGGCCACGCCACTGCCCGCCTCTTCGATCGATTCCTTCATCACCTCGCGCGGTGCGTCGACGTTGCGCAGGGCGGCGGCCAGCACCACGCCCAGCGGCGAATTGCCTTCCAGCTTGGCCACCGTGTCCGGCGTGATCTTGCCGTTGCGATACACCAGCACCACTTCATCGAACAGCTTGCGGGGCAGAATCTTGGCGCGTCGCAAATACAGCAGGCGCTCGATGATCAGGGCCAGGGCGACGATGGAAGCGATCAGCAACAGCCAGATGGGCCAGCCAGCGGCTTGAAATATAGCGAGCAAAAGAAACTCCTGGTAAAGGGAAGGCGGTGAACCGCCCGGACAGCCTGTATTGTACCGAGCGCCGAAGAGCGATGGCATGTCGGCGCGGGAATGGCGCAATGTAGCGCGTTGCCGCGCCGGCGGCAAGTGGCGCCCGCATGCGTACTTGTCCACACCGCGCGGCGGGCGGGCGCGGCGAGCGCACAGTTTTGCACACTTTGTGTGGATAAGATTGTGAGCAAGCATGAAGTGCTGCACGTAAGTACTTGATTTACATGAACAATATCGCTCTGCGCAAAATACAGGCATAGCAGCTTATCGGCAGTAGTCAATGTCAATAAATTAATGATTACAGAGTTCTGCACATTAACTGTGGACAAGATTGTGCGCAAAGCCAAGGAATTCAATTAAGCCATTGATTTTAAACGACATTAAATCAATGCACAAAAAAGTGGCAAACGGAGCGACACATGCGGCATTTTCAGCGTCAAAGTTCTGCACACAATCTGTGGACAAGATTGTGCGCAAGCGCAAGAATAGACGCCAAGTACCTTGATTTATATCGTTTTTATTTCCCTGCGTAAAAATGTAGCAGGGCGTGAAAAGCGGAGGTTTTCATGCCAAAAACTATCGCCAAACAATACTTTTCCACCGAGAATGCAGTTCCACACATAAAGTGTGGATAAGATTGTGAGCAAGCCGATTGACTCCACGCAAGACCCTTGATTTAAAAGGAGTTTTTTTCAATGCTTAAAAATGAGGCAGCAATTCGGCATGTTCGCGCGGTGGAAAACCCGGACAAGCCGCGAAACGGTTTATGCAGTTTTGCACACATTCTGTGGATAAGATTGTGAGCAAGGCCTAGGCACGAATGCTACACCCTTGATTTGTATGGTTATTTTTATGCTGCGCAAAATTCAGGCAAGCCATGCCTTGGGCGTTTCAGTGGATAATTCCAGCGCTGCACCAGAGTTCTGCACATTTTTTGTGGATAAGATTGTGCGCAAGGCCATGCATGGCATACTAAGCGCTTGATTCCTATGTACTTTATTTCAGTGCGTAAAAATGTAGCAGGGCATTTTCCTTTGTCGAAAGGGGCCTGTCCGGCAACAATTGTCCACGGCAAAAAGTTCCGCACACTTTCTGTGGATAACTTTGTGCGTAAGTGGCACGGGCTTTACTGATGTGCTTGATATTAAAGGTTTTTTTCCCTGTGCACGCAAATCAGGCATACGGGAATTCTGCATGAAATCAAATACTTAGAAATAGAACTTGTTGTTTTGCACGATATATGACATAAGCATGACCTCGCCGATAATATGTGGACAGTTTCCTCCCCCATAGCACCAGATGATGACCGATACTCCAACTGACAGCGGCTTTGCCGCCCCGCCCGTGCTGACCGTCAGCGCCCTGAACCAGGCCGTCGCGCGCCTGCTCGAACGCTCGTTCCCCCTGACCTGGATCGCCGGCGAGATTTCCAACTTTACGCGCGCCGCTTCCGGCCACTGGTACTTCACCTTGAAGGACGATGGCGCCCAGGTGCGCGCCGTGATGTTCCGTGGCCGCGCGCAGTTTGCCGGCTTCACGCCACGCGAAGGCGACAAGGTGGAAGTGCGCGCCCTCGTCACCCTGTACGGCGCGCGTGGCGATTACCAGATCAACGTCGAAGCCATCCGCCGCGCCGGCGTGGGCGCCCTGTACGAAGCGTTCCAGCGCCTGAAGGAAAAACTGGCCGCGCAGGGCCTGTTCGACCAGGAACGCAAGCGCGCCATTCCCATGTTCGCGCGCAGCATCGGCATCGTCACCAGTCCGCAGGCGGCCGCCCTGCGCGACGTGCTGATCGCGCTCAAGCGCCGCGCGCCACACGTGTCCATCATTCTGTACCCCACGCCCGTGCAGGGCCAGCAAGCGCCGGAAAAAATCGCGCACGCCATCCGCACTGCCTCCACAAGGGCCGAGTGCGACGTGCTGCTGGTATGTCGTGGCGGCGGCAGCATCGAAGACTTATGGTCGTTCAACGATGAAGCCGTCGCCCATGCGATCGCCGATTGTTCCATGCCGGTGATCAGCGGCGTGGGACACGAGACCGATTTCACCATCGCCGACTTCGCGGCTGACCTGCGCGCGGCCACGCCGACGGCGGCGGCCGAACTGGCGGCCACGCCGCGCGCCGACTGGATGGCTTCCCTGCGCGCCGATGCTGCCGATCTGCGCCGCGCCATGCGCCGCCGCCTCGACGATGCGGCGCAAACGCTGGATCGCCACAGCCGCCGCCTGCTCAACCCGAAGGCGCAGCTGCAGCAGCAGCGCTTGCAACTGCTGGCCCTGTCGACGGCCATGACGCATGCGGCGCGCGCGCCCGTGAACCAGTCGCAGTACGCGCTCGAACGCCTGCGTTCGCGCTGGGCCGCCTTGCGGCCCGACGTCACGGCGCCGCGCGCCCGCCTCGCGGACATGCAGCGGCGCGGCGGCGCGGCCATGGTGCAACTGGTGGCGCAGCGGCGCCACCGCCTCGACGGCCTGGCGGCGCAGCTGGAACTGCTCAACCCCCAGCGCACCCTGGAACGCGGCTACGCCATCCTGCGCGATGAAAAGGGAAATATCGTGCGCTCGCCGGCCCAGTTGCAGGCGCGCCAGAACGTCAACGTACGCCTGGCCGAAGGCAGCGCGCAGATCGGCATCGCCAGCGTGCAAGCGACATTAGAGTAAAAAAGGCCGGGGAAGAACCCCGGCCCAACACCTTCCCTACTGAGTGGACTGCTACTGCAACGGCTCTTTCACACGACCTGATTAAAACTTCATCGACACGCGCGCGCCAAACGTGCGCGGTGCGTTGTAGAAGGCGCCGTAGATCTGCTGCGTCGGCTGGCATGGCATGCCCACGTCCGTGCAGATTTCATTGACGTCCAGCTTGACCGCCTTGTCGGTGGCGTTCTGCACGAACGCTTCCACCGTATAGGCCTTGTTGGCCGGCTGGAAGCGCAGGCTCAGGTCCAGCGTGGTGTACGCTTCCTGGCGCTTGACGCCGGCGTGGCCCGGCACGTCGCCGTTGAACGCGCCCGCGCCCACGTACGACATGGTTTCATAGTGCACCGAAGCGCGCGGCGTGAGCTGGCCGCCGGCGACACTGAAATCATGCTCGTACTGGACGGTCGTGGAAAACTTCGGCGCATGCTTCATGGTGCTGCCGCCCACGTTCACCAGTGGCGCCGTCGAGCCGCAGGACTGGCCATTCGCGCGCGCCGCATCGACGTCGCACGACATGAAATCATCGTACACGGCTTTGAGCCAGGTAGCGTTGCCCGTCAGGCGGTCGACCTTCGTTGGGCGCCACACCCACTCCGCTTCCAACCCCTTGACGGTGGCGCCAGCCGCATTGAAGTTGGCCAGCACGCTGTTGACCACCTGCGATTCGAGCTTGTCCTTGTACTTCATCAAAAACGCATCGAGGTTCAGGGTCAGTTCGCGGTTCAGCAAGTCCGACTTGAAGCCGATTTCATAGCTGGTCAGCTTTTCCGGCTTGGTGGTGGCACCGCCGTCGCCGATGGCCGGCGAATGGAAGCCCGTCGTCACGGAACCGAACAGCAAAATGTCCGGGCGCAGCTTGTACTCGATGCGGCCCAGCCAGGTGGCCTGGCCGTATTTCAGGTCGGCCGTATTGTCGCCCGGCGTATTGCCGCAGGCGGCGGCAGTGATGGCGCCGCCCGGTCCGATATTGTGCGTATTGGCCAGGCCCGTGCCGGGCGTGACCAGCTGGCGCAGCTGGTCGGCAGTGAGTACCGTGGTGCCCAGCGGCGTGTTGGCGGGCCAGTTCGGGCAAGCCCAGTTCTTGCCGCCGACGTCGAATTTATGGTCTTTCGTGTAGCGCGCGCCGGCCGTCAGCTTGAGCGTATCGGTCAGCTGCTGGCTGACCTGGCCGAACACGGCTTTCGATTTGAGCTGGCGGTCGCCCTGGATGAAGGACATCGAGGACGCGTACTGGCCCACGGTCGGCTGCACGAAAATCACGGCGCCGTTGGCGATATCCTGCTGCACGGCCGCCTGCGAAATCTGGCTGCGGTCGATATCGAAGCGCACCTTGTTCTTTTCATTGAACAGGAACACGCCGGCCACCCACTGGAACGGCGCATCGTCGTCCGAACGGGCCTGCAGCTCGTGCGAATAGCTGTCGAACTGCGCCCAGTCGGTGCGGTTTTCCGACTTAAAGCCGGGGAACAGGCCCGCATCGGAATCGTTGCTGTTCTGGCGCTTGTAGCGGCTCCAGCTGCCCAGGTACGTGAAGTCCAGCGCATCGGTCGGCTTGTAATTGAGCTTGCCCTTGTAGGTCAGAATCGACTGGTCCAGGGTGCCCGGCGTGTCGATCAGGGCCGAGCGCAGCTTTTCACCGGGTTTCGGTTCGGCCGCCAGGTAGACGTTGCCGGCACCCTGGTCGAGGAAGTAGTCGGCGATGAAGGTGCCGCGCAGCTGCGGCGTGAACTTCCACAGCAGCGAGGCGCGCACGCCCATCTGGTCGCCGGCGCCATACTTGGCCGTGCCCGGCATGACGTTCGAGCCGCGGCGGAAGTCCACCGTGCCGTCATGGCTATCCTTGATGGCGGCGATGCGCAGCGCCACGTCGTCGGACAACGGGATATTGAGCATGCCCTGCGTCTGCAGATGGCGCTTGTCGCCCACGGTGATGCCGGCCGAGCCCATGAACTTGGCCGTGCTCGGCGCGGCCGACACGAGGTTGACGGCGCCCGCCGTCGAATTGCGGCCGTTCAGGGTGCCCTGCGGTCCGCGCGCCACCTCGACGTGACTCAAGTCATACATCAGCGCCGTGGCGCCCTGGGGCCGCGGCGAATACACGCCGTCGACATAGAAGGCGACGGCCGGGTCGCCCAGCTCCGTGTGGTTGGCCGAGCCGACGCCGCGCATGTAGACGTGCACGCCGCCCGAGTCGCCATGCTGTTCGACGACGAGGCTCGGCACCATGGTCGCCAGCGAGGCCAGGTCTTTCACTTGATTGTTTTGCAGGGTGTCCTGGTTGAAAGCGGTGACGGCCAGCGGCGTCTCCTGCACGAAGGTATTGCGGCGCGTGGCCGTGACGACGATGCGGTCCATCTGTTCGGCGGCCGGTTTTGCCGCGTCCGTGGCTGCGGTGTCCTGTGCCAGCGCGGCGCCGCTGCCCAGCAAGATGAACTGGGCGAAGGTCGCATGCGCGAGGCTGAGGGCGATGGTATTGCGTTTGAGCTGTTGCATTGTTGTTGTCTCCTGTACCGCTGGTTAATTGATGATCACATAGCTCTTTGGCTATTGCTGCACATTTTTTGGGTGTCAATCTGAAGTCATGTCGCCTCCGTGCGGGGTCAATGGGTGGCCACGGCGCGCCCGGCCGTGTCAAATAGAAAGGCATGGCCTTCTTCCGGTGCGAAGCCGATGGCGCTGCCCTGCGCCAGGCTGTGGCGCGCCTCGCCGTGCAACTTGATGGCCACCGCGTGCGGGCCGCCGTCGATGCATCCGTCGAGGGTCGCGTGGATGATCTGTGCGTCGCCCAGCTGCTCGATCAGGGTCACCGTGGCGCCGTAGCCCTCGTGGCGCGGCACCAGGCGCAGGTGCTCGGGGCGTATGCCGACCAGCATGCGCGCCTCGCCGCCAAGCTGGCTGGCCAGCGCGGGGACGGCGGCGCACGGCAAAAAGTTCATGCGCAGCGCGCCGATGAAGCCGGCGACGAACTGGCTGGCCGGATGGCGGTACAGGTCCAAAGGCGCCCCCACCTGCTCCAGGTGGCCGCCGTGGAAGACGGCGACCCGGTCGCCGAGGGTCATGGCCTCGACCTGGTCGTGCGTCACGTAGATCATCGTCGTGCCCAGTTCCTGGTGCAGCTTGGCCAGCTCGATGCGCGTCTGCACGCGCAAGGACGCGTCGAGGTTGGACAGCGGCTCGTCAAACAAAAACACCTTGGGCTGTCGCACGATGGAGCGGCCGATGGCCACGCGCTGGCGTTCGCCGCCCGACAAGGCCTTGGGTTTGCGGTCAAGCAGGTGCGTGATCTGCAAAATCTCGGCCACCTTGCCGACGGCGGCGCGCACTTCGGCTTCCGGCTTGCCGGCCAGTTTCAAGGCAAAACCCATGTTGTCGCGCGCCGTCATGTGCGGATACAGGGCGTAGCTCTGGAAGACCATGGCGATGCCCCGCTCGGCCGGCGCCACGTCGTTGGCCAGCAAGTCGCCGATGCGCAGCTGGCCCGCGCTGATGTCTTCCAGTCCCGCGATCATGCGCAGCAGGGTCGACTTGCCGCAGCCGGACGGTCCGACGAAGACCATGAATTCGCCGTCGTGGATATCGAGGTCCAGGCCCTTGACGATTTCCGGGCCGTCGCCGTAGGTCTTGCGGATACCGCGCAGGGAAATGGCGGCCATGTCAGTGCTCCCCGGCCAGGGCAACGGCATGGGATGCGCGCTGGGCGATAATAAAATCGCGGTACCACAGGGCGCTGTCCTTGAAGCTGCGCTGCTGCGTGGCGTAATCGACGTAGACCATGCCGAAGCGCTTGGCGTAGCCCGAGTTCCACTCGAAGTTATCCATCAGGCTCCAGTAGAAATAGCCGCGCACGTCGATGCCCTGCGCAATCACGGCGCGTAAGGCGTCCAGGTGCAGCTGCACGTATTCGATGCGCGGCGCGTCGTGGATCTTGCCGTCGACGGGCTTGTCGGCCACGGCCATGCCGTTTTCCGTGATGTAGACGGGCGGCAGCCGGTATTCGCGGTGCAGGCCGACGAGCAGTTCCGTCAAGCCTTGCGGATAGGTTTCCCAGCCCATGTCGTTGACACCGAGCTTGCATTCGGGCTTGCGCGGCGGCGTCTCGGCGCTCATGAAAGCGCGCGTGTAATAGTTCACGCCGAGGAAATCGATAGGCTGCCTGATATCTATGAAATCGTTTTCAAAGATAGATAAAGCGGAAGCATCTGGGTGTTTCAGGGCCAGGGCCGGGTAGCGGCCCTTGAAGATGGCGTCCATATACCACTGCACCGAGCGCGCATATTCGAGTTCTGCCAGCTCGCGGTCCTGGGCGCTGTCGGTGGCCGGGGTGGCCGTCCATTGATTGAGCACGATGCCCAGCTTGGCGGGCGGATTGACGGCGCGCATCGCCTGCATGGCCAGGCCGTGCGACAGCAGCAGATGGTGCGACACTTGCACTGCGGCGGCCGGGTCGGCCATGCCGGGGGCGAACTGGCCCGTGCCGTGGCCCAGCACGGCCGTGCACCACGGTTCGTTGTGCGTGGCGATGCTGGCGACCTTGTGGCCGAAGCGGCGCGCCACCTCGGCCGCGTAGACGGCGAAGTGGTAGCAGGTGGCGCGATTGAGCCAGCCGCCCTCGTCCTGCAAGGCTTGCGGCAAGTCCCAGTGGTACAGGGTCAGGTGCGCATCGAGTCCCTTGGCGGCCAGCGCGTCGAGCAGGCGGGAGTAAAAATCGAATCCGGCCTCGTTCCAGGCGCCGGAACCCGTCGGTTGCACGCGCGACCAGGACATGGAAAAGCGGTAGGCGTTCACGCCCAGGCTGGCGATCAGTTCCACGTCCTCCGCGTAGCGGTGGTAATGGTCGCAAGCCACGTCGCCATTGCTGCCGTCGATGATCTTGCCATCCGTGTGGCTGAAGGTATCCCAGATGGATGGGCCGCGGCCGTCGATGGCGGCGGCGCCCTCGATCTGGTAGGCGCTGGTGGCCACGCCCCAGGTGAAGGTGGCGGGGAAGTTGGTGTCAATATCGTCGTTATGCATGGTGGTCATGTCAGTGTGAGTGGATTAAAGAGAGTGCTAGCCTTTGACGGCGCCCTGGGTCAGTCCTTCAATTAAACGCTTCGAGGCGACAAAAAACATCAGCAAGAGCGGCAGCACGGCGATGGCGGCGCCCGTCATCAGCGCGCCCCACTCCGTGTTGTTCGGCGCCTGCATGCTGCGCAAAGCCAGCGGGATCGTGTAGTTCTCGACCGAGCGCATGACGACCAGCGGCGTGATGAAATTGTTCCACGAGTTGATGAAGGTGATCAGGCCCAGGGTGCCCATGGCGGGACCGATCAGCGGCAGCACGACTCTCCAGTAGATGGCGAATTCGCCGCAGCCGTCGATGCGCGCCGCCTCGATCAGATCCTTCGGAATGGCCGTGCCGATGTACTGGCGCATCAGGAAAATCCCCAGCGCGCCGGCCGCGCCAGGCACGTACAGGGCGCGCGGCTGGTCCAGCCAGCCGAGGAAATCCATCAGCATGAACGTGGGAATCATGTTCATGAAAGACGGGATGATCATCGACGCCATCACCAGGGTGAACAGGGGCCGCTTGAAGCGGAACTCGTACATGGCAAACGCATAGCCGCCCAGCGAGCAAAAGAACAAGGTCAGGGCCGTCGTCATCAGCGCCACGTACAGGCTGATGCCGATATTGCGCCAGAACGGCAGGCGCTCCTGCAGCAATTCCAGGTTGTTGAGCAGGGCCGTGCCGAACCAGCGCGGCGGCGGCAGGCTGTAGATCTCGGCGCTCGTGTGCGTGGCGAAGACGAACATGAAGTAGAACGGCGCGACCATGATCAGGGCGCCGATGGCCACCATGGCGTAGGCCGTCCAGCGGGTGGTTTTCATCGGACCTCCTTGCGTTTTTCTCTACGTTCGTTGCGGCTGAAAATGCGGTTATTGACCCAGGTGGTGCTGGCGATGATCAAAAACAGCAGCCAGGAAATGGCCGACGCCGTGCCGAAGTCGCCCGAGGAAAACGCCGTCTTGTAGACGAAGATGGCCGTCGTCATCACCGACTGGCTCACGCCGCTCGATTCGGCCACCAGCACGAACGGCTCCTCGAACAGCTGCAGGTTGCCCATGATGGTCAGTGTCACGGCCAGGTAGATCATGGGGCGCAGCTGCGGCAGGGTGATGTACCAGAACTGCTGGCGTTTCGAGGCGCCGTCGATGGTGGCCGCTTCGTACAGGTCTTTGGGTATCACCTGCAGCGCGGACAGATACAGCACCAGATTCCAGCCCAGGTAGCGCCAGAAAATCACGAAGGCGACGGCCGGCTTGATGAACAGCGAGCTGCCCAGCCAGTCGATCGATTCCGCCGGAAACAGGCCGCCGACGAGCGGCAGGCTGGCGCACCATTGGATCAGCACATTGATCTGCCCATAGTCGCGCGAGAACAGGGTGTTGAAGACCATGGCGATGGCCACGCTGGAGGTGATGAACGGTAAAAAGTAAATGCCGATCACCAGGTTGCGCGAGCGCTTGAAGCTGTTGTGGATGAACGCTGCCAGCGGAATGGCCACCAGGTGCTGCGGCACGCCCGAGGCCAGCGCCAGCCACAGCGTGTTGCCCAGCGAGCGCAAAAACCACGGGTCGCTCAAGGCATACTTGTAGTTGTCCAGGCCCACCCACTGCATGGCTTCCACGCCGCTGGCCGCTTCCCACTGGTTGAACGACAGATAGATGGAAAACAGCAGCGGGAACAGGCTGAAGACGGCGAACAGGATGAAGAAGGGGCTGATGAAGATATACGGCGCCCATTGCTTCATGTTGTAGCGTTTCCTGGCGGGCCGCGCGGCAGCGGCAGCGGGCGCGTCCTCGGTACAAGGCATGGAGGTAGTCATGCTGCTCCTAGCGCCGCGCGCGGTGGGTGATCAGGGCCTTGGCGTCGGCCAGCGCCGTCTTGATATCCTTGTTTTGCGCCAGCACGCTTTCCAGTTCCATGTTGACGATGTCGCGCGCCACGGCGTCGAATTTGTCGACGCGGATGACGGGGATTTTCGCCGCCGTGTCGCGCGCCAGCAAACGCGTCTTCTGGCCGCCGAAATACGGCTGCGGCTCGTCCATCATCGGGTCCGCATACGCGGCCTTGAGGGCCGGGAAGGCGCCGATCTCTTTGAGCGAGTGCAGCTGGATATCCTTGTTGACGGTCATGAACTTGATGAATTCCCAGGCCTGGGTTTTATTCGCCGCCTTTTTCGGGATGCCGTAGAAGGAGCCGCCATACGACGCCAGCGCGCCGGCCGGCAGGTTGGCCGCGCGCCACTGGCCGGCAGACGCCGGCGCCAGCCACTTGGCCAGGTGGCCGCTCAACCACGAACCCATCATCTGGCTGGCCACCTTGTCGCGTTTGAATCCTTCGGCCCACTCGCCCGTCCAGGCCACGGTGCGCGCATCGATGCCGGCGACCCTGGCCGCCTTGGCCAGTTCGAAGGCTTTCACGAAGCGGGGCGAGTCGACCAGCACCTGGCCTTTGTCGCCAAAATAGATGCCTTCGCCATCTTTCAGGTTGGCGCGAATGACGATGTCGGCCAGGTCGCTGGCGCCGGCCAGCAGATAGGTGCCGGTGGCGGCCTTGAGCTTCTTGCCGGCGGCGATATATGACTCCCACGATTGCGTCAGGTCGGTTTCCTTGATGCCCGCCTTGTCCATCAAGTCCTTGCGGTAGAACAGCGTGCCCGGTCCCAGGTCGGCCGGCATGGCGCCCAGGGTGCCGCGCGAACTGGTCGCCTGCACGAAGGTGAATGGCACGAACTGGGCGCGGTACTGCCCTGCCCCGTATGGCGGCAGCAAGAGATCTTCCATGCCCTTCGATTCGGCAAAGCTGCCGACGTAGCGGAAGTCGATGGCCATCACGTCGGGCAGGCGCGCGCCGGCCGCCAGTGCCGTCGTCATCGAGTTATGGTGGTCGTCGATCTGCAGGCTGACCAGCTTGACCTTCACTTGCGGGTAGAGCTTTTCCCACAGGGGCAAGGCCGTCTTGACGGCGCGGTCCAGGTCGGGGAACGAGGCGACAGTGATGGTCGCCGGGGCCAGCGCCGGCAGGGCGGTGGCCGGCGGGACGGCGGCGGGCGCGGCGGCCACACTGGCGGCCAGGGTCAGCGCTGCCAGGGGGGCGGCGCCAAGGATGCTTGACTTCATTATTTCATCTCCGTTTATTGAGCGTCTTCTATCTTGAAAACGTTTTCACAACATGCGTCCATTTAACACCGCAAAGAAAATCAAGTCAACCGAAAAAGTTGTCATTTTTATTGAGGGCAGCGTGGCGAGATGCATGCCCTGGCGCGCTTTCTCCTATGAAAAGACGAAAAAATCCGCCATTTCAAGATGCTGTTGTTTTTCGTGAAAACGTTTTCAAGCCCCGACCCACGGCCCTGTGGGCATTTATGGTAATCTTTCACTGAAAAGGTTTTCAGAGCACTGACAACCAGCCATCTTGATACCCAGGAATCACCTTGAACGATAGCGCCCACGCTGCTCCCCCTTCCACCCTGCTCGACGTGGCCCGCCAGGCTGGCGTGTCGCCCAGCACCGTCTCGCGCATCCTCAATGGCACGGCCAGGGTGTCCGACGACAAGCGCGATGCCGTGCTGGCGGCCATTGCGCACATGAAATTCGCGCCGAACCAGATGGCGCAGGGCTTAAAAAAGGGCCGCTCGATGACCATCGGCATCGTGGTGCAGGATATTTCCAGCCCTTTCTTCGATGAAAGCCTGCGCGGCGTGGACGATGGCTTGAAAGACACGGGCTATGCCTCCGTCATCGTCAGCGGACACTGGAATGCGCAGGAAGAGGCCGACCGCATCCGTTTGCTACTGGCAAGAAAAGTCGACGGCATCATCCTGCTGTCCGGACGCATCTCGGACGAGAGCGTGCTCGATTTCTCGCAACAGCGCCCCATCGTCTCGACGGGCCGCCTGCTGGCCACGAAAAGCGCCATCGGCTTCAAGCTCGACAACGAATACGGCGCCTACCTGGCCGTGCGCCACCTGGTGGAACTGGGCCACCGCCGCATCGCGTTCGTGGCCGGCCCCGCCAACAACACGGATGCGGCCGAGCGCCTGACGGGCTACCAGCGCGCGCTGCGCGAAGCGGACATCGCCATCGATCCGAAGCTGATGGTGGAAGGCGATTTCCACGAGGCAAGCGGGATGCTGGCCATGAACCATTTGTTCGATACGCAGCAGCAATTCAGCGCCGTCTTCGCCGCCAACGACCTGTCCGCCTACGGCGTGCGCCTGTGCCTGTACCGCAAGGGCATCCGCGTGCCCGACGATATCTCGCTCGTCGGTTTCGATGACTTGCCCGGCTCGTCCTACACGACGCCGCCGCTGACGACCATCCACCAGCCCCTGTACGACATTGGCCGCATCGCCACGCAAGCGCTGCTGGGCCTGATCAATGGCGAAGCCGTGCAGGCAGCAATACCGCCCCTGGAGCTGATCGTGCGGGAAACCACGCGGCGTATTCGCTAGGCCGGGCGCTGAACGAGAATCACTACGCCAACGGCATCCACGACGCGTGTGGGAATCTGCAGCAATGGCGCATCCGCTTTACAATAGTGGCTCGTTCAGCAAGAATGCTTGATTCAAGCACGCAAGGCTCAACCCTCCGGCCACAGGCTGGAAGACTCCGAACACTCACCATAAAGGGACATCACATGGAACATACTCTGCCACCACTGCCATATGAAATGGACGCTCTGGCGCCGCATATTTCGAAAGAAACCCTGGAATACCACTATGCCAAGCATCACCAGGCGTATGTCACCAACTTGAACAACCTGATCAAGGGTACCGAGTTCGAGAACCTGTCGCTGGAAGAAATCATCAAGAAATCGTCGGGCGGCATCTTCAACAATGCAGCGCAAGTATGGAACCACACCTTCTACTGGAACGGCATGAAGCCGGCCGGCGGCGGCGCGCCTACGGGTGCCGTGGCTGACGCGATCAACGCCAAGTGGTCGTCGTTCGACAAGTTCAAGGAAGAATTCACCAAGTCGTGCGTGGGCAACTTCGGTTCGGGCTGGACCTGGCTGGTGCAAAAGGCCGACGGTTCCGTCGACATCGTCAACACCTCGAACGCCGGCTGCCCGCTGACCACCGGCGACAAGCCGCTGCTGACCTGCGACGTCTGGGAACACGCCTACTACATCGACTACCGCAACCTGCGCGCCAAGTACGTGGAAACGTTCTGGGGCCTGGTCAACTGGGACTTCGTTGCCAAGAACTTCGCGTAAGCGGTTCCTGACAACGTAAACCGGACGTATCGGCGGCCTGCGCCGCAGTGACGTGTCCTGGAAAGAAGCCTGCGCTTGCGAGCGCGGGCTTTTTTTATGTCCAGACAGAAAGTACATGCAGGCGGCACACACTGGTCAAACGAACAAGATCCACATGCGGGACATTGTAAAATACGCAAGTGCACACCCGTGCTCGCCGGCCAGCCTCGCCGCCATCTCTTGCTGAAAGAAAATAATGAAAAAATTCATGCTTGCATTGCTCGTCCTTGCCTCCGGTTCCGCCTTCGCCAACTCGGCCTGCGACACGCCGCGCAACGACTTCGACGGTCTGTATTGTCTGAACAAGGTGTACCAGGAAGCGGACAAGGAACTCAACGCCAACTACAAGAAGCTGAGCGCCCAGCTCGATGCCGGCGGCAAGCAAAAGCTCAAATCGGGCCAGCTGGCGTGGATAGCCAACCGCAACCAGAACTGTTCCAAACGCGAAGCGTCAGGCTTCTATGTCAACCTCGATTGCGCCACCCAGACCACCATCGAACGCGCGCAATTCCTGCAAGACCGCGTGCGCGAATGCGTCAGTGCCGGCTGCCAGAACAGCAAGCTGTGAACTGAAGCTGCGCTGGCGCAAACGGGGCGGGCTCAGGCCGGCAAACGGGCCGCCTTGAAGCGCCGCCACGCCTTGTGCATGCGGCCATCCTTGCCCTGCGCCTGCGCGCGCGCCGCCAGATAGCCACGGATGAAGGCCGCGTGCAGCCGCAGCCCGTCGTGGGCGGACTGGTCAACCTGGTCCGCCTGGTCGGCCTGGACATCGGGCAATTGCTGCAGCAGCCGGTCGGCCACCTGCACATCGTTGAGCCAGCCCAGTTCATCCTGCAAGGCCGACAAGCGCCCCACATACGGTTGCACGGCGCGCGCGGCAAACAGCGAGGCAAAAAATTCCGTCGCGTAACGCGTCTTCTTGGCCGCGATGCGCACCTGGTGGCGCTGCTGCGGCGAGGCATGCAGCAGGCGCTTGCCGCGCTTCATCAGGCGGCGCTGATCCTTGCGCACGGTAGCATGGGCAAACGGGGAAACGGGCGCGTCCAGGCGCCGCGCCTGGCGCACGGAACAGCTGTCGCGCCAGGCGCGCGCCTGCAGCCAGCGCTGCAAGCCCAGCATGCAAGCCGTGCAGCGCGCCGAGGTGACGGCCTGGGCGGCCTCTACATGCTTGAGCCGCGCCTGCGCGTGCGCTGCCTGCGCCAGCGCTGCCGCATCCGCCTGCGCCTCGCCATCGAGTTGCGCCAGGGTATTGCCTGCCAACACATCCCAGTCGCGCGCCTCGCCCAGCGCGCCGCCCAACCAGTCGAGTTCGCTCTTCAAGGCGTCCGGCAGCACCAGCAGGGACTTGAACATGCCCAGCGCCGAGCGCAGGCGCCGCAAGCCCACGCGCATCTGGTGCACGCTCTCCACATCCGCGCCGCCCGCCACGCCATCCTGGTTGCCGCTGACCTGCTCCAGGCAATTGCCGGCGATGGCCAGAAACGCTTGCTCCACCGACATCGCCGCGTCCAGCGCCACGGGCTGGGCCTTGACCGCGCGCAAGGGTTGCTGCGCGACCAGGCGGTAACCGCGTTCCGCCTTGCTCATGTGGCCCAGCTGCAGCGGCACCTCCTGCAGCAGCGCCAGCGCCACATCGAACAGGCTGGCGGCCTGCCCCTGCTTCAACTCCAGCTCGATCTCGCTGACGGGCACGCTGCGTATGGCACCATCGGCACCGTCCGCACCGCTTTCAATGACACCCTGGTCCAGCACGCATTCGATCTCGTCGCCCTGCGGCGTGCGCAGCTGCCAGACGGTGCGCTCGATGCGCGTGGTAAACACGGGCTGCAAGGCGTCGCGGATGGCATCCTGGCGCAGCAGCGCGCGGATGGGCTGCTTGCGGCCGATGGCAGCGTCGAGCGCGGCGAGGTCCGGCTGCGGCCCCGGCACCTCGCCTTCCCATTCGTGGCGGCTGTGCAAGCCGCCGCTGACCGTGCCGCCCGCCTTCAGGGTTTGCACCCAGCGCCCGTCCACCTGGCGCACGCGCAAGCCCGCCTGGTGGCGGCACAGCTGCAAATCGCGCGTATCGACATAGATATCGTGCATCTGCAGCACCAGTGGCCCTTGCGCAGCCTGCGCCAGCAACGGGTGCGCGCGCAAACGCCATGCATCTTCCTGCGCCAGCAGCAATTTCAATTCGATTTCCATGACCGCTCCCTGGAGATTCCTCAACGCCCATTGTAAGGCGCGGCCCGTCGCGCGCAAGGCGCATGCACGCACACCTTGATTTTGCGCCAAAATAGGCGATTCATTGACAAGGAGATGCCATGACCTACCACGCCGCCGAGAACCGCTACGACAGCATGCCATACCGCACTTGCGGGCGCAGCGGGTTGAAACTGCCGCTGCTGTCCCTGGGGCTGTGGCATAACTTTGGCGACAGCAATAATCTGGCATCGCAGCGCGACATGCTGCGCACAGCGTTTGACCTGGGCATCACGCATTTCGACCTGGCGAACAACTACGGCCCGCCGTATGGCAGCGCGGAAAGCAATTTCGGCAAGCTGCTGCGCGACGATTTTCTGCCGTACCGCGATGAACTGATCATTTCCACCAAGGCGGGCTGGGACATGTGGCCCGGTCCGTACGGCCAGGGCGGCGGGTCGCGCAAATACGTGCTGGCCAGCCTGGACCAGAGCTTGCAGCGCCTGGGCCTCGATTACGTCGACATCTTTTACTCGCACCGCTACGACGCCGACACGCCGCTGGAAGAAACCATGGGCGCGCTGGCCACCGCCGTGCAGCAAGGCAAGGCGCTGTATGTGGGCCTGTCGTCGTATTCGCCGCAAAAAACGGCCGAGGCGGCCGCCCTGCTGAAAGAATGGAAAGTGCCGTGTCTGATCCACCAGCCGGCCTACAACATGCTCAACCGCTGGATCGAGGAAGACGGCTTGCTCGACACCCTGCAAGAGCAAGGCATGGGCTGCATCACGTTCACGGCGCTGGCGCAGGGGCTGCTCAGCGACAAATACCTGGACGGCGTGCCGCAGGATGCGCGCGTCAACCGGCCCGGCGGCGGCTCGCTGACGCAACAGCACCTGAGCGCGGAAAACCTGGCCCGCGTGCGCGCACTGAACCAGATCGCCGCGCAGCGGGGGCAAACCCTGGCGCAGATGGCGCTGGCCTGGGTACTGCGCGATCCCCGCGTCACGTCGACCCTGATCGGTGCCAGCAGCAGCGCGCAAATCCGCGAAAACGTGGCCGCGCTGCAGCAGTTGTCGTTCACGGCCGACGAGCTGGCCGCCATCGACGTGCAGGCGCGCGAAGGCCATATCAATCTGTGGGAAGGTCCGTCGCGGGCCGTGTAAGGCATTCACGGTGGCGCTGGCGGCGACATTGGCGGTGGCAGCAGGGCCAGCAGTTCCTGCGCCACCTGCCGGCGCCGCTCAGGCGTGGCGTACACGCCCACTTGCACCTGCGCGCCGCCAGCTCCGGTATCGTTGATGTGTATCAATTGGCGCGGCCCTTGCGGCATAGCGATGCGCGTGCGCCACGGCGAAAAGTGGTGGCGCCGGCAGTGGCCGGCACTGACCTGTTCAATGACCAGCTCGCCGTCGCGCAAGGCGATGTGCTCATAGTCGCGCGCATGGCGCAGGTAATGCAGCAAGGCGATGGCCACCAGGCCCAGTTCGGCGAACGAAAAGATGGGAATGGTCCAGATGCCGCGCAGCGCAAAGGCGGCGGCAATCGTCAGGGAAAACAGGCATAGCAAGCCATAGGCGCGCAGCAACTGGCGCGCCGTCAAGGCACTGTGGCGCGCCAGCAGCCATTGCGGCTGCTCGCGCGAGTGATCGCGTGGCATGATGCCTCCCGCACTATCGCTGTATCCCCCGTCACCCATCACCGCAGCGGCACTTGCCGCCGCAGGGTCAGCCAGGTTATTCAGCCAGCTTGCGCCATGCTCAGGCGCCCATGCGCACCAGCGCGTGGCCCACGTGCTGCCACCAGTGATCGCGCGACCTGACCTGCTTCAGGCAAGACGTGTCGATCTCCGCAGGAAACACATGATCCTGGCACGCCTTCGTTTCCAGGGCATAGCGCTGGTTTTCCGCCGCCGCCAGGGCCACGACGAGCCAGAACACCAGCGCCAGCAACACCACCAGCACGCTCCAGGCCAGGTGATTGGTGTTACTTTTTTCGCCAAAAAACTCGCGTGGCCGCGTCTCGCGGTACATCGACATCAAGCCTTTTTCTTTCTCTTGCGACATCTGCGTTTGCATCCTCTGACATCCTATCCTGTGCCGGCCGGCTGGCCATGGCGGCGCGCACGCCGCCTTGCCTGCATTTTACGCTGATGGCGCAGGCGAGGCAGTAATTCATGGGGGCGATTCGCCACCACCTTCCTTTGCCGGCCGCACGGGCGCCAGGGTTTCCACATGATCGACGTCGATGTCGCCGCCATCGGGCGCCGTATTGCGCGGCTCCACGCCGGCCCGCTCGCCCGTGCCGGCCGCATCGCTGTCGTTGTCGAGCTCTTCCGGGTCCTGGCCCGGCACGCCCTGCATGTCGCTGCCGCTGTCGGAGCTGTCGCTGGGCCCCAGCGCGCCCTTGCCATGCCCGCTGCCCAGCACGCGGTCGGGGATGACGGGCAAATTGTCCGGATCGAGTGTGCTGCTGCTCATGGCTGACTCCCATTGATCAAAAAACCAGCTTACTCCCCTGCCCTGGCCAGCGGCGCACGCCTGCACGGCACTACCAAGGGGAAATGCGGCATCGCACAACTATTTTCAAAAATTACTTCACAAATGTACTATTCATTGCTATAGTTAATTCAAGTAAGCATCTTCTCATCCAGAAATTGCTTCATCGGCGGCACGGCGCCCACCAGCGCCATGCCGCCGAACCGACCGGTACGTGGCGAGCCGGCCCATCCACCCAGCCATCAAGCACATTTTGGAGTCTTATCATGCAAGCCAGATCACTCATCGCAGCATTGTTTGCCATCACCACCGCCACGTCGGCTTTTGCCCAAAGCGCCGCGCCTGCCACCACGGGCCAGCAATTGACGCGCGAGCAAGTCACAGCCGAATACATCCGCGCCCGCAATGCCGGCGAAATCGCCACCAGCGAAGTCGACTACCCGAAAATGCCGGCTACCGCCGCCAGCAAGGTGACGCGCGAACAAGTCATGGCCGAGTTCTACGCCGCCCGCAAGGCTGGCCTGATCCCGCAAACGGAAGCGGACTTTGATGTTGCGCAAACCACCAAGCACGTCGTGCAATAAGAAACCAGTCAGCCGGTTTCAGTCAGTAACAACTCAGTTGCGGCGCAGCATCCGGGCCTACCCCGGCCGGGCCACTCCCGGCGCTCACCGCGGCGAGCTGTCAGCATCGCCCCAACACCACCTTCCGGAGTCCCTGCATGTCCCTGCACCGCCGTTTGCTTGCCGCCAGCCTGACCCTTGCCTTGAGCGCGTGCGCCGACATGGGCCATATCGCGCCGCAATCGGCCATGCTCGACGCAAACAAACTGCAAGCGAGCCAGGCCATGGATGCCGCCGCCAGCGCAGCGATCGCCTGGCCGCGCGCGCAATGGTGGCAAGACTTGCGCGACCCCCAATTGAACCGTTTGATGGACCAGGCGCTGGCCGACAGCCCCACCCTGCGCGGCGCCCAGGCGCGCGTGCGCCAGGCCGAGGCCTTGGCCGGTGCGGCGGAAGACAAGACCCGCCCGCAGGCCGACGCGAGTGTTTCCATCAACCGCGAACTGTATTCCCAGCACGGCAGCACGCCGGCGCCGCTGGCCGGCAATTACGCGTGGCGCAACCAGGCCACCGTCACGGCTTCATACGACCTGGACCTGTGGGGCCGCAACCGCGCCGCCCTGTCCGCCGCGCTGGGCGACGTGCAACTGGCGTCGGCCGAATCGCAGATGGCCCGCCTGGCGCTGGAAACGGCGCTGGTGCGCACCTACATCCAGCTGTCGTACGAATTCCAGCTGCAGGACGTGATCGAACGCAGCCTGGCGCAGCGCGCCCGCATCCTCGACATCACGCGCCAGCGCAAGCAAGCCGGCATCGGCACCGATATTGACGTGGCGCAAATCGAAACCACCTTGCCGGCCGGCCGCCGCCAGCTGGAACAGTCGGCCGAATCGCTGGCCCTGCTGCGCAACCAGCTGGCGGCCCTGGCGGGCAAGGGTCCGGCCGCCGGTGCGGCGCTCACGCGCCCCGTGCTGCGCCTGGACCAGCCGCTGGCCATTCCCGCCGCCCTGCCGGCCGACCTGATCGGCCGCCGCCCCGACATCGCCGCCCAGCGCTGGCGAGTCGAGGCGGCGGCGCAGCGCATCGATGCGGCCAAGGCCGAGTTCTACCCGAACGTCAACCTGGTGGCCTTTGCCGGCTTCCAGGCCTTCGGTTTCAGCCACTTTCTCGACGCCAACTCGGACATCCGCGGCGTTTCGCCCGCGCTGAGCCTGCCCATCTTTGCCGGCGCCCGTTTACGCGCCCAGCTGGGCAGCCAGACGGCCATGTACGACGGCGCCGTGGAGCAGTACAACGCTACCGTCATCAACGCCATGTCGGACGTGGCCAATGCCGTCACCCGCGCCCAGTCGCTGGCCAGACAGCACCAGCTGACCGTTCAGGCGCTGGCCACGGCGCAGCGCGCGCGCGACCTGGCGGAAAAAGCCTACAAGGCGGGCATGAGCGACGCCATCGCCATGCTCAACACACAAGTGGCGCTGCTGGCGGAAGAACAGCAGCAGGCGCAAAATGGAGCGCGCGAGCTCGATCTGTACGTTTCCTTGATGAATGCATTGGGAGGCGGCATCTAGTGTGGCAATCCTGGCATTGCCCTAGCTCAACAAGATACAATCGGCACTTTATTCACACATGAAGGAATATGACATGACCGCTTTTGACGCCACCTCCAAGCGGCTGCAAAACATCCGCACGCGCATGCCAGCCTTCCCCATGGAACTGATGCGTTTGTTGCGCATGACGTACCACATTCAAAAAGGCATGAAGGATCTGACCAACGCGGCGCTGAAAAAGCACGACCTGGTCGATGCCAGCTACATGGTGCTGGCCGTGCTGTACGGCACGGACGATGAAACCTCGAACGCCTGCACCCTGGGCATGGCCTGCCATGAAAAGCCGGCCAACCTGACGCGCGTGTGCAACGACCTGGAAACGCGCGGCCTGATCCATCGCGGCACGCGCCCCGGCGACCGCCGCTCGGTGATGATCTCGCTGACCGACAAGGGCCGCGCGCTGATCGAAACGGCGCTGCCCGACGTGTACCAGGAAACCTCGGCCCTGTACGAAGGCTTCACGCAAGAAGAGCTGCAAGTGCTCGACAAGCTGTACATGCGCCAGTTGCGCAATTTGAACAATCTCAACAACCAGAACTGATAGCCTATCGATGACGCCAGCCACAACACCTACATATGGCCCCCTGAGCCGGGCGGCCCACTGGCTGGCGCTGGCGCTGCAGGACTGGCGCAAGACGGAAGGCGAACGCTGGATCTACGTCGGCAAGACCCTCATCGCCGCATTCTGCGCCCTGTGGCTGGCCTACCGCCTGGGACTCGATTCGCCCAGCACGGCGATGACCACCACCATCATCCTGGCCCTGCCCAGCAGCGGCATGGTGCTGGAAAAAAGCTTTTACCGCCTGTGCGGCACCCTGCTGGGATGCACGGCCGCGCTGACCCTGATCGGCCTGTTCCCGCAGCAGCCCGTGCTGCTGTTCGCCGGCCTGGCCCTGTGGGTGGGCCTGTGCACGAGCGGCTCGGCCCTGCACCGCAACGCCCAGTCGTATGTGTACGTGCTGGCCGGCTACACGGCCTGCATGATCGTCTTGCCCGCCATCGAGCAGCCGATGCAGGTGTTCTCGCTGGCCGTCACGCGCGTGGCTGAAGTGAGCCTGGGCATCATCTGCTCGGCGGCCGTCTCCAGCGTACTGCTGCCGCGCCACCAGGGCACGCAGGTGATGCGCACGGTGCAGGCGCGCTACGGCAAATTCCTCACCTTTTGCCAGGACGTGCTGCAGCAACAGCTCACGCCAGCCCAGGTGGAACTGACGCATCTGCAGTTCGCCGCCGATGTGGCGGCGCTGGAGCTGGGCCGCTCGGCCGCGCTGTTCGAAGTCACCAGTAAAGTGAGCCACGTGCGCGCGCAAAACCGCAAGCTGCACGCCTTCAACGCCACCTTCATGACGGCGCTGACCACCTTCTACACCTTCCACCGCCTGTTCGACCGGCTGCAGCGCGATGGCGAAACCCAGGTCATGCAGGCCTGCGCGCCCCTGTACGCCATCGTCGCCGAATCTCTGCAAACGACGCCCTCGCAAGACTCGCTCGACACCATGCAGCGGCATCTGCAAACGGCGCTGGCGCAGGCGCGCACAGATATTGAAGCGGCTCCAGTCGCGCATGCGCAGCGCATCGATTTCGACACCGTGTGCGAGCTGCTCGAACGCTTCGCGCGCGACATGAGCCGCTTTCACGAAGTGTATTTCAGCCTCGTGCACGACACGCCGCTCGAGGTAAGCACGCCGCAGGCGTATGCGCCGAAGACGCCGCCCGCGCTGGTCATCGCCAGCGGCGCGCGCGCGGCCATCAGCCTGGCCCTGCTGGCGGTGGGCGCCTATTTCCTCGCCTGGCCCTACGCCAGCACGGCGATGCTGATGGCGGCCGTGTTCTGCGCGCTGGCCTCGTCCTCGCCACGCCCCATCCTGATGATCCGGCAAGTGCTGACGGGCTTTCTGATCGCCATGCCGCTGTCGCTCGTCTGCGTGTATTTCGTGCTGGTGCACGGCGACGGCTTCCCCATGCTGGTACTGAGCTTTGCACCGTTTCTCGCCGTCGGCCTGTACCTGATGACCAATCCCGCCAAGCTGGGCGTGGGCCTGGGCGTGTCGACTTTCATCACGCAGATGGCGCCGACGAACGTGATGCACGTCGATGGCGCGGCCTTTTTGAACACCGGCATGGCACTGATCGTGGGACTGATGCTGGCCGCCCTCGTGTTTGCCGTGCTGCTGCCCGAGCACACGATGGGCCACAAAGACCACATCGGCCGCGCCCTGTGGCGCGAAGCGCTGCATGCATGCACGGCACCGGCGCGAAGAGTCAAGCACCGCTTCGACAACCGCGTGCGCGACTTGCTCAGCCAGCTCAATGCGGCGGCCGGACCGGCGCCGGGCGAGGCCACGCGCGCCGTCGTGCGCCAGGCCTTGACGCTGCTGGAAATCGGCCACTCCGTGATCGAACTGCGCGAACTGATCGCCACCGCCCGCCCGGGCGCCACGCGCCACACGCTGCAGCAGTGCGTGGAGCACATCGCCGGCTGGCTGCGCACGCGCAGCGACACGGCACTGCAGGCGGCGCTGGCGGCCACCCTGCAGGCGGGCGCCGTCGTGCGCGCGGCCCAGACGGAAGCCGATGCGACCGGCGAGCGCAGCGCGCGCCTGCAGACGGCGCTGGCCGACCTGCATTCGATCTACACCTCA
Organism: Janthinobacterium sp. 64; assembly: GCF_002813325.1. NCBI lineage: Bacteria > Pseudomonadati > Pseudomonadota > Betaproteobacteria > Burkholderiales > Oxalobacteraceae > Janthinobacterium > Janthinobacterium sp. 64. The sequence goes on along the minus strand of NZ_PHUG01000001.1, from coordinate 5,257,565 downwards.
TTACTCGACCACATGGCGCCTGGCGCCGGAGACCACCATGCCGCGTGAATTCGCCCTGTTCGGAATTCTGATTCCTACCCTGCTGCCCCTGTTCCTCCTCAGCATAACCCTGCAAACCCTGCTCGACCGCGTGCTGGGCTGGCTGGGCGTGTACCGCATGGTGTGGCACCCGTCGCTGGCGCGGCTGTGCATCTTCATCGTCATCTTCGGCGCACTGGCGCTGTCGCTGTACAAATAACCTTCAAATAAAAAAACTGTTCAACCCCATCAAGGAAAGGCTGCCGCCATGGTAAGCAAACTGACCCGCTATGCAATCACCGTGCTGCTATTGGCAGCCGCCCTGTGGACAGGCAAGACCGTCTGGGACCGCTACATGGAGTCGCCGTGGACGCGCGACGGCCGCATCAAGGCCGACATCGTCAACATCAGCGCCGACGTGGCCGGCACCGTCACGGACGTGCTAGTGCGCGACAACCAGGTGGTGCAAAAAGGCGACGTGCTGTTCGTCGTCGACAAGGAACGCTATGCCAGCGCGCTGGCGCAGGCCGACGCCGTGCTGGCCGCGCAAAAAACGGAAATGGGCCGCCGCGGCAAGGAGGCGCAGCGCCGCGCAAGCCTCGACGCCAGCATCATCTCGACGGAAAGCCGCGAGAGCGCGGCCTTTGCCGCCAGCTCGGCCACCTCGCAAGTGCAAGCCGCCGTGGCCGCCCGCGCGCTGGCGCAATTGAACCTCGAGCGCACCACCGTGCGCGCGCCCGTCAGCGGCTACGTGACGAACCTGAACGTGCACAAGGGCGATTTCGCCGCCGTCGGCGCGGCCAAGCTGGCCGTCATCGACAGCGCCTCGTACTACGTCGTCGGCTACTTCGAAGAGACCAAGCTGGGCATGCTGGCGCAGGACGACAAGGCGGAAATGAACCTGATGAGCGGCGGCACCCTGCATGGCCACATCGAAAGCATCGCGCGCGGCATCACCGACCGCGACGCCGCCACGGGCCGCGAACTGCTGGCCGACGTCAACCCCACCTTCAACTGGGTGCGCCTGGCGCAGCGCGTGCCTGTGCGCATCCACATCGACGAGCAAGACAAGAACCAGGTCCTGGTGGCTGGCACCACTTGCACCGTGGTGATCACGCCGCATTCGGCACCGGCGCCGAAACCAGCGGCCGCGCACCCCGCATGAGCCGCGGCGGCGCCGGGCGCCTGGCGGAAATCGCGCTGTTCCTCGACGCCGCGGCGCTGGGCAGCTTTTCCGCGGCCGGCCGCAAGCACGGCCTGTCGCCGGCCGCCGCCAGCGCCGCCATCGCGCGCCTGGAAACGGCGCTGGGCGCCACGCTGTTCGAACGCACGACGCGCCAGCTGCGCCTGACGGATGAAGGTGCGCACTACCGCCGCTACAGCGAACAGGCACTGGACTTGCTGGCGCAGGCGGAAGATGGCTTGCACACGGGCGGCGACGCCGTGCGCGGCGTGGTGCGCATCTCGGCGCCGTCCGACATCGGCCGCCAATTGCTGCTGCCCATGCTCGACCGCTTTGCCGCGCTGCACCCGCAGGTGCGCCATGCGCTGACCCTGACGGACGCCACGGCCAACCTGGTGCAGGACGACGTCGACCTGGCCATCCGCTACGGCGAGCTGCCCGACAGCGACATGGTGGCGCGCCTGCTGCACCCGGGCCGGCGCGTCGTCTGCGTGGCGCCCGCGCTGGCCGCCAGGGTCGGCGTGCCGGCCGCGCCGCGCGACCTGGCACAGCTGCCGACGCTGGTGCTCACGGCCGGCGACGGCGCGCCGCAGGAATGGCGCTACCGCGAAAACGGCAAGCGCCACGGCCTGCGCCTGCAAGGCGCCTGGCACAGCAACGACGGTGAAATCATCCGCCGCTGGGCCGTGGCCGGCCATGGCTATGCCTACAAATCGCTGCTCGACATCGGCGACGACCTGCGCGCGGGACGCCTGCAGACGGTGCTCGACGAATATTTTTCCGATAGCGTGCCACTGAACCTGCTGTACCGGCGCAGCCGCTTCCAGCCGCCGCGCGTGGCCCTGCTGGCCGAGTTCTTGCTGCAGCAATTCGCCGCGCTGCAAGCCTGACGGCCGCCCTTACTGCGGCAGAACGCCCAGCTGGCGCAACAGGGTCAGGTTGTCTTCCAGGTGCCAGTTGTCGCTGATGCGCCCTTGCGCATTCACGCGGTACAGGTCGAACGCGTAAAAATCGATGGCTTGGCCCTGGCCGCGCAGCTCGCCCTGCGGCGTAGGAAAGACGCCGGTGAAGCGGCCCGTGAAATGCAGGCGCAGGGTAACCCGGTCGCCGGCCACCAGCATCTGCTCGATGGCGACCTTCAAATCCGGCACGGCCGCATGGAACACTTGCGACGCCTGCAGCGGGCCGGCCAGTCCCTGCGGACGGCCCGCGGGCAAGGTGCGGTCAATAAAATCATCGGCCAGCGCCTGGCGCGCCAGGGCCGGGGCGCCGCTCTGCCAGAACGCGGCGTAGCGGCGCGCGGCCAGCGCCGTTGTATCCGTGGCAGCGGCGCCGGACAAGTGGGCCGGCATGGGTAAATCGGTGGCGGCATCGGCTGGCGCGGCGGCCAGCAGCGAGAGGGACAGGAGGGCGGGGGCAAAAGCGGAGGCAGATACGGGCATGATGAATCCAGGTTGGTTGATCGGCGTGCAATGGCACACCGCCATTCTGGACCCGCTTGCTGCGCTTGATAATTGGCCCCACACTTGAATCAATTACTTGTAGCAGTTGAAAATCAGCGCCCGCCAGCCACGTCGAGGATGCTGCCCGTCACGTAGGTCGCGCCCGGCCCCAGCAGGTACAAAATCGCGTCGGCGATTTCTTCGGGCTGGCCGCCGCGCTGCATGGGCACGCCGGGCGCCAGGCGCGCCACGCGCCCCGGTTCGCCGCCAGACGCGTGGATCTCCGTATGGATGATGCCGGGCCGCACGCCGTTGACGCGGATGCCCTCGGCCGCCACTTCCTTCGCCAGGCCCAGGGTCAGGGTATCGACGGCGCCTTTCGAGGCCGCGTAATCGATGTATTCGTCCGGCGAACCGATGCGCGCGGCCGCCGACGAGACATTCACGATGCGCCCGCCCTGCCCGCCATGGGCCGTCGACATGCGCCGCACGGCCTGCTGGCAGCACAGGAAATAACTGATCACGTTGGTGCGCAGCACGCGTTCCAGGCGCTGCACGGACATGTCGACGAGCCGGCATTTCTGCTCCAGCACCCCCACATTGTTGACCAGCGCCGTGAGCGTTCCCAAACGTGCGTCGACTTCCGCAAACAGGCGCGCCACGTCCGCTTCATCGCTGGCGTCGGCCTGCACGGCGATGGCCTCGCCCCCGTCGGCCACGATGCGCGCACACAGTGCGTCGGCCGCCTGTGCATCGCGCACATAGTTGATGCACACGGCATAGCCCTGGCGCGCCGCCAGCAGCGCCGTCGCCGCACCGATGCCGCGGCTGCTGCCCGTAATCAAGATCACTTCCTTCATCGTCCCTCCTGAATAGTTGTGGCTTCATGATACCCGCAACCAGCAGACGTAAAAAAGCCCGCACAAAGCGGGCAGTTTTTCTATCCATCCCTCATCGTCACAACACCGGAGAAAATCGTAGCGAGCGGCAGTGATTTGTGGCCGAGAAGCGCAACCGTACTCTAGTACGGTGAGCATCGCCGGCCGCAAAGCGCGACGCGCAGTAGATTTTATCCGGTGTTCTATGACCGGAAATGCGTCATGGCGTAAGTCAGATGCTGCCACCAGTGTTCGCGCGACTGCACGGACGCCAGGCATTTCGCATCGACCTCGTTCTTGAACGCGGGGTCCACGCACGCCTTGGTCACCAGCGCATTGCGCTGGTTTTCCACGTTGACGATGGCAAGCGCCAGCCACGCCACGAGGGCCACGGCCAGTACGCACAAGGTCCAGGGCAGCTGTTTCATGGTGTTCTCCGGTGTTACTTCTTCGCTGGCGCGGGAGCGCGCTCTTTCAGGGTGCGCGCCACCAGTTCATCCATCACACGCAGGGTTGCATCCTGCGTCTGGCGCTCGGACTGGCCCGGACGCGACAGCTGCGCCGGCGACGTGACGAAGCGGCCGTCGATGACGATGGTCGGCGCGCTCTCGATCTTGCTGGCGGTGATCAGCTGCTCGTTGCGTTTCAGCTTGGTCTGCACGCCGAAGGAGTTGAACATGTCCAGGTATTTCGCCTTGTCGATGCCGTTCTTGACCAGCAGGTCGAGGATGGCGTCATCGCGGTTCAGGCGGTTGCGCTCGACGTGGATGGCGCGGAAGATCTTGTCGTGGAACTGGTCCAGCTGGCCCATCGCTTCCAGCGTGGCATACGCGTGCGCCTGCGGGTCTTTCGGGCCGGTGGCGGCCAGGTGGACGCGGCGGAAGGCGATCTTGTCGCCCTGCTTCTTGACCCAGTCGTGCATCAGCGGATCGAGCACGTAGCAGTGCGGGCACGAATACATGAAGTACTCGACCACTTCCACCTTCTTGCCCGTGTCCGTGCGCACTGGCGTCGGGAGCGTGGTAAAGCCGATATCGGCAGCCATGGCGCCGCCGGTGGCCGCCACCAGGGTGACGGCGGCAAGCAGGGGGCGCAAGAAACGCAGAAAACGCATAATAATCCTTCATCATAAGTGGTCGTGAACGGGGCGAGATTACCACTTTTTGCGCCGGCCGATGAAGCCCGGGCGGAAAAAAGCCGCGTTTATCGCCCCGCTTTGCGCCCGCTTAAGCCGCATTTAAGCCCCGCTGCGCTTGCGCCTCAAAAATGGTAGCGCGCCGACACGCGCAGCTGGCGCGCATCGTTGAGGTAAATGCTCGAGCGGCAACCGGGCGCATCGCCGTAATGGCGGCGGTTGGCCAGGTTGCTGCCGGCCAGTTCCAGCTCCCAGGCGCCCAGCTTGCGCACATAGCGTCCGTCCACGGTGGCGAATGCGGGCACCTGCGCCAGGCAGCTGTTGCCGAAATCGGGGCCATAGCGCAGGGCGCGCAGCCATTGCACGCCCATGTCGGCACTGGCGCCGGCCTGCCCCGTCCAGTACAGGCGCAGGCTGGCGCGGGTCTTGGGCACGAGGGCGATATCCGGGCCATCGTAGGTGTAATCGTCATAGCGCGCGTGCACTTGCCGTAGCTGCGCGTCGAGGCGCCAGTCGCGCGCCAGCGCCATGCCCGCCTCGATGGCGATGCCGTCGCGGCGCGAGGGGTCGAGGTTGCCCGCAAAGCCCAGCTGGCCCAGGTTCTGGTCGAAGACGATCTGGTTGCTCAGGCGCTCGCTGAAGACGCGCACGGAAGCGCTGCGCGCCGCGTCGCCGAAGGTGGCACCCACTTCCGTTTCGCGCCGCAGCTGGCCCGCCAGGGGGCGGTAGCCGGCGCGGGTATAGCCGTCGTCATCGATGCGGTAGCTGCGCGCGGCCTTGGCGTAAACGCTCAGCTGCGGGCGCAGCTGCAGGCTGCCCTGCACGTCCCAGGCGTTCTGGTTTTCCCAGTCGCTGCCGCCGGCGGGCAGGTCGGCCGGATCGAGCTGGAACTGTTCATGCCGCAAGCCCAGCAGCAAACGCGGCGCATACGGGCCGCCGAACGCCAGCTCTTCGCGCAGCAGCAGCGCGCGCGAATACTGCCGGCGCCGTCCATCGCCATCGCGGCCCGAGCGCCGCTCCCACTGCATCAGGTCCAGGCCCACTTCCGTATCCGTGCCCACGCCGCCCACCTTGTCGTAATGACGCACGCGGGGCGCCAGTTGCCGGCGGCGGCTGCTGTACCTCGATTCGCTGCTGCCGCCCGCGCCCGCATAGTGGGCGGTGGCGCGCTTTTCCCGCTGCGACAGCTCCACGCCCAGCTCGAACTTGCCGACATAGCGCTGCACGAAAGCGCTGGCGCGCCGCACTTCATAGCGGTACAGGTCTTCCGGGCGGGCCGCCAGCAAGGCCAGGAAGGGCGCCTCGGGCGCGGGATAGCGGGTGTCCTGGTTCAGCTGGTCGGCGCTGAAGCCGAAACGGCCCTGGCGCAGCTTCCATTCCGCGCCGCCGTTAAAGCCGCGCTGGTGAAACACGCTGCCATCGCGGTAATTGCCATTGCGCAGCGCGTCGACGGCCACATCGAGCGACATGCCGTCCTGGTCGCGCGACAGGGCGCCGCGCACGCTGTGCTGGCCGCCCTGCGCCAGTTCGGTGGACAAGTCGCCATGCGTGACGCCGGGCGCAGCGCCGTCCACGCCAGCCACGCCTTCCTGCGCGCACGCCGGCATGGCCAGGGCGCACAGCAGCAAGGTGCGCATGGCGATGGTCAGGGCGGGAGAGGCAGGCATCATGGCGGCAAGCTGGGTGCGCTACCGGGGCACGCACGGTAGTGAAACGGGAGGATGGCAAAAGCGAATCATTATACGCACGGCGCGCGCCGCCGGGGCCATCAGCGGCCCAGGCGCCCTTCATCGGCCAGGAAGTCGATGAAGGTGCGCACTTTCGAGGACAGGTAGCGGCGGCTCGTGTAGACGGCGTAGACACTGCCGCCCGCCAACTTGAAATCGTCGAAGAGGCGCACCAGCCGCCCGGCCGCCAGGTCCGCATCCGTTTGCCACGACGGCAGCAAGGCGATGCCCATGCCGTCGAGCGCGGCCGCATGCAGCAGGCTTTCGTTGTTGCATTGCAGCACGGGCGTAAACTTCACCGTCTCGTGTCCCTGCGGGCCGTCAAACGTCAATTCATTGCCATTTGATAACAGCGAATAGCTGATCATTGCGTGCTGCGCCAGGTCCTGCGGCACGTGCGGATGGCCCGCGCGCGCCAGGTAGGCGGGCGCGGCCACCAGGTGAAAGGCGATGCTGCCGATGGGCCGCGCGATCAGGGCCGGCGATGGCGCCTGGCTCACGCGCAGGGCCAGGTCGAAACCCTCTTCCACCAGATTGACGACTCTTCCGCTCAAGTCGATGTCGAACGTCACTTCCGGAAAGCGCTCGCGGTAGGCCACCAGAGTGCGCGTAAAGATGGCATTGGCGAACCAGACGGGCGCGCTCAGGCGCAGCATGCCGCGCGGCACCACGGTCGTGCGGCCCACGGTCGCTTCCACCTCGTCGAGGTTGTCGAGCATGTCGCGGCACTGTTCGAAGTACACCTTGCCGATTTCCGTCAGGCTCAGGTGGCGGCTGCTGCGGTTCAGCAGGCGCGCGCCCAGGTGGCGCTCCAGGTGCATCACGTGCTTGCTGACCATGGCCGGCGACAGATCGAGGCGCTCGCTGGCGCGCACGAAGCTGTCCAGTTCCACCACGGCGCGAAACACGCGCATGCTGCGCAAGGTATCCATGACCATCCCATCATCAACAAAATGGAAATGATATATCAATAATTGCGATCTTGATCAACTGACCGCACATGACTATCATCGATAGCATCAGCCATTCCACTGCGGAGCCGCCATGCAAGAACACACCTTCCCCACCTACTTCCTGTCGCACGGCGGCGGCCCGTGGCCGTTCATGAAAGAGCAGTTCGGCGGCCGCTACGACGTGCTCGAAGCATCGTTGCAGGATATCCCGCGCCAGATCGGCGCGCGCCCGAAAGCCGTGCTGGTGGTGACGGCGCACTGGGAAGGGCCGCAATTTCTCGTCTCGGCCAGCGCGCAGCCGGGCATGATCTACGATTATTCGGGCTTTCCGCCGCACACCTATCAAATCCAGTACCCGGCACCGGGCGCGCCGGCACTGGCGGCACAGGTAAAACAATTGCTCGACGCGGCCGGCCACCCGGCGCGCCTCGACCACGAGCGGGGCTTCGACCACGGCACCTTCAGCGCCCTGTTCCCCATCTACCCGCAGGCGGACGTGCCGCTGGTGCAGCTGTCGCTGAAACACGGCTATGACCCGCTGACCCATGTCGAGGTGGGCCGCGCTCTGGCCAGCCTGCGCCGGCAAGGCGTGCTGATCGTCGGCAGCGGCCTGTCTTACCATAACCTGCGCCAGTTCGGCCAGGCGGGCGCCGTCGCCTCGCACCAGTTCGACGCCTGGCTGCGCCAGACCATGGCCCTGCCGCCAGAACAAAGGCTGGCGCAACTGCTGGCCTGGGACCGTGCCCCCGGCGCGCGCCAGGCCCATCCGCAGGAAGATCACTTGCTGCCGCTGATGGTGGCGCTCGGCGCGGCCGAGCAGGAAGCGGCGCAGGTGGTGTACCACGAGGACGATTTTTTTGGGGCGCTGGCGGTGACCAGTTTCCGGTTTGGAACGACTGGCGGAAATTAGCAACGAGCCGGGGTCAGACCCCCAACACCGCTAACGGCTGGTTCAGCGCCAACGTCACCGGGGGTCTGACCCCAGAATTTGCTTTGGGGTGAATTGGCGGCCGTGAATTACGAGCCGCGCTTGCCGCGCGCCGCATTCTTCGCCTTCTCGGCGGCAATCTCGGCCGCCTTGGCCGCTTTTTCCGCCATCTCGGCCGCGTGCTGGGCCAGCAGGGCCGCGCGCGTGTCCGGCGTTTCCAGAGAGATACGTCCGAGGATGCCGCTGCGGTAGTCGAGCAGCAAGGTGTGCGACGCTTTCTCGAAATCGTAGTCGCCGCCCTTGATGCGGAAGCCGCGCTTGGCGGCAATGCCCTCGACCACGCCGATGGCGTCGACTTCACCGACCTTGGTGCCGTAGCGGGTCGCCAGCAAGTCCGGGTAGCGCTTGAGCAATTCCTCGGCCAGGAACACGGCCACTTCCTCTTCGATCAGCGCGTTCGAGCCGATGGCGTGGCTGGCGGCCAGCATCAGGCCATCGCTGGGGATGGCGATCTTCGGCCACAGCATGCCGGGCGTGTCGACGAGGATGGTGTTCTTGTCCAGGTACAGCTTTTGCTGCATTTTCGTCACTGCCGGCTCGTCGCCCACCTTGGCCACGCGCTTTTTCAGCAGCGCGTTCATCAGGGTCGACTTGCCCACGTTGGGGATGCCCATGATCATGATGCGCAGCGGTTTCGTCGGCACGCCCCGGTGCGGCGCCAGCGATTTGGCCAGGTCAGGGATGCGCGCCACGTCGCCCGGCTTCTTGGTCGTCATCGCGTACGCGGTCACGCCTTCCTGGGCATTGAAGTACGCCACCCAGGCGGCCGTGGCGGCAGGATCGGCCAGGTCGGTCTTGTTGAGGATCTTCAGGCAAGGGCGCTGGCGGAACAGGCGCAACTCGTCCACCATGGGATTGCAGCTGGCTGCCGGCAGGCGCGCGTCCACCACTTCAATCACCAGGTCGGTGTTTTCCATGGTCTCGGCCGCTTTCTTGCGGGCCGCGTTCATGTGTCCTGGGTACCATTGTATCGCCATGCTCTTGCCTTCAGTTCGTTCAGTCAATCCGCTATTTTACGTGGTTGCCGCCACGACGTCGCATTTTCCGCCGCCAGCGCCAGCCGTGCGACGCGAACGAGACAATTGGTGATAATTTAGCAGTTACTTGAATGATAAGATCCGCAGTCCATCCAGTCTGGACTGGTTTCCCCATTGCACGCTCAACCTGGCACGCATTCCATGCATCTTCCCCGTCTTTGTCTCCTCGCCGCCCTTTCCACCTGCCTCTTGCCCGCCATGGCCCAGGAACAAACGGCGGCGCCAGGCGATCCAGTGAACCAGGAAATGCAGCAGGTTGTCGACGTGCAAGGCACGCGCGATCCTGACTTGCGCCCCTACCGCACCATGCTCAAGGGACTCGACGCATATGCCGACCACCAGCGCCTGGCGCCGGACGCGCCGCTGCGCTTCATGCTGGTCCCCGCCACGCCGCAGGCCAGGCTCGATGGCGTGACCTTGCACCTGTCGGCCGACAACCTGTCGATCCCCGTGCCGCTGGCGGCCGATGGCGGCTTCACTTTGTCGCGCGACAAGACCGCCTACGATGCGAATGCCGACCTGGTCAGCAACAAGAAGCGCGACACCCTGCGCTGGCGCGCCGACATCCACACGCCGGGACTGCCCGCAAACGTGCGCCGCCTGGGCGACTTGCGCCTGGAATGCGAAATCCGCTGGGCCGTCGAACAGGAGCAGCTGCCGTTTGTGCGGCGCAACCTGTTCCGCCTGGCGGGTGGACCGTGCCACTCGTCGCTGATCCACGTGCTGTATCCCGTCCCGCGCAGCCTCGCCGCCGTGCAGGCGCGCTCGGGCGAACGCGCGCTGGACATCCGCGTCACGCAAGACCGCCAGCGCTACGTGCCGCCGCTGCATGACGCAAGCTGGGACGACAATACCCTGCTGACCCTGACGTATGCCGACGACGGCCACATGGCCGAAGCCGCCCCCGCTGCGCCCATGAAGGCGGCGCTGCACCAGTGACACGCGCACGGGAAACCAGGTCAAGTATTTCCACATGGATTCTTTTATTTACTGAGAGTAATAAAAAAGTGTGCTTTAATATCGCCTCTTAAATGAAAAGCAATATTTTTCCAGGCTGGCTCCCGCCCGGGAGATATGCAACGGGAATAGTTCGATATGATGATGGAAGACACTGGCAAGGCGCCCAAGCGCGTGCCGCGCAATGACTGGAAGAAGGAATGCCGGCAATTACAGGGACAAGTGGCGCAGCTGCAAGAGCGCCTGAAACGCCAGAGCGCCGACAGCTATGGCTTGCAAATGCTGTATGACCAATTGGTCAATGAAATCAAGCACCACCGCGACATGCTCCAGCTCGACAGCTTCGACGCGGAGAAATCATCGCTCGTCTACACGCAAGCCTGGCGCTGCTTCATGGCCGGCGATAAACTCGACTACCAGACGCACCGCCACACCAATTCCAGCAGCCGCCCCAGCTTGCTGTAGTTCGCTGCACCGTTACAGCTCCGCCAGCGCCTTCACGTGCGCCGCCACGCTGCGGCCCAGCGACGACAGGTTGTAGCCCCCTTCGAGGCAGCTGACGATGCGGCCCTTGCCATACTGATTGGCGACGGCCATCATTTGCTGCGTCAGCCACGTGTAGTCGGCCTCCACCAGGCCCATGCCGCCCACATCGTCTTCGCGGTGGGCATCGAAACCGGCGGAAATGAAAATCATCTGCGGCTGCTGCCGGTGCAGTGCCGGCAGCCAGTGGTCAAGCACCAGCTGGCGCACGGCATCGCCCTTCGAGCGGGCCGGCACGGGCACGTTGACGCGCGTATCCGTATAGGACTCGACATCGCTGTACGGATAAAACGGGTGCTGGAAAAAACTCACCATCAGGATGCGCGGATCGTTTGCCACGGATTCGGCCGTGCCATTGCCATGGTGGACGTCAAAGTCGACGATGGCGACTCGGTCGAGGCCGCGCACGTCGAGCGCATGCTTGGCGGCGATGGCGACATTGTTGAACAGGCAGAAACCCATGGGCTCGCTGGGCCGCGCATGGTGGCCGGGCGGGCGGATCGCGCAAAAGGCGTTGCTGATCTCGCCATCGATCACGGCGTCCGTGGCAGTCACGGCCGAGCCAGCGGCGGCCAGGGCCGCCTCGTAGCTGTGCGCGTTGAGCAAGGTGTCGCCGTCGAGCGGATAGTAGTCGCCCTCGGCCGGCACATTGTCGCGCACCAGGCCGATGGCCGTGGCACTGTGGTTGCGCTCGATGTCGGACAATTGCGCGCGCACGCCGTCGCGGTGCTCGACCAGGTCGCTGATATGCGCGAGGATCAATTGATCGTTGATGGCCTGCAAGCGGGCCGGCGATTCAGGGTGCCAGTCGCCCATTTCATGGCGCTGGCAATCGGGATGGGTATAAATGGCTGTGCTCATGCGCTGTACTGGTTACCTCTGTCTCTGCTCTCTATCCATACCGGGAACGCGCGCCGGAATCACTGCAGAGCATTCCTGCCTGCCTGGCGCGTTCTCGCATAAAATCACTGGCTGGTCTGTGCCGCCCTTGCCGCCTTTGCTGTGACTCTAATCTACCACGAGCGCGCAGCTGGCGGGCGGCGCCGTTTGACCTGGCCAAAGCGATTGTAAATTAAATAATCCGTTGTACTGTGATAGAAATAGCATGTTTTCGAAAATACACCAGGCCGCACAGCAAATCGACGAAGTTCTCGTCGGCAAACACTTGCAGATCCGCCAGACCCTCGCCTGCGTGCTGGCGGGCGGCCACCTGCTGATCGAAGACGTGCCCGGCGTGGGCAAGACCACGCTGGCGCATGCGCTGGCCATCTCGCTGGGCCTGCAATGGAAGCGCCAGCAATTTACCAGCGACCTGCTGCCCGCCGACGTGGCCGGCATGAGCGTGTATGACCGCGCCAGCGCCAGCTTCGTCTTCCACCCCGGCCCCCTGTTCACGCAAGTACTGCTGGCCGACGAGATCAACCGCGCCACGCCGAAGACGCAATCGGGCTTGCTCGAAGCGATGGAAGAGCGGCAAGTGACGCTCGATGGCGTCACGCACGCGCTGCCGCAACCGTTTTTCGTCATCGCCACGCAAAACTGCGCGCACCAGCTGGGCACTTTCCCGCTGCCCGAATCGCAGCTCGACCGTTTTCTCATGTGCGTCACCCTGGGCTATCCCGATGCGGCCGCCGAACGGGCGCTGCTGCTGGGTGCCGACCGCCGCGCCATGCTGCACACCTTGCCGGCCGTCATGAACGCGGAAGAATTGCTGCAAGCGCAAGCAGGCTTGCGCGCCATCCACGCCTCGCCCGCCGTGGTCGACTACGTGCTGGCCCTCGTGCATGCCACCCGCGCGCCGGGCGTGTTTGCCGATGGCCTCAGCCCGCGCGCCGCGCTGGCCCTGCTGCAAGCGGCGCGCGCCTGGGCCGCCCTGGCCGGACGCGACCACGTCACGCCCGACGATGTGCAAGCCGTGCTGCTGCCCGTCTGCGCCCACCGCCTGCATGCGGCGCAAGGGTCGGTGGACAGCCGCGCGCTGCTGCAGCATCTGCTGTTGAGCATCCCCGTCTGAGCGGCATGCGCTGGCGCACTATTCCATGGCTGCCGGCGCGCCCTTGGCTGGGCGCGCAGCGCGTGCACATCCGTCCCTCGCGTGCGGGCCTGGCGTTTGCCGCGCTGCTGCTGGCCCTGTGGATCGCCGCCGTCAATTACGGCCTGGGCCTGGGCTATGCGCTCACGTATTTCGCGGCCGCCTGCGCCATCGCCGACATGCTGTTTAGCAGCCGCAACCTGGCGGGCCTGGCGCTGGCCGCAGCGCCGGGCAAGCCCGTGTTTGCGGGCAGCCATGCCTTGTTCACCTTGCGCCTGATCAACCGCAGCAGCCGCCCGCGCCATGCGATCCACCTGGCCGTCAGCGGTTCGCCGGCGGCACCCGGCCTGGCCGATATCGCCGCCCACGGCGAAACGGCCGTCAGCATCGGCATGCCAGCCCGACAACGAGGTTGGCTCAATGCGCCAGCCGTGCGCCTGTCCGGCAGTTTTCCGCTGGGCCTGTTTGTTGCTTGGTGCCATTGGCAGCCCGAGGCGCGCGTGCTCGTGTATCCGCAGCCCGAGCAAGATGCGCCGCCGCTGCCGTGGCCGGCCGGCACAGTACAGCAGGCACGGCAGCCAGGCTGGCCAGGCTGGCCAGACTTGCCCGGCGGCGCCCAGGAGCTGACAGGCGTGCGCGCCTACCAGCCGGGCGACCCCTTGCAGCGCCTGGCCTGGCGCCAGATCGCCCGCCATGATGGCGAGCATTTATTCAGCAAGCAATTCCAGCCAGCCTCCGACGCACCAAAGGGCACAGCGCACGGCATGCATGGCAAGCTTCTGCTCGACTACGCCACCCTGCATGCGCTGGCGCCGGAAGCGCGTTTGTCGCGCCTGGCCGCCTGGGTGCTGCAGGCCGAACGCACGGGCTTGCCATATGGCTTGCGCCTGGGGCGGCTGACCCTGGCACCGGCCCTGGGTGCCAGCCAGCGCGACGCCTGCCTGCGCGCACTGGCCCTGCATGCTTCGCCGCACGATTTGCCACACGAATTGCTGCACGATTTGCCGCACAATTTGCCGCCAGCGCAGGGGACGCCATGAAAGCCTGGCTGAGCGGCTTGCCGCGCGAGAAAGCCGATATGATGCTGCTGTTGCTGGCCGCCGCCATGGTGCTCGCGCCCCACGCGCTGCACCTGCCGCCGTGGCTATCGGCTGCCGCTGCCGCCCTCCTGCTGTGGCGCATCGTCCTCACCGTGCGGGGCCGGCGCCAGCCGCCGCTCGCGGTGCTGGCGCCGCTGGCCCTGCTGGGCATCGCCGGCGTGTACGCCAGCTATGACACGCTGCTGGGACGCGATCCCGGCGTGGCCCTGCTGGCCCTGCTGCTGGCCTTGAAGTCGCTGGAAATGCATGGCCGGCGCGACATCTTCGTGCTCGTCTTCCTCAGTTTCTTTTTGCTATTGGCGAACTTTTTCCATACGCAAGGCATCCTCAGCGCCGCCTGGATGCTGGCCACCGTCATCGTCCTGCTGGCGGCCCTGCTGTCGGCCCAGTACGGCACGCTGCAGCCCCGCCTGGCGCAACGGTTAAATTTGCTGGGGCGCATGCTGGCGCTGGCCCTTCCCTTGGCGGCCGTACTGTTTCTTGCCCTGCCGCGCCCCGGCGCGCCCCTGTGGGCTGCACCGCACGAGGGCGCGCAGGCGCGCACAGGCTTGTCCGACAGCATGCAGCCGGGGGCCATCGCCTCGCTGGCCGTATCAAACGAACCCGTCTTCACGGCCCGCTTTTCCACGCCACTCCCGCCGCAAGAGCAGCTGTACTGGCGCGGCGTGGTGCTGGGCGACTTCGACGGCGCCACCTGGACGCGCAGGGGCGCTGGCAGCGCACCCGCCAGCGACAGCCGCATCGACATCGCGCTGGAAGGGCCGCCCAGCCACTACGAAGTGACCTTGCCAGCGAACGGCCAGCGGCGCATCTTCGCGCTCGACGTGCCGCGCAGCATCGAACGCCTGCCCGGCAACCCGTATGTCGTCTCGTCCGCGCTGGAAGTGCTGACCATCGAGCCCATTACTTCGACCGTGCATTACCGCGTCAGTTCCCAGCCCCGCTACCGCTTGCAGGCAAGCTTGTCGCCAGCACAGCAGCAGCCATGGCTGGCCTTGCCCGCTGGCAGCAACCCGCGCAGCGTGGCCTGGGCCCGCGCACTGCGCGGCAGCGGCGCGCAGGCGCTGGCGCCCGCCGCCGCCATCGCCGCCGTGCTCGATCACTTTCGCCGCGCGCCCTTCCGCTACACCTTGCAGCCACCGCTGCTGGGCAAGCATGGCGTCGACGACTTCCTGTTTGGCACGCAGGCGGGCTTTTGCGAACACTACGCGGGCAGCTTCGTCGTGCTGATGCGCGCCATGGGCATACCCGCGCGCGTCGTCACCGGTTACCAAGGCGGCCTGCGCAACGCTAGCGACAACAGCTTGACGGTGCGCCAGTCCGACGCCCATGCCTGGAGCGAAGTGTGGCTGGCGGGCCGGGGCTGGGTGCGCGTCGATCCCACCAGCGCCGTCGCGCCCCAGCGCACGGAGCGCAACCTCGACGCCGCCCTGCCGCCGGCCGCGTCGCCGCTGACGGCCTGGCGCGCCCTGGCCGGCCTCGATGGCGGCGCGCACGGGGCGCTTGCCGCGTGGCGCCAGCAATGGCAGCAGGCCGAGCACGCCTGGAGCAACTGGGTGCTCGACACCACGCCGCAACGCCAGCGCGCCATGCTCGATGGCTTGAAAAACATGCCAGCGAAAAAGCTGGCACTCGCTTGCGCCGTGCTGGCCCTGCTGTCTGCCGCGGCTGGCGCACTGGTCTGGTGGCGCCAGGCGCGGCTAGGCGATCCGCTCGACGCCCTGTACCTGCAGTTTTGTCGCCAGCAGGCGCAGCGCGGCTACAGCCGTGCGCCGCATGAAGGCCCGCACGGTTATGCTGCGCGCCTGGCCGCAGGCAAGGCCACACCCGAGGCGCACGCCGCCATCGCACAGTTTCTGGCAATCTATGCCACGATGAAGTATGGTAATGCCAACCCAGACGAACAATCCCGCGCGCGGCGCAGCTTGCGCCACCTGTTAACCCAATGCCGATGAGACGCTCCTTGTTACCGATCAAAACCTCCGCCCTGTCCCTGCTCCTCGCCCTTCCTCTGTGCCTGTCCACCGCGCACGCTGGCGAAAACAGCAACATTTCCGCCGCTGACCGCGCCCGTGCCGTGCGCGCGGCCAAGGCCCCGCCCACCAAGGCGACGGCCAAAAAAGCACCAGCGAAATTCGACTTCGAAGGCGAATTTGTCGACTATGCCAACTGGAAAGAAGTACGCGCCTTCCTCGACGACATGTCTACCAAGCATGGTTTTGACCGCGCCGAGCTCGATGTCCTGATCGGCAAGGTGCGCTATGTCGAGTCGACCGTGCAGCTGATGAAACCGGCGCCGCCGGGCAAGCCGAAGAACTGGCAAGCCTACAGCGCCCGCTTCATCGAGCCGGTGCGCATCAATGCGGGCGTGAAATTCTGGGAAGACAACGCGGAAGCGCTGGCGCGCGCCGAACGCGAATATGGCGTGCCGGCCAACATCATCGTCGGCATCATCGGCGTGGAAACCGTGTACGGACGCAACACGGGCCGTTTCCGCGTGCTCGACGCGCTGACGACCCTGGCGTTTTCCTACCCGGAAAGCCCGACGCGCGCCGCGCGCATGGAATTTTTCAAGGGGGAACTGGAAAACGCGCTGCTGTACGCGCGCAAGGATGGCATCGATCCCTTGACCCTGCTCGGCTCGTATGCGGGCGCCATCGGCCTGCCCCAGTTCATGCCCAGCAGCATCATGAAATACGCGGTGGACTTCGATGGCGATAGCCATATCGACTTGCGCAATTCCACCGCCGACGCCATCGGCAGCGTGGCGCACTTCCTCGTCGAGCACGGCTGGCGTCGCGATGATCCGGCCATCAGCACCTATCCCGTCACCGTCTCGTCCAGCCACGCCTGGGAAAAGTTCATCGGCCAGGGCTTGCAAGCCAAATACCGGCTGGAAGAATTGCAGGAAGCCGGCGTCACAGCCGCCCCGTCCACGCCCCGGAACATGCTGTTTGGCTTGATCGACTTGCAAAATGGTTCAGAAGCAACTGAGTATCACTTGGCAACCAATAACTTCTTTGCTATAACTCAGTACAACAGAAGTTATTTTTATGCCATGTCAGTGATCGACTTGGGCAAAGCCATCAGTCAAGTGCGCGCACGCTAACCGAAAGTCAGTGTAAAGTTGTAATATTACTTGTAAGAAAGCGTAAGCGATCTTGAAGCGACCAGCAAACAGGTCTATGGTGGGGCCGATAACATGTGCCAGCCTCGCTCGCCAGCCTTTGTGCGGCACGGAATACAGAAATGGTTCTATACTTAACTTTTGTCAAAGTACAATTTTTGTTCTATCATAGAGCATAATAAAGAATAAATAGCTGTTGCAGCATGACAACACCTATTTTATCCAAAGCAAGATTACAGAGCTTTCCGGCCTGAAATGGAATCCTGCTGTACAATTGTGTATATATCATGAAAAACTGTATCCCGGATCGTACCGTGTGTGAATTCGTTCCTTTTAGTAAAGAATGAACATGAACGCAGCAAGAGCGAGCTCCGAGTGTTTTTTACTTTGCAGTGCAACTACAGAAGGAACATTAACATCATGACAAACCAAGTCGGCATTGATATGAACAGCGATTCGGACTCCGACGATCTGCTCCAGTACAACCCAAACAGACTGCTCGATACCTTGATCGAAAACCTGCGCCTGAAAAACGATGCAGCCTTGTCCCGCGCGCTGGAAGTGGCGCCACCGGTCATCAGCAAAATCCGTCACCACCGCCTGCCTGTCGGCGCATCGCTGCTGATCCGCATGCACGAAGTCAGCGACCTGAGCATCCGCGACCTGCGTTACCTGATGGGTGACCGTCGTAACAAATTCCGCATCAGCGACAAGCAATTCAAGCCAAAAGAAGGCGAAACGCCACAAGGCTGATCCTGCCAGTTTTGCAGGTTTTCCCTCCCCGCCATGGGGAGGGGGTATTTCCAGCAGTTCTCAGGCCGTTCTGGCCGACATTAAAACAATCAAGCAGGAAACACGCCGGTCGAGAGATAGCGGTCGCCGCGGTCACACACGACGAACACAATCGTTGCGTTTTCCACCGTTTGCGAGATGCGCAGCGCGATTTCGCAGGCGCCGGCTGCCGAAATGCCGCAGAACAAGCCCTCTTCCGCCGCCAGGCTGCGCGCCATGCGCTCGGCCACGCCCTGGCTCACGTATTCCACCTGGTCCACGCGCGACTTGTCGTAAATTTTCGGCAAGTACGCTTCCGGCCACTTGCGGATACCGGGAATCTGCGAACCGTCCTCGGGCTGGGCGCCGATGATCTGGATGGCGCGATTCTGTTCCTTCAAATAGCGCGACACGCCCATGATGGTGCCCGTCGTGCCCATGGCGCTGACGAAATGCGTGACCTGGCCATTGGTATCGCGCCAGATTTCCGGCCCCGTGCTTTCATAGTGGGCGCGCGAATTGTCTTCGTTGGCGAACTGGTCGAGGATGATGCCGCGGCCATCCTTCTGCATCTGTTCGGCCAGGTCGCGCGCATATTCCATGCCGCCCGTTTTCGGCGTCAACAGAATGTCGGCGCCGTAGGCGGCCATGCTCTGGCGGCGCTCCACGCTGAGATTGTCTGGCATCAAGAGCAGCATCTTGTAGCCGCGCAAGGCGGCGGCCATGGCCAGCGCGATGCCCGTATTGCCGCTGGTGGCCTCGATCAGGGTATCACCCGGCTTGATGAGGCCGCGCTCTTCAGCGCGCTTGAGCATGGACATGGCCGCGCGGTCCTTCACGGAGCCGGCCGGGTTGTTGCCTTCCAGCTTGCCGAGGATGACGTTGTTGCGCGCAATCGCATCGGCGCCCGGCAAGCGCGTCAGCTGCACCAGCGGGGTATTGCCTATCGTATCTTCCAGTGTCTTGTATGCCATCGTGTCTGTTTGAGTAATTTCAACAAAGACCCATTCTAATATGAGATGCCGGCCCGCGTATCGCTGATCGGCAGCATCAGCCGGGTCCGCTGCTGCGCCTTGCTGCGCCGTCACATGCCGCATGGCGCCTGCCGCGCCGCCATTTCCGGGCTTGCGCAAAGGGTATTGCGGCAGGCGCGCGCCGCATGCGCTAGACTCGTCACTGTTAGTTATTTTTGTTATTTGCTTATTCAGCCTCCGAACGGACTCGCCATGGCCAGCAGCACACCGGAATTCATTCCCGAAACAACGCAGGACGATCCCGTCCAGTTCGCCACGCTCGACTTGCAGGGCCGCAGCCACCAGATCTCGCCCGTTTTCAATGGGCTCGAACTGCAGCGCTTGCAGCGCTATGGCACGCTGCAGCGCTTTGCCGATGGCGCGACGCTGTTCGAGGCAGGCAGCAGCAGCTTCGGCATGCTGGTAATACTGTCCGGGCGGGTCAGCATCAAGCGCCACGAAGTGCTGGGACAGGCGTCGGTGCTGCGCGAAGTGGGCGTCGGCCACTTCATTGCCGAGGTCGCACAATTGTCCGGCCGCCCCACCCTCGTCAACGGCAGCGCCGTCGGTGCCGTCGAATTGCTCGAGATCAGTTCGGAATCCTTGCGCGCACTGATCGTGGCCGAGGCGGAAATGGGCGAACGCATCGTGCGCGCCCTGATCCTGCGCCGCGTGGCGCTGATCGAATCGAATTCGGGCGGCCCCGTGCTGGTGGGGCCGCGTGGCAATGGCAATCTGTTCCATCTGCAAAGTTTTCTGTCGAGCAATGGCCACCCGCACACGGTGCTCGACCCGGCCACCGATGCGGCCGCCGCCGCGCTGGCCGAACGCTGCCAGCCCGCGCCGCAGGAATGGCCCTTGGTCGTCTGTCCTGACGGCAAGATCATGAAAAATCCCGGTAATGCAGAACTGGGACGCTGCCTGGGCATGCTGCCCGATCTGTCCGGCGACAAGATCTTCGACGTGCTGGTGGTGGGTGCCGGTCCCGCAGGCCTGGCCACGGCCGTGTATGCGGCCTCCGAAGGCTTATCGGTCCTGGCGCTGGAACAGCGCGCGTATGGCGGCCAGGCGGGCGCCAGCGCGCGCATCGAAAACTATCTGGGCTTTCCCACCGGTATTTCCGGCCGCGCCCTGGCGGGACGCGCCTATGTGCAGGCGCAAAAGTTCGGCGTCGAAATCGCCACCCCGGCCGGCGCCGCCAACTTGCTGTGCGACACGTGGCCGCTGCGCGTCAAGCTGTGCGACGGCACGCAGGTGCGCGCCCGCACGGTGGTGCTGTCGTGCGGCGCGCGCTACCGCCGCCCCTCGCTGGCGAACCTGAAAACATATGAGGGACGGGGCGTGTATTACTGGGCCTCGCCCATCGAAGCCAAGCTGTGCAAGCAGGAAGAGATCATTTTGGTCGGCGGCGGCAATTCGGCCGGCCAGGCGGCCGTGTTCCTCTCCGGTCACGCGGCCAAAGTCCACATGGTGATCCGCGGCGAAGGTCTGGCGGCCAGCATGTCGAGCTACCTGATCGAGCGCATCGCCGCCACGCCCAACATCAGCTTGCACACGCACACGGAAATCATCGCCCTCGAAGGCGACGACGATGGCTTGACGGAGGTACGCTGGCGCAACAAGCAGACGGGTGAAGAATGCGATTGCGCCGTGCGCCGCGTGTTTCTTTTTGTGGGCGCCGATCCGAACACGGACTGGCTGCACGACTGCGCCGTCGCCGTCGACGAACAGGGTTTCATTCGCACGGGCTTCGACGTCACGCGCGCCGAATGCCGCGCCCATGGCCACGCAATCTATCCGCCAGACTTGCCCGACCGGGCCGCGCTGGAAACGAGCGTGCCAGGCGTGTTCGCCATCGGCGACGTGCGCGCCGGCTCGACCAAGCGCGTGGCCGCCGCCGTCGGTGAAGGGGCGGCGGTCGTGTCGCAGATCCATGGCTTTCTGGCGCGGCTGCCGGCTGGCTCCGCCTGAAAATCGTGCATTGTAGAAACTGCTACAATTGGCTGTTGCCATCCCGCTGAAAGAGTCCGCATGCTCCACACCACCAGGCTTTTCTCGCGCTGCAGCATGCCCGCGGTGCGCTGACGGTGCGCCGCATGCTCGTCAAATTGCTGCTGCTGGCCACCTTGTTTGCAGGACTCAGCATCGGCGCCCTGTACAGCTACGGACGCTTCGCCGAACGCGCGCTGGGGGTGCCGGGCACGGCCTTGCCCGTGGCAGCCGACGCTACCCTGCTCGACCGCGTGCTGGCGCCGCAGCTGGCGCAGCGCCCGGGCCAGAGCGGCACGGCCCTGATCGACGACAATCTGGAAGCGTTCGCCCTGCGCGCCCTGAGCGCGCGCGAAGCGGGCCGCAGCATCGACCTGCAGTACTACATCTGGCATAACGACGTCACGGGACGCCTGCTGGTGCGCGAACTGCTGCGCGCGGCCGACCGTGGCGTGCGCGTGCGCGTGTTGCTTGACGATATCAACGCACGCGGCCAGGACGCCGCCATCCTCGCGCTCGACAGCCATCCGCTGATCGACGTGCGCATCTTCAACCCCAGCCGCAACCGCGACGGCATCTGGTTGCGCGCCGTGGAAATGGCCTTGCGCGCCGTCAGCCTGAACCGGCGCATGCACAACAAGGCCTGGATCGTCGACGGCCGGGTGGCCCTGGTCGGCGGGCGCAACATCGGCGATGAATACTTTGATGCCGCCGAGCAAGTCAATTTCCAGGATGCCGACCTGCTGCTGGTGGGCCCCGCCGTACAGCAGACGAGCGACATCTTCGACCGCTTCTGGAACAGCCGCGCCGTCATCCCCATCGGCGCCTTGCACGAAGGCAAGGATGCGGGCGCAGCTGAACTGCAGGCGGTACGCGCCCGCCTCGACGCGCTCACGGGCGAACTGGGCGCCTCGCCCTACCTGCGGCAGCTGACCGATGCGGGCCAGCTGCAAGCCCACCTCGATGGCCGTCTGCGCCTGCACTGGAGCGCGCAGGTGCAAGTGCTGTCGGACCCGCCGGAAAAGGCCGCGCCCGTGGCCAGTTTGCAGCGCAGCGAGCACTGGCTCATGCACAGCCTGCTGCCGCTGCTGACGGACGCGCGCGAAGAAGCGCTGCTGACTTCGCCCTACTTCGTGCCCGGCACGGCGCTGACGCAGAGCCTGGCCGACAAGGTTGCCGCCGGCGTCAAGGTCAGTGTGCTGACCAACTCGCTGGCCGCCACCGACGTGGCCCTCGTGCATGCGGGCTATGCGCGCTACCGCGAAGCACTGCTGGGCGGCGGCGTCGACCTGTTTGAATTGAAGACCCTGCACCGCAAGCGCATCAGCCTGATGGGGTCGAGCCGCGCCAGCCTGCATACCAAGGCCGTGGTGGTCGATGGCCAGCGGGGCTTCGTCGGCTCCTTCAACCTCGACCCGCGCTCGGCCCAGCTGAACACGGAGATGGGCGTGCTGTTCCACGATGCCGCGCTGGGGGCCGACATGCGCGCGCTGTTCCTGCACTCGACATCGGGCGACACCAGCTACCGCTTGTTCCTCGACAACGGCGCCCTGCGCTGGTCCGACGCCACCGAACAGCCAGCCAAGGTGTGGACGCACGATCCGGAATCAGGCTTCTGGCGCCGCATGCTGGTGTCCGTGATGCGCTGGCTGCCGATCGAGTCGCAACTGTAGGCGCATCGACAGGGCAAAGTGGCGGCGCATAAAAAAAACCCCGCGCGGCCGGTACCACGCGGGGTTTTCTTCTCGTGCTGCGCGGCACCACCACGCAACACGCTTACAGCAACACGCTTACTTTTTCTCGGCTTCGGCCTTCTTCGCCTCGGCTGCAGCCAGTTTCGCTTCCTTCTTCGCGGCAGCGGCGGCAGCCTTCGCTTCTTTCTTGGCAGCAGCAGCTTCTTTCTTCGTCTCAGCGGCTGTCTTGGCTGGCGCCGCAGCGGTGTCGGTCACAGCAGCTGGCTTCGGTGCGGCTTCTTTCGCTGCAACTGCCTTCACAGCAGCTTCCTTTTTTGCCGGGGCAGCTTTCGCCACCGGGGCCGCTGGCGCGCCAGACTTGGCCTGGCCATTCACCTGCAAGCCCGCTTCCGACAGCTTCACGGAACTTTTCGGTCCGATGCCTTTTACGCGGCTTTCGAAATCGGCCCAATCCTTGAAGGCGCCACCCTTGGCGCGTTCATCAAGGATGGCTTTCGACGTGACGGGGCCGATGCCCTTGACGCCGTCGAGTGCCGCCTGGTCCGCTTTGTTGACATCGACCTGGGCAAAGGCAAAACCCATCGTCGCGATCAGGGTGACGATGGCCAGCAGTATTTTTTTGAACATGGGTATCTCTCCGTGGTGTGGTTTCAAGGTGACTCGAACGCAAGGGAGGAACAGCGCCTTAACGGCTTTAACGGCTGTGACGTGATACGGTTGACAAGACGGGGCAGCGGAACGGCAGGAAAACCTGCGCCAGATCAAACGCTCTGGCGCAGGTGAGACAGCATCGTTACTGCGGGAACAGCTCGTCGCGGGTGACGGTGGCCGTACCGAGCTTGCCGACGACGATGCCGCCGGCCCGGTTGGCCGTACGCACGGCGTCGCCCAGGCTCATGCCGGCGCCCAGCATGGCCGCCATGGTGGCGATCACCGTGTCGCCCGCGCCCGAGACGTCGAATACTTCGCGCGCATCGGTCGGCATGTGCAGCACCTCGTCGGCCGTGTACAGGCTCATGCCTTCTTCCGAACGGGTCAGCAGCAAGGCGTCCAGGCCCAGCTGCGCACGCATCTGCTGCGCGCGTTCCGTCAATTGCGCTTCCGTGCTCCAGTTGCCGACCACGCGGCGCAGTTCCGATTTATTCGGAGTGAGCACTGACGCTCCGGCATAGCGGCTGAAATCATCGCCTTTCGGGTCGACCATGACGATCTTGCCGGCCTTTCTGGCCGCCTTGATCATCTCGGCCACGTTCACCAGGCTGCCCTTGGCGTAGTCCGACAGGACCACCACGTCGTAGTGCGGCAAGAGGGCATTAAACTGCGCCAGCTTGTCGCGCAGCACCGTATCGCTGGGGGCATCCTCGAAGTCGATGCGCAGCATCTGCTGCTGGCGGCCGATCACGCGCAGCTTGATGATGGTGGAAATGCCCGCATCGCGCTGCAGATAGCTGTGGATGCCGCCCCCTTCGAGCAGGCGCTCGACCTGGCTGCCAGCCTCGTCGTCGCCGACCACACCCAGCAAGCTCGTCTTCGTTCCCAGCGCGGCCGCGTTGCGCGCCACGTTGGCCGCGCCGCCCAGGCGCTCTTCGCGCTTCTCGATGCGCACGATGGGCACCGGTGCTTCCGGCGAAATACGGCTGACATCGCCGAACCAGTAACGGTCCAGCATCACATCGCCCACCACCAGCATGCGCACCTGGGCCAGCGCGGCCGGCGCCGTCAAGGCTGTCACCTCTTGGGCGCTCATGCGCGTGTCAGGATCGAGCGGCCGATGCCGTGGTATTCGATGCCGTTCTCGGCCATGACGGCCGGCTCGAACAGGTTGCGTCCGTCAAAGATCACGGCCTGCTTCAGGCGCGCCTTGACCTGTTCGAAATCGGGACTGCGGAAAGCTTTCCACTCGGTCACGATGACCAGCGCATCGGCGTCCTGCAGCGCATCCTTCGAACTGTCGGCAAAGCGCACCCTTGCCAATTGCTCCGGCGTCAAGTCCAGTTGCAGCACGCGGCGCGCCTCGGCCATCGCGACGGGGTCATACACGGCCACGGTGGCGCCGCGCGCCAGCAAGTCCGCCAGCAGCACGCGGGCCGACGCTTCGCGCATGTCGTCCGTGTTCGGCTTGAAGGCCAGTCCCCAGACGGCGAAATGCCGGCCCGTCAGGTCTGCGCCGAAGCGAGTGACCACTTTGCGCCCCAGCACCTGCTTCTGCTGATCGTTGACGGCTTCGACGGCACGCAGGATCAGCAACTCCTGCCCATAGCCGCGCGCCGTGCGCTCGAGCGCCTGCACGTCTTTCGGGAAGCAGGAACCGCCATAGCCGCAACCTGCGTACAGGAAGCTGTGGCCGATGCGCGGGTCGGAACCGATGCCATGGCGCACGGCCTCGATATCGACGCCCACCTTGTCGGCCAGGTTCGCCAGTTCATTCATGAAGGAAATACGCGTGGCCAGCATGGCGTTCGCCGCATACTTCGTGAATTCGGCCGAGCGCACGTCCATCCAGTAGGTGCGTTCATGGTTGCGGTTGAACGGTGCGTACAGGCTTTTCAGCAATTCGCGCGCGCGCTCGCCGTCCGGCGTGGCATCGACGCCGATGACGATGCGGTCAGGACGCATGAAGTCTTCGACGGCCGCGCCTTCCTTGAGAAATTCCGGGTTCGACGCCACCGAGAACGTGGTGGCCACGCCGCGCGCGTCCAGTTCGCCCTGGATGGCGGCGCGCACTTTTTCGGCCGTGCCGACGGGCACGGTCGACTTGTCGACGATGACCTTGAAGTCCGTCATGTACTTGCCGATGCCGCGCGCGGCCGCCAGCACGTATTGCAGGTCGGCCGAGCCGTCTTCGTCGGGCGGCGTGCCGACGGCGATGAATTGCATCACGCCGTGCGCGGCGGCTGCCTCGACGTCGGTGGAAAAGGTCATGCGGCCGGCGGCGCGGTTGCGCGCCACGACTTCTTCCAGTCCCGGCTCATGGATGGGGATGCCGCCGCTATTGAGCAAGGCGACCTTCTGTGCGTCCAGGTCGAGGCAAAAGACGTCGTTGCCCAGCTCCGCCAGGCAGGCGCCCGTCACCAGGCCCACATAGCCGGTGCCGATAATGGTAATTTTCATGGTTGTGCCGTATTTCTAAATATGGATGCTGCAAACAAGGACACGCCACGTTGCACTAAGGCAAGGTGGCGTGTCGGGTTAATTCATGACGTTGAGCTCTTCTGTGCGGCGTGGTGGGTAAGTCTCCCACTTGTTGCAGCCAGGGCAGTGCCAGTAGAACTGGCGCGCCTTGAAGCCGCAATGGCTGCACTGGTAGCGGGCCAGCTTCTGCGTGTAGCCGTGCACGAGGTTTTTCACCATCGACAGCTCGGACCAGATGGCGGCCGGCGCATCCATCATGCGCGCTTCCAGCAGTTTATCGAGGCCCAGCAGGGTCGGCGTGCGGCGCAGCTCGGCGCTGACCAGCTGCTTCGCCGCTTCCACTCCGTCGAGTTCGATGACGGCTTTGAAGACCACCTCGATCAAGTCGATCGACGACGCCTCTTCCAGGTAGGAGCGCAGCAGGTTGACGCCTTCCTGCGCGCGGCCCACCTTGGTGTAGCCATCCATCAGGCGCTGCGCCACCAGGGCCACGTGCGGCACGCTTTGCTGCTCCACGCGGCGCCAGGTGGTCAGCGCGCCTTCCACGTCGCCGCGCGCCAGCAGCACATCGCCCGTCAGGATGGTGGCGCGTACGCTCTTGCGGTCCGTCTGCAGCGCTTTTTCCAGCAGCGGCATGGCGTCGTCCGGTTTCATGTGCACCAGCGCGTCATGCGCCAGTTCGCAATAGAACTGGGCGATTTCCTTCTGGCGCGCCCCGGCGCCCGATTCCTGCAAGCCCACGGCCGCTTCGATGGCGCGTGGCCATTCCTTTTCGCGCTGGTAAATTTCCAGCAGCGCGCGGCGTGCCTGGGCCGCATATTGCGTGTCGATCAGGCTGTTGAAGGTTTCTTCGGCGCGGTCCAGCAAGCCCGCCTTCAGGTAATCCATGCCCAGCTCGTAGGCGGCATGGCCCTGCTGTTCCAGCGGCAGGTCCGGACGCGCCAGCAAATTCTGGTGCACGCGAATCGCGCGCTCCGTTTCGCCGCGGCGGCGGAACAAATTGCCCAGCGCAAAGTGCATATCGGCCGATTCCGGGTCCAGCTTGACGACTTCGATGAAGGCATCGATGGCCTTGTCGTGCTGCTCATTGAGCAGGAAATTCAAGCCCTTGAAATAATTGCGCGGCAGGCTGCGCGATTCGGACACCAGTTGGTGAATGTCCACGCGCGCGGCAATCCAGCCCAGCGCGAAAAACACCGGGATACCCAAGAGCCACCAGAGTTCAAAATCCATGCGATTGTTTTTATTCGAGTAAGAGAGATAGGAGCGACGGCGCCGCTTACTGCGCGCTCACGCTGTCCGGTTGCGGCTGGACATTGCTGACCACGCCCACGGTCTGCAGCGCGGCAATGGTGGTTTTTTGCTTGGTCGCTTCGCGGCGGTGACGGAACACGGTCGGCGTCAGGGCCAATACGCCCAGGCTGGCGCCGGCGACAAAAAAGCCCAGCAGCATCAGGACCAGGGGGCCGCGAATTTCATAATTGAGGAAAACATGCAGGTCGACAACCTGCGCATTCTTCAGCGCAAAACTGAAGAACAGGACGAAAAGAACACAGCCAACGATGGTGGAGATGATTTTCATCGATAGGTCCAGAAAGAACAAAAAAATGCCCGTGCCACATGGCACAAACGTAGAGTGCTGATCAAACCGTAGCGAGCGGCAGTGATTTGTGGCCGAGAAGCGCAACCGTACTGAAGTACGGTGAGCATCGCCGGCCGCAAAGCGCGCCGCGCAGTAGGTTTGAGCAGTGCTCTACAGCATATTAACAAAAAAAAGCGGCATCCAAGGACGCCGCTCTTTATTTTCCGCCTTCCAGCAGACGATTAATCCTCGATGATCGGCTGGCCGACCATCGCGTCCACGCGCTCGCGCAACTGTTTGCCCGGTTTGAAGTGCGGTACCCGTTTTTCAGGAACCATCACCTTGTCGCCGGATTTCGGGTTGCGGCCGATGCGCGGGGGCCTGCTGTTCAGGGCAAAACTGCCAAAACCGCGGATCTCGATACGCTGACCCGTCGCCAGGGCGTTGGTCATCGCATCGAGAATGGTCTTGACGGCATACTCCGCATCTTTCGCCACCAGCTGAGAATAACGCTCAGCGAGGCGGTTGATCAGCTCGGACTTTGTCATCTGCCGTATCCGCAGTCTTAGTTCTTGTTATCGAACTTAGCTTTCAACAAGGCGCCCAGGCTGGTGGTGCCCGAAGCTGCGTTGTTGTCGGTAGCTGCCATCTTCTGCATGGCTTCCTGGGTTTCCACGTTGTCTTTCGCTTTGATCGACAGTTGGATACCACGGGCTTTGCGGTCGATGTTCAGTACCATTGCTTCGACGGTGTCGCCGACTTTCAGGTGCGTACCAGCATCTTCAACGCGATCGCGCGAGATTTCGGAAGCGCGCAGGTAGCCTTCAACTTCTTCGGACAGTTGGATCACGGCGCCTTTAGGCTCAACCGATTTAACGGTACCGGTAACCAGCGAGCCTTTGTCGTTCATGGCTGCGAAGTTGTTGAATGGGTCACCTTCCAGTTGCTTGACGCCCAGGGAAACGCGCTCGCGCTCAACGTCGATGGCCAGAACGATGGCTTCCAGTTCGTCACCTTTCTTGAAGCGACGCACGGCTTCTTCGCCGGTTTCGGTCCAGGACAGGTCGGACAGGTGCACCAGACCGTCGATGTTGCCGGCCAGGCCGATGAACACGCCGAAGTCGGTGATCGATTTGATCGCGCCGCGGACTTTGTCACCTTTCTTATGGGTAACACCGAAGTCGTCCCATGGATTGGCTTTGCACTGTTTCATGCCCAGCGAAATACGACGACGCTCTTCGTCGATTTCCAGAACCATCACTTCTACTTCGTCGCCCAGTTGGACAACTTTGTTAGGAGCAACGTTTTTGTTCGTCCAGTCCATTTCGGAAACGTGTACCAGACCTTCGATACCCTGTTCCACTTCAACGAACGCGCCGTAGTCGGTCAGGTTCGTTACTTTACCGAACAGACGGGTGCTTTGTGGGTAACGACGGGACAGACCGGTCCAAGGATCGTCGCCCAGTTGTTTCACGCCCAGCGAAACACGGTTTTTCTCTTGATCGTATTTCAGGACTTTGGCGGTGATTTCCTGGCCAACCGTCAGTACTTCCGACGGGTGACGTACACGGCGCCATGCCAGGTCGGTGATGTGCAGCAAGCCATCGATACCGCCCAGATCCACGAACGCGCCGTAGTCGGTGATATTTTTGACGACGCCGGTCACGACCGTGCCTTCTTTCAGCGTTTCCATCAGTTTCTGACGCTCTTCGCCCATCGAAGCTTCGATGACGGCGCGGCGGGACAGAACCACGTTGTTACGCTTGCGATCCAGCTTGATCACTTTGAATTCGAGGGTTTTGCCTTCGAATGGGGTGGTGTCTTTGACAGGACGGGTATCAACCAGCGAGCCCGGCAGGAATGCGCGGATGCCGTTGGTCAACACGGTCAGACCGCCTTTGACTTTACCATTGACGGTACCGACGACGATTTCGCCCGATTCCATCGCTTTTTCCAGAGCCAGCCACGAAGCCAGACGCTTGGCTTTATCGCGCGACAGGATGGTATCGCCGAAACCGTTTTCCAGCGATTCGATCGCCACGGAAACGAAGTCACCAACTTTGACTTCCAGTTCGCCGTGGTCGTTCTTGAATTCTTCGACAGGGATGAATGCTTCGGATTTGAGGCCAGCGTTCACGATCACGAAATTGTGGTCGAGGCGCACGACTTCAGCGGAAATAACTTCGCCGGAGCGCATATCTTGACGCGACAACGATTCCTCGAAGAGCGCAGCAAAACTTTCCATACCGGTAGATTCGTTAGTTGTAACAGTAGACATAGGGTTCACACAGGTTATCCAGCAGAGATCGCACGATGCGACTTAAACTGGGTTAGGTTTTTGACACACCCGGACAGGCCAGGAGCCGTCAACGGGCACCACATAGCACAACAACACGCTATTTTGCTACAGCTGCATACCATTTCAACACGGTTTCAACGGCAACATCTGCCGTCATTTCCGACGTATCGAGGACATGCGCCCCTTCTGCGGGGACCAGCGGCGCAATCGCACGGTGAGTATCACGTTCGTCCCGCGCCTGCAAATCCATCAGAAGGTCTTCCATCTTAGCAGAAAAACCCTTGTCTATCAATTGCTTGTAGCGCCGTTGCGCGCGCGCCTCGACGCTGGCCGTCAGGAACACCTTCAATTGGGCGTGCGGGAAGATCACCGTGCCCATGTCGCGCCCGTCGGCCACCAGGCCCGGCGTCTTGCGAAAGCCCAGCTGCAAGCTGACCAGCGCCTGGCGTACGGTTGGCAACACGGCAATCTTCGACGCCGTATTGCCCACTTCTTCGGCACGGATCTGCTCGGTGACGTTTTCCTGCGCCAGCAGGATCTCGCCATTAGCAAAGTGGCAAGGCAAGTGCTCGGCCAGCTTGGCCAGCGCGTGCTCGTCGCGCAAGTCCGTGCCGCGGCGCAGCGCGCTCAAGGCCGTCAGGCGGTACAGCGCGCCCGAGTCCAGGTAATGAAAGCCCAGCTTGTCGGCCACGCGGTGCGCCACCGTGCCCTTGCCGGAAGCGGTGGGGCCGTCGATGGCGATGACTGGGATGTGGGAAGTCGGCATAGTATGAGCAATCAATTAAATCAGGGTGTCTTTGGCAATCCCCGCAAACGCGGCGAAATACTCGGGGAAGGTCTTGGCCACGCATTTCGGGTCGTTGATGCGCATCTCGTTGCCGCGGCGCGCGGCGCCGTCGAGCGAGGCGAGCGAAAAGCACATGGCCATGCGGTGGTCGTCATACGTGTCGATGGTGGCGGCGGCAATTTCCGCTGGCGGCGTCACGCGCAGATAGTCCGCGCCCTCTTCCACTTCCGCGCCCAGCTTGCGCAACTCCGTCGCCATGGCCGTCAGGCGGTCCGTTTCCTTCACCCGCCAGCTGGCGATATTGCGCAAAGTGCTGGTGCCGTCCGCATACAGGGCGGCCACGGCGATCGTCATGGCCGCGTCGGGAATATGGTTGAAATCCATGTCGACGGCTTTTAATACGCCGTTCGAACGGGCTTCGATCCAGTTCTCGCCCATGGTGATGGTCGCGCCCATTTGCTGCAAGGCTTCGACGAAGCGCACGTCGCCCTGGATGCTGTCGCGCCCCACGCCTTCAACGCGCACGGGACCGCCGCCGATGGCGCCGGCCGCCAGAAAATATGACGCCGACGAGGCGTCGCCTTCCACGTGGATGGTGCCCGGGCTTTGATAGTGCTGGCCCGGCTGCACGGTGAACGACTGCCAGCCGTCATGCTCGACCGTCACGCCGAAGCGGCGCATCAGGTTCAGGGTAATTTCAATGTACGGCTTGGAAATCAGCTCGCCCGTGACGTCGATGGTGACCGCATGGTCGCGCGCCATCAACGGCGCCACCATGAGGAGGGCCGTCAGGAACTGGCTCGACACATTGCCGCGCACGGCGATGCGCTGCGCGTGAATGTGGCCGCGGCGGATGCGCAGCGGCGGGAAACCCTGCTCGCCCGTGTACTCGATCTGCGTGCCGACGGCGTTCAGCGCGTCGACCAGGTCGCCGATCGGGCGCTCGTGCATGCGCGACACGCCGTGCAGGGTGTAATCGCCGCCGATCACGGCCAGCGCCGCCGTCAGCGGGCGGATCGCCGTGCCGGCGTTGCCCATGAACAGGTCCGCCTCGTGGTGCGGGAACACGCCGCCGCAGCCTTCCACGTGGTGCACCTGGTGGGCGGTGGCCGGGTCGCCCGTCAGCTCATCCTGCGTCCATTTGACGCCCAGCGACGTCAATGCCGTCAGCATGACGAAGGTGTCGTCGGAGGCGAGCAAGTCGATGATCTTCGTCGTACCCTTGGCCAGCGCGGCGAGCAGCAGCACGCGGTTGGAAATGCTTTTCGAGCCGGGCAAACGCACCATGCCTTCGGCGTGCATCACCGGCTGCAAATCGATATGGTGGGGGTAGTGCTTGGTCTGGGTCATGCTGAAATCCTTGAGTATTTATCGTGTGGGCACGGGCGGCATTTCCGCCGTTTCAATCGCCTCGATCCATTGCTGGCGCGCGTGCTGGGCGTTCGCGTACACGCCCTCGATGGCGGCGCCGTCATTCGCGGCCAGGTGGGCGCGCAAGGTCGTCAACTGCGCCAGGTAGGCGTCCAGTTCGTGCAGCAGCGCCGGCTGGTTGGCCAGGCTGATGTCGCGCCACATTTCCGGCGATGAGCCGGCGATGCGCGTAAAGTCGCGAAAGCCGCTGGCCGCGTATTGGAACAGCAGGCCCGCGTGCGGTTTGTTGGCGATGTCGTCGACCAGCGCAAAGGCCAGCAGATGCGGCAGATGGCTGACGGCGGCAAACACCCTGTCATGTTCTTCGGGGCTCAAGGTGTGCACGATGGCGCCGCAGGCGCGCCAGGCGGCCGCCACCCGTTCCACGTCAGCTGCGGCGTTTTCCGCCAGCGGCGTGAGCACCACTTTCTTGCCTTGATACAGATCGATGATGGCCGCGTCGGGGCCATTCGTCTCGCGTCCCGCGATCGGGTGGCCGGGCACGAATTGCGCCACCTTGCCACCGAGCGCCGCGCGCGCGGCCGCCACCACGTCGCTTTTCGTGCTGCCCCCGTCGGTGACGATGGTGCCGGGATGCAGATGCGGCGCGATGGACGCCAGAATGGCGCCCGTCTGCGCCACGGGCGCGGCCAGCAGCACCAGGTCGGCGCCATGCAAGGCATCGGCCATGTCGCCGCCGATTTCGTCGATGATGCCCAGCTCCAAGGCGCGCGCCATCGAGGCCGGCGAGCGGCCCATGCCGACCACCGTGGCGACCACGCCCGCGTGTTTCAGGGCGCGCGCGAACGAGCCTCCGATCAGGCCTACGCCGAAGATGACGATTTTTTTCAGTGCAGGCGTCGTCATAGCGTCAGGCCAGCGCTTTCGTCAGCGCGGCGATGAAGATGGCGTTTTCCTGCGGCAGGCCGATGGAAATGCGCAGCCATTGCGGCAAGCCGTAGCTGCCCACGGGACGCACGATCACGCCCTGCTGCAGCAGCGCCAGGTTCACGCGCGCGCCTGCTTCATCATCGTCGCCCACTTTGACCAGCACGAAATTGCCGTGCGACGGCACGAATTCCAGGCCAAGTTGCGCAAACGCTTCCGTGAACTGCTGGTAGCCGGCCGCGTTGTTGCGCGCGCTTTGTTCGAGGAAGGCCTTGTCGTTCAGCGCGGCAATCGCGGCCGCTTGCGCCAGCGAGTTGACGTTGAACGGCTGGCGGATGCGGTTCATCAGGTCCGTCAGCGCCGGCTGGGCGATGGCAAAACCGATGCGCAAACCGGCCAGGCCGTAGGCCTTCGACAGCGTGCGCGAGACCACCAGGTTCGGATACTGGCGCACCCACGCCGTCGACTCGTACTGGTCTTCGGCCGATAGGAATTCGTTGTAGGCTTCATCCAGCACGACGACGACGTGCGCCGGCACTTTCTTGAGGAAGGCTTCGAGCTGCGCGGCCGTCAGGAAGGTGCCGGTCGGGTTGTTCGGGTTGGCGATGAAGACCAGGCGCGTGTCGTCGGCAATCGCCGCCGCCATCGCGTCCAGGTCATGGCCGTAGGCTTGCGCGGGCACGACGATGTGGCGCGCGCCCAGGCCTTGCGTGGCCAGCGCGTACACGGCAAACGAATACTGCGAGTAGACCACGGACTGGCCATGCTCGACAAACGCGTGCGCGGCGATTTCCAGGATGTCGTTGCTGCCGTTGCCCAGGGTGATCCAGTCGGCCGGCACGTCGTAGCGCTTGGACAGCACGGCTTTCAAGTCGAAGCCGTTGGCGTCCGGATAGCGGCCCAGGTCGTCGATGGCGGCGATCATCGCCTGCTTGGCCGATGCCGGCATGCCGTACGGGTTTTCATTCGACGCCAGCTTGACGATGGCTGCCTCGTCGAGGCCGAATTCACGTGCGACTTCGGCGATCGGCTTGCCGCTCTGGTAAGGGGCGATGGCGCGGACGTATTCTGGACCGATATTTTTAGACATGGTGTTCTTTAAAAGTTGGTGAATGATTAGGCTGGTGGCTGTTGTTGGGTTACGCTGCGCTAACCCAACCTACAGCTTACCGTATGTCGGGTAGGTCGGATTAGCGGAGCGTAATCCGACACCACCACCGGCGTCACAGACTGACCGGATACGACCCCAGCACCTTGAAAAACGCCGCATTGCTCTGCAGCTCGCCCAGCGCCTGGGCGACGGCCGTGTCGTGCACGTGGCCTTCCACATCGACATAGAAATAATACTCCCAGCTGCCCATGCGCGCCGGGCGCGACTCGAAGCGCGTCATCGACACGCCGTGTTTCGCCAGCGGCGCCAGCAGCTGGTACACGGCGCCCGCCTTGTTCGGCACGGCCAGCACCAGCGAGGTCTGGTCCTTGCCCGACGGCGCCGTTTGCAAGGTGCCCACGACGGCAAAGCGCGTGCGGTTGTGCGGGTCGTCCTGGATATGGCCTTTGACCACGCCCAGCTTGTACTGCGCGCCGGCCAGTTCGCTGGCAATCGCGGCCACCGTGCCATCTTCGCCGGCCAGGCGCGCCGCTTCGGCGTTCGAGGCCACGGCGTGGCGCGCAATGTTCGGATAGTTCTGGTTCAACCACACCTGGCACTGCGCCAGCGCCTGCGAATGAGCGCAGATGGCCGTGACGCCATCCATGTTGCCGCTCTTCGTCATCAGGCTGTGGTGCACGGCAATGGCGACTTCACCGCTGATGATGAGGCTAGTCTGCAGCATCATGTCGAGGGTGCGGTTGACGGCGCCTTCCGAAGAATTTTCGATCGGCACGACGCCAAAGTCCGCCGTTCCCGCCTCGGCGGAGCGGAACACCTCATCGATGGATGCGCACGGCAAGCCTTCGACGGCGCTGCCGAACTGCTGATACACGGCCTGCTCGCTGAAGGTGCCGGCCGGGCCAAGGTAGGCCACGGTGACGCGCTTTTCCAGCGAACGGCAGGACGACATGATTTCGCGGAAGATGGTCTGCACTTCGCGGTCGCCCATGGGGCCGGGATTGCGCTCGGCCACGCCGCGCAGCACCTGCGCCTCGCGCTCGGGGCGGAACACGGGCGCCTGCGTCTCGGCCTTCACGTGGCCCACTTGCTGGGCGATTTGCGCGCGGCGGTTCAGCAACTCGAGGATTTGCGCGTCGATCGCATCGATCTGTTCGCGCAGCGGTTTCAATTTATCGGTCATGGTGGTTTGTTTCGTCAGCTGTACTTCAATCATGGCCGCGCGGCCTGCGCCGGCGGCGGGCCGGCGCGCTTATTCATGAGAATGCCGGACAAAATGATCAGGGCTAGGCGCGTTGCCGCTGACAGTACGAATGTACGACAAGGCAATGCAACAACGCCCTGGACTTTTTGGCAGGCATTCTAGCGTCCGGCAAACTCGTTCAAATAGTTGACCAGGGCTTGCACGCCCTCGATCGGCATCGCGTTATAGATCGATGCACGCATGCCGCCGACGGACTTGTGGCCCTTCAGTTGCAGCAGGCCGCGCTGCTTGGCGCCGGCCAGGAATGCGTCGTTCAGACTTTCGTCGCGCAGATAGAACGGGATGGTCATGCGCGAGCGGTATGCGGGCTCGACCCGGTTCTGATAGAAGTCGTCCGCATCGAGCGCCGCGTACAGCAGCGCCGCTTTCTCAATATTACGCTGTTCCATGGCTGCAACGCCACCCTGGCGTTTGAGCCACTGGAAAACCAGGCCGGCGATATAGATGCCGTAGGTGGGCGGCGTGTTGTACATCGACTCATGTTCGGCCACGATGGTCCAGTCGAAGGCCGACGGGCAGATCGGCGAGGCCTTGCCCAGCAAGTCTTCGCGCACGATGACCAGGGTCAGGCCGGCCGGGCCGATATTTTTCTGCGCGCCGCCGAAGATGACGCCATATTGCGACACGTCGATCACGCGCGACAGAATGTGCGAGGACATGTCGGCCACGATGGTGGTCCCTGCCGGCACGCCTGGCGCCTGCTGGAATTCCACGCCGTCGATGGTTTCATTCGTGCAGATGTGCAGGTAGGCGGCGCCTGGCGTCAGCTTCCACTCGCTGACGGGCGGCACGCCCGTGAAACTGGCAGCCTTGGACGACGCGGCGACGTTGACGTTGACGTATTTTGCCGCTTCCTGGATCGACTTGCCCGACCACGAGCCCGTATGCACGAAATCGACGGTGGCCGGCTGCTGCGCGGCCAGGCCCGCCAGGTTCATCGGGATGATGGCGTTCTCGCCCAGGCCACCGCCCTGCAGGAACAGGATCTTGTAGTTGTCGGGCACGGCCAGCAGTTCGCGCAGGTCGGCCACCGCCTGCTGGTAGATGGAAATGAATTCGGGACCACGGTGGCTCATTTCCATCACCGACATGCCACTGCCATGCCAGTCCTGCATCTCGGCAGCCGCTTGCGCCAGCACTTCCTTGGGCAGGACGGCGGGGCCGGCGGAAAAATTGTAGATATGGGTCACGATACGGTCCTTGGCAAAATGGGAATCTTATTGGGGCGACTGCGTGGCCGCCCGCATGACCTGGTCAAGCACGGCATTCACGCGCGGGATCAGCACGCGCTGGCTGATGGCCATCGATTCGGCCGACAGTTGCGGCATGGTGGCCAGCATCTTGCGGCCCAGCGGCGTCTGGTAAAAGGCCGTCAGCTGCTCGACTTCCGGCACCGTGTAAAAGCGCGCGTACAGGGGCACCA
This sequence comes from Janthinobacterium sp. 64, assembly GCF_002813325.1. NCBI lineage: Bacteria > Pseudomonadati > Pseudomonadota > Betaproteobacteria > Burkholderiales > Oxalobacteraceae > Janthinobacterium > Janthinobacterium sp. 64. The sequence goes on along the minus strand of NZ_PHUG01000001.1, from coordinate 5,221,082 downwards.
TTTCGTCGGCTAGTTCGTCGATCAGGGTCGGGTCGGCCAGCACCTGCGTCAGGGTGGCGATGGCCAGGGGGATTTCTTCCTCGGCGCTGGCCAGCGCGCGCGCCTTGCGCTGCTCGTCCAGCTTAGCGTTGCTGCTGATTTGCTGCTGCGCCGACTGGCGGATCATGGCGGGCACCGATTGCAGCATCTGATCGAAGATACTGCGCGTCAGTTGCGGGAACTGCATCGCGTCGAGCATGCGCCGCACGGCCACTTTCATGGCGGGGCTGGGCGCCGCCTGGCGCGCCGGCGTGGCTTGTGTGCTCTGGGCCAGGGCCGGCAGGGTCGCAAGGAAGGCCAGCGAAAACGCGGCGAAGAAGGTGGCGACGATTTTTCTCATGGCATGCGGGATATTGAGTGACTTGTAAATAGACATTGCCGGCGATGCATGTCGGCTTACGCCCGACGGGCTAAGCCGACCTACGCAATTCTGTTGGCGGCATAAGCACGCGCCAATAGCAATTGGGGCTCCCGAAAGAGCCCCAATCATCTTACTCCGGCTGGGCCGGATCGACAGGATCGGCTGGTTCAGCCGCTGCCGGCGCAGCCGCGGCCTCCAGGCCCGCCTCCGTCGTCAGCTCGACTTCGTCGATATCCGTTTCCACGACGCGCTGCAGGCCGGACAGCTTGGTGCCGTCTTCCACGGCGATCAGGGTCACGCCCTGCGTCGCGCGGCCCATCTCGCGGATTTCCGACACGCGGGTGCGAATCAGCACGCCGCCGGTGGTGATCAGCATGATTTCATCGCTGGCATCGACCAGGGTCGCGGCAACCACTTTACCGTTGCGCTCGCTGGTCTGGATGGCGATCATGCCTTTCGTGCCACGGCCATGGCGCGTGTACTCAAGAATCGGCGTACGCTTGCCGTAGCCGTTTTCCGTGGCCGTCAGCACCGACTGCTGCTCGTTTTCGGCCACCAGCAGCGCGATCACGTGCTGGCCTTCTTCCAGGTTCATGCCGCGCACGCCGCGCGCCGTGCGGCCCATCGGACGCACGTCGTTTTCGTCGAAGCGCACTGCCTTGCCCGAATCGGAGAACAGCATCACGTCGTGCTGGCCATCGGTCAGCGCCGCGCCGATCAGGAAGTCGCCGTCGTCCAGGTCGACCGCGATGATGCCGGCCTTGCGTGGATTGCTGAAGTCCTTCAGCGGCGTCTTTTTCACGGTACCGAGGCTGGTCGACATGAAGACGTAATGGTCTTCCGGGAACGTGCGGTTCTCGCCCGACAGCGGCAGGATCACGGTGATCTTTTCGTTGTCCTGCAGCGGGAACATGTTGACGATCGGCTTGCCGCGCGAATTGCGCGAGCCTTGCGGCACTTCCCACACCTTCAGCCAGTACATGCGGCCACGATCCGAGAAGCACAGGATGTAGTCGTGCGTGTTGGCGATGAACAGCTGGTCGATCCAGTCTTCCTCTTTCGTCGCCATGGCCTGCTTGCCGCGGCCACCGCGTTTTTGCGCGCGGTATTCGGTGATCGGCTGGGCCTTCATGTAACCGGTGTGCGACAGGGTCACGACCATGTCTTGCGGCGTAATGAGATCTTCCGTTTCCAGGTCGGTCGCATTCAACTCGATCTGCGAGCGGCGCACGTCCTTGTTGCCAGCGCCGTATTCGTTCTTCGCCGCCGTCATTTCATCGGTGATGATGACGGTGACTCTTTCCGGCTTGGCCAGGATGTCGAGCAAGTCGGCGATATGTTCCATCACGTCCTTGTACTCGTTGACGATCTTGTCCTGTTCCAGGCCGGTCAGGCGTTGCAAACGCATCTGCAAAATTTCCTGCGCCTGGTCGTCCGACAGCTTGTACAGGCCATCGGTCTGCATGCCGTAGTGCTTCGGCAGGTTTTCCGGACGGTAGGCATCGATGCCGCCTGGCGTCGTGCCGTCGCCCGTGCGGGCCAGCATTTCGCGCACGACGGACGAATCCCAGGCCTTGGCCATCAGCTCGACCTTGGCGATCGGCGGCGTCGGCGCGGCCTTGATGATGGCGATGAAGTCATCGATATTGGCCAGCGCGACCGCCAGGCCTTCGAGTACGTGGCCCCGTTCGCGCGCCTTGCGCAGTTCGAACACGGTACGGCGCGTGACCACTTCGCGGCGGTGCGACAGGAAGCATTGCAGCATCTGCTTGAGGTTCAGCAGCTTCGGCTGGCCATCGACCAGGGCCACCATGTTCATGCCGAAGGTGTCTTGCAACTGGGTCTGCTTGTACAGGTTGTTGAGCACCACTTCCGGCACTTCGCCCCGTTTCAGCTCGATGACCACGCGCATGCCCGACTTGTCGGATTCGTCGCGGATGTCGGAAATGCCGTCGAGCTTCTTGTCGCGCACGTTTTCAGCGATGCGTTCCAGCAAGGATTTCTTGTTGACCTGGAAGGGCAGCTCGTCGACGATGATGGCGATGCGGCCGCCATCCTTGCCGTATTCTTCAAAGTGGGTCTTGGCGCGCATGACGACGCGGCCGCGGCCCGTGCGGTAGCCGTCGCGTACGCCGGACACGCCATAGATGATGCCGGCCGTCGGGAAGTCCGGCGCCGGGATCAGCTCGATCAATTCATCGATCGTGCAATCGGGGTTGCGCAGCACGTGCAGCGCGCCGTCGATGACTTCGGTGATGTTGTGTGGCGGAATGTTCGTCGCCATGCCGACGGCGATACCGGACGAGCCGTTGATCAGCAGGTTCGGAATACGCGTCGGCAAGACCGTCGGTTCCTTTTCCTTGCCATCGTAGTTGGGCTGGAAGTCGACGGTATCCTTGTCGATATCGGCCAGCAGTTCGCCGGCGATCTTGTCCAGGCGACACTCGGTGTAACGCATCGCCGCGGCGCCGTCGCCGTCGACGGAACCGAAGTTGCCCTGGCCATCGACGAGCATGTAGCGCAGCGAAAAATCTTGCGCCATGCGCACCAGTGTGTCGTAGATCGAGGCATCGCCGTGGGGATGGTACTTACCCATGGTTTCGCCGACCACGCGGGCGCACTTGACGTAAGGGCGGTTCCACACGTTATTCATTTCATGCATCGCGAACAAGACGCGGCGGTGCACTGGCTTCAAGCCATCACGCGCATCGGGCAAGGCGCGACCGACGATCACGCTCATGGCGTAATCGAGGTAGCTCTTGCGCATCTCTTCTTCGAGGGAAATAGGAATTGTTTCTTTTGCGAATTGATCCATTGGCGGTTCGACTGATCTCAGGCTGTGGTTAACTTATCTGTTACGCAATGTATGACGCAATACTGCATATCCTGGGTGGCTGTCGTCGTGGACGCTGCGCCGTGCACTGCTGGCGCGGCCCGGCTTCCATGTCGCAGAGTGCCGGACAAACTGTACCGGGCGGTGACGCAGTCACGGGCCGTACCGCAGGTACGTCCCGGCCATGCAGTGCCGCCGCGGGCATTTGCTCGACACTCTTAACAGTCAAGCGCACGATTTTAGCATGCGCGCCCAGCTACCTGTACAAATTGGCCATACCAACAAGATTGGCAGTTTGCACCGGGGGCGTGCATGTTGACCTGTCGATAATGCACAATGACAATATCAGTTCAAGACGCCTGCCCTTCAAAGTGGCAAAAAAAGCGATCAAATGTTACAGATGCGTTACAAATGGGCATTTTCGTTGCGCAAAAACAACGCACGGTCTAAAATCGGGCAAGCTTTGATTTAACCACGGTCGTGTGCCCCTGATGCGTGTGGCAAAATGACTGAGAAGTTAATTGCTAGTTTCGCAATCTGAAACGAGCGCATATGGTCTACATGATAAAATCTTGGCACGTAGCACCAGTAGCGCAGTGTTGTTCTGCGGATATCACCCCCCGAAAGGAAAAAAGAATGAATAAATTTGTAACGCTGTTTTTCGCTGCATCCGCAGTGATTGCTGGCTCGGCTTCGGCCCAAACCCCAACCTCCCCACCATTCGCGCCAGTTACCACTGACATCAAAGCACCAAGCCCAAAAAGCGCTTACGTGCAAGATGCCCGCGGCGTGATCGTGCGCGATCCATTCGGTCTGTGCTGGCGCACCGGCTACTGGACACCTGCTGACGCGGTGCCAGGTTGCGACGTGCCACTGTGCGTAGCACCAGAAACCCTGCAAGACGGCAAATGCGTGGCTCCAGCAGCACCAGTTGCACCAGCACCGGCACCAGTCGTTGTCGTACCAGTACCAGTCGTCGTTGCTCCTACCTCGGAAAAAGTCAGCTTCGCTGCTGATGCATTCTTCGATTTCGACAAAGCTACGCTGAAGCCAGAAGGCAAAGCCAAGCTGGACGAGCTGTCCGCACAACTGGGCGGCATCAACCTGGAAGTCATCATCGCTGTGGGTCACACTGACTCCGTCGGCACCGATGCTTACAACCAAAAACTGTCGGTACGTCGTGCTGATGCTGTCAAAGCCTACCTGGTCACCAAAGGCGTTGAAAGCAACCGCGTGTACACCGAAGGCAAAGGCGAGAAACAACCTGTTGCTGATAACAAAACTGCCGAAGGCCGTGCGAAAAACCGTCGCGTGGAAATCGAAGTTGTTGGTACCCGCAACAAGTAATAGCTGAGCCCCCCCGGACTTGCCGCAAGTCATCGCGCAAGTCAAGGACAGCACGAAAAACCCCGCCACGGCGGGGTTTTTTTTCGTCCGTGGCTGCCCGATTGTAAAATTGCCGCTATTATTCGACCTATGAACGCCGACCCTCTCGAAATCCAAAAATTCAGTGAGCTGGCCCACCGCTGGTGGGACCCCACTTCCGAGTTTCGTCCCTTGCACGAAATTAACCCCCTGCGCCTGGAATGGATCAACGCGAAAGTGCCGCTGGCCGGCAAGCGCGTGATCGACATCGGCTGCGGCGGCGGCATCCTGGCCGAATCGATGGCCCGCAAGGGCGCCGACGTGACGGGCATCGACCTGTCCGACAAAGCCCTGAAAGTGGCCGACCTGCACAGCCTGGAATCGGGCGCCAAGGTACGCTACAAGCTGATCGCCGCCGAAGCCATGGCCGAGGAAGAGCCGGGCCAGTACGACGTCGTGACCTGCATGGAAATGCTCGAGCACGTGCCGGACCCCGCCGCCATCGTCAAGGCTTGCGCCGCGCTGGTGAAACCGGGCGGCCACGTGTTCCTGTCGACGCTGAACCGCAACCCGAAAGCGTACCTGTTCGCCATCCTGGGCGCCGAATACCTGCTGCGTCTGTTGCCGAAAGGCACGCACGACTATGACAAATTCATCACCCCGGCCGAACTGTCGCAGTACCTGCGCAGCGCCGGCCTGGACGTCAACAGCATGCGCGGCATGGGCTACAATCCGCTGACCAAGATTTACTCACTTAATAGCGATACCAGCGTCAATTATCTGGTGGCCTGCACCCGGCCGCTGTAACCATCACGCACAATACAAGGCGGCTGCGGCCGCCATTTTTCATTCTTACTTGACACACTTTGCCCGCCATGATCACAGACCATCTGCCAGCCCCGCGCGCCATCCTGTTCGACCTCGACGGCACCCTGGCCGACACCGCGCCCGACCTGGCGGCGGCCATCAATTTGCTGCGCGCACGCGCCGGCCTGGCACCGACCCCGTATGACATCCTGCGCCCCACCGCCTCGGCCGGCGCGCGCGGCATGATAGGCGCGTCGTATGGCGTCCTGCCTGGCGAAAGCGGCTACGAAGCCCTGAAAGACGGCTTCCTGAACAATTACGAAGCGGCCCTGGCCGTGGAAAGCCGTTTGTTCGACGGCATCCCCGCCCTGCTCGACGGCTTGCAAACGCTGGGCCTGGCCTGGGGCGTGGTCACCAACAAGGCGGCCCGCTTCACCGACCCGCTGGTCGGCCAGATCGGCCTGGGCGCGGCCGGCTGCGTGATCTCGGGCGACACCATGTCGCACCCGAAACCGCATCCCGCCCCCCTGCTGGAAGCGGCGCGCCGCCTGGACCTGGCGCCGCAAGACTGCTGGTACGTGGGCGACGACCTGCGCGACATCCAGGCCGGCCGCGCCGCTGGCATGCGCACGGTCGCCTGCGCCTGGGGCTACTGCGGCCCCGTCGAGCCGCAGCACTGGAACGCCGACCATTTGCTGGAGACGCCGCAAGCGTTGCTGGAACTGGTGACTGGCGTGGTAAAGGCGGCGCAGGAGCGGCAACTGGCGGCTTGAGGCACATCCCTTTTCGCAGCAGAAAGCTGGGGTCTGACCCGACGGGTCAGACGCCTTACGTCAATGGCGCGAATGCAGCATGCAAGAGTGGGCAGATTGCGCTACAATGAAGGTTCTGTGGGGACGACCTGGTTTCGACGTGGGTTGCAAAGCAGCGCAGGGCATACCGAGGGCGGGCTACCTCGTAAATACAACCTGAAAAAACTTAACTGCAAACGATAACTCGTACGCACTGGCAGCTTAATTGCTGTTAGCTCTAGAACACCTCGTCCCTGGGGTGGGCCGTCAAAAGCTCTAGAGTCATTTACAGGGACTCGTCGTATGCTGGGTTACTTAGCGTCCGACTAAATAATAGGTAACTCGCTTGCCCATAACGTGCACATCCGTGCTGGCTGAGTTAAATTAAATGATAGTGCTAAGTATGTAGAACTGTCTGTGGAGTGCTTGCGGACGCGGGTTCGATTCCCGCCGTCTCCACCATCGAATAAATAAAAAGGGCTTCCCCGTTTTGGCGGGGAGGCCCTTTTTATTTATTCCATGCATGCAGAACGCTGGCGTCGCATCCGCGTCCGGTACGGACGCGGGGGTTTTGCGGGGCCTTCGGCGAGCGCAGCTCGGCGCCGCAAAACCGGGTTGCGCTTGCAAGCGCAACCCTCTCCGATTCGTCTGACTAGCTTTTGCGCCGCAGGCGATTTTTCCTAACGACAATATCCGCGGCTCAGGCCGTGTACGAATGCCGGACCTGACCCTCGCTCATGCAATATCAGAGGCCAATGATATAGTGGCGGCCATGTACTCAATGAAAGAAACTGCCATGAAAAACGACGCAACCGCTCGCCCGCAAGCCACCCAGGCACCTGTCAGACTCAGCAAAGGGGACTTCGTCACCGCACTGCGCAAGCTGCTGCAAGAAGAAGGAAAGGCCGGCAAGACCAGCGTGGACGTACGCGCTGCAACCTTGCACACCGACGTTGGTGTTTATCCCGCGCGCGGCCACTCGATGCCGACCTGTTGCACAGTAATGTATGAAGAGATGCTGCCGGGTGACGAGATACTGCTGACGCCATCCGGCGGCAAAGGGCCTACGCTGCTGGTACGGTATAAGTTCCCGCGCTGAAAATCGCGCTCTTAAGCGGCTGGTGGCGATTCAGAGCGCTAATCTGCTCCGTCCGCTTCCGTCCCCGAAAGCAAGCAAGCAGAAGGGCCACCTGAGCAAACGCGATCTCGACGCATTGGCAAAGAAATCCCAACCATGAAAATTGCGCGCCTGCTTTCCTCCGGTTTCCTCGTGCTGGCTGTGGCCCTCGTCGTCTATGGTCTTTTCGGCTTCTCCCGTTTTGCGTGGTACACCGGCGTCTACTATGACGAGCGCATGATCCTGTTCGACCACGGCGCCTATCCTTTTGCGTGGGGTATCGCGTTGCTGCTGACGGGACAAATCGCCCGCTTGCACCATCGTCGTCCAGCCATGCTGCTCGCCGCTGGCGCCGCCCTGCTGCTGCTTCTCTGGAAGCGTGCAACGGTACCTGCCGCCATCGCCAATCAGCGACTTTTTCCGGATCCTGCTTTACTGGAGGGACTGATTGTTACCGCTGCCGTGGTGATCGTCCTGGCGCTGATAGACCGCCCCGTCGAGCAGGCCATCCGCAAGGCGCTTGCTCGCACCCGGTGACTCTTGAAGGCCCACCGCCGCCCCCACTACTCGCCACACACCGCCCCACCAACCGCTCCTCCGATACTCAACCCCGTCGACAAATCAAAGCCAAAATCGCAGTGGTGGCCATCCTTTGGCCGATATCGGCACAGCAGCATGTCACGATGGCGAATGCGTATTTGCGGATCAGGACAGCCATTGGGCAAATCCGGCCCCATGGCGTCGAACATGTCTCTGGCAGCGGCTCCCGTCAAACGAAACGCGACTTTGGTATCGCCCGCAACCGGGGCGACGGCTTCGTCAAGATATCCGCCATAGATCGCGTACGAAGCTGAAAAATTCCTCTCTGCAAACTCCCATACGGCCCGAGCCTGGTGCGCCAACAGCAGACACAGTAGCATGACGCCTGGCAGGCTGGCGCGCCTCAGCATATGGAGCCGCCGATGCTGCGCCCCGTCAGCAGATCAAAGCCGAAGTCGCAATGATGGCCATCACGGGGATGGTAGGAGCAGCTCACTTCGGCCCGCTGGCGCAATCGATATTCGCCATCCACGCCGCACGCATTGCGCAAGTCGGGCCCCATCGCATCAAATAGCTGTTTCGCCGCCTTGCCGTCGATCCAGAACGCGATGCGTTTGTCTTTCCTGGTCGGCGGCTGCGGATCGCTCAGGCTTCCACCATAAATCGCATAGCGGCCTTTGAATGACTGGTAAGAAAATAACCATTTTGGAGCGGATTGGGCCATGGCCGTAGCCAAAACAAGAAGAAGAAAAACAACGAGAAGGCGTTTCATATCATCTGCCTTGCTACTTGATCGTGACATGGAAATGGTCGTCGTGCCGTATGAGGGGTCTTACCCGGGGAATAGTGGGATCATTAAAAAAAATAACGTGGACAAAGCTGAATTCAAAAAATATGCGGATTAACTGGGCCGTGGCATCGCGGTCGTACTGAGAGTCAAACCTTGTTACAGGACTATCCATTTTGTCTTTGCGAAGCAATCGGACGTCGACGTCTTTTCCGCTTCGATGACTTTTATGTTCACTGTAGGGAACACCATCAGCCAGGCTGATATTTCCGAAACCAATTTTCCGGCTATCGATGCCTTGCCATTGATGCTCAACCAAAAACAGGAGCGAAAGCAGTTTGGGATGCGCATATTGGCCGGCGCCATTCGGCGGCGTCCCGTGGGTGTAATATCCCGCGCCTTCAGGTCGTTGCGGAAGATTGAAATAGCCGCGTCCATCCTTTGGCTGCAATTCCAGCATGCGTACTCCTGAATGTAAAATCCCGGACTCAGCTCAAACCAATGGCACGATGCCCCCTTGGCAGGACTCCTTGCACGTTCGCAAAGAAATCTGCGCTCGACAATTCTTACCGCTATGCATTTTCTGAGCATTGCGAAGGATCAAAGGTCCGTACGTTGGTGGACTTGTTGCCAGTTGAAGCGATGGCGTTGCGCCATTTCGAAGTTAAAAAACCTCACCCCTTAAATATTCCATCGCCCGCCGATACTTCTCCACCCGCTCCAGATCCTTCTGCGTCGGCCTATCTATCCTCGACAAATCGCTATTCTCGGCCAGATCCGCCAGCTTGACGGCCTTGCCGACCGGGTCCAAGGCCGCGCGGGCGATGAACGCTTCGTAGGACTCGCCGTCGATCTTGGTCACGGCGCGCACGCCGTCGATGACTTCCCGGGAAAATCCTTCGCGCACCAGGTCGTCGAAGGTGATTTTTCCATCGCTGTCTTCCACCACGTCATGCAGCACGGCAACGATCTGCTGAGCACCGGGGGCGACGCGCAACATGACGCGCAAGGGGTGCAGTATGTACGGCGCACCGCCCTTGTCCGTCTGGCCGGCATGGATGGCGGCGGCAATTTCAATCGCGCGCTCCAGGGTGCCGCGTCTTGCGTGTTCACTCATGTTCACTCCTTGTTCACTGCACCTTGATTGGTGACGCCGTTGCGCGCCAGCCGCGGCGCTGCAAATGGCAAACACTGCTGCACAGCAAGGCTGGCACCAGTAAATTGAGGACCGGTACGAGCATCAGCAAACACAACAGCAATCCCAGGACAAAAATCGCCGGACGCTGTTCGCGGCGCAACGCCGCTTGCTGTTCCGCGCCAAGCACCTTGTCGGCTGCCGCGCCGTAGACCATCTGGACATTCCAGGCCAGCAAGTACGAAATCAGTACGCACATGGCCCACACGGGAATCAGCAGGGAAAGCAGCAGCAACAGGCGCCGCCGCCAGACAGGGCGCGCGGAGGATGCATCCAGGCTGGCCGGCGGCTGCCCCGCGGCATAGCGGCGCGCCGCCACAGCCTTGGCGCGCTCCAGCAACAGCCAGCGCAACGGCAAGCGCGCCGTGCCGATGGCGCCGACGATAAAGACCATCACATAGAAAAAGCCAGCCAGCGCCAGCAGCGCCAGGGCGATCTGGCCGATCGACAGCAGGGCTTTGGCGGCGCTGCCCAGGCCGCCTGCGATATTGCCCATCTGCGACAGCGTGGCCGGCCCGTTGGCGAGTGTCCCGACGCCATCCATCACGCCCAGGCCCAGCAAGCCGGCGACGGATACCAGCGCCAGCATGGCGCTCAGCTCGACAAAGAAACGGCCGAAACAGCTATACAGTCCCAGCCACAGCGCCACGACCGCCATGCACCACAGCGCGGAGCGCCACCACAGTCCCGCATGCCGCGCATCGCGCAGTCCCAGGCCGACGCACGTGAAGGCTTCCCGCCAGGCTTGCAGCCAGGTTTGCAATGTTTGTGTCACGCTCAAGCGTACTCCGCAATGAAGGGGCGGATACATCGATCCGTAGGTTGCCGATTCTACATGGACAAGGCTGGCGCACGCGCCGCCGAGAGCAATGGACAAATCCGGCTCCAGCTCGCCATTGTTTGCGATACCGCAATTCCCGGTGGAAAAAAATACGAAACAATGCCAGTTACCCCCACCGTTGCGCCTGGCGGAGTCGACCATGCTTGAAGTTCAGCCCAGAGACAAGCGCGGGTTTTTCATCCTGCCCCAGGCTCCGGAAGATGCCGGGTATTACGTCTATGGCACTCCCGGCAGGGGGGCGGGCCAATATGCGCACCCAAACATGATGATGACACTGCTGTATGTCGAGCGTGAATGGCAAGCGTCGGATACGCGGAAATTTGGCATCGGCAACATTAGCCTGGCTAACGGAACCGCGTATGGGGAACACTCAACGCACAAATCCGGACTGGAGGTGGACATTCGTCCATTGCGCAAAGATGGCCTGCCCATTCCAGTATATTGGTACAACAAAGAATACGATCAAACCGCGACGGCAAAGCTCATCGCACTTTTTCGCGCCCATGCCAGTGTGCGCAGGGTGCTGTTTAACGATACCGGCATTCCTCTCGTGACGCCATTCAAGAATCACGACCATCACTTTCACCTGGAACTGAGTACCTGACATGAAGAAACTGTGGGCTATGGCGTTCGGCGCCCTCACCGTGTTTTCACTGGCTTATGCTGCTGGCAACAGCGACTGGGGCGAATACCAACCGTTCAAGGGTTCTTATCTGATCTATTCGAATACCTTGGGCGAGCAACAGCCGCCCACACCGCATGAACGCAAGATTTCTTTCATGGTCACGGGGACCGTGGCCAAGGACATGTTTGACTCCATGGCTCCGGACTCGAAAGAGCGCTGCAGTTTGGAGAAAGGTTATCGGCAACGCGACAAGGAAAATGTTTCCTGTGTCCGGGATCATGACGGCTATAGCTGCCACTTCGGCTTTAACTTGCGCAGTGGCAAAAGCATTGCTGGATCGATTTGCTAGGTTGCCTGGGGTGAGCAGGCCTTAGCCCAGCCCAGCCTGCAACAATCGCTACCTACTCCTCAATCCCTGCAAGCAAGCTCCGCAGACGGGCATTCTCGGCCCTGGCCTCCGCAAGCAACATATCCCAATCATCGGGCGGATGCCCACCCTCCAGCATCTTGCGGAACACGCGGTAAGCGTCTTCGCTGCTCTCATAGGCACGCTTGCTGTCGTCGTCATTAACCCATGCAAACACGAGTACCTTGGCAGCTGCGTGATAGCGGAAGAACAGTCTGTATTGCTGGAAAAACTTGGCCCGGAACCAGTGTTTATGCGCATCGCCGAGTGTACCGCCTTGCCGATACTCGGGGCGTGCGGGATCTTGTGGAATGACATCGAACGCCAACCTGGTGATAGCGGCCAGCCGCTTGCTGGCATTCTTCTTCACGTAGCCGACCGGATCCTTCTGCTTGAGCGACTCGACCTGCAGAACCAGCGCCTCAATCTGCGCAAGGAATAGAGGATGGACAAATACTGTCCATCCATGAATGACCAGCGGCGCAGTCTTGTCCGTGCTCATTCATCGTCCGCAGGCAAGGCAACATCGAGCTCGACTTCGACATCACCTACCAGCGCTCGCAGGCGCTGGACGAGGGCAGCATCCACAGCCATCAGACGTTCAGGATGACTGGCGAGGTCGCGTGCCAGGAAGCCCAGGAACTGCCCCAGCACCGGGTCATTGCCTGCAGAAGCGTCGGCGCGCGTCATGACCACTTCGCCATTCGGGCGAACGGCGTAGTGGATCTTGTCCCGCTTGCCCAACCGCAAGGCGCGACGCACGGTTTCCGGCACAGTGGTCTGGTAGCGGTCGGTCAGCGTGGATTCGATGTCGTGGTTAGCGGACATGATGCTCTCCGGTTACAAGGATACTCACATGGTAATGCGAGTGCATTACCAAGTCAATGCCCTTACCTGCACTTGAATTGCTGGGTCACACGTCGATGACACCCGGAGCAGACCCCAATCCGCCATCCCTCACCTCAACAGCGTACACTGGCGCTTCTTCCATCACCGCATTGGCCCACAGTGAAACTATCGCGCTTTATTACCGGCCATCTGGAGCCGATCCTGCAAGAGTGGGAACTCTTCGCCAGGTCGCTTTCCATTCCTGGCGCCGCCATCTCGAAAGCCGAATTGCGCGATCATGCGAAGCAGATGCTGGAAACCATCGTGCGCGACATGGATGTCATCGAGAACGCGGCGCAGCGGAAAAAGAAATCGACCACGGGCGTGTCGGAAATCACGGGCAAGGAAACGGCAGCGGCCACGCATGGTTCGCTGCGCCAGCAGATCGGCTTCACGCTGCCGCAACTGACGGCAGAATTTCGCGCGATGCGGGCCAGCGTTCTGCGTTTGTGGATGGCACAGGTGTCGGTGACGACGAAAACGGCGACGGACGACATCTTGCGCTTCAATGAAGCGATCGACCAGGCGCTGCAGGAATCGGCGATACGCTACTCGCAGCAGAGCGACCGCACCCGCAATACTTTTCTCGCCATCCTCAGCCACGATCTGCGCAGTCCGCTGAGCACGATGACGATGGCCGGTGCGCTGCTGAGCCGGCCAAGCGCGACCTCCGCTTCCACGGTGCAGATCGGGGCACGGGTTGCCCGCAGCGCGGCCACCATGACCACCATGGTCAACGATCTGCTGGAATTTGCCAGGACGCAACTGGGGGGACGCATGCCCATTTCTCCCAGCCTGGGCGACCTGGGGGAAATCTGCAAGACAGCCGTCGAGGATGCCTCGGCCGCTCACCCGCAGTGCAAGTTTGAACTGAGCACCACGGGCGAGATGATCGGCGACTTCGATGCGGCCCGCCTGGCCCAGCTGTTTTCCAATTTGCTCAACAATGCCGCGCAATACCGGACCGACGACCAGCCGGTGAGCATCTCGGCCTGCGGCGACGCCGATACGGCCGTGGTGCAAGTGAAGAATTTCGGCCGCCAGATCCCGGAGGCTGCGCTGAAGAGCATTTTCGATCCGCTGGTACAGCTGGCCATTTCCGACGACCACAAGGCGCCCAACGCCACCAGTATCGGCCTGGGCCTGTTTATCGCGCGTGAAATCGCCAGCGCGCATGGCGGCACCATCGGCGCCGAGTCCAGCCTGGAAAGCGGCACGATATTTACCGTGCGCCTGCCCAGAGTATCGCTGAACGACGGAGCGAACGGCTAGCCGCACGCGCTCACCTGCCGGGGCGGGGTGGGTTCGCCCTACCTGCGGCTGAGCGGAACATACTCGCCCGGCAAGTTCGACACCTCCAGAGCATCAGCAAAGGCCAGCAGGAACTTCGCCGGGCCATGCTCGGACACGAGCAGGGAGGCACCCTTGTGGCGCAGCAATTTCAATACTTCCTGCTGGTGCGCCTGGTATTCGCTGGAGTGACCATAAAACGTTTGATACATCTCAAGCGTTTCCATGGCCTTGGCGGCCAGGATGAATTCGGGTTTGTCCATGATGTCTCCTCGTTGTCATTGCTGCCAAAACCACGAAAAAAAACCTGCAAGATGTGGGGTCCATGCCGGTCGCACTGCCTTGCGGCAACCACATCCGTATTTCCATCATACGCCTCAAGCCGGCCATTGCGCCGTCCAGTCGCGCATCTTTTTCCATCCCGCCCGTCCGACGCCATCCCTGCGGTGCGCACGCTAGCGCCAGCTGCCGGCACATGGCATCATGCGCGTTGCCCATTTACTCTGACGACACATGGATCAATATCACTTCCTGGTAGGCGAATTCAAGAAAGATAGCCCCTTCATCGCCGCCGCAGCCAGCGCCCAGCTGTTTGCCTGGTTCGCACACATCGGCGAACCCGTCGAGCGCTATGGCAACAAGCGCGGCAAGGTCGTCAAGTTCTCACAGCGAAATTACGAGAAGATGCTGTTTGCGCCAGAGACCGACAGCATCGAGCTGTTTTCACCGCGCATCGTGCCGCCCGACGAAGCCGACGAGGCCACCAACTGCGACGCGCTTGTCGTGTATTCATCGGGCTCGTTGTTCGTGCTGGCCATACGCGCCAGCAAGCTTGCGCTGGCGCCGTTGTTCGACGCTGCGCGGGCCATAGCCGGTCTGTTCGAGCATTGCGAGTATATGTACTGCTACGCTGAAACGCAGGGCTATGGCACCGGCTACGCGCTCGGCTACCGGCAGCTCGACGAGGCCCATCCGATGACCTTTGGCATTCCTTGCCCCGCAAATAACTGGGCCGCCATCAAGCGGCGCGGGCTGCAAGATGCGCACCTGCGCGATGTCTATCCCATCAATGGTTTTACGCAAGCCCGACTGGATGCGCTGCCGCCCGAGCGCCGGCAAGCGCTGCGCGCTGCGATGCAAGCCCACGGCCGCTGTGAAGACCATGCCGGCTGGCTCTTCTGGTACCTGCAGCCCGAAGAACTGGACGCGGCCCGCGCCGCACTGAACGCACACGCCATGCTGGGCGCCTACATCAACAACTGAACCTCATGACCACACATTTATCGCTGCACTGCTACCTGCAAGACGAGGCCACAGAACGTCCGCTGCCCTGCTCCGACGTGACCATCCAGGCCGGCCCGGCCACCCTGCGCGCCATCGCCCATTTTCTGCTGGCCAGCGCGGACACCTTTGAGCAGGCGCAAGAGAGCCCCGGCATGCACGCGCATCTGCAAGACGAATGGGCCGGCTGGCAAGACGACTTCCCCGACATCGTCGTGGTGGCCGCCTAGCCAGGCGCCCCGGCCGGCGCGCGTCGGGTACCATACGCCACCTTTGCCATACAGAGATCACTGATGCTCCATACCCGATACGCCCTGCCGGCGCTGCGCACCGCCGTGCTGGCCGCCGCGCTGGCCAGCCTGTCCGCCTGCGCCAGCCAGCCCGCGCACGAAACGCTGTTCCTCGCCACCACCTTCACGCCCGCGCATTCCTTTACCAAGGGCATCGAAGGGCCGGCCGTGGATGCGGATGGCAATATCTATGCCGTCAACTTTGCGCGCCAGCAAACCATCGGCAAGGTCAGCCCCGGCGGCACTGGCGAGGTGTACCTGACCTTGCCCGGCACCAGCATCGCCAACGGCATCCGCTTCGGCAGCCGCGGACAGATGTATCTGGCCGACTACATGGAGCACACGATTTACCTGGTCGACCCGGCCACGCGCGCGCTGACCATCCACGCGCGCGAACCGCGCATGACGCAGCCGAACGACATCGCCATCACGGCCGACGACGTGCTGTATGCGAGCGACCCGAACTGGAAGGAAAACACGGGCCGCGTGTGGCGCATCGCGCAAGACGGCACGGTGACCCTGGCGCTCGACACCATGGGCACGGCCAACGGCATCGAGGTCAGCCCGGACGGCAAGATCTTGTATGTCAATGAAAGCGTGCAGCGCAATATCTGGATGTACGACATCGCCGCCGATGGCAGCCTGAGCGGCAAGCGATTGCTGATCAAGTTCGACGATTTCGGCATGGACGGCATGCGCGTGGACGTCGATGGCAACCTGTACGTGACGCGCTACGGCAAGGGCAGCGTCGTCAAACTCTCGCCGCAGGGCCGCATCCTGCGCGAGATCAGCGTGCCCGGCGCCAAGCCCAGCAACATCACCTTCGGCGGCCCCGATGGCCGCACGGCCTACGTGACGGAAGTGGTGCAGGGGCGGCTGCTGCAATTTCGCGTCGATAGGCCGGGGCTGGAATGGCAGCGGGCGCAGGAGCGGCGCAAGCCCGAATAGCAGCATGTCGGCTTACGCGCTTGCGCGCTAAGCCGACCTACGCACTACCACGATGGCCCGGTAGGTCGGTTTAGCCGGAACGGCGTAAGCCGACAACATGGTTGGCCGCGACCGGGTCAGCGCGGAATGACGCGTTCCGCCTTCAATTTCTCGAACAGATTGAAAAACGCATCCTGCGTATCCTGATAATCAAGGAAGCCCGCCTTGCGGCTCTTGCCCATGTCCGTCATCACTTCCATCGGCCGCCCCAGATCGGCATCCGTATGCCACCAGGAAGCGAGACGGCCGACATCAAGCTCCGCCAGGCCGTGCTGCTGCGCAATGGCACGCCATTGCGCGGGCGCATCCTGCATGCGACCGGCCAGCGGCGCCATGGTCTGCGGAAGATCCGCCGCCGCGATGCCGAAATACGCGGCCAGGCGGGGCCACAGCCACTTCCAGCGGAACACGTCGCCATTGACGATATTAAAATCTTCATTGCGCGCGCAAGGGCTGTCCGCCGCCCACGCCAAGTGGCGCGCGATCTGGCCCGCGTCCGTCATATCGGACAAACCGTGCCACTGCGCGGGTGAACCGGGAAACACAAAAGGCTGGCCGCTGGCCTTGCACAGAGTCGCGTACACGGCCAGGGTCAGGCCCATGTTCATGGCGTTACCCAGCGCATAGCCGATGATGGTGTGCGGCCGGTGCACGCTCCACGTGAAGCCGTACTGCGCGGCCGCTTCAAACAGGCGGTCTTCCTGCGCATAGTAAAAATTCTCGACGTCCTGGCGGCCCTGCTCTTCGCGAAATGGCGTCACGGGCACTGTTCCCTGGCCATACGCGTCGAACGGTCCCAGGTAATGCTTGAGACCCGTCACCAGCGCCGCGTGGCGCAAGCGACCGTTCGGCCCCAGCGCGGCCAGCACATTGGCCACCATGGCGCCGTTGACGCGGATGTTTTCCTGCTCGTTGGCCTGGCGCGCCCAGGCTGTAAAAAAGACGTGACTGGCATCAATGTCCGCCAGGGCGGTGGCGACGGCAGCGCCATCCGTCGCATCGAGCGGCAGAGCCGCGCAGCCGGCAGGCACGGGCGTGCGGCCGCGCGAAACGCCCGTTACCTGCCAGCCTTCGCCGAGCAGATGCGTGGCCAGCTTGCTGCCGATGACGCCGCTGGCGCCGATGATGAGGGCGTGTTTTTGCATGTTAGAAAGCCTCCGAAAGAAAAACCCATCATATCCGCGACCAAAATTCTTATCCGCGATACTATTTCACTCTATTCATGAAAAAAATTCGCGGATCATGTTTTCATCGGAACATTTAAAGGGCCTCACGCCCTTCCTCGCCACGGCCGACGCAGGCAGTTTTACCAGGGCGGCCGAGCGCCTGCACCTGAGCAGCTCAGCCGTGAGCAAAAGCGTGGCGCGGCTGGAAGAACGGCTGGGCGTGCTGCTGTTCGAGCGCAGCACGCGCCGGCTGAAACTGAGCGACGCTGGCCGCGCCTACTACGCCACCTGCAAGCGCGTGCTGCAGGAACTGATGGATGCGGAAGACGTGCTGGGCGAACACGCGGCGGAACTGGCCGGCAAGGTGCGCATCGGCGTGCCCGCATCGTATGGCCGCCTGCGCGTGATGCCGACGCTGATCGAACTGTGCGAAAAATATCCGCAGCTGCAGCCGTCGATCGCATTCAGCGACCGCTTCGTCGACCTGTTCGAGGAACGCATCGATATCGCCGTGCGCATCGGCGCGCCCTCGCACTGGCCGGCCGCGCTGGGACAGATGCACCTGGGCGAGGAACGCCTGATCCTGTGCGCGGCGCCCGCCTACCTGGCGCGGCGCGGCACGCCCGCCTCCATCACGGATCTGGAGCAGCACGACTGCATTGCCTACGGACGCGGCGACGGCTCGCCCATGCCGTGGCTGTTCCCCGGCGATGACGGTGGACAAGTGGAATACCGCCTGGCGTCGCCGCGCATGACGGTGGGCGACGCGGAGGCGCGCACGGCCGCCGTGCTGGCTGGCTTGGGGGTGGCACAGCTGGCCACCTGGCTGGTGCAGGAACACCTGGCGACGGGCGCCATCGTGGCAGTCCTGCCACAGCTGGCCACGCCAGGCTTGCCCCTGTACCTGGCCTGGCCGCTGGCGCGCCAGCTGACGCCAAAAACGGGCACCCTGCTGCAGGAATTGCGGCAACGGCTGACGATCGATTGAACATTTCCCTTGACCCTGACGTTACGTCAGGATCGATGCTGTGTGTACGCACCAGGAAAGGAGTACGCCATGCTGTTGAAAATCGGTGAACTGGCCAGGCTCACGGGCCTGACCATCCGCACCCTGCACCACTACGACAGCATCGGCCTGCTCTCGCCTTCGGCGCGCACGCCCGCTGGCTACCGCCTGTACCAGCACGGCGACATGGACCGGCTGCACCGGATCATGGCGCTGCGCAAGTTCGGGTTGTCGCTGGCCGATATCGCCAACGCACTCGCCGGCCCGGATCTGCCGCTCTCCTCCATCGTGGCGCAGCAGATCGCCATGCTGGAGCGCCAGATCGCGCAGGCGTCCACCCTGCGCGAGCGCCTGCGCACCTTGCAGGCGCAACTGGCGCAGGGGCAGGCGCCGGAACTGGCCGAGTGGCTCACTACTATGGAGTTGATGACCATGTACGACAAATATTTTAGTCAAGAAGAATTGCAGCAACTGCCGCTGCTGACAGATAGCGCCGTGGAACAGGAATGGAAAGAACTGGTAGCGAGAGTGCGCGCCGCCAGGGATGCGGGCGCCAACCCGAACGATGCGCCAGCGCAAGCGCTGGCCACGCAATGGATGGTCAAGCTGGTGCGCGACACGGGCGCCCATCCGGGCCTGTTCGCGCGGCTGAACGACATGCACGCGCAGGAACCGTCGATGCAAGCGACGACCAGCATCGATGCGGACCTGATGCAATTCATCCTCGCCGCTTTCAATGCCTCGCGCATGGCGCTGTACCGGCCTTTCCTCAATGAGCAGGAGTATGCGTATTTACTCGCCAACTACGGCAAGCGCTCGGGCGAGTGGCCAGCCCTGATCGCCGCCGTGCGCGCCGCCATCGATGCGCGCACGCCGCCCACCGATCCGGCCGTGCTGCAACTGGCGCGGCAGTGGCTGGAGCTGTTCCGCTCCTACGCGGGCACGGACCCGGCCACGCAGCTGAAGTTCCGCCAGGCGCACCAGCAGGAACCGCGTCTGATGGAAGGCAGCTTCGTCGACGCCGCCATGCTGCAATACCTGGGAGCGGCGATGGCCGTGGTGGCGCAGGAGCGCCCCGGCGCATAGCTTGACGTGCGGCATTTCGTGGGCGCGGCCATGTAGAATCGGCCTTCGCCCACGAGAGGATTAACCGATGCGCCGCTTTCTGTTTGCTTGCCTGACCCTGCCCGCCTTCCATATCGCCATGGCTGGTGATGCGCCCGTGCAAGGGGTGTGGCAGGGCACGCTGGGCAAGGCCAATATCGTCGCTTGCTTCAACCAGCCCAGTCCCACGCAAGGCTCTGACCGCAGCGGCAATTATTACTACACGCGCTACAAGACACCGATCATGCTGGCCAAGCCGAACGGCAAGAGCGACTGGAGCGAATCCGATGCCAAGGGAGATACGACGGGCACATGGTCATTGAATGCGCCGCAAGGTGGCAAGCTCACCGGCACGTGGACGGCCCCGAAAAACGGCAAGACCCTGCCCCTGGCCTTGACCCTGCTGGAAGCGGCAGGCGACCGCGACCATCCATCCTGCGCCAGCGACGCCTACAACCTGGCGCTGGAAGACTTTCCCGCCACCAAGGTCAGCAAACCCGTCACCTTCGAAGGCAAGCAATACCGCAATCTGCAAGTGGGCGATACCATCACGGTGGAATTGATGGCGCCCGGCGACGGCGTGGCAAAAATCAATGCGCAGCTGCGCGCCGTGCTGGCGAAGAACAAACAAGACCTGGCCGATTTCTATGCCACGCGCCGCGAATACCTGGGCCGCAACGGTTTCACGACAGAAGACGAAGTGTATGCGGATCCCACCTACTGGTCGCCGCGCTGGGTGACGGTGAAGTTCTACCGCTGGGCGGCCGGCTATGGCGCCAGCGGCATTTCCATCAAGTTCCGCACCTGGGACGTGAAAACGGGCCAGGAAACGGATGTGTGGAACTGGTTTGGCGCCAGCGCCAGCGGTGGCGACGACAAGGCCGCATTGCCGGACCGCCTGCGCCAGGCCCTTTTTAAAAATGTGACCATCGACGCCGAATGCAAGGGCACGGATTACGACGGCCGCGGCCGCTTCCACCTGTCCTTGAAACCGGAAGGCGTATCGTTCTGGCAAGACCCGAACGGCAGCGGCTGCGAAAACGACTTTTTACTACCGTACAGCAAGGTCGGCCCCTTCCTCACCGTCAAGGGCCGCGCCGCGCTCAGCGATCTGCTGCCGAAGAATTAAGCAGCGCCTCTGCCACCATCTCCGCCGTGGCCGCCGCCAGGGTCCATCCCAGGTGGCCGTGGCCCGTGTTGTAGTACACGCCCGGCGCCTTGCCCGGCCCCACTTTCGGCAGCATGGCCGGCAGCATGGGGCGCAAGCCCGCCCACGGCACCACCTTGCGCGTATTAATGCCAGGAAAACACTGCTCCACCCACTGCAGCAGCGGGCGGATGCGGTCGGCGCGGATGTCATAGTTGACGCCGTTGAATTCAGCCGTGCCCGCCACTCTTAACCGGTCTTCGCCGAGGCGGCTGCTGACCAGCTTGGTCGCGTCGTCGAGCAGGCTGACTTGTGGCGCGGCCGCGCGGCTGGCGGCGTCATCGAGCTGCACGGTAATCGAGTAACCTTTCACGGGATACACGTTGACATGGTCGCCCAGGCTTGCCGCCATGGCGCGGCTGGCCGTGCCCGCGCAGACGACGACGGCGTCAAACACCGTGCTGCCCTCGCCCACGCAGACGCGCACCTTGCCGTGCTCGCGCGCCAGCGCCGTCACCTGTGCACCATAGCGGCACGCCACGCCCAGGCGCACGCAGGCGTCGGCCAGGCCGCTCGTGAACTTGTGGATGTCGCCCGTGGAATCGCTGTCCGTGTAGTAGCCGCCGTAAAAGTCACCGTGCAAGGCTGGTTCAATGGCGCGCATTTCCGTCGGCGTGACGGCGCGGCGCTGCAAGCCGCCCTTGGCCAGCAAGCGCGACACGCCGGCCGCCCGCTCGAAGCCGGCCTGGTCCCGATACACGTGCAGGATGCCGGCGCGGCGGTGATCGAAGTCGATGTTTTCCGCTTGCGCCCACGCAAACAAATGTGCGCGCGCGGCGATCGCCATGCGCGCCGTGGCGATGGTGTTGCGCTCATAGTCCGGCATGGCGGCGAGAAACTCCGCAAACCAGCTCAGCTTGTGCCAGCTGGGCCAGGGATGCAGCAGCAAGGGCGCATCGCGCCGCGCCATCCATTTCAGGGCGTTCAGTATCGTTGCCTTGTGGTTCCACACTTCCGCGTGCGAGGCCGACAATTGCCCGCCGTTCGCATACGACGTTTCCATGGCCGCGTAACGGTGGCGTTCGATCAGGGTCACGTCCACGCCCCGCTTGACCAACGCATACGCCGTCGTCACGCCCGTAATCCCTCCGCCCAGCACAGCCACCCGCGTCATTGCGGCGACACCTTGTGCACGACCGTGTCGTCCGCCTGCAACACGCGGCCATCCTCGGCCAGCACGTCGATCCTGCGCACGGGCAAGCCCGAGCCGCGTTGCAGCAGGGTGGAATGCGCTTCGCCTGGTTCAAACAATTGCGCCTCGCTCCACTGGCGCAAGCCGACGACGACGGGAAACAGCGCCAGCCCCTTGGGCGTGAGCACGTATTGCTGGTAGGCCGTGCCGTCCGAGGCGGGGGCGACCGTAAAAATGCCCTCTTCCACCAGGGTGTACAGGCGGTCGGCCAGGATGTTCTTCGCCACGCCCAGGCTTTTCTGGAACTCTCCGAACCTGCGCATGCCGTCGAAGGCGTCGCGCACGATCAGCAGCGACCAGCGCTCGCCGATCACGTCAAGCGCGCGCGCCACGGGACAGGGATCGGTTTTCAGGCTCTTGCGCTTGGCCACGGGCATACTCCAGGATTGACTGGTTGCATTTTAAAACTTCCCGGCGTAGACTCCAACTGGTTTTAATTTGAAACCACTTAATTGACCTCCCATGCGCGATACGACAACTCCCATCACGACAGCACTTCCTCCTACCCTCGTCTGGCTGTTTGCCACGGCGGCCGGCCTCAGCGTGGCCAATGTGTATTACGCCCAGCCCTTGCTCGCCACCCTGGCGCACGAATTCGGCATGACGGAGGCGGCCAGCGGCATGGTCATCACGGCCACGCAGATCGGCTGCGCGCTGGCCCTGCTGCTGCTCGTGCCCCTGGGCGACATGCTGAACCGGCGCCGCCTGACCCTGTTCCAGCTGGGCATGCTGGCCATCACCCTGGCGGCGCTGGGCTGCGCCCGTTCCACGGCCGCCTTGCTGGGCGGCATGCTGCTGGTGGGCTTGCTGGGCACGGCCATGACGCAGGGCTTGATCGCCTATGCGGCCAGCGCGGCGGCCAGCCATGAGCGGGGAAGAGTCGTCGGCATGGCGCAGGGTGGCGTGGTGATCGGCTTGCTGCTGGCGCGCACCCTGTCCGGCGTGGTGGCCGATCTGGCCGACTGGCGCGCCGTGTATTTCGTCTCGGCGGCCATCGCCTGCGCTCTGCTGTTGCTGCTGTGGCGCAAGCTGCCGCCGGCGCAGCCATCCAATCAACGGCTGGCGTATGGCGCCCTGCTCGCTTCCATGCTGGACATGCTGCTGCACAACAAAGTGCTGCGCGTGCGGGGCATGCTGGCCTTGCTGATGTTTGCCGTCTTCAATATTTTCTGGAGCGCCCTGGTGCTGCCCCTGACGGCGCAAGGCTACAGCCATGCGGCCATCGGCGCGTTTGGTCTGGTCGGCGTGATCGGCGCGCTGGGCGCGGCGCGTGCGGGAGCATTGGCCGACAAGGGCCGCGCACAGTGGACGACGGGTGCGGCCCTGTTGCTGTTGCTGGCCGCGTGGCTGCCACTGAGCTTTGCGAGCGCGGCCCTGTGGCCCTTAATCGTCGGCATCATCGCGCTGGACCTGGCGGGCCAGGCCATCCACGTGACGAACCAGAGTCTGATTTTCAAGGACGATAGCGACGCGCACAGCCGCCTGGTGGCGTGCTACATGCTGTTTTATGCGGTGGGAAGCGGACTCGGGGCGATTGCCGCCACCAGCGCGTATGCGCTGGCGGGCTGGCATGCGGTGTGCGCGCTGGGCGCGGCGGTCAGCTTGCTCGCCCTGCTGTTCTGGCGGCTGACCTTGCCTGCTGAAAAAACTTAGTTCAGCATGGCCGTGGCGGAACCATGGCGATACGTCTTCAATGCGTCGGGCTGGATCTGGATCAGCGAACCGCTGACTTTAATCAGGTGCAAGTCCGTCAACTGGTGCAGCACGCGCGACAGGGTGGCGGGCGCCAGGTTCAGGAACGATGCCAGCAGACTTTTCTTCAGGTCCAGCTTGACCTCGTTCGAGCGCTGCTGGTCCGACGCCTGCAGCAGGTATTCGACCACGCGCTGGGTGGCGTTTTGCACGGAGCAGCGTTCCACGTTGCGGATAAAACCCATCAGGTGGTGCGACAGGCTGTTCATCATCTGGCGTGCGATGCGCGGCGACTGGTCCAGCAGGCGCAGCAGCGCGTGCGGCGGGATGCGCAGCAGCAGGCAGTGCTCGAGCGCTTCGGCGCAGAACGGATACGGTTCATCGAGGAAAATCATGGCTTCGCCGAAGCTCTGGCCCGGACGGATCAGTTCCAGTACCTTGTCGGTACCTTCCATGGAAAACACGCTCAGCTTGACGAGGCCGAAGACCACCACATAGGCGCCTTCCGCCACTTCGCCCTTGCGGAACAGCACTTTGCCTTTTTCCACTTCGACGCGCACGACATCCTGGCGCAATTGCTCTAATTGCGAAGGGGAAATATGGCGGAACAGAGCCTGGCTCGATAGCAAGCCATCGACGTTGACCTTATGCATGACACTCTCTTATTAGATTAGCGAATGACTAAGAGTGTAATGCGCAGGCACCGTCAAGGCCATACGTCAAAGGAACTAGGGTTGTCTAGGCCGGAACGCCATGCAGATCAAACAATCGCGCATTTTTTGCCATTTATTTGCGCATTGTTTGATATTTATTTACCCAGTTCGCGCTCCACCGCATAGACGGCGATCTGCACACGGCTGCTGAGCTTAAGCTTTTTGAGGATGTTTTGCACGTGGATTTTCACCGTGCTTTCGGCCACGTCGAGCTGGCGCGCGATTTCCTTGTTGCTCAGCCCTTGCGCCAGGCAAGCCATCGCTTCGCGTTCGCGCGGCGTCAGTTTGTCGTAGTCGGCCTGGGGCGCGTTCTGCCCCGCGCGAAATTGCGACACCAGCTTGGCCGTCATGGCGTCGGCGATCACGGATTCGCCGGCGGCGGCGCGGCAGATGGCCTGGCCCAGCTGCTCGGCTTCGATATTTTTCAGCAAATAGCCGCGCGCGCCCGCGCGCAGGGCCGCGCCCAGGTCGGCCGCGTTTTCGGACACGGTCAGCATCAGCACCACCATCTGCGGCATGTCCTGCAAGATCAGCTGCAGCGCCTCGACACCCGTCACGCCGGGCATGTTCAAGTCCATCAGCACCACGTCGGGCTGCAGTTCGGCCGTCAGGCGCACGCCGTCGAGCCCGTTCGATGCCTCGCCCACCACCTGGAATAGAGGATTGCGCTGCAGCAGCAGCTTGACGCCGCTGCGCAGCAAGGTGTGGTCGTCGACCAGCAGGATTTTGATTGGAGCGTTCACGTATTTGTATCTTTTACCTGGTAAGAATGAATCTTCTGTTACGCGGCCTGGCGCCGGGCTGCCGGCAAGGCCAGCGAGATCGTCGTGCCGCCGCCGGGCGTGCTGTCGATGGCAAATTGCGCACCGAGCCGCTCGGCCCGTTCCTGCATGATACGCAAGCCAATCTGCAATTCCGTTTTCTTGTCGCGCAGGTTGGCGGCGAAGCCTTCGCCATCGTCGCGCACCTGCAGCGCAAAATCGCGCCCGTTGTCCACGCGCAGGGCCACGTTGCTCGCCTGCGCGTGCTTACGGATATTCGACAGCGCTTCCTGCACGATGAACAGGATCTGCAACTGCTGCTCCGGCGCCAGCGGCGCGCCGTTGCCGCTCATCTCCAGGGTGCCGACGACGCCCGTCTGCAGCTCGAACTTGGCCAGCACTTCGGACAGTTTGCTTTCCAGGTCGCTGCCATGCCAGCGCGTGCGGAAATTGACCAGCAATTCACGCACGTCCTGGTAGCTTTGCTCGACGCCCATGCGCATCAGCGGCAACACTTCAGCCGCTTCGTCGAGCTGGCCCCGGCGCACGGAATCGTCGAGCATCTGTACTTGCAGGCTGATGAAATTGAGGCTTTGCGCAATGCTGTCATGCAAGCCTTCGGCCAGCAGGCTGCGTTCGCGCGCCACGGCGAATTCCTTTTCGCGCGCAATCAGGCGCTGGTTTTCAATGGCGATGCCCAGGCTCTGGCCCAGGGTTTCCAGCCAGCCCTGCTGCTGCGCATGGGCCGCTTGCGGCCGCGCAAAGTGCAGCGAAAAACTGCCCACCACCTGCTCGCGCGCGAGGATGGGAAAGACGGCGATGGCGATAAACCCTTCATCCTGGCAGCGGAAGCGCTGCAGCGCATCGACCTGGCGGAAATCGCGGATCTGGATCACGCCCTGCGCCACGGCAGCGCCACACAGGCAATCGTTATTGCGGATGCAGTGTTCCTCTTCCACCATGGCGTCCGAAATGCCCTCATGCACGATGATGTGCACGGTATCGTTCTGCGGATCGAGGATGCGCACGGTGCCGCCTTCGGCCTGCGCGAACTGCATCACGTGGCGCAGGAAGCCACGGCACAGCGCATCGATGGCGTGCTGGCCCGCCAGCAGGGTGGAAATCTCATGCAGGGTGGCCAGCTGGCGTTCCTGCGCGGCGCTCAGGCCCGATGCGGCTTGCGCCAGGCGGCGCTGGCGCCAGCGCGACGCTGGAAGTTGTTTGCGGGAAGGTTGACTGCGCGGCGCATGCATGAAGAACTCGAATCTGAAAAGTGGTGCGCCCGGCAAGCGCTGCGGCCTGCCGGGCTGGTAAAGGTTACAAACGGGTTACAAACGGATCTCGGTGCCGAGCAGCTTGACGAACTGCGCCAGCCAGGCCGGATGCGCGGGCCAGGCGGGTGCCGTGACGAACTGGCCATCGGTGACGGCGTCCGTGACGGCGATGTCGGCATACGTGCCGCCCGCCAGTTTGACTTCCGGCGCGCAGGCGGGATAGGCGGAAATGCGCTTGCCACGGATGACATCGGCGGCGGCCAGCAATTGCGCGCCGTGGCACACGGCCGCGACGGGCTTGCCCGCTTCGGCGAAATGGCGCACGGCGGCGATGACTTTCTCGTTCAGGCGCAGGTATTCTGGCGCGCGGCCGCCGGCGATCATCACCGCGTCATAGTCGGCCGGATCGATCTCGTCGAAGCTGGCGTTCAGGGTGAACAGATGGCCCGGCTTTTCCGTGTAGGTCTGGTCGCCCTCGAAATCGTGGATGGCCGTCTTGATCGTCTCGCCGCTTTTCTTGCCGGGACAAACGGCATGCACGGTATGACCGAGCATCAGCAGGGCCTGGAATGGCACCATCGTTTCATAATCTTCTGCAAAATCGCCGGTCAAAAACAGAATTTTCTTCGCTGCCATTTAGTTCTCCTATGAAAGATTGATCCCGCAAGGCGTATCTTAGCGCGACTTGGCAGCCATACTGGATATTTATCAAATTTTCGCGCCTTGATCGAGGATTTTACAGGCTGAGGCAGAATTATTTACAGGCTGGCAGGTCCAACCCGGATACCCCTACCTGAAAGCCTGGCCATGCACACCGCCACCAGCCCCCTACTTTCACCCGCCCTGATCCGTATCTTCGACCATTTCAGCGATGCGCAGCAGGCCCGCAGCGCCCTGCTCGACGATGGCTTCGCCGCGCACGCCGTGCAGCTCGACACGGTCGACGACGAAGCCGTGCCCGTCCAAGGCAAGGCGGTGTGGCGCGGCATGTTCCGCCTCATCGTGGCCATCGGCACGCCACAAGAGCAGGAACGGGCGCACGCCATCGTGCAGGCTTGCAATGGCTGCGACATCGAACAGCGCACGGCCAGCCACGCGGGTGGGCGGCGGCCAGGCGCAGGCACATCTGCGCTGGCAAGCTGACCCCTTCCCCCACCCGGCGAAATTATGGCAAGATCAGCGTTCCTTCATTCCACAGTGGAACTTGCCATGATTTATGAAATTGCCCACATCCAGATCAAACCGGCCACGCATGACGCCTTCGAAGCGGCTGTAGCGAAAGCCGTGCCCCTGTTCCAGCGCGCGCGCGGCTGCGAATCGATGCGCCTGGAGCGCTCGATCGAAAATGGCGATGCCTACCGCCTGGTGGTCGGCTGGAGCACCCTGGAAGACCACACCGTGCATTTCCGCGGCAGCGAGGACTTCCAGGCATGGCGCGGCCTGGTCGGCGAATTCTTTGCCGCCCCGCCCCAGGTCGAGCACATGAACACCGTGCTGACGGGTTTTTAAGCCGTCAGCGCCGGCCCTGCCGCCGTCATGCCGCAGGGTGATGAAACACCTGGCGCAAATACGCGAGGAAGGTTTCATCCTTGCACAGGGTCTTGCCGGGCGAATCCGACAATTTCGCCACCGACTGGCCATTGCAGCGCACCAGTTTCATGACGATGTTGAGCGGCGTCAAACCGACGTCGTTGGTGAGATTGGTGCCGATGCCAAAGCCCGTCATGATGCGGTCGGCGAAATGCCGGTACAGGGCGAACGCCTTGTCCAGGTCCAGGCCGTCGGAAAACACGAGGCGCTTGGTATTGGCGTCGATGCGCAGGGCCGCGTAATGGGCCAGCGCCTTCTCGCCCCATTCGACGGGGTCGCCCGAATCGTGGCGCAAGCCGTCGAACAGCTTGGCGAAATACAGGTCGAAGTCGGCCAAAAAGGCATCCATGCCCACCACGTCGGTCAGGGCTATCCCCAAGTCGCCGCGGTATTCCTGCACCCAGTCTTCCAGTGCCGCCTTTTGAAAGTCGCGCAGGCGCACGCCGAAGGACTGGAATGACTGCATGTATTTATGTAGGATGGAGTTGTTCATTAATTTTTCTCAGCTTTACGACGTGTTTACGTTTGACCTATCCTCTGTAGCCACCTTCGCTTATACGTTTGACCTCTTGACTGAGTATAAACAAAGCGTCATTTATCCTCACGATGAAAATTTGTTCATTTAACGTCTGATTCATTGCTGAAACGTCTTTCCGGCATTACACTGTGTTCATTACGCCATTGAAAAAATTGCATGACTATCAGTGTTCACAAAGCTGTACTGTTACCAAAAGACAACCCTTGGTTTTCTTATGCACTTCCAGAAGATTTTCCGTTCCTAGTCATCGATGAGCAATCGAAAATCATTGAGCCGGCTCTGCTCTACCTCATACATACCCAACTCAAACGTGGTCCGCGTCATTGGAAGCAACACACGGCTGACGCCATGGCATACGACCTTAGAGACTGGTTCGACTACCTAGCCCACTGCCAGTGGGTCAACCCTGTCACCAAGAAGCTTGAGGTCGGCAAGCCATGGGACGTAGCCGCTGAATCAGATTACATTGCTTGGCGGGACACAATGCAGGAAGTCATCAGTCCGCAGACAAACAGACATCTAGCCAGCAGCACAATCGCCAGACGTCAGGTCTATGTAGAGCGCTTCTATGCATATGCCCAGAAAAAGGGCTGGTACGACGGCGAATTTGTTATTTCCAAAATAAGGAAGGGGCGCCTCTCTCACGACATAAATCAAGGCGAATTTGACCCTGAAAGCGACTCCGCGAAGGCGGAAGTCGTCGTCTCTGAATACAGAGAACGGATGGAGTACGGGGAGCCGATTCGACCGTTATCGGATGACGAGTGGCACCGCATACAACTAAAACTCGGTCCGCTGCCGAGCGAACGTGAATTCGACCTCAGACCAAGCAGGGACAGGATTGTGTCCGAACTCGCAATCGGGACTGGAATGCGCGTCGACGAAGTTACTTCGCTTACTGAGTTTCAACTGCGTGACCTGCATCAAGCATGGTTAGTAGCCGATGAGGAACAGCGCAAGGATGGCTTTTTTGCGCTCTACATCGTTAAAACTAAGCGCCTCAAACCCCGCACTGTTTTCGTGCCTGGCTACCTTATCCCTGAATTGATGGTTTATCTGGACAACGAGCGCGAAGCCTCAATTATAAGAGGCACGACACGTGCTAATGCGAAAGGTCAGAAATACAATCGTCCGACAAGCCTGTTCGTTAATCTCACTGATTCAGCGGAGCATTCAGGTAATGCAGTCAGAGCAACATCATTGTCATATCAATTCAAAAAAGCATGCTTGGACGCAAAAATTACGCATTCGGTTGAGAAAATTGATATTGAGACGAGCGAGCGATACAGAGTAAATTTATCAAAACATCACTTTCATGACCTTCGGCATACCTTTGCCGTCTGGACTTATCACGATTTAAAAGCCAACGGTGAAACTGAGCCGTGGAAAGAGATTCAGGTTCGTCTCGGCCACGCCAGCTTAAAAGTAACAATGGATATTTATCTCAAAGTTGTCGACGTGGACCGCCGTAATGCCGGACGTGTTCAATATAATTTCAAGAGAACGATGGGGCAGCCTGATGCGTAAGCAAAAAAAACCGAGCGCATATACGCAAAAGCGAGCCGGCTCAAATATTGCCGACTTCGTTGCGGAGAAAATTGCTAAGTCTTACCGTGTCGAACATCATGAAGAGCCATCGGGGCCAACTCTCAAATTAGTCGTCCCCTTTAAAGAAGCACCCGGTGGCGAAAAATCAATTGACATTAGCTTCCTGCTGGACTTCCCGATGTTGTGCGAGCCTTTTTCGGAGGCGCTTGCGTTACCAGCTCGACTTGTTGCCAGTCCCTTTGTAACAGTTGACGGAAAAGTCCGCAATTTGAAGAATGGCCTTGTCAAGTATCTCCGGGTGGCAGCGCCTGATACAGGCCTCGGCGACATCACCACGGACGTTTTTGAGACGTTCATTGTCTGGCTTCGACGCACTGAGAACGGAGTAGCAAAGTACAAGAAAATGTCGATGCAGCATTTCGAAATGACTGCCTCCGCAGTCATGCGTTACCTGCAGAAGTCTGACGGATGGAAGCACCAGCTTTCTCCTGAGCTCAACATTAGGAATAACTATTGGAGTGGCACTCCGGACGACCGCACTCATGTAAAAATCATCCCGGAAGAGAATTACCGCGATATCTACGTTGCATGCAAAAAAGAGATTACAGCTACGATGACAAAGGTACGCCATCAACGAGCCCTTATGCAAGCTCAACTTGGCAATCCTATAGCTTTGCAAGGGGATATCTTCCCGGGTGATGCATATCATCCATGCGGCACGTTTAACAATTCAATATGGAAAACAAACCCTTATAAAGACTTGGGGCTTTGTTTAGCAGCTCTCCGACATCGCGTACCTGGCGTTATTCTTAGCATTACCAAACTTAAAAAAATGCAGGACAAAATGTTGCTGCGGGTCGTCGAAGGCACTCAACCATTTGGAAGTATACCGCAACTCCATTACTGTTTTTATCCATACGCGCGGGACTTAGTGCCTTTCGTGCTAATGCTTGCCATCCATCTTGACTACAATTCTGAGACGCTACTGCAGAGCCTTTTACATGATTACGTCATTCGCAAAAATGAGATTGGGAGCATCGAATTAGTCGCTTCGCCTGCCAACATAAATCACGAGAAGAAAGAGGCACTGCGCAACTCCGGAGAGCGCGAACCGGCTGAGCTCGAAATTCTTGCTAGAGCAAAGAAGGGACGGTCAAATGACGCCGCACAGCCGCAAATTAGACCAGCTACAGACGCCCCAGACAATCCGGCGAGCATCGTTAAGTTCCTAGAGGAGTGGACTTCTTTCTCGCGCTCTTTGGTCCCTCCGGCAGCGAGGGAACGTCTATTCATTTTTGCTACTGAACAACAAGACCGTATTTTTAAGTCCTTTGCCGGACCATCCACAGCAACCAGCGATAACGTATGGCGCAATAGCCTTAGGCGATTCTATGAGGACCACGGCCTGCCTCAGACGGCTCTCAACCGGTTTCGACCAACTGGACTTGATTTCACAGATGTGTTGTTCGGTGGTGATATCAGAGCCAAGCAAGCCGCAGCGAACCATGTATCGCCTGAGACAACCTATCGTCGCTACAGCACAGACGCCCAGAAGCAACGTGGCGACGAGTTCCTTGGCCAAGTTGGACAACTCCGACGTAGGTGGCGTGAGAGCTTCGGGAAGGTCGACCCACGGAACAAGCCTGATGGCGCCGATGTTGGGGCGGCTACGCCTGGCTGGACTTGCGTCGACCCATTTAGCGGTCCGTACACCCCAAACAAACTTTGCAACCGCTACGGGTCATGTCCGGGCTGCCCACACGGCTCCATTGCTCTTAACGACCCCTATGCTCTTGCGCAGGCATGGAACCTACTTTACGCGATTGACGAAGCAGCGGTCGAGATTGCGCCCGAGGCATGGCTTACCAAATGGGCACCGATAAAAGAAAAACTCTTGCAGGTTTGGCTGCCGAGTTTTCCTGACTTGATACAAAAGCAAGCCAAGCGCATCAAGCTCGCTAAATTACCGCCACTAGAGTAACAAAAACATGACTTATTCACGTAGAAATCCTCTTTACCCCGCAATAGCAGAAGACGCGTTGCCCACCGCAGGTGTCAATGCCAGCGACAAAATAATTTGGGTCTCTAAGGTCAGTCGATGGACCGATAGGAAATGGGTATTCGATGGGAAGTTAGTCGGTGCAGGTACAACTACCGTTACCTGCATCTGGGACTTCAGACTTCATGATGGCACTTCGCTTTTTGACCCGCAGCATTCGCGCCTGCTTAATGAGGCCCAGCACTTCTTTTGGAGCCTCTACTCAGAGCGGCGTGTAGGTAGGCAGCTCAAGTCAACCGGTGCCGGAAGCATCTTTTCTGGATTGCGACGCCTGTTGAAATGGATGGTCGAACACAATTACGCTGGATTCGACGAATTGAACAATCGTGCATCGGCCAGATTTTGCGACTTGCTTGTCGATTTCTATGCGATGAAGGCTGATGATAACGACTTCACCGACGACAGCGGCAGCCTCGGCAACGGCACAGAACTTGACGAATTCGACCAAGATGATGCCGAAGTCAGTGGCAATGACTCAAGTGAGTTTCTAAGTGGCGATGGCGAGTCAGTAGACCCGGGAGACATCGGCGGAGTTAGCCCTGGAACGTTCAGAAACTCGCTTTCTGTTTGGCGCTACCTCTGGGAACAGCGGTTTGCAATGTCTAAACTCGGGATTGGACCGATGCCGGAAGCACCTTTTTTTGGGCGCTCTGTTAACAAAGTCAGCGTTGAGCTAGCGACGAAACTTCCGGCCCGCATCCCTGCCCTTCCTGACGCCGTCGCCATCTCTTTGATGAACGCAGCGCATGAATTCATCGCTATGACGGCTGACGATTTGATTGAGCTTGTGAATGGCTTATACCAGATTCGCGGCACAATCCCCGAAAACAAGCCAGATGCTCCGTCGGACACCCCTGAAGTTAGCGCTTTTCTTCGTAACTTTCGGTTCTCGGCTATTGAAGGAGCGTTGCCTTGGCATCACCCACTCGGTTCGAGAGGCAGCTCGGCCTTTGATGAGTTAAGACGCCTCGTTGATGAGTTGGTCGATGCGTGCGTGATAACTGCACAGGGCGAAACCGGTATGCGCATAAGCGAACTTAGCGCCCTTCTCGCAGGTGTGAACGAGCAAACTGGGCTGCCATCGTGCATTACGGTTCGTCCCTCAAAGACAGGGATGCTGGACCTATACTATTTGAATTCGAAACTTACAAAACTGCGTCCTGCACCGGTCAACGAAGAGTGGCTGCTTGCCGCTGCTCCCCGTGGTACGACCGAATTGCCCGACGCAGTACAGGCCGTTGCAGTTCTTGAGCGGCTGCTTGCGCCTCTTAGGGCATTGGCAGACCCAGAGATAGGACAATATCTCATCATCACAATTGGCGTGCCTCGCGGTTTTCCAATTAGTCGCTCGGGCGTTACCGAGCCGAATAACCATTTACTCCGTTTAGGACAGAAAAGTTTTGCGCGGTCGTTTGTCGACTGGCACGAAATCCCGATGACCGAAGAAACGCGTCCGTACAAGAAAAGCCGAGGGAATTGCATCCGCACTCACCAATGGCGTAAAACTTACGCCCAGTACGTATTTCAGGTCGACAAGCGAATGCTGCCGGCCATCGCAAGGCAGTTCAAGCACCTCTCACTGGCGATGACTGAAGGAGCTTACGTTGGCACCAGTGCAAGCCTAATCACCGGCGTAGCCGAGTTCAATCGTAACCTCACATCAGACTTCTTTTTATCTAGGGTGCGAGGTACCTCTTCGAAGCAAGAGGGACGGTTAGCAAAGCTAATGGACCAGTATCTGCCTGAGCTGCGGAAGATTGTCGAGGGCATGGACGACAATGAGGCTAGGGGAACAATGGACACATGGTGCCGAAATCGAGACATGAAAATTTTCTTCCATGGCTACGGCCAGTGCATTCCCGCCATTGCGCCCTTGCAGGCTCAATGCCACAAGCGTGCTCAGACAGTCCATTGGGCAAACAAGGCCCCAAACTTCGCACACCGTGAGCCATCAATTTGTACTGGCTGCTATCTTTTCGTAGCTGGCGAACAGAACATCGACTACTGGACGAAGCGTTACGTTGACAATAAAGTCATATGGTTGAAGGCGAATGCTACAGGGCAAGGCAATGAATTTCGAGTTGCAAAAATTCGAGCAGACCAAGCAAAGGGATACCTCTTGAGCCTCGGCGCTACGCTACCAGAACTGGAGATGACCTATGAGGGGTAAGCGCAAAGACTTGCCAGCTACGCGCGAGGGCATGGAGCAATACTTGCTCGCCGCCGTGGCTAGAGTTAAAGAAGGCAGCCCCGAAAATCCGGACCTAGCTGTATTGGCAAAAAAAGGAAAGTTGAAAGCGAATCCTACAACGGTGGCTAAAGAGGCCGGGGTCTCACGCTCGTTGTTTGCCTATAAGGAATGTCGCTATCCGAATGTGCGCAGGGCGATTTGTGGAAAAGACGCTGCTGATGACCAGCTACCTATACGCGTCCCTACCGACATGCGTGCTATCAACGCGGACTTGAAGCAAATCAACCGTATCTTAGAACAGCGGCTAAGGGTTTCCATATCAGAGCAAGCAGCTATGCTAAACCGCATGCGGAAACTCGAGAACGAGTACCACGACAAGGCGGCCGAAATCAAACGAATCGAAAGTCGTGCCGACCGTAGTCCCAACGAGGTTGTCGGCCTCCATGTCGTGAGGCCTATTGGCAAACCGTAGAAACGTGGAACTCGGTATCGAAATTAGGATAGCCGAATAAATATGCGCTGGGGTGCATCGCCCCCCATCAATGCTACATTGCTTCATTACTTCATTGCTCGCGGCCAACTTCTTCTGTTGTTGACGGCGATGCACGCAGTTGGCACCGACAGCCAACGTTCACTTTATTTTGCCAAACTATAGCCTAGGGACCATGTGAGCACAAAAATCAAGACCTCTGCAATTATTGCTGCGGGATACGTCTATCAAACTATGCAAGGCGTGAACCTACTTTGCGACTGGCTTGATGCCCCTACGCGATACGCGCGCATTCGCTTCGAGTGTGATGAAGACGCGATTGCGCCCCAAGGGTTAGATGACTTGGTCGCAGAACGACCTGACGGTCGAATAGACCTTTGGCAAGTCAAGTTCACGCCATCCCCATCTAAGCATGCGCTTGACTGGAAATGGTTGTTGGAAAAAAAGGGCAAAGCAGGTGGGACAGCGCGAACAAACCTCCGCAAGTGGTTTGATGCGCTCGACGCAATCGAGCCAGCAAAGGTTGGGGATATCCGTTTGCTGACAAACCGGGTACCCGACCTTGTAATGGAAGCCTGTTTTACCGGTGGTGCGTTTATTGACTACACGCTCGCACCAGCAGATATCCAAACAAAGGTGGAACAGGACCTCGGTGGAGCTGCCAATGCGGTGCGTCTTTTCCAGGCGCTGGAGGTTATACACAGCGACAAAGGCTTCTCCAGTATCGAGATACACTTGACTCAGCGACTACGAAGGCACTCGACAGTTGAGGGTATCGAAACGCTCAAGAACAGGGCGGTTCACTGGTCCATCGAGAAAAACCAACCGGCGCCCGACGGCTGGATTACATTCAAGGTACTTCAAGCCACGTTACGTGTCATAGCCCCGGAACCACTTCCCGAAGACTTTGTCATTCCGCTGGGTTATCGCGTACCTGACACGGGCTTTCACACCAGGTTTATGGCTGCGCTTAAGGCAGCGCCGAAGCAGCCCGTGGTTCTGACTGGCCCGCCTGGCCGAGGCAAGAGCACATACCTGAGCAAGGTATGCGAGCTGCTGCAGAAAGGAGACATCCCTTTCGTTCGCCATCACTACTACCTGTCGGCAAACGACCGCACTCGCGACCGATACACGAGCTTCGCGGTGCAAGAATCACTCCTTGCACAGGTCAAAGAGTTCCACAGTGACGTTGTGGTACACGACAGAGCACTTTCGTCTGCCTTAATGGCGTGTGCAGCTCACTACCGCAGGCAAGGAATGCCGTTCGTGGTGATACTTGATGGACTCGACCATGTTTGGCGCAGCCAAGGCTATGACAAACGCTCTCTTGACGAGGTATTTAATCAACTATTACCGGCTTGCGACAACCTAGTTCTGGTCGTCGGAACGCAGCCCGTTGAGGACGCTCAACTTCCAAATCGCTTACTTATTGAGGCACCTCGCGGCACCTGGCTAGAGCTTCCGGCCATGTCGGATGACGCAGTGCTTCAGTACTTGCGCAAAGAGGTGCAACAAGGGCGCCTTCAACTTCGAACTGGCAAGCCGATAGCCGAAGCCGAACTACAGGCAGCTGCTGCAAAGATGCGTGAACGTACTTCGGGCCATCCACTTCATGTCATCTATGCGACAGAAGAGCTCGTACGGTCGGGGCAGGCGTTATCCGTGTGGAGCGTTGAGAAGCTCTCGGGCGACATGAGTCGTGATGCCAAAACCTACTACAGCTCGCTTTGGCACCT
Organism: Janthinobacterium sp. 64; assembly: GCF_002813325.1. Lineage (NCBI taxonomy): Bacteria > Pseudomonadati > Pseudomonadota > Betaproteobacteria > Burkholderiales > Oxalobacteraceae > Janthinobacterium > Janthinobacterium sp. 64. Next base: position 5,184,372 of record NZ_PHUG01000001.1, on the reverse strand, counting down.
GCTAACCGCGAGCCAAAAGGATGTCCTGCGACTCGTTTGCGCATTTCCATTCTTCTGGCCGAAACACGCCTTTACGGAAATTGCCGTTCTTTCGAGCTCCCCTCGGCCCGAGGTAACTGCTGTGGAACATTTGCTGCACGCATCTTCGGCAGGCCTACGCCCCTTCCACGAAAGTCTTATCGTTTATGTCAGACAAACCGACACTTTCGAGCAACGAGTCGATGAATTGGCGGTCTTTGTAGAGGCATGGCTGGGCACTACCGCTCCGACGGCACTGCGAGTCAACTGGCTCTGGTCAGTAAAAGCGAAAAGGGGCCATCCTGATGAGCTGATTGCAGGTCTTCAGCGTGATTGGGTTCTGGAGCGCTTGCAGGAAGGCTATCCAACGGACCTTTTCGAGAATCTGCTCGATGAAGCGGAGGAGCAGGCCGTACAACGAACCCAGTATGCTGACGCGTATCGTCTTCGGCATCTGAAGCACCGGCTACTCAACAGCCTATCGTATCAACTAATGGGTAAGGATGCCGCGCGACTCAAGGCCTGCACCTGGACGCTGGCCCCCGATGGCAATGTGATTGACGAGGCATTTGCCTCGCGACATGAAACGGCAGTAGTCGACGTAGCAGCGCTCGGGTTGGCCCTCGCTGCGCGAGGCAACGGGCCTGCTGCCAAAGACTGTGCTCAAGAAGCACTACGCCGGCACAGAGGAGAAAGCCGGTTTGCAACGCAAAATCAAGGCTCTGAGGCCCAAGGTAAAATGCTCTACTTGGCCAGAGCGTTTGCTGAACTCAGTGTGCTTGACTCGACTACGGAAAAGGAGGCGCAATGGATTGCCGAGCGGTGGCCTCCGATGGCACGCAAGCGCCTAGAAGCGCTCGTAGACAGCAACCAATTGCGTAGATTGGTTGAAATTTCCGTGGCACTGCCCGAAGGTGAGCCAAAGCTGATGGTCTGCGATGCTGCTTTCCGTGCTGCAGCACTCGCTGAGGTTGACCTCTCCGCTTGGACTGAGTTTCCTGCAATGTCTCGAGGGATTCTTGTCGGATGTCTCAACGCACTGGCGGGAGGCGATGTCAATTTTTCGGTCAGACCGTTGGACTATAAGTGGCAGGAAGGTAGCTATGAAGAGAGCCGCGAGGCGCTGTCCAACTTGGCACATGATTGGTTCTTCGGTTCGGCTCACCTAGAGCTGACTGCTGGAAAAAATGTGTCCACGCTAAGAGTACCTAAGTTCAAGAACCGCGAAAACGTTTCGAGCTACCTCGACCAACTAGGCAGCATTGGCCGCGAATTTGCAGAGCGCTGGGCAGCCGGCCACGCTATCAAATTTTCCCAACTGTACCAAGCCTTCAGCTCAATCAAATTCTCGGGCTTTGACCACAACTATAACCTTGGCCAAGGCTCCTCTGATTTCAGACGCGCGCTTCATGGTATTGCTGTCGACATTCAGCTCATGAGTACCCGGTTCGGACAGGCCCCTCTCGTTGAGGTAGCTGACTTGCAGCTCGCGATGAAGCAAGTCTGGTTCGATACAGCGGAATTCAGAACACGGTACGTGTCAGGCTGTGCCAAAGTGCTGTCAGATGGGGCCGCAGAGGCATTCATTCGCCATCAACTTTCCGGGTTTGATGCAGACAACCAGGAAGAAACCGGCGTCCGTATGATGGCGATGCTAGAGTTGTGTGAGATGGCGATACGACATGACATCGCCCCCCTTGCAGTGGACTTGTGCCGCAGGACCTGGGAGCTTGCCCTTGGATATGCACAGCGCAAGGACCCAGCTTTATCGGAGGTCATGGATGCGCTCGAATATCTCATGCCTGTCGAACCTGATGAAGCCCGACGATTGCTGGCGGAAGTAGCCCCACAGGTACATAATGTCTTGGCCTATACCGACGGGAAAGGCACTAGGCACGTCTTGGCCCAGGCCGATGACCTGCTAGCGAATTTGGATAGAGGAGCGCTTGTAGAAAAATTTCGGAAGCACACTGAATGCGGTGACTGGTCCGAAGCCGAGAACTGTCTGAGAGCATTTCTTAGAACCGCGAAAAATCAGTGTGAGTTCACAAGCGCTGTCCTTCGAACGGGCATCCATCTCGAGGCAATCGAGTCACTACAAGTCGCAGCCGATAGCGGTGATGCCATTGCTGCCAAAATGTTGGCGGAGGTCGAACAACATCGAGGAGGGGACGTTGGGCGCATCGACGAGCCGTCCTCCAAAGGCTCTGATACCGACTGGAAACCCTTTCTTGGCGACGTTAAAACCTACCCAGTTACCGACCTGCCCCGGCTCACAAATGACCTAAAAGAGCACTTTGGCGTGCGAACAGACGTGTTGTGCGAGTGGTACGTCTATTGGGAAGCGCAAGGGCAAGGTTCTCAACTAATTGGGGCCTTGGAACCTATCTTGCTATCAGACTCATGTCGCGACAATGACTTGAGCGACCTCCTCGACTTAGCATTTGCTACCAAACTTCGATTAGAGGGCCCGGTTAAGGCATTTCCATACATAGTTCAAGCGCAACTATTCAAGGGAGGCTGGCTTCGCCATTATATGGAGCGGTCGGAGAAAACTCAGGATAGATTGAGGCAAGTCGTGAAGACGTATAGGCGTCGCTGCGATGAATTCTTTCTTAAGTCCACGTACAGCTGGCTTGATAGGCCCAAGCGAACCCGCGTCATCCCTAGTGACATGATGGTCTACTTCCTTGGCTTGCAAGGAAGAACGGCCGAAGCAGTTCAGTTTGCAGAGGCTATGGTTCGATGCGTTCAAGAGGACACACGCACGCTTTGCCTTAGCGTGCCGTCTTGGGCGGAGAAACTCCCAGACCTAAACGTCGAACTTGAGATGCTGATGCTACGCCTCCGTTGGCCAATTGCCGCGACCCGTTGGTGGGCGATGCAGGAGCTGGCCTCTCTGCTGCTTTCGCCCAGTGCGCGGGCAGAGGTATGTGAGCGTCTGCTGCATGAGCTTCGCCTCTGCCACTTGGAAGCAGAGACCGTGGAACTGCTTAACATCTTTTGGATAGCGTTCAATCAGGGCTGGGTTGTTATTCCCGACCTTGGTGCCGCAGTAAGACATCCCTCTCTGCTGGCTGAGCGGCTATTGGAAGACATGGGTCAGACGCACTCATCAGACGTCACTCCATCCTTGAAGGTTGCGCCCCCGGACTTTCAGATACCGATAGATTTCGAGCGAGTCCAAGGAACCAGCGTTCCTCGAATCTACTTGACACTCATGAACGAATTAGAGCGGCAGTCGAACCTACCGTTTACGAGGCAATTCGCGTTCGAATGGTCTCTGACTGAAGCCGCTTATCCTGATGCGCCGCTCCAGGGTGACCTGGCCTACTTCGTTCGCCCGGCGGGGGACAAAGCGACAGGAGGCTTCGCATGTAGGACTCTTCTTCGGATGTTGGCAGCGTTTCAGCGTACCCTGGAGGTTGCAAGGAGATTGTGGAGGATGCCGAACGAGATAGCATTCCACTACGCATGCTACGCGCTTCCCCTTGAACCCACCTTGGCTTTTTTGCGGCCAGCCCGTCCGCCGTGGATGCCGCAACTTAACCTCAATGTCGTCGAAGACAACACATCGGTCGCTGCATTCATTAACGAAGCACAAAGTACTTTGACAGTAAATAATCCAGGAGCGGTCCTGTTGGCAATGGTGACACCGGTTGTTGTGAGCGCCTACGAGATTATTGAGCTGTCTGTTGTTCGCTGGAGAATGTGGGGGAATCGTCCTATCGACGCCGACTCGTTAGCAGCTAGGTTTGATAGCCGTCAGCAGCATAACGTCTACGGAACATTCGATGCGCATGCGTGGGGCACACGTAGCCACGTATCCAGCCTAGAACTCGCCGATGTACTTGACGAGGAGACGCAGTCCGCGCCAATGGCCACCATCCATGCCGTTGACCGGGTTGGTTATCTTCAAAAAGACCTATATCCAAAACGGCTGTATCTACCAGTCATTACCGGTCACGATGGTGAGGTTGCCGTGGACCCGTCTGCCGGAGAACTGACGGTGTCAATAGAGGGGAAACTCGTAGCCACCAGTGTCTACTGGAACGCAGGGTGGTCACCAGGTCATCCGACATCAATCAGTGGGCTTTGCGGGACGGCTCTTGTTGGAGAAGTTGAGGAAGCGTTGAAAGAAGGCGACGCATCCCCGGATGAACAATTCTATCTCTGGACCCTGACTAGGTTGAGGCGGCAGAGTGGCTACGGCGCCTATGACGAAGACCCGCCGATTTACGGCATTCTCATGCAGTAAAGGGTCCCCACAACAACCAGGCGGGCAGCGTCAACGCGAGTGCGTCGCGCCATCGAGGGCACCTTCTTCTCGGCCAGCAACAAGTATCTGAAGGACTATGCAGCGGAGCAGGCTTAGCGGGAGAAGATGCGCCAGCCAGCGACCGGGAGGGGAGGTCGAGCACGAGTTCAGGATTGTGATGAGCGTTGGCCGGTCGTTGTGATGGTGGTGCGGCTAGCCCAGATGACATTCGGAATTTCGAAGCGGGATGACCGACACGTCTCGGCTAAGCTCCTGCCGGAGCCGGCACGAAAACTCGAATCCGCTGTTGTAGGTTCCACTGCAATGACGGCATAGCGGTCAATGGCACTTCCACGGGAACACTAATGATGCAACAAGTCGAGGATATCAATCTTCAATACTTCGGCGATTTTTTCGATATTGTCGAGAGAAACAGTGTCGAGCGCACTCTCTATGCGAGAAAGAAAAACTCGGGACAGACCCGAATGCTCCGCCAGAACATCCTGGCTCATACCTCTTTTTACACGCCAATCCTTTAGATTACGAGCGAGTCGTTCTCGGGCTGTTTTGACTGTGTAATGGCTGCTCATGACAGTCGTAGCATGAGTTATATACTTTGCTCGGTCTATAAAGTATACGTTACAATATTTCACAATGCGGCAAATCGCACTTTCCGCTAGCTTCCGCGTCATTTCTATCTTCTGTTTTTGCTGCCCTCAATATGGGTAAGACAGGTTTGTTCCTATTCATTTACTAGCAGAACGCATCCACATGATGCTTTGACCATCGCGACTTTTAATTACGAAATGACTTCAGCCCAATTCCTTTCTTCCTACTGCATTTTTTCAGCAGCAGTGGGTGCATTCCGTGCAGGCCTTCCCCCGGGCCGTACCGACGCCGATAGCAAGGCGGTGGCAAACGCGTTCAAGGCCGCGACTACAGGACTGGCACGGTCAGACTTGGCATGCATCACCGAGTACCTGCATTGGGTAACTACGCAGCCTGAGTGCTTTGCAAACAACCGGACCCAGATATATGCCACTGAATTCCGTCTCGACCGCGCCATGGGGAGACGTGGACCTGAATTAATTGACGATGGCACCTTAATCACCGCAACTGAGCTGTGCCTTCGTACCGGCACCTCTGAAGCGCACCTACTCAAGTTGGTACGTGAACGAAAAGTCTTCACGATGCCGCACTGGGTTGACGGTGTTTTCGGCGATGACTATTACCCCGCTTTTTTTGCTGAATCGCAGTACGACCCGGCCTGTCTTGCCGCTGTCTCAAAAGGACTACTTGGCATTGACGGAGTTCGTAAGTTTCGTTTTTTCACAACCGAGCACGCGGACTTGGGCAACCAGACACCGTTAAAAATATTGGAGACAGATGGGGCGCATGGTGGCGCCGTAGAGTACGAGCAGAGACTTGAGCAGGTGCTGCTGGCAGCGAAGCAATTTCGACGACGAGTACCTAAAACGAGGTTGAGCCTATGACACGGCATGACGGAGCTCACTCTCTTTGCACATCCGCAAATCTTGCGGACGCCGGGATGGAACGCGAGGTAAGCAGTCATCAGCTTGGCTTTGCTAGCAGGGGCTGGCGGTTTCTGCTGCTATTAGTGGCTGCCCTCACCCCGCTGGTCAGTCAAGCCTACACGGCCATCGCGCAAGTCGACGGGATACCGCACGGCACGATTTACGCCGCGTGGGGTTACGCAACTCAAAAGGAGGCTGACTTGGCTGCAGTAAAAGGATGCAAAGCCTATGCAAAAGAAAGCGGTCTTGCCAAGAAAGCGGCAACGTGCGCTGTAATACATCGGCAAAAGGGATTCGGCGGCGGTGCGATGGTGTGCGGGGTAGGAGGATGTGCGATGAGCACAGGCGTCGACACACAGCAGGATGCCGTAGACCGGGCATTTCGCCAATGTGAGCAAAAAAAGTTAGGTGATTGTCAAACTACTGATATCACCAGTTGGTGGGACGAGACAGGGTATAGCCAGCCAAGTACGCCGAAACGAGAGGCAAAGTCGAATTGCGGCCCGCCACCGGGACGAACAGTTCGGTCTACCTACCAGTGCAGTAACGGCGACTGCGTTCGTACATTTGAAAATGGCTGCACGCAGCGGTTCCAAGCCCAGTATTGCCACGACCCCTTTAGTGGTAAATGGGATTGGAAACCAGATGGATGCTAGCCGAAGTACGCAGCCGCCCTAAGCGAAACAATTCTTCACCGATGACCTCAGCTACAAAAGTCTTACATCTGCCCGCGAGGGCCTACGCTTGTCCATCCTTAAGAAAAATGAAAACTATACAAAAAATTTCAGCAACCGCCGCCATGCTTATCATTGCTGGATGCGGCGGAGGGGGTTCCAGTAGCAATGCCGGCCCGTCCGCGCTACCAACAACGGTGACGCCGCCAGTAACGGCGGCGCCAACGACCATAATCAACATTTTGACCGGCACCGCTGCGCCTGGCGTCGCGACTTCGACTATTCGTGGGACTGCATATGTAGGCGCCTCCGTGACCGCGTATAGCGTGCAGGCGGATGGCAGCTCCGGGGCAGCCTTGGGCGCGCCGGCTAATGCGGACGTCAACGGCCAGTTCGCTATCACAGCAACCGCCGCCCCTTTGGGCCCGGTACGCCTTGTGGCGGTTGGCGGAACAGTAGCACGTGCTGCAGACAACACAATCCAGCCCGGCGGTTCGCTGGAACTGATAACGCCGTTCGTGACAACCGAGTACAACAACTTCAAAATTAGTCCGCTAACTGATATCGCCGCGAATGCGATGACGGCGAGCGCAAGGAAAGGCGCGACTCTGGCCAACGCATTCTCCGACGGCATGCAACGCCTGCTTGAACTGGACGTTGCAAACGCCGTTTTCCTGCAGGACAAGTCGGTATACCTGAATGTGCTGAAAGGGTCAGTCAAGAGCGACACGACATATTACGGTGCCCAATCATTGCAGGGCCAGGAACTCCTTAACGGACTGGAGTACCTCGGCGTGATGCTGGACCTGCCCGCCACAGCGGTGGTGAAGGCTGCCGGGGCCGCGGCTCAGGGCAGCTACGCGTTGGCCAATGTAGATGGCACGGGCATGCCCATCAGTGTCGGGACATGGGCGAACGGCACGTTTAACCCCGGCGCGACGATGACCCTACAGGCCCTCCGGGATACTAAAACGCCTGATGCGCAAAAAGTATCGGGGACTGTTGCCGGCACTAAAGTCGCCCCTCGCCTTAACGAGTACGTGAGTCGCTACCTGGTTATGGACTTCACTATGGATACTGCGTGCCGTAGCAATGCATCGCTGTATTTCACTAGCCGCTATCCGTACTACCAGGTTGATGCTCAGGGCAAAATGTTTGCGGCTGATTGCAGCGCGGCAGCGCAGCGCATTGCTGAACTCAAAGCGCGGGTCGCAACGAACAATAGCACTCGGATGAAGTAACAGGTTCAGGCGCCATGCGGTTGCCCTATCGGCGGAGCGATATTTGGAAGCGGCTTTGTCGATGACGCACAGTAAAAACCAAATCAAAGAAGCACCGTGAAACCGCTGATATTTCTCGATTTTGACGATGTCATCGCTATCCACCCTGACTACACGTCAGGAGTGGTTCTTGCAGCGCTCAGGTCCGGCAAACCGCATCTGGCAACCGAACTTTGGGCAAACGTATTTCATCAGGAGCTCAGGGCTAACCTTGAGCGGCTTCACGATGAGTTCGAACCTAGTTACGTAATCAGTTCGACCTGGTCGACGTATCTGTCACGCGACGAAATACAGGAGGTGCTCATTCGAGGGGGGCTAGGTTTCGTCGCCGCGTCGTTACATTCAAACTGGCGGAGCGCAACCGAGGTAGGCTCATATCGTGTTACAGATATCGCTGCGTGGTTGAGGACAAACGGTGCCACGCGACCGTTCACGTACGTCATCCTCGACGATTTATCGAGCGGCCGCACTCTGGTCGACTCGGTCTTGGAGCCGTACACCGTATTCTGCGATGAATGGGTGGGATTTACAGAAGTCCAACTTGAGCGTGCAGTAGCAATTCTCCGAGCACAACGGACGACATAACCGATAGCGGTCTAGGCTAGCTTTTGACTGCAAATCCTCCCTACATCTGCGTGCGCCTTGGACGCCAGAGCGTCCTTACTGTGTCGTGAACTCCTACGTCTATGGCGGTCATGAACCCAGTGCTCTATCTCGATTTGGACGAGCTATGCAGCATTACCGTAGCGTTGCGTTTTTCTTAGAGGGTGGCACCGTCCCGTTGGCCAAGGGCGTTGCCTTTGCCGTTCGCCACTTTTGTTGCCTTACTGGAGGGACGAAATGCAACTGTTGAATAGTGATGACGACGTGCCTGGGGGGCCGTTATGGGTCTGCTATTGCGACTTCGACGGAGTGACGCATTTTGACTCTGTCTACGTAAGCTCCAGCCGTGGGATTCATATGACGGCGCACGGACACGAACTTTTCGAATGGGCACCGATTTTGGAACGGCTGCTACAACCATTCCCAGAAGTTGAAATCGTACTCAGTACATCGTGGGTGCGCGCCCGAAGTCTTGAGTTTGCTAAGGCTCAGCTCTCCCCAGCACTTCAGGCAAGAGTGGTTGGTGCAACCTTCGACAATCGCGTAACCCAAAAGCTGGATTTCGACCTGATGCCGAGAGGCCTGCAGGTGTGGCGCGACGTCGAGCGCCGCAAGCCAACAAAGTGGTTCGCGATTGATAATGATGACCGAGGCTGGCCAGCGTGGTGCATAGACCATCTCATTAAAACGGAAGACCATCTTGGACTGAGCGACATCGGTGTGCAGCACGCGATTCGCAAGGTCTTAGCCTCGTTCTAACGCCGCCGAGATTATCGCTGTAATGTGGGTGTCCCTGATTCGAAGGCAGGTAGCCGTCCGGTAGCACGGCCTGGTACTCCTGCCACGTCAGTTCGAATATCACGCCCTTGCGTCTCAGTTCGTTGTGTACGGTCGGCTGAGCTGATGCCAACGGCTGCGCAGACTACTGTTCGCCCGGCGGCAACAGCGGCAGCGCCAAGGAATTCCGAAAAATGCACGGCGCGGTTATGAATTGAAAGCGAGAAAGTAAATGACAACTTTGGAACAGAAAAGCAAATTTTTGTCTCGTTGGCTTCGGCACCGGCCGGACGCTATCGGCCTTGAAATCGATAAACGTGGATGGGTTGACGTTGCTGAGCTGCTCTTGAAATCAGCGGGTGCCGGCGTCGCAATTAGTCAAGACGAGCTGACGCAAATAGTGGACGAAAACGATAAGCAGAGATTTTCGTTGAGTGAGGACCGAACGCGTATCCGCGCGGCACAAGGGCACTCTCTTGATGTTGACCTGAAGCTTCCAGTCAAAACCCCGCCTCCGGTGCTATTTCACGGTACGGTACAAAAGTTTATCGCATCGATTCGCCGGCAGGGTCTGCTGCCAGGCACGCGGCGAGACGTACATCTGTCTGCAACGAAACAAACTGCATCAGAGGTAGGTGCGCGTCGGGGTACGCCGGTCGTGCTCCTCGTGGAAACATTTCCACTGCTCCGTGACGGGTACCGATTCAGGTGCTCGGACAACGGCGTGTGGTTGATTCCGAACGTCCCTCCGAAGTACATTCGGTTTCCAGAAAAATAAATGCACTGGCGGCGCTCAAAGCCTCCATAGCGCCATGACACTTTTGCACATCGACGGCCCTCAGTTTCACCACTAAACCCATGACTTGTCCTCGTCCGATGCAGTGGGATGCATCAAAGGGAGTGGCGACGGGCGCGAGAAAATATGAGGGACATGCTGGTAGCACGCCCCTCATCAAATTATTAAATATCCTTCAACATGATTTCATCGGAGCCTTACTGAGTTTACGGCGCACCGAAGGTTGCAGATTTTCGGGCTTCCTCGAGCGCGTGAAAACACTTCTTTGCGGCTTTATGGGCATTTTGATATGCCGCGTCAGCGTGCCGGTGCGAGGCTTCTGTCTCCCGCTGCATAATCATCAGCACACGGTAAACAGGGGTATAAGCCTCTTCACTTTCAAGAAGCCTATTCTTCTCCAATGCACGCTGCAAATTGATGGCGTGCTCACACACCTCCAATGTTGTGCGAAAACGGAAGTCGGCCGAGTTTGCCGTTTCTCTTGCAGCACTAAGGTTTTCAACTGCAGCGTTGTATTCAGTTTCGAGTTTAACGAGGTTCGACACGTCGGAGGTTGTCAGCATAATTTTGTCCTTTGGGAATTGTTTTCGGAGCGCATGAGGCGCCTACCTTTGGTATAGGCACATGGGAGCGAATTTTTTATATGCATTGAAAATATTTTTTATCGGCCGATTCATTGGAAGTCCGGGGGCGAATGCGGTCTGTTGAGCTGCGCAGTTCCATCGGAACGCGTTTCCGCTAGCGGCGGCTCGGCGGAACCAGTTACGATGACTGGGCAGTCGTTCGACGCGCCGCGAGGCGTGCGTCCAGCGGGACGGCGTTATCGTTACCGGCTTGAGCCCAATCCAGGGTGAGCAGTTCAGCGCCTCCGCCAAGCCAGCGGCGCCGGGCATCGAGCAGCGCCAGCAGCCAGCGCATATCCAGGGCGCGGCCAGCATCAAAGGTCGCCTTGTTAGGAGAGCATGCGGTATTGCCGACCTGGCCCAGCAGCACGAGCAGCACGCAATGACACGGACGAGCAGCGCCAACGATTTCGAGCGGGTGGGGCTGCCCCCTTGCATAAGCAACCACGCCGAGCTGCAATGATTGCCGCCGGCACCGCGCCGAGCGCACTCTCTCCCAAGCGTCAAGTAATCTCATCGATTCAAATCAGGATTCCAATGCACTAAGAATTCGCGCTATGAATTATCAATTTTGCAAAAAATACTATCTGGCCTGGTGCTTACGATGAGATACTGATGGGCCACTCTTGGCAATAAGCGATAGGAGAATATGAAGCGCATTATATTTGCATTTTTGGCATTTTCCACGGCGCAGGCGAGTCTCGCTGCCTGTATTCCTATGCCAGCAAATGGCAAAGAGATGAAACTAGCCAGCGCAGACGGTACAGTTCGTTTGATTTCGCAGGACGATGTTGACACGCCGGTCCGTTCTTCACTTACCCAAACTTATGCTTTCACTGATGTGAAGCCTGCACCGTCCGAAGTTCAAGTCCGCACGGCGTTGAACCAGCTATATGCGAATGCGCAGCAAGCGTGTAGACGCAGCCCAGTGACAGACGTTCGCATATTCTTGTATGTATCGCCTGCCAGTGCCATTAGCTCATCATGGGTCGCCAGGCTCAATGCTGAAAAGATGAAGCCGGTAATTGATATTCGAGAAAATATGCTCTTGGCGCCTGCCTCCGCCAAGCTCGCGGAATGCGACCCTAGTAAAGAACCTGGGAAGTCATATGGCAGTGACCCAAAGTTGCCACCGCTATCGCAACGCAAGATTCTCGGCACTTGGGTGGATGGCATGAACGGGCTGACGACAAGTCTGGAAGATGTCGGCGGCAAAATTTACAAGGTCTACCGGAGTAAGTATTGCTCCAGCGGCGCCACCGGCGAGCCGCTGCGCAAAGGCACACAAGGACGTTACTATCGCAAAGAAAGCAGTTCCGGAGACTACTACGTAATTTTAAAGACTGGTGAGTTGGGCGTTTACGACAGAGATGGTCAGATTGACGCCTTGCCGAAGCATCCAGGTCTATACCCTCGTAAGTAGCGACGGTGGCCGAGTGGTATCGCTCCCGTAGCTCGCACCGTTCGAAAGGTACTATACGCTGTTCCGGCGCCGTCGACGGCTCCACGACGGTGCCAGTTCCGTCCTGACCCTTTGCTGAGCGTTGGCCTGCGCGGCCGGCGCGATGGTTGGCACCAGCAGCAGGTCAACCGCGTACGAATTTCGTCCGCAGTGAAGCCCCCTGCAAGCCCCTTCGAAGGACCATCGAAGCCGATGCGCCGCAGCTCGTTCTACATACCGTCCAAGCCGGTATGTACGGTCCAGCGCCTGGAATAGCTGGCCAGCCTCGTCCTGATATTTGAAACCCCATGTTTCATCGCTCTCATGGTTGCACGCCTGCGCGCCCACCAGCGAAAATTTTCGTTCGTCGTCGCCGGCCGGCGTGTTCGTACGGATTTCGTCTGAAGCCGCAGCCGGGCCAGAACCAGGGCGCCGCCGACACTGGCCCGCCTGCAGTGACTGGTTCGCGCTCCCAATTTTTCGGGACCTTCTTCAGTGGGCGGGCCAAGCCGGCCACCGCGACGCCGAATAGAATTAGCCGGGGTGGCCCGATGCCGGAAAAATTCCCGGCGTCTTCGCAGTACACGCCGAGGTCAAAAGGGCATGGCGCCCCCCCTTATGCCGCTGGTCGCCGCAGTGAGATTGCGACCCGGTGCGCGTATTCAAATGCCGCTGGCCAAAATTTTCGGGCCAGTGTTCAGCGGACCGTCGACCTGGCGCAAGGGTACGCATTTGAAATGCGCCCCTTCAACGCCGATGACGGCCAGCGCCAGCTGCAGGCTGGCCGGGACTCGTGGTCAGCACGAACGGTCCAGTATGAGCTGTAGATTGTCTGAGATTCAGCGCATCTAACCGTTACCAAGAGCCTTGGCGTTGTCAGCAGCACCACATGCGATAAGATGCTTTCTGCGCTCTCAAAAACTTTAAATGCAGGCAATAAATGGCAAAATGGAAAAGTGGTCGGTCTTGTGCTCACTGCGGGTTGCCTGGAGCGGGGACCGATGACCATATTCCCCCACAGAGTTTGTATCCCAAGCAATCGCGACAACCTAATTCGCCACTATTCTCGGTCCCTTCTTGCGCGCAATGTAACAATGGTGCGAACGATGATGACGAGGAGTTCAAGGCAATAATTTTATCAGCTGTTGGGTACGAGCATTATGCATCGGACCATTCACTAGACTCACTTGCTCGAACGGTAAGCAAAAACCGCCGGTTGTGGAACTATTTTGAGCAATCGAAAATGGTTCACATACCCACTTTCGACGGAATGACAGCGAAGCAAAAAGTCATCTTCCCTTCAGCGTCATATGCTAAGGTTATTTTACGAATTGTACGAGGACTGTACTGGTGCCAAAACAACAACGTGGCTCTTGGACTTGAAATCCCAATTGAGATATTTATAGGTGGAAACCTCCCATGCGAGCCTGCTTCGCTGCTAGCAATATGGCTTAGATTTACTTGGTCGTCCGTAAATTATGGAACCTTTAAATTCGGCTACATTAACCTCGCTGATGGGCAAAGCTTGTGGGCGATGGAATTCTTCGGTTCAACTATGGCATATGCAATTGTTGGGGAGCATGCGAAAGGTACTTCCGGGCGGCCATTCTGAGGAAGTAGCCATGAGCGAGAGCGGAACGAGCGGCAAGACGAGCAAGGGAGGAGACGTCAGCCCCGGCGCACGCCAAAGCCCCACCGGCGGCCCGTCGTGTTGCGGCCGTAGGAACGGCAAGCCGAGATAGCCATTTCAAATACCGGCCAAACGGTATTTGACCGGTGCCGCGCGGCAGGTCCTGCTTTGTTCGGCTCCTGCCAAGCCGGATTTGAAATCTGACTTTACTGCGGCGCCCTCGTCATGGACGTTACATCCGGGAATATCCCGTATGTACCGCACGCTGGCGCCGTTGTTTTGCAACCCTCTCAAAGAAGGTCGCAAGGGTATTGGGTTTCGCTCCCCCCTTGGCCTGGTACGGCGTCGGCCGAACTTGCTCGCGTTTCAAATGCGACCAAGGCGTAGCGGCAAGCGGGCGCTATTCCTGCCCCCCCCCCTTTTTTTTCCGCTCCCTCTTTCTGGGGACCGGCAATAACCTGCGCAGCAAGCCCGGAACAAACTCTTCACGTGAGCAGATTAAAGCCGCAGCCGCAGCCGCGCGGCCGGCGCCAGCTGCTGCACCAAAACCTACGCCGAGTAGGCTTTACCCTGGCGCCGAGCTGCTGGCCGGCTAATATCGGAGATGTGCCGGTTTTGCTTCCGTTGATGCGCTGCAGCTGCAGGCTTGCCGCGATTTCAAATCGGAGCAAGCACCCGCTGGTTTGCAAGGGACTTAAAGTCCCCCGCAGATTTGCAACCCTCTTAAAGAAGGTCGCAAATCTACGCCATACCCAAAGTAAGCCGCAAATCCGAAGGGGTAACGAATCGGTATACCCTTTCGGTACGACCCACCGAACAATTCCTGCCCGGGTAAGTGCGCGGATTGGTGCGCGAAAGGTCGGCATGGTAATGTGACTGCATATAATTAATATCTGCAGGATAGAGCATGGATGATTCTGGTGAATCTCAGAAGACCCATTCAAAAATAGTTATCGCTGTTGAGTTCTTAAACACCGCTGCCGATTTGTGGTGTGATGGAAGCGCATACTTCGCCGCGATGCATCTTGCAGCCGCTGCCGAAGAGCTAACGGGCAAGGCATGTAGACACGCGGGGCGAGTAAACCACTTTGACGAAAGAGTGAAATACGTTACGCGTGCGGTCGATGGACTTGGGCTCACCAATGTGCAGAAAAGAGTTTCTGAGCTCATGTACGGTGCGAAGAACTCCATCAAGCATTTTGGCTCGCCTGAGGACGCAGAAGTAGCGTTGGTGCCTCGCGATGAGGCCTCCAATTACATCAGGGGCGCGTATCAAAATTTCTGCGAACTGGGTTTGCAAGAACTGCTATCAGCAGAGGTTTTAAGAGTCCTAGATGCAACATCGTTCTATTGCGATATTGATTCCCAGGGAGCTGATGGCCCTGTTACGCCCTCCGTCTGAGGGAGTGTCCTGAATTCCCAGTGAGCGCCAACAATCCATCCACTTCGGGATGCATCTGACCGATGCGGTAATTCCTGCATCGCCCAAAAGTGTGAAAATCCCACGTTACCCTCGCTCATTTAAGTCGTGTTGAACCATTTTGCCAATCCATCATTCGAATTGGCATGATGTCGCTTAGCGTGGTGCGCTTGGCGAAGGCTCCAGACTTGCTACGTATGTGCTCCTAGCCAAAAGAGCGGCTGGCGAACGGCATGAATTATTTTTAACGTGCGTTGCGTTCATCGGCTACGACTCGACTCTCATTTTCGCACTCGCGTGATTAACCTTTACTTTTCGGTCTTGCGTTTCTCGATGCTTTGCCCCAAGCGCGCTAGTACCGCATTGACCCCACGAGGTTGAGGGTTTAGCGGTTGCGGAGGAAAGATGGAATCGAAACCACGTGCACGACCAAACCCTTGCGCTATCTTCACCAAGAGTTCAATGGAGCCGGTTCCTGTGGACTCGTAGCGCTTAAACGTTCGCAATGGTATGCCACACACTTCGGCGAACGCCGCCTGTGAGAGGTTTTGGCGCCGACGTTCAAAACGCACTCTGTCACGAAGCAGAATTATCAGATTTTCGGTATCAAGGGCTCCAGCAGAGCCAAAGTCAGGCATAGCCATATCAAAAAGTGCCATTTCTGGCCCCAAAATTGTGGATAACTTGAATATTAGCATTTTTTTAGTGTAAGCTGTTTTATATCAATTCATGGCAACTGGCACATTTTCTTTCCATATGCACTTATACTTTTGCCATTTTTTGCAATATATTGATTTTTATTCTCATTTTTAACTAGATATGGTAGTTGCTTTATTTCAATCAAATTGTGGATAAGGTTTTGTCAAGGGGCGTTATATGTCATTTTTAGAAAAATATGAAAGCGCTCCGGACTACGATGTCCCGGAGTACCATGTTCTTGCCCTCTCAGGAGGCGGGTATCGAGGCTTGTACACCGCGACCATACTCAATCAGCTCGAGTCACTCCTGGGAAGGCCATTGGCGAACCACTTCGACTTGATATGTGGCACGTCGGCGGGCGGGTTGCTTGCGCTTGGCTTGGCTGCAGAAGTACCCGCAGAACAGTTGCAGGCTCTATTCGAGGTGCACGGTAAGAAGATTTTCGGAAATCGCAATCTGCTACGGCGGTGGGCAGGGTTCCTGTGCATGGCGAAACATTCAAGCCATGGGTTGCGAGACTTACTTGGTCAAACTTTCGGAAGCAAAACAATAGGTGATTTACGTCATCGTGTACTTATCCCCACCGTGAACTATTCAACTGGTATGGGGCAATTCTTTAAAACCCCCCACCACCCATCCTTTGAGTTAGACCATCGCATGAGCTTGACAGACATCGGGTTGGCCACGTCGGCGGCACCGACCTATTTCCCGATTGCTCAAAACAATCGGGGCGTATACGTGGACGGCGGGTTGGTTGGAAACGCTCCGGGACTTTTCGGATTGCATGAGGTACATCAGTTTATTGCACCTGCTAGGAAGATTCGTGTCCGTGTTCTGTCGATTGGCACCATGACAAGCGGAGCCACTATGCCATATAGCTCAACGCTCGATAGGGGAATTTGGCAGTGGAGAGAGAGTTTGTTTAGTTTGGTCATATCCGCTCAGGAGTCGTCGGTCGACTACATGCTTAAACAGCTTTTGGGCGGTGATTATGTATCCCTTGATGAAAAGCCTACTCCTGAGCAAAGTACCGACATTAAGAAACTCGATAAAGTCTCGGTGGCGGCCACTAACACACTGAAGGACCGGGCAAACCATACGTTCCAACGGACCATTGGCGAGGAAAATTTCCAGGTCTTCCGTAAGCACATCGCTCCAAAGCCAGCTTTTTACCACGGTCCCAATAAAAATTCGGAGATGCCAAATGCTTAACCTCAGTGTCTTGTTTAACAATAGCAACGAAGAGCGCCCAGCCTTTCTGGATGCACTGACCTTAGATTCTTATCAAAAAGTCATACTTGAATATGCGCGTAAAGAGATTCGTGAGTGCTTGAAGCTTGGTCTACCCAGAGTGTTGCGGGCACGCGGCTATGAGTTGGACGTTCCAACTCCGCGATTTTTCACTCAAGGCTCATGGTCTTATAAGACCCTTAATGCACCCGCTCAAACGCCGCAGCAGTGCGATTTGGATGACGGAGCATATTTGCCAATGGGCTTTGTGACTCAAACGAAGCGTCCGAGCAAAGCAGCCTCCCTATTCTTCAGCGCAGCGGAAGAGGCGCTGGGGCCGTTGGTAAAGATGCGTGGATGGAAGCAGTCTGAGAGGCCGACTTGTATTCGCGTTGAAGTCTCATTGGACGCCCACGTGGATATCCCTCTGTACGCTATCCCAGACACGGAGTTTGAGCTGCTGAAAGCGCGTGCTTCATATGCGATGGATAGTGTAGAAGACGCCGTAACACGTTCTGAACGGGATGCATGGACGGCCCTGCCAAACGACCAAGTGCTTCTTGCTCATCGTGACAAAGACTGGATTGAGTCTGACCCTCGACCTCTAAAAGACTGGTTTTTGAATGAGGTGGATGCAAAGGGTGAACAGCTTCGCCGCGTTATCCGCTATATAAAAGCATATCGTGATTGGCGATGGAGCCAGGGCGGGCCCGCCTCCATCTTGCTGATGGCGGCAGCGTCGCCGCTGTTTAAGGCAAAGCACGCACGAGATGATTTGGCGTTGCTTGAAGTTTGCAAAGCTCTACCCAAGACCTTACGGGATGGCGTGGATAATCCTACCGAAAAAGCAGAGTCATTAACGGCTCGGCTGGGTCCGGAAGGCGTTGAAGAAGCCGCTGAAGCGTTCGAGAAGTTCGCCGGCGTTTTAGAAGCGGCAATCAGCTGTTCAGATGCGTCACTGGCCTGTCGCTGGCTTCAGGAGCAGTTTGGCCAGAGGTTCCCCTTTGAACCTTATTGGGTGCCAACACCATCGGCCCGTGAAGCTGTACTTGCAACGGCAGCTATCCCAGGGCCATCCGAAATCGTCGGGCGCAATAAGTCTGCGTGATACAAATGGCAGCCACAAACAAGATATCCGAGGTGGTCGAGGCCCTCTCGCATTATGAGTTCAGGTACGAGTGCACTTTAGACGGTTTTTTAGTATTCCAAGGAGTACTGCGACACGAAAAATGCGCCTACGATTGTGAAATGTATATTGCGAAGGATTTTGCATCGATTCCTCTGATTCGGTTGAAAACAATCCCGGGTATCTTGGGAGCAGTGGCTCCTCATCTAAGCGCAACGGGTTGGCTGTGCTACCTTTCTCGGTCTTCTACGGTTGTCAATATTTTCGACCCTGTTGGCCAGACTATCGCGTTTGTTAAGCGGGCCGAATACGTCTTAGGACAGATTCTTGATGGTTCGGTAGTGGACGATTTGGCTGATGAGTTCTTCGCTTACTGGGGAAGCGGCGGCAGTAATTGCTATTTTGATGTGGACGATTTTGAATCCAAATCGCTGCAATTGCTTTTAGCGGACGAGAAATCCGAAGACAATCAGGTATTTTTTTCTGATGACCCAGTGCGAACGAAGATGAAAGCTGCAGCACTTGGCCTAAATATTTTACAAAATAGAATCCCTGTTTTGGCCTTTGTATCAAATGTACCACCCCAAGCGAGCCTAATACATTGGCCGATATCTAATTTGGGCCAGTTTCTAAGTTGGCAGCACCAACTTGACGGACCAACATCTTATCAAATTGAAGCCGCTATAAAAAGCGTCGTTCGCTTAGGTTCATTAGGTGTAGTGGTCTTAATAAAATCGCCTCGATTTGTCTATAGCTTGGCGATTCTCTTCGCCAAATCCGAGAAACTGAAAGAAAAAAATGTTTCGTTAGATGAGTTGCGCGAAAGTGTAGCCGTGCCGTATTCAGGCAGCAGGATTGATGACAAATTTATTGCGGAAAGGAACGTGCCTTCCATGAAGACGCTGGCCGAAAAACGGATTGCTCTGGTGGGTTGCGGAACAATTGGCGGGTATCTCGCTGACCTGCTGGTGCGCGCTGGAGCTGGTAGCGGCGGGGGCCAGCTAGTACTGATTGACAACGATGTTCTTAGTACTGGGAACTTAGGGCGTCACATCCTAGGATTTTCGGACGTCGGGAAAAATAAGGCGAGAGGAATGGCGCGAAAGTTTCTTCGCGATGCTCCAGGTGCGAATGTTAAACCTATCCATCGCGATGCAAAGGAAGTCAACCTGACTAAGATGGACCTTATCATCGACGCGACTGGGGAGGAGTCGCTAGGGTATGTCCTAGAGCATAAATACCACGCAGCACAGGCACGGCTGTCCACTTGGATTGAGGGACCTGGAATAGCAGTTCGCGGGCATTTAAAAGCGGAACGAGGCCAAGCTTGCGGCTACTGCTTGGCTAATTACGCGCGGGAGGGGCAATATCAGGCGACCGTAGAGTCCATGCCTCAAATCTATGCCGGACAGGGCTGTGAACAAGAATATGTCCCTTTCCCTGCTACGGTGTCAATTCAAGCGGCGTGCCTAGCTTTAGATATGGCGTTAGACTGGGTAGCAGGAAACCAAACAAGCACCTTGCGAACAAGAGTGGTGGTACCGGGCTACACTTGCCAACCCGATTCCTCTCCGCCAAATATCGAAGGTTGCCCAGCGTGCGATTCGTAGATTTGTGGCAGATGCCGAGCCAAAAGATATATTTATTGTTTCAAGCATCAGTGCTCGAAACCTTTGATATGTATCGCCAAAACTCTCGGGCTGCGACAGAGGCCGGCGGTATATTGCTCGGTCATGTCCGTGGTGAGCACGTAGAGGTGATACAGGCCACTCAGCCTCAGGCTGGGGATGTTCGGCATCGGATGCGATATGAGCGTAACGACCCTGGTCATCAAACGGAAGCCGACCTCATGTGGAAACAGAGCGACGGGGAAATTCGGTATCTTGGTGAATGGCATACCCATCCGGAAGATTGGCCAAGCCCTTCAAGTGTGGACATGGATGGTTGGAGGTATCGAGCCTTAGCTCGTCAAGATGGGCGTGCAACCTTGTCCGTTATCGTCGGCCGGGTTGGCCTGTACGTTTCGCTTGTCGATGGGCAGGGAGAGACGACCCTTTTTCAGGAGTGCCAATCTTCGTGAGTTGTACAAAGAAACCTGTAGAAGGCGATGGCCACTTTTACAGTAGTAATATATACAAATGGGCGGAACCTGCCAGGGCCGATGCCTGTAGACACTGCCTAGCCTAAAATTTCATACTGAACAAGCGAGATAGATAAATCGTGTAGTGAGTTAATATCCAGTCAGTCGGAGATTCGCGGCACTGCGTGGGTGGGGTTGACTTGAAAAGTGTACATTTACCCCCATTTGGTGTGTGTGGGAGGAACTGTGCGACACCATGGCCCCTAACAATGCTTTGTGCCTCTGTCTTTGCCTTGGCCAAGCACGCACCATACATAGCCAGAGCCAAGGGCAGGCCTAATAACCTGAGGCAGAACTGACCACTCCAATTAACTACCACAAGCGAGGCGCATTTGAGCGATTATCTGATAAAAAAAGAAGATTCTATTAATCTTAGAAATATTGTTCTCTCCAGCCCATTTATTGCAAGTGAAAAAGGCATTCAATATGGTGTTCAATACACTTTGAAATGCGGAATAAGGTGTAATGTACACTCCTCAGAGAAAACGCCGGATACTTTGAAAGTAACCATTCAAAATAAAGAGGCTGATACTGAAATTGCAAAATTATTAGACTTTCACATTTCAACTATATCCATTTAAGGAAAAATTGCTGCTCACTTGAGCGGCTTTTTTTTCGTGGTTGCTGACGATTATGCCTCAATACAGAGAGTTGGAAATGAAAGAGATGGTCTGCAAAAGAGGCAGTATCTGCAGGTCCTCCACGACAATGCCCAAGTGAACTTTGCAATTCCTCCTCGCTTTCAATAAAAATTTTGCGACCTCGTTTCCAGTCACCGAGCATATGAACCAGATTCACATGCCTCTTTACAACTATATTTCATACATTCCGCTCGCTCGCACTGCCATATGACCTGAGGTCGCTGATTCACAACTAAATTAGAGAAACCTCCCTGCGCTGTAAGTGACAACAGGGATGATTGTTCAGAGGAGGGCGAGGAGATGAGAATTATATTAAATAAAAAACCACCGCACAAAGCTGAGAAAATGCTACATCCAGATTGCTTGAGAGACAGTACTTCGTATCCGCTTCAAAGTTTGTGGACCAATGTCATCCAGCGAAAGTAATTCTTCATCAGTTGCCTCCGCCAAGTTTGCAACTGTTGCAAAACCCGCTTGACTAAGTATACTTAATTTCTGTTCAGTCAACCCGTACGGATACGCATTAGATTTTGCAAGTTTATCAATATCCTCTTGGAGAATAAGCATTTCGGAATTTTCCAACAATTCTGGAAGTTCAATCTTAAAAATTTCGCTTCCTTTGTGCAGCTCGACTGATTCGTCTTCTGATTTAAGCCAACTCGAAAATAATTCGCTAGTAACTCTAGCGCCGCTGGTATTTTCAAGTAGTGTGCATAAATTTAGACTATATCTGGTGCCCCTTCCCCTAGATTTCATCGCACGAGAGACATCTCTTATAGCAATGAAACCCGTATATTCCAAAATTTCCAGAGGCTTCGATAGGCGTTGTGCTATTTCACGTAAAATGATAACATTTTTCTTGTTATTTTCTCCTGCCTCGAAAAAGATAGAGTTGGCCACGCTTATCGCAGGGTCAATCATCGGTGCATAAACGCCGAGTTTAGGCTTTAGTTCTTCGATAAGTGGCCAGTAATAGTTACTTGCTAAATGAATAAGTGTTTTGGTGATTGTCGTTAGGCCTACTTTATTGTTTGTTAGGTTTTCCGACAACGCATTACACGCAAAAATGAAGCCCCTCATGTTGCCTAAAACGGCGCGGCCCATAAAACCGGCAACAGAATCAACATCGAACTGAGTTGTAAAGACGGACCGCGGCAATGTTCCATTAAAACGCATTTTTAATATCTCTGAAAAGCCTTCGCTATAGCCCTCCAATTCGTCATTTTTAGATACGTCGATGACCGTGGCATCGTTGTATACATCAAAACGAGTGCCAAATTTAGTGACTCCAGGATAAATTGCAGCTTTGCATGATATATTGCTATTTGAGAGCGTTCTGAAAATATCAAAGAACTCGTGAAGGGGTGCTTCTCGCCCTATATGCGCCGCATCGTCAAATAGAACAACGACCCTTTTTCCTGAAGCGCTAGCAATTTTTGAAAGTGCTTTTTGAAGAGATGTAACCGTTGGTTTGCACTCAAAATCGAATGGCTCATTTTCACACGTGTGTGCAGTAGCATCAATCACTAGCTCACATAACATCCTCTCGTATTTTTCCCCTTCGCTCCTTAATAAATCCAAATGACGAAGGCTGATATAAATTCCGAAAACAGAACTGGTAACGTTCTGTGGATACATTCGACGCGTAGCCTCAAGCATTAACGCACTTTTCCCGCTTCCCCGTGCTCCTTTTAATAATACTGGCCCGTGCGCCATGAGCTTCGAAATGAATGCTTGTTCCTGACGGGAAAAGTGGTGGTATCGTTCAAAGTCCTCTGCCGGAAAATCTTCTGCGGCAAGAAGTAAAGAATTATCGTCTAATGACATTAGAAAAGCCCCATTTTTTGTATTTGGTTATAAGCTATTGCTGCGTTTGCTGTAGCTATCGGATTGGCTGCATAATCGACTACTGACAAAATTAGCCCCAATGTTGATATATTAAAAACTACTTTTCTCAATAACTCTCGAATAGTTGACTCATCAAAAGTTGCAGTAATTGGAATGACAAATTCGTGATGAATTCCCTTTGAAAGTTCAGAATATACTGACGTGAAGTCAGATAATAATTCGCTACAGAATCGTTTGGAATCCTTCTTTCTTAGCTCTGAAATCCATTCATCGCCATTAATATTTTGTACCGAATCAAGCATTAATTCGAAATGGGGGCTCCAAACTAGCTCCATAAAATAGGCTCCCAACAAAGCTCTAGTGGGATTTTGTAGCGCTTTGTCTTCCCATAGATTGGTTACCTTGTCCGCAAGAATATCGCCCGCCCATCGGATGGATGATTTATGAGATTTATCTATTTTATAATCAGGTTGTTTCTGGCTTTCTCTTAGTATCAGCAATCTAAATGGGTCGAGCCTTGCCAAGATGGCTGTACTGCCCAGTTCCAAAATACTGCGAGCAAAGAATGGAGCCATTAGTGCTAGCTTAGCGGAATCAGTGTAATCCATCTGGATAACAGTTCGTACTACGTTATCGATAGAGTCACTTAAATGTCGGAGTACTTCTGTTATCCCGCTTTCGTGAGAAGGAGTATCGCCGCAGAGCAGCTTAGACAAAGCAGTTTGTTGCGTCGGAGCATTGACGGTCAGTTTGCACTTCCGTGTTCGTCTCCTAATTTGCTTTTTTGGCTTGTGATTTTTAACTACAATTCTACTTATTACCATGAGGAAGACCTAACTCTAAAGGAGTATCGTAACGAGCATATTACTACGGAAACATATCTTTGTCGTTGTCGTGTTGCATCTTTGGTCACATTTTCAGAAAGGCAGAATTGGAGGTATTCTGATACTTGGCGTTTCCAAGAACTTCCTTTGTTTATTCTTGGGATAAAGAAGCGAAATTCGCAGCTGACTTATCGGTGATTCGCGGCGGATTGTGTTTGGCAGCGGTAATGAGTCGCAGGTTAACGTCAGGTACCGATTTCCAACGGTAAGTACGTGGAATACGGTACGAAGCTCGTTTCGATGCCGTACACGGGTTCGTTACGCATTCCCGAGCGGCCGCAGGCCCCAGCTTTGGCTGAGCGTGCGGGGTGGCAGTACGCTGAGCTAGCGGAGGAGACGTTGCAGACCTAGCCCGCGTCGTTCAAGCGCTGGCTGATTGAAAATAAGAGCCGACTGCTCAAGCGCGTTAGCAGCGAGCGCCGGCACGTCATCGAGGACGCTATCGCCTGTGAGCATCTGCCTCTCGACCTCTAGAGCTGGGGCGACCTGCGCGAACGCTATTTCAAAGAGTTTGCACCGTCGATGTACCGCTTTGAAGAAGCACCAATGGCGCGTGCTTTCAAAAAAGGTCTTCGAAAAGTGGCCGAGCGAAACGGTAACGCCGGCGTCGATTACAATCTAAGTCCTAGACATAAATGATGAAGCCGCCTAAGTACGGCTTTCGTTAGCTCGGAGCAGCTTGGTACGGATGTGGTCGGATTATCATCGCCATGTGCTCCTGTCATGAAGCAAGTCAGGATGACGCGGACGGTGGAACCTGCCATCCGACCAGTTCGGCGGTTCGGCGCATTACCCACCTGGCCTCTGGCTCGGATACCCAGCCCGTTGCAATCAGCCGCGGCAAATATTGGTCGAGAATCTCAGTCTCTGACATGTGCGAGCGTTTCCCAGCCTTGGATTCAAGGGACGATACGGCGAGTTGTTGCGCAAGGTCTTCGCAGTTGTTCCAGCGCTCGAGCAGCTCCGGCGGCGAGCAGCCAGGACTGTAGAATCGGCCTTGGTACCGATTCATGGAGAATTTAGGCTGGGCGCCTGAAACGGCGCTTAGATTGGTTGGACGTGGGAAATCTGATGGCAGCGCGGCGAAGAGCGCCGCTTCTGACTCGTCTTGCGGCTCATCGCCGAGTTCAATATTCATAGTGCCTTTTGCATCGATATTAGCCTCTCGCCATCATACTCGAGCGTCGAGTTGTGGGTCTAGAAGGCTTCTATGAGCATGTACCTTACGGGACATCTTAGCTACCGATGGACTTCCCCCAGCAGCAAACCACGCCCTGGCCCAGCGCGCTGCCTGGCGCTTCGTTTCCGGCGTGGTGGCTGCGATGACGCGGTCCATCGCGACTCCTGCTCGCTGGATTGCGTAAGTCTTGCGGTTACCTCGAAATTTTCGGTAGGCCATGCAATGTCCCTAAATAGAGAAGTTTAAGGTCGCCCCTTCCACTTGTCACCTGCTCAAGTGCTTTCGCACATCGGCAGTCATCACACCGACGTCCTCACCCTCAACGATTTTTAAATTCAAGTTGACAACAAAATCTCCTTGCTAGGTCGTACAGTAGCCGACTATACTAAAAATACTGTACATAAACACAGGTAAATAAAGCAATGGTTGCCGCCCCACTCGAAATAACACCTGCTAGCAAAGTTGCTCTAGACCAGGCCTTGCGCTCTAGCGTATGGCGGGCCAGTGAGCTTGCCGTGTCGCGCGCTACCACTGTGGGCACCGGCTACGAGAAGTTGGATATTGAGTTACCAAATAGAGGCTGGCCCCGTTCATCCCTTGTGGAGCTCCTGGTTGAGCAACATGGAATCGGCGAGATGCAACTGCTGAAGCCATGTTTGGCCAAGCTGTCGCAAAAAGAGCGCATAGCATTCGTACAGCCGCCGTATTTGCCCCATTCGATGGCATGCCGGTCGTGGCATCTAAATGACCGAAACCTGTTGTGGTTGAGGCCGCAAAGTTCAGCCGACGCCCTGTGGTCTGCGGAACAGATTCTCAAAAATGGTAGCTGCGGGGCAGTGGTGATTTGGCAGTCGAACGTTCGCCCAGAGTCCCTTAGGCGGTTAAATCTCGCAGCTCAGAGTACCGATACCTGGTTATGGCTCGTTCGGCCCCTAGCGGCAGCTTCAGACGCTTCTGTATCGCCTTTGCGCATCGCACTGCGCCCTGCAGCTGGAGGTGTATCGGCAGACATCATTAAACGCCAAGGGCCGACATGCGACGCCCCGATTTTTATACCACTCGTAGATATGCCGGTTGCCCACAAGCCGGTCCCTGAAAATGAAAATGCTGTTGAGTGTGTACCTGCCACTCCTACCTCTCGAGTGTATGCGTCCGCGATGGTCTGAAGCGGCAGCCGTTGTCGTTATCGACAAAGGCGCCGTTCTGACAATGTCACGTGATGCAGCGCGTGACGGGGTGCGCGTTGGCATGCGCACCGGCGGCGTGTCCGCCGTATCACCCGCTACCCAAACACTAGAGCGCGCTCCTGAACAAGAGACCAGGGCGATGGAGGCAGTCGCGACCGCGCTGATGCAGTACACGCCGGAAGTGACGTTCCAGCCAGATTTCTCGGTGCTGCTGGATGTGAGCGCTAGTCTCACGCTGTTTCGAGGTCCCCATGCACTGTGTAGCCGCGTGATGCGCAATATCGAAGAGCTAGGCTTTACTGCACGCTTAGGAGCCGCGCCCACCGCCGAGGGAGCATGGCTGCTTGCACACAGTCATCGAATCAAAGGATTAACGCTGCGGCGCCGCGCGCTGTCCGTTACTACTCTACACCGTCGACTCGATGCATTGCCATGCGGTCTCGTTCCCGCTGCCTGGCCCTTTCACGATTGGCTTACCGATATCGGAGCTAAGCGCATAGGCCAGCTTCGCAAGTTGCCGCGCACAGGACTGCTCCGCCGGACAAGTAAAGAGATGCTCGCAGCACTAGACCGCGCCTATGGCGAGGCCCCAGAGATGCACGAGTGGATAAAGCCACCGTTGACATTCAACGTGCGGGCGGAGACTTTCGGCCGAGTAGAGAATGCGGATGCCCTGCTATACGGCGCCACCAGCCTCATCCTGCAACTGGTCGGGTGGCTGGTCTCATTGCAGCAGTCAGTGCGCACATTCACGCTGCTCCTGGAACACGAGCGTGGCCGTTCCGCAGTACCACCAACCCCAATTGAAATAGCCCTCGCCGAGCCGGCGTGGCAGGAACAACATCTCGTGCGTCTGCTGAAGGAGCGGCTGGCCAAAGTGGAATTGGAGCGCCCCGTCATCGCGCTGCGATTGCAGGTACTCGATGTCGAGGCGATGTTGCCGCCAAACGAGTCGCTGTTCCCGGAGCCAGGCGGTTCACCTCAAGAATTTGCTCGTCTGCTGGAATTGCTTACAGCTCGGCTCGGTCCGGAGAATGTGCTTGTTCCCGCAGACGTGGATGACTACCGCCCAGAGGTGTGCAACAGCTGGGTGTCCGCTACAACAAAGCAACCGCGCTCTCAAATCGAAGACATTCTCGAAGGGCGTCCATTTTGGTTACTGCCCAAACCGATTAAATTACTGATGCGCGACGAGCGTCCGTTTTATATGAGTCAGCTGCGATTTATCGAAGGCCCCGAACGATTAGAAGCAGGCTGGTGGGCGGACCAGACGGCGGCGCGCGATTACTATGTTGCGCAAGCCTCTAATCAAAGCTGCTACTGGATTTATCGAGAGCGCGTGCGCGACGACGTGCTTTGGTATCTGCATGGGCTCTTTGCGTGAACGATGCACACCATCCCATCCAAGCCACCCGCACCAGGGGCAGCTCTACCTGAATACGTCGAGCTACAGTGTATCTCGAATTTCTCATTTCTGCGGGGTGCATCGGCGCCGGACGAGCTAGTCGAACGAGCTTACTTCTTAGGTTACTCGGCCCTGGCCATTACTGACGAATGCTCTCTGGCTGGTGTCGTGCGTGCACACATCACCGCGAAGGAGCTTGGGCTACCGTTGATTATCGGCAGCCAAATGGAAGTCACCCCTGAAGACGGCAGTCCTCCATTTCGGCTCATCTTTCTCGCCACGAACAAGAACGGCTATGGCAACTTGAGCGAACTGATTACCGTTGGAAGGATGAGCGCAGACAAAGGGAGTTATCTGGTGCGGCCGCGCGATATCGCGACGCCAGTGGGCGACCTCGTTCACCTTCGTGGCTTGCCCGATTGCCAGTTCATCCTGTCGCCAAGATATGGCGCGACATACGAAGAAGTCGCACGCCAGGCTGCGTGGCTTGTACAGTGCGCACCCGGTCGGGCCCGCATCGCGCTCACGCTACATCATCGGAACAAAGACCGAATCCACCGCCAGTTGGTGGACGACATCGCCGGCGAATTCAGCATGCCGATTGTTGCCACAGGCGATGTGAGAATGCACGTGCGCTCGTGCAAACCGTTACACGACACCATGACCGCCATCCGCCACGTCATTCCTGTCGCGCAGTGCGGCTACAAGCTGCCTCCGAACGCCGAACAACACCTGCGCTCGCGTCTTCGTTTGGGCAATCTGTATCCCCGCGAAGCCTTAGCAGAGACTACGCGCTTGGCGAAGCTCTGCAATTTTTCACTCGATGAACTTCGCTATGAGTACCCGCACGAGCTGGTTCCCGAGGGCGAAACGCCGGCAACATATTTGCGCAAAGAAGTGTACCTTGGCGCCCATTGGCGCTACCCGCACGGAATTCCAGAGAACGTCCATGCCCAGCTTGAGCATGAACTGGGCATCATCGAAGAGCTGCGGTACGAGCCATATTTTCTAACTGTGTTCGACATTGTGCGATTCGCCCGAGCCCAACAAATCCTCTGCCAAGGCCGTGGCTCTGCAGCCAATAGCGCTGTTTGCTACTGTCTGGGCGTGACCGAGGTGGACCCATCACGAGGCACACTGCTGTTTGAACGGTTCATGTCCAAAGAGCGTAATGAGCCACCAGACATCGATATCGATTTTGAGCACCAACGGCGTGAAGAAGTGCTTCAATATGTCTACAAAAAATATGGCCGCATGCGAGCGGCATTAACCGCTGTGGTGACTGCTTATCGTCCCAAATCGGTATTACGTGATGTAGGCAAATCCCTTGGCGTCGACCTGAGCGTAGTAGACAAAGTTGCAAAGGCTCGCAACTCGTGGGGTGGCCACGCTGATTTGCAGCAGCGCCTACTGGAATGTGGTTTTGACCCCGATTCGCCTATTGCCGAGAAATGGAGTTACCTCGCCAACGCACTGATTGGCATGCCGCGGCATCTCTCGCAACACCCTGGCGGCTTCGTCATCTCGCACACGAAACTGTCTCGCCTGGTACCAATTGAAAACGCGGCGATGGACGACCGTACCGTCGTCCAATGGGACAAGAATGACCTTGATGCAGTGGGACTATTGAAAATCGACCTTCTTGCGTTAGGCATGCTGTCTTGTATTCGTCGCGCGCTCGAACTGGTTTCCGAGCAGCGTGGATGCAGGTTTGAATTGGGGGATATCCCAGCCGAGGACCCCGAAACCTACCAGATGATTTGTGCAGCTGAGACGATGGGAGTGTTTCAGATTGAGTCCCGCGCGCAGATGTCTATGCTGCCGCGCATGCAGCCACGCACGTTCTACGACCTAGTAATCGAGATTGCGATTATTCGACCAGGGCCAATACAAGGCGGAATGATTCAGCCCTATATCCGGCGTCGGCAAGGTCTCGAACCCGTGAGCTACCCCAGCGCTGAAATTCAGGGCGTCCTAGAGCGAACCCTCGGCGTGCCGATTTTCCAGGAACAGGTCATGTCAATTGCCATGGTCGCAGCCGGGTTCTCCGCCGGTAAAGCAGATGCACTTCGACGAGCCATGGCTGCGTGGCAGCGCAAAGGCAACCTTGCACAGTTCGAGGATGACCTGCTTTCCGGCATGCTCGCACGCGGATACGACGAAGCGTTCGCCAACAACATCATCGGCCAGCTAAAAGGATTTGCCGCATACGGGTTTCCCGAGTCCCACGCTCATTCATTTGCGCTGATAGCCTATGCATCGTGTTGGCTAAAGCGGCATGAGCCAGCGGCCTTTCTTGCAGCGCTACTCAACAGCCAACCGATGGGTTTTTACTCACCGTCCTCTCTCGCCCAAGACGCACAGCGCAATGGCATTGAAGTGCGACCACCGGACGTCTGCATCAGCAACTGGGACGCCACACTAGAGCCGCCAACAAAAGGGACACAGCCCGCAGTGAGACTCGGGCTGAACATTATCAACGGTATGGAGCAGGAGGCCGCGTGGCGCATAGAGGAAGCGCGCGCCATTGCGCCGTTCAAAAACACTACCGACCTCGCATATCGTGCCAACTTAGACGAAGGTGACATGAATAAATTGGCTCAAGGGGACGCACTTCAAACGCTTTCAGGAAACCGGCGACAAGCGATGTGGCAGGCCAAATCTAGTGTGCCAGACAAGGGATTATTGAGACCGGCAGAAATCACAGAAGAACTGGTAGAGCTCGAGGCACCAACTGAAGCAGAGGATGTTGTTACGGACTATAAGCGTCTCGGTCTGACACTGCGCAGCCATCCGCTGTCGTTTCTGCGGTCTACGCTGACGGAGCGGCGCTTCATTACCAGCGATGTGTTGGCTAGGTTCGCTGACCGTCAGCTCGCTCGCGCCTGCGGCATCGTAACCGTTCGTCAGCGCCCAAGTACGGCCAAGGGTGTAGTTTTTATCACGTTGGAAGATGAACACGGGACCGTCAACGTCATTTGTTGGCCAAGCCTCGTCGAGGAATACCGCCGGGAAGTGATGGGTGCCGAGCTGTTGGGTGTCTACGGCATCTGGCAATCCGACAGTGGTGTGAGGCACTTGGTCGCGAAGCGCCTGGTCGACCTAAGCCATTTACTTAGTGAGATTCCGACAAAATCGAGGGATTTTCAGTAGAAGTTCATCGGCCATCTGAAGACGCCCATACTCGAACTCTCTACACCGAAACGCGCGGATATCTCGCGTCTTCCCTTCCGTGAGAATTTACGCATTTTCAATAAAATCAAAATGCTATCCTTTGGGAATTGCTGATTCCCTCGAGAAGTATTGAGCAGCTCTGCCAAGGAGATAGCATGAGACTTGAAAGCGTCAGAGTAACAGGATTTCGTTGCTTTGAAAAAGAGACTGAACTCTTGTTGGGTGGATTCACAGCGGTTCTCGGACGAAATGACGTTGGCAAATCAAGCCTCCTTGAAGCGTTGCAAATATTCTTCGACGACAGCGCACCGGATGCTGGGGACGTCAACGCGAACTCAATTGGAAACCAGGTACGCATCGTTTGCGAATTCAGTGAACTTCCCTCGCAACTCGTCCTTGATGCAACCTATCCCACTTCCCTTCAGGAGGAATATCTAACTAATGAGAAAGGGTTGTTGGAAATTCACAAAGTCTACGACGGCTCGCTTAAAACTCCTAAACTTGTGGGGACCTATGTGAGTGCAAACCATCCAGCAACAGCAGGTTTCACCAACCTCCACGAACTCAAAAACACGCAACTGAAAGCGGCAGCTGAGGCGCTGAAGGTCGACCTGACCGGTACAGCTAAAAACATAAACACACAACTGCGGCGAGCGATGTGGAACCATGCCGCGCAATTAAATGGAGGGCTCGCAATGCAAACGACTCTCCTTGACGTAAGCAAAGAGGGCAATAAGCAAATCTGGAGCCAACTAAGGGCTGAGCTTCCTGTTTTTGCACTGTTCAAAGCCGACAGGCCAAGCACAGACCAGGATTCTGAAGCACAGGACCCGATGAAAGCCGCCGTGGTAGAAGCATTGAAACAGCAGGAAGCAAAACTTGAAGAACTGAGAGCGGCGGTTGAAAAGTCAGTCCTTGAAGTAGCAGCGCTTACAGTGTCAAAACTCGCAGAAATTGACCCCAATCTTGCTAAGGAACTCAAACCTACAGTACAGCGGCCCAACTGGGCAGCAGCTTTCAAGATTGCTCTTACGGACGAGTCAGCGATACCAGTGAATAAGCGTGGCAGTGGCGTCCGGCGCATGATACTGCTGAATTTTTTCCGCGCTCAGGCCGAACGAAAAAATCGGGAAGCAAATGGACCCGGAGTTATCTACGCTATTGAAGAGCCAGAGACCAGCCAGCATCCTCATAACCAAAGGCTACTCTTGAGAGCTTTTCTAGAGCTATCAGAACAGGCCGGGTGCCAAGTCATTATAACGACCCACAATCCCGCTTTCGCCCGCGGATTACCAATACGCTCCGTGCGCCTTCTAGTCCGCAATGATGACGGAGGTCGAGCATTATTGACAGGTGAGGAAGAGGTCTATCAACGTGCAGTGAAAGACCTAGGCGTCCTTCCAGACAACTCGGTGAAGGCCTTCATTGGAGTAGAGGGGACCAACGACATTAACTTCCTACGAGGAATTTCTCAAATTCTCGCAGCGGAAGAAGGGGACATTCCGAACCTGAATGAAGCAGAGCTAAATGGGATTCTTATTTTCATTCCACTGGGTGGCTCTAACTTGGAAAATTGGGTAGGACGCTTTAGAAATCTAAACAGACCTGAGTTCCATCTCTTCGACAGGGATGTACCTGCTCCCGCTCCTCCACGGTATGAAGCCGCAGCAAACCGAATCAACGCGCTTCCAAATTGCTTCGCCAGCCATACAGACGCACGCGAAATGGAAAACTACATCCATTTCGAAGCAATTGCAAAACATTGGCCAGAGGTCAAATGGACTCCACATCACCCCCACACCGATGTACCGCTGAGCCTCGCGCAATCTATCGTCTCCTCGAATGGAACAGACTGGGGAAAATTGCAAGCTCGGGCGAGGCACGAAGCCGAGCTCGGAGTGAAGGTAAAGCTCAATCGAGACGTCGTTACTTCGATGACACCCCAGATGTTGACAGAGTCTGACCCTGAGCATACCGTACGCACATTCCTACGGCGTATTGGACAGGCATTGAACGATGCCTAGCAAACCTATCTTACCGAATGAAGCTTCGCTACAAACCCATCAATGGAGTACAGCATGACGATACCAACAGGTAAAGAAGTTTTCGACGACTATCTATCCACATTCGATTTTGAAGATGGGGACAAACCGGACTCGTCCGCGACGGATGGTGAGCTTTACGAACATTTTGACAATTATCTTCAAGGTACGTTAGCGGCACAATATCCCGCCCCTATCCTTGAAAAAATTACGGTCGCTGCGGGTGATGCATATGACATCGCCCAAGTTAAAGCGCTACTTTAGTTTCGTTTCAGCCACCGGTACACATGATTGGAAAGCACTAGGGCGGCTGAAGCCTAATTTCGATTAGTTCAGGTGCTTGTAAGCTGAGCGCAAGCTGTAGAATGTCACATCCCGTGATATTCCTTAATACTTATGTGCGTCAACTACATCACAGTGTCTCGGCAGATTTCGTTCGACTGGTTCCGCACGCCTATCGAAGTGGACGACGAATGGCGCGATGAAATCTACAAAGACCGTTTAGCGCCGTTTATTGTCCACGACGACCAGGGAAACCGAAAAGGCCTAGTTGGTTCCTATGGCTTTGTGCCGCAACGTCATCGCCCACTCAAGAAGCTGACGCCAGAAGAAAAAGCTAAATTTGACACGAAGGTAGCAAAGGCTCTGACTCAAGGGAAGCCGACACCGGAGCCTCCACGCATTCGGATGGACACGATGAACGCGCGCGCGGAAGAAGTTGGGAGCAAGCTCAACTACAAGCGGTTTTGGCTGCAGCAGCAGCTGTGCATCGTGCCCGCGCTAAAGGTATTCGAACCGAACTGGGAAACAGGCTTGCACGAGCGCTGGGCAATCGAGCTCGCAGGCGCAGAGCCTATCGGGCTGCCTGGGATGTGGCGAACTTGGGAAGAGAAAGATGGCACCATCACTCACAGCTTTGCTCACTTCACATTGAATGCTGACGACCACCCATTACTCAAGCGATTCCATCGGCCAGGGGAAGAGAAACGAGGCGTAGCAATTCTTCGGCCGGAATATTACGATGATTGGCTTAGCTCGACGAATCCCGAGTTTGCACGAGTCCTCATCGAGTTGCGTACGGAGACAGAGCTGCGCGCGTTCCCGGCACCGAAGGAAGCATTGGATGATGATGAAGTCAAAGATGCTGAACCTCCTAGTCCAGAACCTCAAGGCGCACCGCAAGCTTCGCTGTTTTAAATATGAGGTGAGCCAAAATAGCTACACTCATCAAACGCAGAGGCAGCCACGCAAAGCTGCGAAAAGTGAGGAAGCAATTTCGACGTATCTCAATAGCCAACAACTGGCTCTGCTGCTAGGCCAGAGCACGCACATAATCAAACTAAATATCAGAGCCATCAAGAGCGAGTCACCCAAGATGCACACAATAGGTTCACTTTTGCTGCGCTGGCGTGCACACGAGCTTAAGCAATGGCCGCAAGAAACTAGCTGGCCGGAAGCTCTCTGCCAGCCTTACGAGGCCCCCTTCATCAGGTAGCCTGCTCCATTTGCGCAGCTACCTCTAACCTAGTGGAACTTGGTCAAGCCGGCTTATCAAAAATCTGGCGAAGATAGGCAACGAACGTCGGGTCACTGCAACTTGTCTTATCCGGATTGTCAGATATTTTGCAGACTGGCTGCCCATTGCAACCCACTAGCTTCATCACAATACTGAGCGCAGGAACTCCCATATCATTTGTCAGGTTCGTTCCAATACCAAAGCCCATCATCGTCCTGTCAACAAAGTGGTCGTATAGCTCGAATGCCCTGTCTACGTCCAGACCGTCCGAGAACACAAGTCGCTTTGTGTTGGCGTCAATTTTCAGCTTCGCATAGTGCGCTAGAGCCTTTTCCCCCCATGCCACGGGGTCGCCACTGTCGTGACGAAGAGAGTCGAACAGTTTCGCAAAATAGAGGTCAAAGTCGCTAAGAAACGCATCCATACCAATCATGTCCGTCAAAGCAGTGCCAAGGTCACCGCGGTACTCGTCAACCCAAGCCTGAAGCGCGGCTCTTTGGAAGTTGCGAAGCCGAACGGTCGCCTGCGCTTGGAACAGACCGAACCATTCGTGCGCATGTGTACCAATCGGGACGAGATTGTATTTGCGTGCAAGGTGAACGTTGGATGTCCCCTTAAAATGTTCAGGTAGCTCGTGTGCAAGCGTCGATACAACTATGTCTTGCATCTTGGCCGAGAACCGACGACGTAAACCAAAATCGAAGAACTCGAATGGGTGTGGGCGATTAGTCGCTAGTTCCTTCACGCGCTTCTTGATGAGGTCAACCTTGAGAAGCAGCCTTGTTACGCCCTCCTCCATCAACTGCGCGTCATCGAACCGCCGGAAGTAAATTTCATTAACTATCTGCAGAACGAATATCTCGAAGGGCATCGTGTGCACCATCGGGCCAACTGCGTGCACGCGCAGATGCTCGCCTTCCGTACTAACAGTAATGAACTTGCGCTGTAAATGGAACAGAGAAAGAAAATCAACGAAGTCAGGCTTGATGAAGCGGAGACCGCGCAAGTAGTCCAACTCCTCCTCGCTAAACCGAAGCGTACAGAGATGGTCCAGTTGGTGGTTAAGCTCATCGGCAAGCTCCGACAGCGCGTACTGAGGCTTGTTACGGCAGGTGAACTCATACTCCGCATGCGCAGCAGGATGACTGTGCAGTAGCGCCTGCCACATCGTGAACTTGTATAGGTCGTTCTCGAGTAAAGACGAAACAACAGGAACAAAGGTAGGACTGCTCATGAACAAATCTTTCTTTTAGGTGAGGTTAGTGCAAATGAACAGTCGGCTCGACAGCACACATAACAGCGTGCATACCACCTGGCACCTCAACGTTTTTCGCCCCTAGCCGCGGTTTTGGTGAACAGTTCCATGATTGATAAAAGTATTCATGCGCCATGGTGCCGATCGGCACGATACCGAGCTTTTTCGCCAGGTAGACATTCGACGTGCCCTTGAAATATTCGGGTACGTCCTGCGCCAGCCGTTGCACCACTTCGTCGTGCCAGGCGCCGGAAAAGCGCCGGCGCACGCCGAAGTCGGAAAATTCAAACGGGTGTTTGCGCCGCGGCAGCTTGCCGAATGCCTTGACGGCTTCCACTTTCAAGCCCAGGCGGTGGCGCCCTTCGCGCATGGCCGCATCGAGGTCGAAGCGGCGGAAATACAGTTCATTGATGATGTACAGCACGAAAATCTCGAAACCCATCACGTGCACCTGCGGCCCGGCCGCGTGCACCAGCAGGGTGTCGCCATCGGTGCTGACGTCGATGAACTTGCGCTGGAAGCGGAACACCGTCAAAAAGTCGACGAAGTCGCTCTTCATGAAGCGTAGCGTGCGCAAATAGGCCAGCTCGTCGTCCGCAAACGACATCGAGCACAGGTGGTCGAGCTGTTCTTCCAGCTCGCCCTTCAGCTCGGCGAGGGGAAAGGCGGTGGCGTTGCGGCAGACAAATTCGTATTCGGTATGGGTATTCGGATGACCGTGCAGCAAGGCTTGCCACATTGTAAATTTATACAGATCGGTTTCCAGCAAACTGCGCACTATCGGGGTCATGTGTGTTTTCTCCAACTTCCTGAAGCCAGAATAGTACGCCACCGCAAGCATTTCAGCAGGGCAAGCTCAACAATGGCTCAGGCCAGCGCATTGGCCTGCAACTCGGGCACGACCTCGGCGGACGTGGCCAGCCGCGCACCGCGCTCGTGCATGGCGGCCAGGAAGTCGCGCTGCTGCGCTTCGAAGCCCGTGACGGGGCTCATGCAGTCCGTCAGCAGCACCAGGCGCGACAGGGCCGGCTTGCCTTGCTGGGCTTGCAGATAGTCGGCGATATGCTCGGTGCTGGCTTTCACGCAGTGGCTGCCCGCCTCGCCCGTGACATACATCTGCTGCGCCGGCAGCAAGGTGTCGAGGAAGGCGCGGTTGAGCTGGGTGGCCGCATCCTGCGCGTCGGGCACTTCGGCCATGACGGCCGAGTAATGCTCGGTCCACGGATTCGAACCCTTGCTCAGCTTGGCCACCACTTGCAAGTTGGCCACTTCCCAGGCGTTGTAGGCGGCGCGCACGGCCGCGTGGATATTCTGGCCCCAGCTGCCGATCTCGCAATGCACGGGCCACACCATCAATTGATAGCGCCCCGCTTGCTGCAAGGCATCGAGGTAGGCCAGCACACGCGGCAAGGCGCCGCTGGCGGCGGGCAGAAAAAGGCGGTCGCGCACCTGCTGCGCGCTGATCTGCGTAAATGGCGCAACGGGGCCGCCATCGCCCGTGCGCCAGAAGGCGGGATGGGCGATGTCGTAGCGGTGGTGGGCGTCGAGGGTCACGCTGATCTGCGTCAGCCCGCCGCCCCCTTCACGGATCAGCTGCGCCACACGCAGCATGTCGGCGTGGGCGCCGGGCACGGCCAGGGCCGGTGCGGCATCCGGTGGCAGCCAGGTAGCGGGCAAGTCGCAAAAGTCGTTTTGCGGATCGATGACGAGCAGGTGCAGCTGGCGTTTCATGGCGGTCCTCGTGCGTGGCGGGTATTGCATGATAATGGCAACATCGCCATCACGCCAATCCGGGAGCCGCCATACACCTTGCAAATCGCAATAACTTGCGCCTGGACAAGTCAGGTCAGGGATGGAAGACATAGCGGCGCCGGCGCCGCTCGACCAGCTTGACGGCCACCTCGCCCGCTTCCGCCATGGCGTCCGCTTCCGTTGCAAACTGGTGGTCGGCCGACACCCGGCGCTTGCGCAGCAGATTCACCCGGTGCATGGGGTTGGACGAGGGGGCATAGATGGCGACGTATGCGCCCCATAATTTGCAGCCGGGCAAGCGCTCTGCCGTGTAATTCACTTCATAAAAATCAACATACTTTATCGGCACGATGTGCGCTCCAAAAATGACATGGCCGGACAGCTTGTCT
The DNA here is from genome assembly GCF_002813325.1 of Janthinobacterium sp. 64. NCBI lineage: Bacteria > Pseudomonadati > Pseudomonadota > Betaproteobacteria > Burkholderiales > Oxalobacteraceae > Janthinobacterium > Janthinobacterium sp. 64. The sequence continues at coordinate 5,146,849 of NZ_PHUG01000001.1, read as the reverse complement.
CTACGGACTGACGCGGTGAGGGTAAAACCATGCGCTCGCGATTGCTCAGGATACTCAATTCAGCTCTCTTTTTATCACGCGGCACAGGAGAAAAGGATGAATGACTACATCATCCACATGCATGACGACACGCAAGTATTTGCTTGCAACGGGCAGGCCGGTGCAGCCACACTTGTCTGGCTATCTACTTGTGCAAGCTGAAAGTATAGACGATGCGAAAAAATTCTTGCTGGCAACCCTGTACTGAACGCGGGTGGCACGCTGGAGTACGCTGTCGTTCGCGCTCGATGACGTTGTCATGGCGAACCGCTCGCCAGGCTGGCACGGGGCGTGCCGCTGGCAAGCTTATGTCAATCATGTCAGATTGACAGCTCCTCTGAAGGCTTGCTTCAGGCAGCCAGGGCTTCGATCGAGGCGCGGCCCTTGGCGATCGCGCTGGCGACGGCATCCTCGCCCATGGCCACGCCTTCGGCCTGCACGAACTCGATGTCGGTGATGCCGATGAAGCCCAGCGCCGTGCGCAGATAGGTGCTCAGGTAGTCATACGCGGCGCCAGGCCCTTCGCTGTAGACGCCGCCGCTGGCCGTGAAAATCACGGCTTTCTTGCCCGTGGCCAGGCCGACGGGGCCATTTGCCGTGTATTGGAAGGTGCGGCCCGCGCGCGCCACGTGGTCGATCCACGCCTTCAGGGTCGACGGTACGGAAAAGTTGTACATGGGCGCGGCCAGCACCAGCACGTCGGCGGCCAGCAATTCGTCGACCAGGCTATCGGACAATTGCACGGCGGCGGCCGCCTGCGCGCCGCGCTGTTCGGCCGGCGTGAAGAAGGCGCCCATCACCTCTTCCGTCAAGTGCGGCACCGGTTGCGCGGCCAGGTCGCGCTCCACGACGCTGGCGCCTTGCGCGGCCAGTTTCGCGACGAATTCGCCCGACAATTGGCGCGACAGGGAACCGCTGTTGCGCACGCTGCTATTGATGTACAAGACCTTGCTCATGAATTGCTCCTGTGGAAATGGATGAGGGGATGGGCCACGTCGCAGCCCTTGCACACAGCATAGTTCGGGTCTACCATCGATGAAACCGTATAAATATCAATTTTTAGCATCGAATTTCTAGATAGGGAGTTTCCATGAGAGAACCGGGTCAGCCTTCGCTCGACCAGTTGCGCGTGTTTGTCGCCGTCATCGACGCGGGCGGCTTCGCCCACGCGGCGCGCCAGCTGCACCGCACGCAATCGGTGATCAGCTACACCATCGCCAACCTGGAAGAACAGCTGAATGTGGTGCTGCTCGACCGCGGCAAGCGCAAGCCCACCCTGACGGACGCGGGCAAGGCCCTGCTGGCCGATGCGCGCGCCGTGGCCCTGAAGGTCGATGGCATGCGCGCGCGTGCCAAGGCACTGGCCGGCGGGCTGGAAGCGGAAGTGTCGGTGGTGGTCGACGTGATGTTTCCCACCTGCGTGCTGGTGCGCATTCTGGAGGCGTTCCAGGCGCAGTTCCCCACCGTCGCCCTGCGCCTGCGCATCGAAGCGATGGGCGCCGTGGCGCAGCTGGTGATGGATGGCAGCTGCCACATCGGCCTCGGTGGCTGGATGACGGCCACGGCCAGCGTCTTCGAGCGCCTGGCCGTCGGTCACGTGCGCCTGATTCCCGTGGCCGCGCCCAGCCACGCGCTGGCGCAGCTGGCCGGGCCGATCGCCTCCAACGTGGCGCGCGAACACGTGCAGCTGGTGCTCAGCGACCGCAGCGTGCTGACGGAAGGCCAGGATTTCGGCGTGCTGGGATTGCGCAACTGGCGCCTGGGCGACCTCGGTTCCAAGCACGCGCTGCTGCGCGCGGGCCTGGGCTGGGGCAACATGCCCGAAGCGATGGTGCGCGAAGATTTGACGCAGGGACGGCTGGTGCACCTGCCGCTGGCCGTCGACAATGGCGAGAATTACCCGATTTATTTGATACAGCGCGCCGACACGCCGCCGGGCCAGGCGGGCAAGTGGCTCACGGAGCGGTTTGCGGAGCAGTTGCCGTTGCTGGAACAAGTCTTCTAGATGCGCGCGCGGGGGGGTATCATGCCTCAGCAAACCCCAACCAAATGCTGGGGTCAGTCCCTGCGGGATCGCAACCCGTCCCATTGGGACTGGTTGCCCCGACGGGTCTGACCCCGATTTCAGACACAACCTTGAAGAGATTCACATGGCCGGCATCGACGACTTCGTCAACAAACAAAAACCTGGCGCGCGCTTCGTCATCACGGCGCAGATGCTGCGCATGACGCCGCAGCAATTCGACGCGCTGGCGCAGGAATGGATGGAAGACGGCGGCCCCGGCTTCGACATGGCCGGCATCCCGCACCGGGTCGTCATCGACGGGCAGTTTTATATTGCCAGGCTCACCGTGTCACGTCACGGCGAGCCTGAATAAAAACTACTCGACGCCCAGCACGTGCAGGCGGCGGCGCAGGCGCGCCACTTCTTCCGACAGGTCGACCACCAGCGCGGCCAGTTCCGCGTTCGCATCGAACACGGATTCGATTTCGTGCAGGCGGCGCGCGCGCACCAGATCCAGGCTGGTGAAGCGCCAGGCCGTCAGCTGCCCCGCCGGCGGGCCATTTTGCAGCAGCACGCCCGTCTGCACATGCCGCACCACCCAGTCCGGCTCCACGGCGCAGGCGCGCGCCAGTTCCTCCAGGCTCAGGGCACGATCTTCGAGCAGTTCGCCAATTACCTTGTTTGTCATGATTTACCCTCCCAGCTTCTGGCGCGGATTGAAAGCCATCTCGCGCGCCATGGTTGCATACAATTCGCGCGCCTTGTCATCGTTCGCCGGCGGCAGCACCACTTCCAGCAGCAGATACAGGTCACCCGGCTGGGCGGCGGGAATGCCGCGCCCCTTCAGGCGCAGCTTGCGCCCCGTCTGCGAATTGGGCGGCACGCTGACGGCCACCGTGCCCGATGGCGTGGGCACGTCGATCTCGCCGCCCAGCGCCGCTTCCCATGGCGTGACGGGCACCGTCTCGAACACGTCGCGCCCTTCCACCTTGTAGCGCGCATCGGGCTGGAAGCGGATTTCCAGATACAGGTCGCCAGCGGGCGCGCCGCCGCTGCCCGGATGGCCCTGCCCCTTCATGCGCAGCTGCTGTCCTTCCGTGACGCCTTTCGGTATCGTCACTTCCAAGGTGCGCTCGCGCGTGACGACATGGCCTTGCGCATCCGCTTCGGGCACGCGCATGACGATGTGGCGCCTGGCGCCGTGGTAGCTGTCGTGCAAATCGATGGTGATGGCGGCGTGGCTGTCTTCGCCCTGCATCTGGAAACTGCCTCCAGCGCGGCGGCGCCCGCCCACGTGGGCAAACAGGTCGGCAAAGAAGTCGCTGTCGTCGGCGCCCGACGATTCGTAACCCGAACCCCAGTCCGGCGGCGGCCGGAAGGGCTCTCCCTTGGGATGGCCCTGGGCGCTGCGGCCCAGTTCATCGTAGGCGGCGCGCTTTTCCGCGTCGCCCAGCACGCCGTAGGCCTCGTTGAGGGCCTTGGTGCGCTTGTCCGCGTCCGGTTCTTTGCTCACGTCGGGATGGTATTTGCGTACCAGCTTGCGGTACGCCTTCTTGATCTCGGCCTCGGTCGCCGTCTTTTCGACGCCAAGCTCCTTGTAGTAGTCCTTGTATTCCACCGCGCTTGCTCCCCATGGTTGAACTGCCCATGGGAAGAGTACACGAATTAGGCGGCAGGCAGCGTGTGCACAATACAACGCTGCCCGCCGGCGTACCAGCGCACGCGGGCACTCGCTCAGTACATCAGCGGTAATAATCGTCCTGCGACGGCTCGCGCTGGTCCATGAAGTGCTCCTGGCGGCGCGCATCGCGCGGATCGACCTGGCGCACCGACGACACCTGGCCATCGAGGCCGCGTCCCAGGTTTTCAAAACGCCCCTGCCCGAAGATGCGGCAAGTGCCCTGGTAGCGCCAGTTGCTGCACAGCTGCCAGTAGCCGCGGTCGATGTAGATGCCGGTGGCGCGGTCATTGAAGCCGATATCGCTCAAGGCTTCGATATCGCGGTTGATGCGCACGGCGGCGCCGTCGCTGGTGTACATCTCCAGAGTCGAACCACGGCCATAGCCACCATGGCCACGGTCGGGATCGCGCCCCGGGTTGCGGCCCGAATCGCGGTCCGGATCGCGCCCCGGGTAGCCGGGGTTGTAGCCACCGCTGCCGCGCGCCACTTCACGCACCGAAGAAATTTCATCGTTCATGCCCGGCATCGACGGATATTCACCGCGTTCGAGCACGCGGCAGGCGCCGCGGAAAGCGCCATCGACACACACTTGCCAGGTGCCGGAATGGACGATGATGCTCGATACCTTGTCGTTGAAGCCATGGTTGGCAAGATACTCGGTCGGTTCGCGCAAAGTCAGCGACCGGCCGCGGAAATTATCGTCCTTGAACAGGGTGATCTCGCCGGCCTGCGCGCCAACATGGATGAAGAGTGAGGCTGCGCATAGCAGGGCGTGGGTAAGCGGGCGGTTCATGGGAAAGTCTCCGTGGATATGGTCGGCATCAATAGTTGTCAGTGTAGCGGCCAGACAAAAAAACGGTGTAACAAATATACGAAAAAAAACAATGAATTGTTACCAAAAGAAAGAAAACACCCCCAGGCGACACCATCCTGCGGCCCGTGGCGCGGGGACAAGCGGGCACATTATCAGTAGAATTGCGTGTTTAGCCACGTTTGCCACCCATGCCACACACGACCTCGTTCACCCTGCCCGCCGTCCGCGCCGAAGTATCTTCATTATGGAAGCTGGCCTGGCCCATCCTGATCGGCCAGCTGGCCACCGTCGGCATGGGCGCGGCCGACGTGGCGATGACGGGGCATACGAATCCCGAGGAACTGGCGGCCGTGTCGCTGGGCGCGGCCATCTGGTCCATCGTGCTCGTCACCGTGAGCGGCATCATGATGGCGATCAATACCCTGGTGGCGCATGAAATCGGCGCTGCGCGCCACGACCAGGTGCCGCACATCGTGCGCCAGTCGCTGTGGAAGGCGCTGCTCGTCGGCCTGGTGGCCTGCCTGCTGACGAACATGGCGGCGCTGGTATTCGACCACCTGATGCTCGAACCCGCCGTCGCATCGAAGGCCAAGCTGTTCGTGCACATCATCAGCTGCGCGCTGCCGCCGTTCGCCGCCTACCGCGCGCTGTACGGCTACAGCACCAGCATCAACCAGACCAAGCCCGTGATGGTCATCGCGCTGGCGGCGCTGGCGCTGAATATTTTCGTCAACTACCTGCTGATCTACGGCCACTGGGGCATGCCGAAACTGGGCGGCGTGGGCTGCGCCGTGGCCACCACCTGCTGCGTGTGGATGATGCTGCTGGCCATGCTGGCCTGGATCAGGATCGCGCCCGCCTACCGCGCCACGTATCCGTTCACGCACTGGGAATGGCCACAGCCATCGTCCATCGGTCCCATGCTGCGCCTGGGCCTGCCCATAGGCGTGACCTACTTTGCCGAAGTGAGCGCCTTTGGCGTCATCAGCCTGCTCGTGGCGCGCTTCGGCGTGATCCAGGTGTCGGCGCATCAAATTGCCCTGAATTTCTCGTCCGTCGTCTTCATGGTGCCGCTCACCTTCGGCATCGCGCTGGTGACGCGCGTGGGCCATGCCGTGGGCGAAGCCAATCTGCGCCGCGCCCGTTTCATTTCGTGGGTGGGCGTGGCCATGTCGCTGACGGCGGCCATCGTCTCGGCCACCGTCATCACCGTCTTCCGCCACCAGATCGCGCAAGCCTATACGTCCGATCCGCAGGTGCAGGAACTGTGCGCGCAGCTGCTGCTGTTCGCCGCCCTGTTCCAGCTGTCCGACGCCACCCAGGTGGCCACGTCCTGCGCGATTCGCGGCTACAAGGTGACGCGCCAGCCGATGCTGATCCAGCTGCTGGCGTTCTGGGGTTTCTCGCTGCCGATCGGCTATGTGCTGGGCCTCGCGCCGCCAGGCTTCATCTGGTCGCCGGCCGAACCGATGGCCGCCGCCGGTTTCTGGATCGGCCTCGTCACGGGCCTGACGGTGGCTGCCGTGCTGCTGACCTGGTATTTGAACAGGCTGTCGCTGCAGCGCCTGCGCACCGCGCATTGAACCGAGCGCCTTGAACACAGGGCGGCGCGCAATTTATGCGTGCCGCCCTTGCCGCTTCGCCATACAAAGCACCACCAGTCCACTCGTTACGCCAAAGTAAAGAAGGCAATTGCCGGATTATTCCGTGGCTGGCCCTATCGCATTAAACGCCGTGCTCTGGTATCGTTTGCCGTCAAGCATCTGCTTGACCATCCCTTTACCATCACCGAGACATCCATGCGTTTTATTCTTTGTTTTCTGGCCGCGATGGCCAGCGTTCCCGCATCGGCTGAAAAGCTGACCCTGGAACGCATTCACGCCGATCCGGCGCTGGCCGGCCCCGGCGTGCGCAACCTGAAGGTCTCGCCCGATGGCGAGCGCGTCACGTTCCTGCGCGGCCGCGCGGACAACCAGTTCCAGCTCGACCTGTGGGAATTCAAGCTCAAGGACAAGAGCACGCACCGCCTGGTCGACTCGAAGGCGCTGGTGCCGAATGAAACGATTTCGCCCGAAGAGCAGGCGCGCCGCGAACGCGAGCGCACGGCCAGCCTGAACGGCATTCTCAGCTACGCCTGGTCGCCGGACGGCAAGCAGCTGCTGGTGCCGCTGGCCGGCAATCTGTACCTGGTCGACGCGGCCCATCCGGACAAGGCGCGCCTGGTCGCCAAGGGCAATGTGCTGGACCCGAAAATCTCGCCGAAAGGCCGCTACGTCTCGTTCGTGCGCGACCAGAACATCTATGTGATCGACCTCAAAACGGACAAGGAACGCCAGCTGACGACCGACGGCAAGGGCGCCATCCGCAACGGCGAAGCCGAATTCGTGGCGCAGGAAGAAATGGGACAGCGCACCGGCTACTACTGGGCGCCCGACGATTCCGCCATCGCGTATAAACGCTATGACGAAGCGCCCGTGCCCGTCGTGCGCCGCTTTGAAATCTTCGCCGACCGCACCGATGTCGTCGAGCAGCGCTACCCTGCCGCCGGCGACCCGAACGTGCTGGTGCAACTGCTGATCGTCTCGCCGGAAACGGGCGCGCAGCGCCAGGTGGACCTGGGCACGAACCCCGACATCTACCTGGTGCGCGCCGACTGGAGCGCGGACAGCAAGTCGCTCGTCTACCAGCGCCAGTCGCGCGACCAGAAGACCCTCGACCTGGTCGCCGTCGATGCGGGTACTTTGGCGCAGCGCACCCTGCTGACGGAAACGTCCAAAACCTGGGTCAGCATCCATGACGACCTGCGCTTCCTGTCGAACGGCACCTTCCTGTGGTCATCCGAGCGCACGGGCCGCAATCACCTGTACCTGTACGACATGAGCGGCAAGCTGCTGCACCCGGTCACGTCCGGCGAGTGGGGCATCGACGGCGTGCTGGCCGTGAACCAGAAAACCGGTAAAGTGTTCGTCGCCTCGAACCGCGACGCCGTGATCGACAAGCAGACCTACGCCCTGGCACTCGATGGCAGCACGGCCGACAAGCCGCAGCGCGTGACGAAAGCCGACGGCTGGCACGACACGACGTTCTCGCGCAATGGCGAAGTCTTCGTCGACACGTATTCGGACCCGGCCACGCCGCCGCAAGTGAGCATCCGCCGCCCTGACGGCGCCATGGTGGGCTGGCTGGAAGAAAATGCGCTGAACGCCAGCCACCCGTACGCCAAGTACAAGGCGGACCACCTGCCGACCGAGTACGGCACCCTGAAGGCCAACGATGGCCAGACGCTGTACTACTCCATCGTCAAGCCGTCGAACTTCGACGCCAGCAAACGCTATCCCGTCTACCTGTCGACGTATGGCGGCCCGCACTCGCAGCACGTGGCGCGCCGCTGGGGCAACAACTTCGACCAGTACATGGCGCAGCAAGGCTTCGTCGTCTTCCGCCTCGATAACCGCGGTTCCTCGCGCCGCGAGCGCGCGTTCACGGACGCCATCTACCACAACCTTGGTGCGGCCGAAGTGGCCGACCAGCTGGTCGGCATAGCCTGGCTGGGCAAGCAAAGCTTCGTCGATGCCAAGCGCATCGGCGTGTTCGGCTGGAGCTACGGCGGCTTCATGACCTTGCGTCTGCTGTCGGCCGCATCCGACAAGATCGCCATGGGCGTGTCGGTGGCGCCCGTGACCGACTGGTCGCTGTACGACACCCACTACACGGAGCAATTCCTCGGCATGCCGAAGGAAAACGTCGATGGCTACAAGGCCAGCACCGTGTTCGCCCACCTCGATGGCTTGAAGTCGCCGCTGCTGCTGGTGCACGGCATGGCCGACGACAACGTCTTGTTCAGCAACAGCACGCGCCTGATCGATGCGCTGGTGAACCGCGGCGTACAGTTCGACCTGATGACGTATCCGGGCGCCAAGCACGGCATCTCGTCGCGCGCGGGCCAGCGCCACGTGTACAAGAAAATCGAGATGTTCTTCAAGCAGAACCTGGGCGTCGCGAAGTAAAGCGCGCCCGCAAATGAAAACCGCCGCCTGTCTCGCGACAGGCGGCGGTTTTTTTATGCGTGCGTCAGATTACGGTTTGCGCGTAACGGTCTCGACCGCATCCTTGACGTCGCCAACTTTCTTCTGCACTTTGCCTTCGACCTGGTTTGCCAGGCCCTTGGCTTGCTGTTCTTCGCTGCCGACGACTTTGCCAGCGGCTTCCTGGATTTTACCGCCGACTTCCTTCAGTTTACCTTCGACTTGATCTTTGTTCATGATGAATCCTCACTGTAGTTGGTACATCTGTTGTCCGGCGCCCGAAGCGCCGGTACTGCGGCTCACACGCTGCTTGAAGCGGCTTGCGCTGCTTGCTGCGTGTCGATGTGTCCATACTACGCTTGAGGTTGCAAAAACTATGTACGGTCCCTAACACATGCCAAAAATCAGCTAATTACGCAAAATCAGCCCGCTTTGCGCCATACCGTCGCCAGCCACGGCTGCTGCTCGCGCGGCAGGCCGGGCGGACGGTAGTACTGCTCGATCAAGGTAAAACCGGCCGCCTGCACGTAGGCGGCCCAGGTCGCTTCGTCGTGGTAGCTGCCATAACGGGCGCCATTCCAGCCTTCCTGGTTTTGCCCGCGCGGGTTCGAGCTGAACAGTACACCGCCGGGCTTCAGGCAAGCATGCAGGGCGCGCAGCACGCCGGGCAAGGCGGCGCTGGGCACGTGGAACAGCACGGCATTGGCGAACACGCCGTCGAAGTGCGCGGCGGGCAGGTCGAGATCAACGAAATCCTGCTGCCACACGGTGCAGCCGCTGTAGGTGCGCGCCATCTCGACGAAGCGGGGGCAGCCATCGACACCGATGGCGTGGTGGCCCATGGCCGTGAACGCTTTGAGATCGCGGCCCGGGCCGCAACCGAGGTCGAGAATATCCAAAGGCGCCGGCTTGCCGATGGCCCCCAGCAGCGCGCTGATGTTCTGGCTGACGTCGTGGTCGCGCGTGCCTTCGAAAAACTGCTCGGCGCTGGCGTCGTAATGGGCCAGGGTGCGGCCCGTGATGGCGTGGATGGGGTCTTGCTGCGGGTTCGGCTTCATGGCGGTCCTATCGATATGTTCCGCCATTTTACGGTGCCGGCGCGCTGGGCGTGCGGCACCGTCAATGACTACCAGACGCGCACGCGCTGCTCCGGCGCCAGGTACAGCTGCTGCCCCGGCTTGACGTCGAAGGCCGGATACCAGGCGTCGAGGTTGCGCACGGTGGCGGCGCGGTATTGCGCCGGGGCATGGCCATCCGTGAGGATTTGCTGGCGCGCCGCCGCTTCGCGCGCCTTGCTGCGCCAGCTGACGCCGTAGCCGATGAAGAAATCGCGGTCCGCGTCCGCCTGCACCGGCTTGCCCTGCTGCGACAAGGTGAACGCATCATGCGCGGCCGCCACGCCGGCCAGGTCGGCCAGGTTTTCGCTCAGGGTCAGCTGGCCATTCACGGCCAGGTCGGGAAACGGTTTGTAGGACGCGAATTGCGCCACCAGCTGCTGGGATGCCGACTGGAAATGCGCCAGGTCGGCCGGCGTCCACCAGTCGCGCAGCTTGCCTTGGGCGTCGAACTGGGCGCCCTGGTCGTCAAAACTGTGGCTGATCTCGTGGCCGATGGTGGCGCCGATGCCGCCATAGTTGGCCGCATCGGACGCTGTCGGATCGAAGAACGGCGGTTGCAGGATGGCGGCCGGGAAATTGAGCGCATTTTGCAGCGGCAGGTTGACGGCGTTGACCAGCTGCGCCGGCATGGCCCAGGCCTTGCGGTCGGGCGCTTGGCCCAGCTTGGCCAGTTCCTGGCGATAGTGAAACTGTTCCGCCCGCTGCACGTTGCCCAGCGCATCGCCGCGCACCACGCGCAAGCCCGCATAGCTGTCCCAGCGCTCGGGATAGCCCACGCCCACGTACAGGGTCTTGAGCTTTTCCTGCGCCTGCGCCTTGGTGGCGGGCGCCATCCAGTCCAGCTTGTCGATACGGCGTGAGAAGGCGGCGACGATATTCGTCACCATGGCTTGCACGCGGGCTTTCGATTCCGGCGGGAAATAGCGCTCCACGTACAGCTTGCCGACGGCGTCGCTCAGGGCCGCATTCGTCGCGGCCAGCGCCCGCTTGCTGCGCAGCGACTGCTGCGGCGTGCCGCTCAGGGTGTTGCCATAGAAGGCAAAGCGCTGCTCGGCGGCCGCCTTCGGCAAGGTCGTGCTGAAATGGTTGATGGTATGGAAGGCCAGGAAATCCTTCCACGTGGCCAGCGGCACGCTTGCCACCAGGGCGGCGCTGCCCGTCATGGCCGTCGGATGCCAGACGATGAAATCCGCTTGCTGGCCCAGCCCTGCCGCCTGGAAGAAGGCGTTCCAGTCCAGGCCGGGCGCCTTGCTGGCGAAGTCGGCGGCGCGCCAGGCGTTATTGCCCTTGGCAACATCGGCCGAATCTTCGCGGCTGGCGTGGCGGGCGGCAATTTGCTGTTCCAGCGCAAACACGCGCGCGGCGCGGGCCGGCGCATCGCTGTAGCCGGCCTGCTTGAGCATGGCGGCGATATGCGCCTGGTAGCCCGTGCGCAAGCCCTGCATGCGGGCGCTGTCGGCCTGGTAGAACGCGCGGTCTGGCAAGCCCAGCCCGCCCTGCAGCAGATAAGCGACATTGCGCGTGGTGTCGTTCAAGTCTTGCGCCACCCACAGGCCGAACAGGTTTTCCGTATAAAAATTGGTGGCGTTGAGCGGGTCGACATCGGCGCGCAAGCTCTCGCCCAGCGCGCGGGCCAGGCCCGCCTGGTCGCGTATGCCATCGATCTTCTTCAGCAACGGCTTGATCGGCGCCCAGCCTTTCGCTTCGATAGCCGCTTCATCCATCCAGGAACGGTAAAAATCGCTGACCTGGCGCGCGGAGGCATCGGCCTGCGGCGCCGCCGCCAGTCCTTCGACGAGGCCGATGATGCGCTCGTTGGTGGCGTTGGCGAGGATGGCGAACGAGCCCCAGCTGCTGCGGTCGGCAGGAATCTCCGTGCTGCGCAGCCAGTCGCCATTCACGTAGTCGTAGAAGTCGTCACCAGGCAAGACTTTGACGGGGACAGCGGCAGTGGCGCCGGCGGCCTGGCCGTGCGCCTGGGCCGGCAAACCGGCCAGCGAGACGCCGGCCAGGGCGAGGACGATGGCAGCCTGGACTGGCGTCCGGGGCCAGGAAAAACGCAAACCGTGCATGGCGATCCTTTCGATGAAAACAAGAAATTCATAGCCTGAAATCATACCTTTTTTGGGCCAAAAAACCGCCCCCAAACTTTTTTGCATGCGGACAAAAAAACGGCCTATAGTTTCACGACCCCGTGCCGCGTGTACGCCAAGGAGATTGCCATGCAACTGGAAGCGCTGTTCCAGCAACCCCACGCCCTGCCTGCCGCCCCGAAGATCGTCAATGAACTGGTGCGCAGTTTCGACAATCCCGCCATTGCCACCGAGGAGATCGCGCGCCAGCTGGGAGCGGACCCGGTGCTGAGCGCCAAGCTGCTGCGGCTGGCCAACTCGGCCTATTACCACGTCTCGCGCAGCATCGGCACGGTCGAAGACGCCGTGCTGATGCTCGGTTTTGTGACCGTGCGCACCCTCGTCATCAGCTCGGGCCTGGTCAGCGGCTACAAGACCGTGCCCGGCCTGAATCTGCCGCAGTTCTGGCGCTACAGCCTGCACAGCGCCGTGTCGGCCCGCTGGATCGCCAGGCAGACCGGCGACAACCAGGACCTGGCCTTCACCATCGGCATGATGCATGCGATCGGTCAACTGGTGATCCATGCCGCCATGCCCGAGCAAGCCATGCAGCTCGACAAGATCGCGCCGCCGCTCGATGCGCGCCGGCTTGATGCGGAACGGGTGTCGCTGGGCTATGACTATGCGCAAGTGGGCGCCGAACTGACGCGCCGCTGGAAGTTCCCCAGCACCTTTGCCGAAGCCATCGCCGCCTTTCCCGATCCGCTGGCCAAAGCGCCCTTGAACCGCCTGGCCGCCATCGTGCACCTGGCCTCCTGGCGTGCGCGCATCGAGGAAAATGCGTTGAGCGCGGAAGAAATCATCGCCTGCTACCCGAATGACGTGGCTGAAGCGCTCGGTTTACCGCCGTCCGTGCTGGTGGACAGGATGCCGCCGCCTGCCGAACTGAGCGCGGGACTGGAAGAACTCGTCAAATAAAGCAATCGCGGCCGGAATCGTCAGCCCAGCATCCATGCGGGTTTTGCGGGCGATTCCGGCGGCCGGCCAAAACCATGCACATTATTTTCACTTTTTTTTCAAAAACACCCTCAAGTTCCCGCTGAATCTGCCGCTAACCTGGACAAGCGGTAATCCATTCACTAGTTACGGGTGTGCTCATGACCTCCAACGACGTTCTTTCGATGTATGAAAATATTGCAGGAATGACCAATAAAATGGTCGTGGCCGCACGTTCGAACGATTGGGATGGCCTCGACACCCTGGAAAACCAGTGCGCCAGCGCCGCCAGCGCGACCATGACGGGCAAGGTGCCCGCCCTGGCCGGCGCCTCGCGCCTGCGCAAGATCGACTTGCTCAAGCAAATCCTGGCCAATGACCGCGAAATCCGCGCCATCACAGAACCGTGGATGACGCAGCTGCCGAGCGCCATGCACGGCGCCCGCGCCCGCATGTAAGAAGTTGCCGCACCAGAAACAAGAAAAGCACCCGCGGGTGCTTTTTTTACGTCTGCCGCCGTGCCGGGGAGCGCGCCAGTTGCGACGCTCGAAAAGCAAGGAGGAGGGAATTTGGAAGGCGAACCCCAGGTATCTCCTGGCGTCGCCTCGCTGCCGGTTGCATCCGGCGTTCGCGAGCACATCGTCGGCATCGCAAACCGCTTCCAGTCCCAGGCGTTTATGCAACGCTACACCTGTTTGCCGCGCCACACTATCGTTGGTGACTGCGCCAGGCTGGGGCTGTTTTGTCGTAGAGCAAGTCCACTGAGTTAATCATATCACCATCTTTGAAAAATAGGCAACACCCTACACAGGCACTTCCTATCTTTTTTGAATATCTTTTTTTATATCAAATTTGTAGCCACATTAACGCGAGAACGGCTCCGCTTCCGGCTCAGCTGCCGCCCCCTCTTCCACCGCCTCCGTCAGCACGGGCACATCCTTGCTCTTGCGGCGGAACGGTTTGCGCAGCAAGACCCAGTATTTCGACGGCGCGCCCGGCCCCGCCGCCTGCTTGCGCTTGCGCACGACATACGCGATAAGCGCCGTCAACAGCAGGAAGGCCACGGTGCCGATACCGAGCCACAGCAAGCCGTTGCCGCCCGTTTTCTTTTCCTTGTCGGCGGCTGGCGCCGCGTGCAGCGGCTTGGGCTTGGCATGCGGCGCCTGCGCCTCGGCCGGCGCGGCAGCAGGCGCAGCGGCGGCGGTAGCGGTGGCAGGCTGAGCCAGCGCCTTTTGCAAGGCGCCTATCTTGCCTTCCAATTCACCAAGCTTGGCATTCAGGGCCGCATTTTTCTCATCCAGCGCCACGCACGCTTGCGCCTGCCCGGCATCCGCCTGCGGTGCGCAAGCGGCCACGGGCGCCGTGGCGCGGCGCAGCGGCGGACGCAGCGCGGGAGCAGCCGGCGCAGGCGCGGCGGGCGGCGGCACGAACACGCGCGCCGGGCGCACCAGGCCCTCGGCGCGCGCGCGGGCCGCCAGCGCGGCGGCATCGGGCGGCGGCGCGCCGGGTGCAGCGCGCGGCAGCGGCATGGGCATGGGTACCGGAATGGCGGGCCTGGCTGGCGCACTGGCAGCAGCGGCGGCAGCGGCGGGTGGAGCCGGCGTCAGCCACAGCGTACCCAGACGCACGACGGCGCCATTGCCATTGCCCAGCAACAAATACAAATGCACGTGGCCCGCCTGGATGGCTTGCCGCGTTGTCACGCGCACATAGTGGCGCCCACCGCGCTCCAGCGGGCTGATCGTCAAAGTTTGCAAGGCCGGGTCCATGCCGATGCCGCCACCGCGGTACACATCGGGCGAGGCCAGGCGCACGGTTACGCCATTGACATCTTCGGGTGCCAGCGCCGTCAGCTCGATCTCTGCCAGCAAGGGCTGGCCCACGTGCGACAGCACGGCCATCTCGCCCAGTTCGGCCGCCATGACGGGCGGCAAGGCCAGGCTGGCCGCGGCGCACGCGATCAGGGACCAACGGGGAATAATGCTGCTGTGCATGGACTGATCGCTTTGATAACAGGATAAATAATGGGGACTCGCCTGTCTTTAACGGCAGGAAATCGCAAAAATATAGATGGGCCAAAGCAAAAATGATGCAATACAGCATCATCCTGTGTCTTTTTGACGCCTGGAGTACACTCGATCCACCTCCATCGATGAAAGGGATGCCATGAGTAGCAGAATCGAACGCGACAGTTTCGGCCCGATCGACGTACCCGCCGACCGGCTGTGGGGAGCGCAAACGCAGCGCTCGCTTGAGCATTTCCATATTTCCACGGAAAAGATGCCGCCTGAACTGATCGCCGCCCTGGCCACCGTCAAGCGCGCGGCCGCCCACGTCAACCTGGACCTGGGCCTATTGGATGGCAAGAAGGCCATCGCGATCACGCAAGCGGCTGACGAAGTGCTGGCCGGCAAGCACGATGCGGAATTCCCGCTGGCCGTCTGGCAGACGGGCTCTGGCACGCAAAGCAATATGAACATGAATGAAGTGCTGGCCAACCGAGGTTCCGAGCTGATCGGCGGCTTGCGCGGTGAAGCGCGCCTGCTGCACCCGAACGACGACGTCAACCTGGGCCAGTCCTCAAACGACATCTTCCCCACCGCCATCCACGTGGCGGCCGCCCTGGCCGTCGCCAATACGGTCTTGCCGCCGCTGCGCCAGCTGCGCGCCACGCTCGACGCGAAAGCGACGGAATTTTCCGACATCGTCAAGATCGGCCGCACCCATTTGCAGGATGCGACGCCGCTGACCCTGGGCCAGGAATTTTCCGGCTACGTGGCGCAGCTGGACTTTGCCGAACACATCATCACGGCAGCGTTGCCGCCGCTGCTGCAACTGGCCGCCGGCGGCACGGCTGTCGGCACGGGCCTGAATGCCCACGCGGAATTTGCCGGCCGCATCGCACAAGAACTGGCGCGCCTGACGGGCCAGCCGTTCGAGACGGCCAGCAACAAGTTTGCCGCCCTGGCCGCCCACGATGCGCTCGTCGCTGCCCATGGCGCGCTGAAAACCCTGGCCACGGCGCTGATGAAAATCGCCAACGACGTGCGCTGGATGGCGTCCGGCCCCCGTTCCGGCCTCGGTGAAATCACGATCCCCGAAAACGAGCCGGGCAGCTCCATCATGCCGGGCAAGGTCAATCCCACCCAGTGCGAAGCACTGACCATGCTGTGCTGCCAGGTGTTCGGCAATGACGTCGCCATCACGGTGGGCGGCGCCTCGGGCAATTTCGAACTGAACGTCTTCAAACCCTTGATTGCGCACAACTTCCTGCAAAGCGCGCGCCTGCTGGGCGACGGCATGCGCAGCTTCGACGCGCATTGCGCGCATGGCATCGAACCGAACCGTGCTCGCATCGCCGACCTGATGGAGCGCTCCTTGATGCTGGTCACGGCCCTGGCGCCCCATATCGGCTACGACAAGGCGGCGCACATCGCCAAGCAGGCCCAGCATGACGGCACGACCTTGAAGCAAGCGGCACTGGCCTTGGGCTATGTAACGGAAGAGCAATTCAGTGCGTGGATCGTGCCCCTGGAGATGACGCAGCCCAAGAAAAGTTAAGGCTCAGCCTGCATTCTCCCCCGCTTCATGTAAACTATGACCTTAGTTAACACCGTCATCAAGTGTTGAAAACACATCATTGCAATAAGGGATACAATGCAAAAAGTAAGCTTTGATTTAACATCCGAGTTCGTCGAGCTGAACCAGCTGTTGAAGCTGGTCGGCTTGTGCGACAGCGGTGGCGCAGGCAAGGTCATGGTCGATAGCGGCGTCGTGAAGGTCGATGGCAAGAAGGAATTGCGCAAGACCGCCAAGATCCGCGCCGGCCAGGTCGTCAGCGTGGGCGATATCCGTATTACGGTCGTCGCTCCCGCCTGATCCGGGCATGGGGCGCGAAAGCAGCCCCATGCGTCCAGCCAGCTGCCTGCATCAAGCTGCAACACGTCGTTATTGTCAGATAAATATCGATTGCGGAAGGGAAGCGCCATGGACCATCCCGAACAAGGTACGCGCAGCCAGGAACGCCTGATCGGCGACTTGCGCCAGGTAATAGAAAACGCGGAAGAATTGCTGCGTAACACAGACAAATACACCAGCAGCCTGTATCAAAGCGCGCGCGCGAGGCTGCAACTGGCCCTCGTCGCGGCCACGGCCGAACTGGCCCGCTTTGAAGAAGAGCAAGTGACGCGCATGATGGATGCCACCCTGGCCGCGAACGCCCTGTACCGCGATCAGACGGGCGAAGCGCGCCTGCTGCGGGCTTTCGAATAAACTATCACGCCAACAACACCGCGTGCGCCAGCCACTGGCGCAAGTGTGCCGCCAGGTCGAATGCCGGGTCCCGCTCAAACGCCGCATCGAGCGCGGCGCCAAACGACTGGCCCTGCTGCAACATGACCAAGGCGGCATGCGCGGCCGCCTCCACTACCAGCACCTGCGCCTTCCAGCGCGGCCGGCATATGAGCGCCCAGCTGGCCACCTGCATATCGCGCGGAAACTTCCCCTGCCCTTCACCTTCCTGATGCGCCTGCCACAGGGCCGCCACGTGCCAGCTGGATGCCAGCAAGGCGCAGGCGGGCTGCAGGCTGAAACGGCGCGCTTCCAGTTGATCGGGAGGCAAGGAGGCCAGCGCCTCGGGCGCGATGCCCGGCGCATCGGCCGCGTAATGGGCCAGGTGCACGGCCCATTCCAGGCGCGCCATGTCCGGCAGATACGGCAACTCGGCCGCAGGTGGAAAACTGGTCAGAAAATCGGCGAAACGCTCGCCAAACTGGTTCAAATCGGCGCTATCTGACGGATACTGGCGGCCGTACGCGCGCGCCAGGCCGCCAAAGAATGCCTCGCCCACCAGCGCCAGCACGACGGGATAGGCGTGGCCCAAGGTGCGGCGCGAGGCTGTGCTCATGTTGCCGCGGTACAAAGAGAAACGCTGCGGCACCGATTCTCCCGCGAACGATGGCAACGTTGCCGCAGTATCGAGCAAGGCCGTGGCAAATGCGTGCTGGCCGGCCGCCAGCGCGTCAAGCGAGACCGGTGATGGCGGTGGCCGTGGCAGCACCGGTACCCCATGCCACGGCGAATGTTGCTCGTGCTGCGCCAGCATCGCTTGCGCCTTGCTTGCCTCGCCCAGCAGGATATCGAGCGGCGGCAAATCCGTGTCCCATTCGACCAGGGTGGGCACGGCGCCAAAGCGCAGCAAGGCGGCCGCATACAAGCCCCATACGGGCTCGGCCACTGCGGCGCCATGGTGGTCGATCACGGCGTGCGGCGTCAGCAGATGGCCGCCCAGGTGCAGCTCGCCCACGCTGCCCGGCGCGATGCTTTGCATGGCAAGCAGGGCGTCTTCGCCGTGGTTGCACTGGTTCACATACAAGTTGTTGATATCGAGCAGCAGGCCGCAGCCGCTGCGGCGCGCCAGTTCCGCCAGGAATTGCGCCTCGCTCATGGCATCGTCGGCAAAACGCAGGTAAGTGGAGACATTCTCCAGCAAGATCGGCCTTTTCAGCACATCCTGCACCCTTCCCACTCTGGCACACAGCAAATCGAGGGCCGCGCCATTCAAGGCCAGCGGCAACAAATCATTGAGTTGCTGCTGCGCCACGGCACCCCAGCTCAGATGTTCCGACACGAGGGCCGGCTCGATGCGCTCGACCACGGCGCGCACGCGCTGCAAATGGGGCTCGGAAAAGCCGTGCGCGGATCCCAGGCCGAGGCCCACGCCATGCAGGCTGAGCGGGTAATCCTGGCGCAGGGTGTGCAGCACATGATTATCCCAGCCCGACGGCTGCAGATAATTTTCAGTATGTACTTCCAGCCAGCCGACCTTGGGCCGGCGCGCCAGGAAGTCGCGGTAATGCGCGGCACGCAGGCCGACGCCGGCAAGCGCCTGGATGGGCGGCGGCATGGGCAAGCGCAAGCTTACGGCTGCGTGGCCGGTTTGGCGGCCTTGCCGGCCTTGATGGGCTTGACGGAGCCGCCCGCCTGTTCGCACGTGCCCTTGGCAACATAGGCCCATTCCGTGGGCAGGCTGTCTGCCTCGGCCTGGCCTGCGCAGGAATGCGCACCATCGGATGAGGCACAATCGTTCTGCCCCGCCTTGGCGACGCCGTAGCATTTTTCCTTGTCGCCAGGGGCTGGGCCATCGTGCGCGGCCGCGTTAAGGGTAGTGCCGGCACAGAGGCCCGCGAGGGCGGCGGCGATGAGAGCTTGACGTTTGTTCATGGGGATTCCTCTTGCATGGGTCGAAGTAATCGATAAGTAATCGCGGCAAATCACGGCACGCCCCGGGCTGCACGATGGGCAGCGCGAGGTGTTGGACGTCATTCTACTGAATCGGCCGCGCCATGGGGAGCCATCTTCTAGCAGTCAATTGTATGGAGGGGGGGGGAAGTGGAACGACAGACAAAAACGCCCACTCTCCACTGTCGATGACGGTGGTGCGGGCGTCAAGAGAGCGGGCGCCAGGCTGGCGCCGCCGGACTGCGCTCAGGCGGTCGTGTTGATGCGGTTGCCGAGGTGAGCCGGCAGGCTCGGCGCCGACTGTACCGGTGGCAACGCTGCCAGCAAGGCAGTGGCAGTCGAGCTTTGAATATCCTGGGCTTTTTTCAGGACGGTCAAGCCGACGGCTTGCCGCGTGCCTGTCTCTGCCATCGTGGTTGACAGTTGAGCAATGCTTCCGACGTCCATACGTTTCTCCAATGAGGTTCTACCATTATTAACGGATGCCGCCGGCAAACCTTTAGCTTATTTTTCCAGCTTATTTTCCAACTGCAGCAGCAACCAGGCCAGCACGTGCTCGCGCGCATTCAAGTCCAGCCATACTACGCCTTCGCGCAAGTCGGCCGGCGCCGGGCTGTCGGAGGCCACGGCGATCACATGCGGGTCATGCGGATACAAAGGCGCCTGCCCCACTTCAGGGCGGAACACTTCCAGCTTGGGAATGGGGTCCGTCTTGAAACCTTCGACCAGGGTCAGGTCCGCCGGCCCCATGCGGGCCAATTGCTGCGCCAGGCTCGGCTCGGGCGCGCCGCGCAGTTCATGCACGATGGCAAAACGGTAAGGCGACGCCACCAGCACTTCCGCCGCCCCTGCCAGGCGCAACCGGGCACTGTCTTTTTGCGGCGGCTCCAGCGCCAGGTCATGGTGACTATGCTTGACCAGGTTGACGCGCAAGCCGCGCGCCGCCAGTTCCTTCACCACAAATTCCAGCAGGGTCGTCTTGCCGCTACCGGAACGGCCGATCACACCGAGTACCGGGTGGGCGGGCATCGCATCGTGCATGGTCACTCCTTGTTTGAGAAGCAGTGATTATACGCAGCCCTGTCGACGCCAGCGCCCGGCGCGGGCGCCATGCATTGCCCAGCTCATCGCCCAAGTCAAGCGCCGCCAGGTTTTCCACCATTGTTCGCACCGGCGGGCGCCTGCCGCCGGCGCCTGCCCGACGTTTTATTGGCAGCTTCATTATTGACCGTCCGGGCATTCCTGGCCGTGCGCGCCAATTGCCGGTGCGCGGCGATCGCGCCGGCCTCGGTATCGGACTGGAACGGTACGGCGGCGGCAGTGGCCAGCTCGCCATCGGGCGGACAAGCGGACGCCAGCGAAGTAAAATCCTGCGCCCGCACATCCGCTTCCCATGCGGCCCGCTGCGCCAGTACAGCAGCAGGCACGGCGGGCGCCGCGCGCGCTTGCGCCAGGGTCAGCACGGCGCCCAGGCCGCTGGCGGCCGCCACGCGCGCCCCCATCTGTGGCAAGCCACCATCGGCGGCGCGGCAAAAGCGCTGCAGGATGGTTTTGATGATCGACGTGTGATCGACCACCTGGTGGCTGACGCTGCCCGGCGCGATCAGCGGCGACACCAGCAGCATGGGCACGCGCACGCCGTAGCGGCGAAACGCGGGGTCGTCATCGACGGCAGCGGGCGGCGGCACATGGTCGAAAAAGCCGCCGTGCTCGTCATAACTGAGAATTAGCAGGGTGCGTGGCCAGGCGGGACCGCGCGACAGGGCCTGGTAAACCTGCGCCACCAGCGCCTGGCCGGCGCGGATATCGGCCGGCGGGTGGTCGTCATTGTCGAAGAAATGCGGATCGATCCAGCTCACCGAGGGCAAGGTGCCCGCCAGCGCATCGCCGATGAAGCCATAGCGGCGCGCGCTGGAGCCGAAGGGTTCATACCACTCGGACGAGCGGTAATGGTCGTCGCTGAAGGCCAGGCTCCACGGTTTCCAGGCGGAATAAAATTTCCAGCCGACCTGGGCCCGGTCCAGGTGGCGCACGAAGGACTTGTTCGCATACAGGGGCACACGCTTGCTGTCGCGGCTGCCGGCCGCCTTGCCGCTGATGGCATACAGGCGGTTGGGCCAGGTGGCGCCCGGCACGGAACTGTAGCAACGGTCGCAGACGCAGAACTGCTGCGCCAGGAAATCATACATGGGCAAGTCGGATGCATTGTAGTAACCCATCACCAGGTCGATGTCGGGGTCGCCCGGATGCGTTTGCGCATAGTCGTCGACAAAGCCGCCGTTATTGTTTTGCAATTGCTGCGCCACCGACATGCCCGTATGCGACGGGTCTTGCTGCGGGCCGAAAGCCGTGCGGCGCAAATGGTGCACGGGGTAGTTCACGCCCGCATGCACATTGGCATGGCTGGCCTGCAAGCCATCGATGTCGGTGCGCCCGCCTTCCAGGCTCAGGTAGCCCAGCATGTGGTCAAACGAGCGGTTTTCCATCATCAGCACGACGATATGCTCGATGCGCGCCAGATTTTCCGGCGCATCCGTATCAAGCGCACCCTCACCTGCAGCTGCGGCAGCAATCATCGGAACTCCCCGGCCGCGCACACGGTCGCAGCGACCCTGGTTCGACCAGGCCAGGCCAGTATGGTTCAGCTATGGCGGCCCGGCCTTGATGCGCAACAAGTCAATACGGCACGCGGTAGCGGTAACCCTTGAAACTGAAGATGGCCGCCTTCGGCTGCAGCTTTTCCAGCACCAGGCCGGGCGCCAGCTCCTCGCCTTCATGGCGCAGGACCTTGTCGATCAGCAACAGGCGGTCGGCCGGATTCTTCGAATAGATATAGCCGCCGATGGCAATGGCGGGGATTTGCCGCTGTATCGGCTCGGGCAAGTCGCGCATGCCGGGTACGCTCTCTTCGGCTGCAGGCGCAGGAGCGGGGACAGGCGGAGCGGCCTGACCGGGCGTCTCCTGCTTCGGCTCCGCCACAGGCCTGGCATGGTGCACGGGCGCGGCGGTGGCCGCTGGCGGCACCGGCACCGGTACAGCCACAGGCGCCGGCACAGGGACTGCGGGCGGGACGACTGCTGGCACAGGCGCGGGCACAGCCTGAGCCAGCACGGCAGGAGCGGCTACAGCCGCCGTGGCCGATGCCTGCCAGGGCTGCCACAGCAGCAGTGCGGCAGCGACGGCCACGGCGACGCCGCCCAGCGCCAGCCACACGGGCGTGCGCCGGGCAGAAGCGGACGCTGCGCCATCATGCAGCTGCACTTGCGGTGCGTGAATCGACGGCAACTCGCCCAGCTGGCGCTCGGCCTGCGATTTTTTCAGTGCTTCAAGTATGTAGGACATCTTATTTCCCCGCCACCATCGCCGTCGCAGCGGGTGCTGCCACGGCAGGAGCTGCGCTGCTCAGGCGCGGCTCCGCGTTGTCACCCAGTTGCCTCAGGCGTATATACGTTTTCGGACCCGCCAGGCCATCGGCCCGCAGGTTCTGGCTTTGCTGGAAAGCGCGCAGCTGGCCTTGCATCTCGGCATCAAGTGGCAGATTGGCTGCCGGCGCCGGCAAGCCCCGCTGCTGCGCCAGGCGCTGCGCCAGCCAGTCCACGTCCGCGCCGCGGGCACCCAGCGGCACCTCGTCGCGCCAGCTGCGCGGGGCGCGCCAGAAGGTCGTGAAACTGCCATCGCTGCGCTGCGCCAGCTGGGCCAGCGGCAGGCTTTGCTGTTTACCATCGAGCATCAAGGTGGCCGTCTCGCCCTGCAAGCGCGTCAGCAGCGCCAGCTGTTCCACTCCTTGCCCATCGCGCAAGGCCAGCATGGCGGGCGTGTCCAGCACGCGCAGCTCGGCGATGCCGCCCCGGCTGTGCAGGCAGCGCAGGCCGGCGCGCGCGCCCGCCTGGCAAGCGTCGCCGGCCGGCAACTGCTCGCCCCACATTGCAGCCAGCTGGCGCAGCACGGCGTTGCGGTCCGGCACGCTGGCGGGTGCAGGCGCGGGCGCCGTCGCAGGAACAGTGGCGGCAACGGGCGCCGCCACGGCGGGCGCTTTCGCCACGGCCACTGTGGCAGGCGCGTGCGGCATGAACTGCCAGGCCAGCGCGGCCGTGACGACGGCGCCGGCCAGCACGCCGCCGGCCACGTGCGGCCAGCGCAAGCCCCGTCCGGCAGCCGGCTTGCCCTCTTCGGCAAATACTTCCTCGGCGGCGCGACGCAGGATCTGGCGCGTCACCTGCGGCTGGTTTTCCACATAGGCGCCCAGCAGCGCGCGGTCGCACAGCAAGTTGATGCGGCGCGGCACGCCGTGACTCAAGGCATGGATCTGCGCCATCAGGCGCGGCGCGAACGGCGTCTGCGCCGTGCTGCCCGCCACGGCCAGGCGGTGGCGGACATAGCTGGCAGTCTCGTCCGCCGTCAGCGAGCCGAGGTGATAGCGGGCGATCACGCGCTGCGCCAGCTGTTCCAGCTCGGGCCGGGCCAGCATGGCGCGCAATTCCGGCTGGCCGATGAGGATAATCTGCAGCAGCTTGCGCTCGCTCGTTTCCAGGTTGGTCAGCAAACGCAGCTGCTCCAGCACGGCGGCGGACAGGTTTTGCGCTTCGTCAATGATCAGCACATTATTCTTGCCCTGCGCATGGCTGGCCAGCAAATGCGCATTGATGGCGTCGACATAGCCTTTCACGCTGGCCACGCCGGGCGCCACGGCGATGCGGAATTCCTCGCAGATCGACAGCAGCAATTCCTCGACGGACAGTTTCGGATTGAAGATATAGGCGAGCTGGCAATTGTCCGGAATCTGTTCCATGAAGCAGCGGCACACGGTGGTCTTGCCGGCGCCGATTTCTCCCGTCAGCAGCACGAAGCCGCCGCCGCTGCCCACGCCATACAGCAGGTGCGCCAGCGCTTCGCGGTGGCGTTCGCTCATGAACAGGTAGCGCGGATCGGGGGCGATCGAGAACGGCGATTGCTTGAGCTGGAAATAATGCGTGTACATGGAGACCCTGCGGATGAAACGATCAAAATGCGCGGCGGCAAGCCGAACCCCTCAGCGGGTGCGGGCGGGCGGCAACGGCTTGTATTTGGCGCAATACACTTTCGCCTTGCTACGGAAGTAGACGATTTTACTGCCAGGCATGGAACCACGGACAGGAAAGGCGGAATTGTCGAGTTTATTGAAACGCAGGCCCGAGGCGCTGCGGATAGCCGGTTCCAGCTTTTCCGGTGTCGCGTCCGCCACCACGCCCATGAAGACGAGGGGACTGGTATCGTCGCTGACGATCACGTCGGTAACGGGCGCGCCCCACAAGGTGGCGTCCGTGCGGAACCAGTAGGCGCCCCCTTCATGCTTGTAGGCGGGGCCGAAGGCCGTCAGCAAATAGGCATAGAAGGCCTTGTTGTCGATCTGGTCGATGCACAGCACGGCATTGCCCACCACTTGCCCGAACGTGGACGGCGGTGACTTTTGCTGCGCCAGCACGCCGGCCACGGGGACACCGAAGGCCAGCAGGGCGAGCGCCGCCAGCAGGGCCGGCGCACGCCAGGGGCGCGACAGTAAGCGACGCAGGCGCATGATCAGCGCTTGCGCTCTTCTTTCTTGACCTTCTTGGCTTCCTTCTTTTCCTTCATGGTCTTGGCCGGTTCCTTCTTGGCTTCTTTCTTGCTGTCCTGTGCCTTGCTCATCATCTACTCCATGCTTGGGCGAAAATGCCTGGGCCATTATGACACTCCCCCATGAAAATGCCACCCGAAAAGCAAAACGGCCGCACAAGGCGGCCGTTCCAGTCAGGCATCAGCGCCCGGTCAGTGCAGGCACAGGCGGCGGCGCGTCTTTTCGATCAGCTCCGCATCGTAGGGATGCAGGTTCTCGATAAAGAACAATTCCGTTTCCGCCTCGTCTTCCAGGCACATCTCGATCATGACCGGGCCATCGCTTTCACGGCCCAGGAAATCCTTCGGCCAGCGGTTCTTGCGGTGCGTGCGCATCATTTCCATGCCCAGCTTGGCCAGCGGCGCCGACACGCCGGCGGCCAGCGCCTCTTGCTGCCAGTCGTCCCAGTACTCGCTCTTTGCTGCCTTGTCGTTCATCATGCTCTTCCAACTCAGGTGTAAAAGGCGGACTTTACTCTTCATGGCGTCCCTTGCCAAGCATGCATACAAGCAATAGCGCACGTCCAACAACAGACCAGTTGCAAAAAATTGGCATTAAACAAGGCCAATTTCAATACCATTCACCGCACACAAAAATCCCTTTATTAACAGCGACTTGCAATCACCACCTCGGGCATGGCACGGCATCGCACAAGGCATTTGTTAATACCACTTAAATACCTGTTGACAAGCCATCGGGGCGACAATATAGTGCCTTCAGCTTTTTCGCCGCCCGACAAATAAAAAAACGAGACAGGCGCAATCAACCATATGCGGGACTGCACAACATGATCGAATACATAATCGGCGTCGACGGCGGGGGCAGCGGCACCCGCGTACGCCTGGCGCGCCTCGATGGCCAGGAACTGGCGCAGGGACAAAGCGGCCCATCCGGCCTGGGACTGGGCATCGAGCGGGCCTGGACGTCCGTGGCGCATGCCGTCACCCTGGCCTTCCGCGCCGCCGGCCTGGAACAGCCGTCGCTGCAACGCATGGCCATCGGCCTGGGCCTGGCCGGCGTGCACAACAAGCAGTGGGCCGCCAGCTTTGTCGAACACAATCCCGGCTATGCCTTGGTGGCGCTCGAATCGGATGCCCTGACCACCCTGCTGGGCGCGCACGCGGGCCAGCCGGGCGTCATCGTTGCCATCGGCACCGGCAGCGTGGGCGAAGTGCTGCACGCGGACGGCAGCCGCCACGAAGTGGGCGGCTGGGGCTTTCCCTCCGGCGACGAAGCGGGCGGCGCCTGGATCGGCATGCGCGCCATCAACCACGCGCAGCAAGTGGTCGACGGGCGCGTGCCCGGCAGCGCCTTCGCCACGGCCGTCATCGACGCCTGCGGCGGCCAGCGCAACGCCATGCAGGTGTGGCTGGCGGCCGCCAGCCAGACCACCTATGCGCAACTGGCGCGGCTGGTGCTCGAACATGCGGCCAGCAATGCCGTGGCACATGGCATCCTGAGCGACGCGGGCCGGCAAATTGCGCTGATCGCCAGGGCGCTCGACCCGGCCGGCACCTTGCCCGTGGCCCTGTGCGGCGGCCTGGCGGCGCCCTTGTCAAGCTACCTGCCGGCGGCACTGTTGCAACTGGTCGTGCCGGCACAGGGCGACTCGGCCGCAGGCGGCCTGCGCCTGATCAGCAAGCACTTGCAGGAGCAATGACCATGCTGACCAAACTGTCCGCCTTCAAACCGAATCCCGCCAGCGACACGCCGCTCTACATGCAGCTGGCGAACATGCTGTCGGACGGCATCGCCAGCGGCGACTGGCGCGCCAACCAGGCCCTGCCTTCCGAGCGCGTACTGTCGGACATCCTGGAAATTTCGCGCGTTACGGCGCGCAAGGCCATCGACATGCTGTGCGACCGGGGCATGCTGACGCGCCGGCGCGGCTCGGGCACCTACATCACGCCCAAGCTGGAGCAGCCGCTGTCGCGCCTGACGAGCTTTTCAGAAGAATTGCGCCAGCGGGGCTTTACGGCCGGCTCGCGCTGGCTGCAGCGCGACATCGGCTCGGCCGCGCCGCTGGAACTGCTGTCGCTGGGCCTGTCGCCGCACATGCCGGTGGCGCGCCTGCGCCGCCTGCGCACGGCCGACGAAGTGGTGATGGCGATCGAAACGACCACCATCCCCGCGCTGTACATGCCGGACCCTCAGCAAGTCACCGATTCGCTGTACGGCTACCTGGAGTCGCGCGGCACCATCCCGATGCGCGCGCTGCAGCATATCCGCGCCGTCAACGCCACGGCGGAACAGGCCAAGCTGGCCAATATCAAGACGGGTGAAGCCATGCTGCACATCACCCGTGTCAGTTATCTCGACAACGGCGCAGCGGTGGAACTGACCCACTCGTATTGCCGCAGTGATTATTATGAATTCGTAGCGGAGTCGCGCAGATGAGCAGCACTATCAAAGGCAATATCCTTACCCCCGGCGGCTGGATCCACGGCGCCATCGCCTTTGGCGAGCGCGTCGACAGCATCACGGGCGATTCCCTCCACCCGTCGACCAATAGCGACGACTATATCTTGCCCGGCTTTATCGACCTGCACGTGCATGGCGGTGCCGGCAAGGACATCATGGAAGGCGGCGAAGCCGTCTACACGATCGCCGCCATCCACGCGCGCCACGGCACCACCAGCCTGCTGGCCACCACCATGACGGCGCCGCCGGAAGACATCGACATGGCCTTGACGGCCATCGGCATCGCCGCCAAACACCGCCGCCCGAACACGGCGCGCGTGCTGGGCGCCCACCTGGAAGGCCCGTACATCAATTCCGGCAAGCTCGGGGCGCAGCCGAACTACGCGCGCGCCGCCACGCTGGCCGAAATCGAACGCCTGCAAACGCTGGCCAAGCTGCGCGTCATCACCGTGGCGCCGGAAATCGCCGGCCACCTGGACCTGGTGCGCGCCCTGGCCGACGCCGGCGTGCGCGTGCAGATCGGCCACACGCTCGGCTCGTATGAAGACGGCGTGGCCGCGCTGGAACACGGCGCCATGGGTTTTACGCATTTGTTCAACGCCATGAGCGGCTTGCACCACCGCGAGCCGGGCATGGTCGGCGCCGCCCTGGCGCACGCCGAATACGCCGAACTGATCCCCGACCTGCTGCACGTGCATCCGGGCGCCATCAAGGTGGCCCTGCGCGCCATCCCGCGCCTGTACTGCGTCACCGATTCGACGGCCGCCACCGGCATGCCGGACGGCGAGTACATGCTGGGCCGCCACGCCGTGCAGAAATGCATGGGCGGCGTGCGCCTGCCCGACGGCACGCTGGCGGGCAGCACCCTGACCCTGGACCAGGCGCTGCGCAACCTGGTGGGACTGGGACTGGACCTGGCCGACGCGTCCAAGCGCGTGTCGACCAATGCCGCCGATTACCTGGGCCTGGAAGAACGCGGCCGGCTGGCCCCCGGCACTTACGCCGATCTGGTGGTACTCGATCGCGATCTCAAACTCAAAGCTGTGTATATAGAAGGAGAAATCTGTGACCTCAATGATGCTTAAAGAAGCCATTTCCGCCGCCGAATGCGTCGCCCTGCAACTGGCCAGCGACACGGAACGCTACGCGGAACTGGGCCGCAAATTGAGGAGCACCTCGTTCTCGACCGCGCTGACCATCGCGCGCGGCAGCTCCGACCACGCCTGCAACTACGTCGCCTACCTGATCATGGCGCGCCTGGGCCGCGTCGTCGCATCCTTGCCGATGTCGCTGGTGACCCTCAACAAGTCGCCGCTGGTGACGCGCGATACGCTGGCCATCTCGATCTCGCAATCGGGCCAGAGCCCTGACGTGGTCGAACCGATCCGCTACTTCCGCGACGGCGGCGCCACCACCGTGGCCCTCGTCAACGACATCGATTCGCCGCTGGCGCACGCCGCCGAATGGGCGATGCCTCTGCGCGCCGGCAAGGAACAAAGCGTCGCTGCGACGAAAAGCTTCATCACCAGCCTGGTCGCCGGTGCGCGCATGGTGGCCCAGTGGCAGAACGATCCCGAACTGCTGGGCGGCCTGGAAGCGCTGCCCGAAGCGCTGCTCGAAGCGACCCGCGTCGACTGGTCGTCGGCCATCGACGTGCTGGCCCCGGCGCGCAACATCATGGTCGTGGGACGCGGCATCAGCTTCCCCGTGGCGCTGGAGTCTGCCCTGAAATTCAAGGAAACCTCGGCCCTGCAGGCGGAAGCGTTCAGCGGCGCCGAAATCAAGCACGGCCCCATGGCCCTGATCGAAGACGGCTACCCGCTGCTGATTTTCGCCACGCGCGGCCCGACCCAGGCCGGCCTGCTGCAGCTGGCAACGGAGATGCGCGGCCGCGGCGCCAAGGTCTTGCTGGCGGCGCCAAGCGATGTGGCCGAGCGCGACCTGACCCTGCCCGTGGCGGCCACGCCGGATCTCGATCCGATCGTCGCCATCCAGTCCTTCTACGTGATGGCGGCCAAGCTGTCTGCCGCGCGCGGCATGGATCCGGATGCGCCGCGCCACCTGAGCAAGGTCACGAAGACCAATTAAGCAGTACCCGGCAACCTGCCCCCGGCACGGGGCGGGACTGCCGGCAGAAGCACCCGAATATAAGCGACGGCAAGGGCATGTACCCGCGCCGCGGACTCATGGACATTGGAGCGCCACGCTCCAGGATAAAAATGACGATCAAGAGACTGTTGGCGGTTGTTGCCTGCGCGGGCCTGCTCGCGCCGCAGGCATGGGCTGCCGAGAAAATCGAATTCTGGACCTTCAGCATGAAGCCCAAGTTCACGCCGTATTTCAATGCGGTGGTGGCGCGCTATGAAGCGCAGAATCCCGGCGTCAAAATCGAATGGATCGATTTTCCATGGGACGTCATCCAGACCAAGCTGGTCACGCGCATCGTGGCCGGCACGCCGCCCGCGCTGGTCAGCCTGAACGTGCCCTGGGCCGACGAATTCGCGCGCGACGGCTTGCTCACCCCCGTCGATGGCCTGATCGCGGAAGCGCGCGCCAGCTACATTCCCAGCGCCCTGGCAGACTTGCGCTTCAAGGGCGGCACCTATGGTTTTCCCATGTACAGCAATGTCGCGGTGATCGCCTTCAATACCGCCATTTTCAAGCAGGCGGGGCTCACGCGCGGCCCCGCCAGCCTCGATGAGCAGCTGGCGTTTGCGCGCCAGATCGCGCAACGCACGGGCAAGGCCGGCATCGCCCCCGCCCTGTCGAAAATCGACGGCCTGTTCATGCAGCAGGGCCTGGCCGTCATTACCAACAACCGCGCCGTCTTCAATTCGCCGCAGCACGTGGCGCTGGTGCAAAAACTGGCCGACACCTACAAGGTCGGCGGCTTATTGAAAGAAAGCCTGTTCGCCGAAGATAACTTCCCGGCCGTGATCGACGCCTACAAGGGCGGGCGCCTGGGCATGCTGCTGGCGCCGCCGACGGCCATGCAGCGCATCCGCGGTGACGCGAAAGACATCTACGCCATCACCGACGTGGCGCCCGCGCCGCTGGGACCGACGGGCATTGCGGACGGCGGCTGGCTGGTGCACTTCGCCATTCCAAAAGGCGTGCCGGCGCGCCTGCTGCCGTCGGTGGGCAAGTTCGCACGCTTCCTGACGAACGACGCCAACCAGCTGGCCTTCGCGCGCCAGGCCAGCGTCTTTCCCACCACAGTGAAAGCGGCGGCTGACCCGTTTTTTCTGTCCACGCCGCAAAATGCGGGCGCGGCCGAAAAGGCGGTGGCCGCCGGCGCGCTGTCGATGAATCACTCGCGCACCCTGTACGTGGCCGGCATCGACGACTACGACGAACTGCGCCGCTCGCTGGTAAAAGCCGTCGAAGCCGGGGTCACGGGCAAGCAAAATGTGCAGCAGGCGCTGGACCAGGCCGTCGCCATCTGGAACCGCAAGCTGGCCACCCTGCCGCGCCACTGAGGACATGATGAAACTCGCCCACCGCCACACTCTGCAAGCCTGGCTGTTTCTCGCCCCCGCCCTGCTGCTGCTGGCCGCCTTTTCCTTCTGGCCCGTCGGCTACGGCTCCGTGCTGGCGTTTACCGACTACAGCCTGATACGCGAGACGCGCTTCGTCGGCCTGGATAATTTCCGCTACATCTTCAACAACGAGATGTTCGTCTCGGGCCTGAAAAACTCGCTGATGTTTTTGCTGATGGTGCCCTTCGTGCAGGTGGGCGCCATCACCCTGGCCGTGCTGGTGAACAACCGCCTGCCCGGCATCCGTCTGTTCCGCGCCGCCTTCTACGTGCCCGTGGTGACCACCGTGTCCGTGGTCGGCATCATGTGGGGTTTCATGTTCCACGAACAGGGCGCCCTGAACTACGTGATGATGACCTTAAAACTCGTCAACGCGCCCGTCGGCTGGCTGTCGAATGACAGCCTGGCCCTGTTTGCCGTGATGTTCGTCACCCTGTGGCGCGGCCTGGGCTGGTACATGGTGATGTATCTGGCGGCCCTGCAATCGATCCCGTCGGACATGCAGGAAGCGGCCATGCTCGATGGCGCCAGCCGCTGGCAGCGCTTCTGGAAAATCACCGTGCCGATGCTGCGCCCCACCATCATGCTGTGCTCCATCCTGTCCGTGCTGGCGGCCCTGAAGGCTTACCAGGAAGTCGACGTGCTGACGCAGGGCGGCCCCATGAACTCGACCTTCACGGCGCTGTACTACGCCTACGACCAGGGATTGAAGCACTTGAAACTGCCGCGCGCGCTGGCGGCCAGCTTCGTCGTCTCGCTGTTCTGCATAGCCATCGCACTGCTATGCCTGCGCTATCTGAAACCGAAGCACCGCTAACCGGGAATGACCATGACAAACCGCTCCCGCCCCCTGAAAACGCGCCTGCAGCTCATTGGCCAATACGCTGGCCACTATGCCGTGCTGTGCGTGATCGCCGTCGTCTGCGTCTTCCCGTTCTGGTGGACACTGGTGACGGCCATCTCGACGGAAGGCAATATCTTTGCTTTTCCGCCCACGTTCTGGCCGAAGGCGCCGTCGTTTGAGAACTTCATCGAAGTGTTCAAGGCGATCCCGATCTGGTCGTTCTTCAAGAATTCCGTACTGATCGCCGTGTTTACCGTGTTCTGGAAACTGCTGCTGTGCTCACTGGCCGCGTATCCGCTGGCGCGCCTGAAATTCCGTGGCCGCAAACTCGTGTTCGGCCTGATCCTGGCCACGCTGGTGCTGCCGTCGGAGGTGAATTTCCTCGTCAACTTCATCACCATCACGCAAATGAGCCTGGTCGACACCTACACGGGCGTGATCCTGCCCAACGTGGTGACGGCCGTGGCCATCTTGCTGCTCAAGCAGGCGTTCGAGGAAGTGCCGCAAGACCTGATCGACGCGGCGCGTGTCGATGGCGCCTCCGAGTGGGTCATCTTCAGCCGCATCATGCTGCCTCTGATCACGCCATGGCTGGCCACCGTCGGCATCCTGACGGCCGTCGAATCGTGGAATGAATACATCTGGCCTTCCATCGTCATGAGCAAGCCCGATGAATTCCCCCTGTCGGTGGGCGTGCTGTATTTGCGCGGCACCTTCGGCAGCAGCACGCGCGTGATCGCGGCCGGCACCCTGATCACCATCGTGCCAACCCTGCTCGCCTTCCTGTTTACCCAACGCTTCTTCATGCGCGGCATGGACGGCGCAGTCAAATGAAAACGTCTCTCGATAAGGAAGCCTCCATGCACGATCAGCGCATCAGCATCAGCAAAAAAGTACGCAGCCCGATTTCGTGGGTGCCCACTTTGTACTTCGCCCAAGGCCTGCCGTTTTACGCGGTGGCCCTGGTGGCCGGCCTGATGTTCAAGAGCCTGGGCGTGCCGAACGACCAGATCGCTCGCTGGACGGGACTGATCGGCTTTGCCTGGGTCTTCAAGTCGTTGTGGAGCCCCTTCCTGGAGCTGGCGTCGAGCAAGAAGACCATGGTGGTGCTGTTCCAGTTCGCGGGTGGCCTGAGCCTGGGCCTGATCGCGCTGGCCCTGCAAACGCCGCTGTGGTTCGCCGCCTGCATCGCCGTGCTGTTCGTCGCCGCGCTGGCTTCGTCAACGCACGACATCGTCTGCGACGGCCTGTATATCGCCAGCCTGTCGGACAAGCAGCAGGCTGCCTACGCGGGCTGGCAAGGCGCCTTCTTCAACGCCGGCAAGTTCATCTCGCTGGGCGGCCTGGTGATCCTGGCCGGCTACCTGGAAGACCATATCGGCAAGCAGCAGGCGTGGTCGGTGATCTTCCTGATCATCGGCGCCATCATGCTGTCGCTGGCCGCGTACCACCTGTGGGCGCTGCCGCAGGTGCGCAACGCGGCCGTGGCCGACAAGAGCGTGGCCGGTATCAGCCGCACCCTGTGGGACGTGCTGGTCGACTTCCTGAAAAAGCCCGGCATCTGGGGCATGATCGCCTTCATCATCCTGTTCCGCGCGGGCGAGGCGCAAGTGCAGACCATCGGCCCGCTGTTCCTGCGCGAAGCGCGCGAACTGGGCGGCCTGGGCCTGTCGACGACGGAAGTGGGCGCCGTGTACGGCACGGCCGGCACCGTCGCGTTCCTGCTGGGCAGCATCGGCGGCGGCTACTTTACTTCCTGGCTGGGCCTCAAGCGCGCCATGTTCTTCCTGATCCTGGCCATGAACTTGCCGAACCTGGTGTTCTACTATCTGAGCCACAGCATGCCGACCGACCTGGCCCTGATCACGGCCGCGCTCAGCGTGGAAATGTTCGGCTACGGCTTCGGCTTCGTCGGCCTGATCCTGTACATGATGCAGGTGGTCTCCGTGGGCAAATACCAGACGGCCCACTATGCCTTCGCCACCGGCGTGATGCAGCTGGGCTCCGTGCTGTTCAAGATGATCAGCGGCGACGTGCAGATGGCGCTCGGCTACAAAAATTTCTTCCTGTGGGTGCTGGTGTCAGCCATCCCCGTGCTGGTGCTGTCGCGCTTCATCCGCGTCGGGCCGAAGGAAGATGCCAACCAACCTGACCTGACCAAGGCCGAAGCCAAGGCCGGGTCGCCCCAGGCGCCAGCCAGCGCCAGCTAGGATAGAACCACGACATGGCCCATATCGTTTTAAAGAATATCGTCAAGCGGTACGACGACAAGCACCCGGTCATCCACGGCATCGACCTCGCTATCGGCGACGGCGAATTCGTCGTCTTCGTGGGGCCGTCCGGCTGCGGCAAATCGACCCTGCTGCGCATGATCGCGGGCCTGGAAGACATCACGGACGGCGAGCTGCACATCGGCGGCCAGCTGGCCAACGACGTCGCGCCGGCCGAGCGGGGCCTGGCCATGGTCTTCCAGAGCTATGCCCTGTATCCGCACATGACGGTGTACGAAAACATGGCCTTCGCCCTCTCGCTGGCGGGACACAAGAAGGCCGAGGTGCGCGCCGCCGTCGAGCGCGCGGCCGAGATCCTGCAGATCACGCCACTGTTGAAACGCAAGCCGAAGGATCTGTCGGGCGGCCAGCGCCAGCGCGTGGCCATCGGCCGCGCCATCGTGCGCAAACCGAAGGTCTTCCTGTTCGACGAGCCGCTGTCGAACCTCGACGCATCGTTGCGCGTGCAGATGCGCGTGGAGATTTCGCGCCTGCACCAGGAACTCAAAACCACCATGATCTACGTCACGCACGACCAGGTCGAGGCGATGACCCTGGGCGAGCGCATCGTCGTGTTCAACGGCGGGCGCATCGAGCAGGTGGGCAGTCCGCACGAGTTGTACAACCATCCCGGCAACCTGTTCGTGGCCGGCTTCCTGGGCGCGCCGAAGATGAACTTCGTCGCTTGCGAGGCCGTCGCCTGCGGCCCCGGGTCCGTGGCCGTGCGCCTGCCCGGCGGCGCCGTGATCGAGGTCGAAGCGCAGGGGGATGGCGTGGCGCCCGGCGACCGGCTGACCCTGGGCGTGCGCGCCGAGCATGTCAGCCTGTGGCACGCGAACGATGCAGGCGACAACGTGGTCGACGCGGCCGTCAGCCATGTCGAATACCTGGGCGACGTGGCCATCGTGTACGCCAACATGCCAGGTGTGGCCGGGATGCTGGCCGAGATGCTGGCCGTTAAGCTGCCGGCCGAGGAAGGCATGCGCCAGGCGGGCGACACCATGCGCCTGCATTTGCCGCCGCAGCGCTGCCTGCTGTTCGATGCCGCTGGGCAAGCACTGGCGCGCACGTTTGCCGCACCCGCTCAGCCGTTTATGTGACAATAGCCGTTTTTTATCATGCCGCCTCTGTTTGACTTATGCAGGCAGAGTGGCAATGTGTATTTTTTTGAGCTTCCTTGCCCCTCTGGCAACGCTACTACCCAATGTTGCGGCTGCCAGTGCCGGTGCGTATTTTTGTTATTGATTGAAGGATAACCCATGTCCCAATTCCGCCTTGCCCGTCTTAGCCTGCTCCTGGCCGCCATCGGCCTGAACGTCCTGCCCGCCCTGTCGCACGCGCAGGATGCCAAGCCAGCCGCTGCCGCTGCCGCTGCTGCTGCCCCGGCCGACACGGTGCGCCCTGAAGTATTCAAGCTGCTCGATCCGGCCGTCGTGAAGGCATCGATGGATGCAAAAAACTACGCCGACGTGCAAAGCCGCATCGACCAGGCAGCCGCCATTCCCGCCCTGACGCCCTACGAATTATTCGTGCTGAACCGCCTGCGCGTGGCGCTGGCCTCGACCACCAACAATGCACCGATGGCCATGACGGCGCTGGAAGCGGTGATCGAATCGGGCAAGCTGGACAAGAAATCGGAGGGCGACTTCATCCAGGCACTGGCGAACTACCACTACAACGCCAAGGATTACCCGAACGCCATCAAATGGTTCACCCGTTACCAGACGGCAACGGGCGACGTGGCCACCGTGCGTCCCTACATCATCCGCGCCTATTACTTCAGCAACGATTTCGCGCGCGCCAAGCAGGAACTGATGGCCGACGTAACGGCCAAGCAGCAAGCAGGCAAGTCGCCGAGCATCGAAGAACTGCAATTGCTGGCCAACACGGGTTCGAAAAGCAAGGATCCAGCAACCTATCTGATCGCCATGGAAAACCTGGTGCGCTACTACCCGTCGGACGACTACTGGAGCGACCTGCTGGGCCGCTTGCAAGGCAAGGCCGGTTATTCGGACCGCTTCGCGCTCGACGTGCTGCGCCTGCAATTCCAGGCCGTCGGCACCATGCCGCCGCAAGATTACAGCGACATGGCTGAAATCGCCTTGCAGAACGCCTTCCCGACGGAAGCGAAAAAAGTCCTCGACGCCGGCTTTGCGAAAGGCGTGCTGGGCACGGGCGCGAATGCCGCCAAGCACAAGAAACTGCGCGACCAGGCCAGCAAGGCGGCCGCCGACGATGCGAAAAGCATTGCCAGCGGCGAAGCCTCGGCCATGAAGAGCAAGGATGGCACGGGCTTGATCAACCTCGGCTACGCTTTCGTGACGATGGACCAGTTCGACAAAGGTATCGACCTGATCCAGAAAGGCATCGCCAAGGGCGGCTTGAAGCGTCCAGAAGACGCCAAACTGCGCCTCGGCTATTCCTACGCCATGGCCGGCAAGAAAGACGACGCCATCAAGGTCCTGGAAACGGTCAAGGGCGGCGATGGCGTGGGCGACCTGGCCCGCTACTGGATCCTGTGGCTGAACCGTCCTGCCACGGCAGCGGCACCGGCAGCACCGGCAGCAGCGGCGCAGTAATTCCTGCTCCCCGCAGCATGCGCAAAGCAGTTCCCGGCTCAGGCCGGGGCTGCTTTTTTTTCGACCTTTTTCACCCATCCGTCCCGCTGCCGTGTCCACGCGGCGCAGCTGGATGTGGCGTGTCAGACCTTGATGTAGATCTTGCGCTTGTCCATGGCGTAGGCGATCAGCCAGCACAGCAGCATGAAGCTGACGGCAAACAGCAGCGAGCCCACGCGCGCCGGCGCCCAGCCCGTAAACCAGTGCGTATACAGCCACTGGTACAAGTTGCCGCTGCCGATGCGTACGGTAAACGCGATGATCACCAGCACTTCCGACAGCAAGTAGATGAACAAGGTGTTCTTGCCGAAGACTTCAAAGAAGTAGGTCCAGCCCGTCATCTTGCACACGTCGATGATGGACATCAGCAGCGCCAGCAGCAGCAAGTCCAGGCCGATACCGAGCATCACGTAAGAGCTGGTCCACAGCTTCTTGTTGATCGGAAA
The DNA here is from genome assembly GCF_002813325.1 of Janthinobacterium sp. 64. Taxonomy (NCBI): domain Bacteria; kingdom Pseudomonadati; phylum Pseudomonadota; class Betaproteobacteria; order Burkholderiales; family Oxalobacteraceae; genus Janthinobacterium; species Janthinobacterium sp. 64. The sequence goes on along the minus strand of NZ_PHUG01000001.1, from coordinate 5,110,089 downwards.
CACTTCATTCCAGCACAGGGCCACGGCCACGCAGATGACGCCGGCCACCACCAGACGATACAGCGCCGCACGCAGCTGCGCCGGTGCCGTCAGGCGCACGAAACTGCCCGCCAGGTAGCCGGCAATCACATTGACGATGGCCGGCAAAGTGCCGAGTATGCCTTCCGGATCGAAGGCGATGCCTTCGCCGTGGTACAGATGGCTGTCGCCCAGCAAGATCAAATCGAGCCTGGCCGGCGCATTGCCATGCAAGCTGTAGTCGCCAAAGCATGCCAGGATGGCCCAGTAGCCGAGCAAGGCGCAAGCGCAAAAGACCAGCGCGCCGCGCGTCTTCCAGTAATGCAGGATCAGCGCGGCGGCCAGGTAGCACACGGCGATGCGCTGCAGCACGCCGGGAATGCGCGTGTGCGACAGCGGCGACCAGGCGAACTGGCCCGCATCATCGATCTTGAAGAAGGGGAACCAGTACAGCAGGAAGCCCAGTAAAAAGATCAGCGCGCTGCGCTGGCACAGCCTGGCCAGCACGGCGCCATGGCCCAGGTGTTCATATTTCCCCAGCGCAAAGGCCAGCGCATTGCCGACGACAAACAAAAAGCTGGGAAAGACCAGGTCCGTCACGGTAAAACCATGCCATTCGGCATGCAGGAACGGCGCATACACGCTGCCCCAGTCACCCGGCGTATTGACGACGATCATCAGCGCCACGGTCAGGCCGCGCAGGACGTCGAGGGCGAGGTAGCGCTGAGGTGCAATAGTCATGATCAAACAATTCCAAATAAGAAAAACCGCCTTCCTGCTCGCGGCAAGGAGGCGGCAGAAAACCTTACGCCGCCGGATACAAGCTTCGTGGGCACAAGTGATGCTGGCGACCGGAGGGGACAGCCCTGGCGTGAACAAGACAGAAGCAGCACTGCCGGTGAGCGCAAAAAAAAAGCAAGCCCCTGAAGCAGGAACTTGCTTGAAAGACCGAGGAAGACCTGGCCTGACGCGGCTGCATCAGGCCTGATCGTCTTGCTTACAGCTTGCCGCGCAAGCCCAGGTAGAAGGTACGGCCGTTGCTATAGAAAGCGCGTGGCTGATCCCTGTTTTCCGCGTACATCTTGATGGTTTCATTGGTCAGGTTAAGCGCATCGAACGTAATCGTGAAGTGTTCGTTGATCTTGTAGTTGAGCGAACCTGCCAGGGTGCTGCTGTCGTCGACGTGCTGGCTGGCGCCACGGTCCACGCCTGCCTTGTAGGCCGAACGATAGTTATAAGCCAGGCGCGCGCTAAAACCATGGGCTTCGTAGAAAGCGGTCAGGTTGTAGGTGTTCTTCGACGCGTTCAGCAATTCGCTGCCATCGTTCAGCTTGCCATCAGCATAGGTGTAGTTGGCCAGTACGCCGAAATCACCCAGCACCGGTTGCTGATAGCTCAACTCGATACCCTTGTTCTTGCCCTTGGTGTTGTAGGACTCGGTAACTTGGAACACCCTGTCAGCACCGACCTTGGTATTGAAATAGGTAGCGTTGACGTTACGTTGCGCCACGATCGACGTCAAATCCATGTAGAAAATACCGGCCGAGACCGCCGATTTTGGCGCGAAATACCACTCGGCGCTGACTTCGGCATTGTTCGAACGCACAGGATTGAGATTGATGTTGCCCTTGGTGCCACTCAGGGAATCCTCATTCAGCGATACGGCACCGCCCAGCGCACTATAGTCAGGACGCGCAATGGTCTTGGCCAAGGCCGCGCGCACAACGAGATCGCGGTTGACATCAAACTTGATGTTGGCGCTCGGCAGGAAGTCGTTATAGGTGCGCTCGAAAGTGTTTTGCGAGTAGGCGCCAAACGCGGAACCCGTGATCGGACCACCACTGGAATTAACAGTAGTGGACTGCTTGGTGCGGACTGCGCGCACACCGAAGTTACCGCTCCAGTCATCGCCAGCCAAATTGGCCATACCGTAGACTGCCTGGGTTTTTTCCTGCAGCTTGAATTCATCGCGCCAGTTATGGCGAGCTACGCGGTCAGGATTGCGGTTGCCGGGAATCGCCGCCCATTTTGCCAAGGCATCACCGTCATAGCGGAAATAGTTGGTCGGCAAATTACCGCCCAGATTGGACGCGAAATTACTCGGGTACTGCGTACCGTTCCAGATCGGGCCGGCACTGTTCAAGCCCGTCGCGCCAGGACCCGTTTCAAACGGATGCTCGGCGGTACGTTTATGGTCAGTGAAGCGTGCGCCAAACTTGATGGAATCCCATATGCCGTTTGACAGGCGTAATTCGCCGTCGATCTGGGTATACAGTTCCTTGTCGACCGACTGCGATTCCCCGCCACCGATCCATGCCGTACCCAATGGCGCGGTAGTCGTGCCGCCCGGGTAGGCGACGGTAGCCGGGCTCATGCCATTGAGCGCATAGTTCATGCCGCCATCGACCTTGTTTTGGTAGTACACATCGTCACGGTCGTAGCCCACGCCGTGGGTCTTGCCCAGCTTGCCTGTAAAGGTCAGGTCCTTGCTGGCACGGTACTTGAAGTTGAAATCGAGGTAGTACGTTTCACCGCCTGCGTCAGGACGATAAATATTATCGACCTCGCCGGCATTCTGCGTGAAATTCGCCGCCACGAGCGTATTATTGCGCACCGTGTAGGACGTCGGCACCATCCCCGCGTTAATCGAGCCACTCGGCGCGGCCAAATGGTTGGTGTTCGAATGCGGCGCCTTCAATTGCGAATAGAAGCCATTCAAATCCAGCGTCAGATCCTTGTTCGGCTTGAACTCGATGTCAAATGCACCACCTTCACGGGTTTTCTTTTGCTCGAAGAAACTCGCGCCGATGAAGGTCGGAGCCAGGACGCCCACCAGGTCAGGATGCGCCTTGGCGGCAGCCTTGTCGGCGGCAATCGCCGTGTAACCGAGGATTTCCTGGCCATCACGACGCACTTCCGATTTTTGCGAGAAACCCTGAACCATGATCCCCAGGGTATTGTCGTCGTTTTTCCAGTTCACCATACCGGAGAATTGCGGCTGGGTTTTCTCCGACAGGTCATTGTAGTTGGCCTGAATGGAGCCTTCGGCAGTCAGCTTGTTCTTGAACTCCAGCGGACGGCGGGTAATCACGTCGATCGCACCGGACACGCCACCTTCCACCAGATCGGCTGTCGCGCTCTTCCGCACGACAACCGAGCTCACCAGCTCCGATGGCAGCAAGGAGAAGCTGCTGCTGCGGCCGACGTTGCCACCGAACTGGTTCAGTACGAACCAGTCGCCCGTGCTGATGGCGTGGCCATTGAACAGAGTTTGTTGCAAGCTGGGGCTGGTGCCGCGCAGGCTGACGCGGTCGTTTTCGCCGAAGCCGCCTTCGCCACCGGCAGACGATTGGGTATTCACACCTGGCAGGCGCTGGATCGCGTCAGCCACGTTACGGTCTGGCATCTTGCCGATATCTTCGGCGGTGATCACTTCCACCACGGAATCCGCATTACGTTTTTGCTTCAGCGATTTTTCCAGTGAGGCACGCACGCCGGTCACCGTCACTACGGTGGACACATCGTCGGCGGGTGCTTCCTGCGCCTGCGCCGAAAAGGCCAGACCAGCGACCATCACGGCAACAGCCGTAGCGATCGGCGTACGGCTACGCGATCCGGATTTCACGACGGCAGCTGCAGGTGTCAAATTGCGTTTCATGTACTCCCCCTTGATTTAGGCTCCAGGATTGGACCCTTTTCATTTTTAACGTAGATCTTCTTTCCAGCCCGCCCACTCTCGCCGGCATGCTGCAGACCCTTCGGCACAACCACTTACAAAACCAATTCAACGCCAATATACTACTATCCAATACCAGAACACTACCAGTTGCAACTTTTTTTTTATAACGTTGTTTGAATCACACAGACCACTTTATCCAAATCAATCCGTAGCCCGTATCAGCGACGCAAATGCCAGCGAGGCCAGGCATAAATTGCTGGCCTGATAATTCAAATTGGTTTTATAACGGCCTTTTTTGGTATTATCCAGCGACACAAAACAGATACAGAGCGCGTCTGCAACGCGCCGTAACGGAGACCCTCAGCGTATGACAACCCTGGCTCACATCATGCAAGGCCTGGGGCAGACGAGTAGCCTGCCCCTGTACCAGCAACTGCAGCGCGCGCTGCGCGAAGCGATCGACAAGCGCATCCTTGGCCCCGAGGAAGCCCTGCCGGCCGAGCGCCAGCTGGCCAGCGACCTGTCCGTCTCGCGCATCACCGTGCGCAAGGCCATCGATGGCCTCGTCAACGAAGGCTTGCTGGTGCGGCGCCCCGGCTCGGGCAATTTCATCAATACGCGTATCGAGAAGAATTTCGCCAAGCTGACCTCGTTTTCCGAGGACATGCGGGCGCGCGGACGCACGCCGCGCAGCGTGTGGCTCAAGCGCGCGGAGGGCACCGTCACGCCGGAAGAAGCCTTGCGCCTGCGGCTGTCGCCGGGCGCGCCCGTGTACCGCTTCCACCGCATCCGTTATGCGGACGAGATACCGATGTGCCTGGAGTACGCGACCATCGTCGCCAGCTGCCTGCCGGCGCTCGACGCCGTCGATGTGTCCATGTATGACGCGCTGGAACAGGCGGGCAACCGGCCCGTACGCGCCTTGCAGCGGCTCAGCGCGCTTTTGCTGACGGGGGAACAGGCCAGCCTGTTGCAGGCGGAGGAAGGCGACGCGGGCTTGTCGGTGGAAAGGCTTGGCTTTTTGCGCGATGGCCGCGCCGTGGAATTTTGCCGCTCCTACTTCCGCGGCGATATGTATGACTTCGTGGCCGAATTAAGTACCAATTAATACCAGCCGCCCGAATTTCTCAATACCAGATAACACCACTTATTGCAGTGCAATATATATGCCGGCAGCACGCCGATATAGGGACGGCAGTATTGCAATCGATGCCGTGACTGACATTGCGCAATGCTGAGTTACTTGCGCGTGCGTTTTTCATGTACCAGCTGGCCGCTGCTGATACGGGCCAGCTCGGCCATCTCCTGGGCCAGGAAGGCCAGCAGGTCGTCGATGCTGACGATGCCGGCAAGGCCGCCCAGGCTATTGACCACGGGCAGGCGGCGGATGCCGTTGACGCGCATGCGTTCGATGATGTCGTAGACGTCTTCGTCTTCGCTGGCCGTGAGCAGCTGCGCGCTCATGATGTCGCCCACCAGCAGGCTGGCGGGGTCGAGGCCCAGGGCGATGACGGAAATGACGATGTCGCGGTCGGTGAGGATGCCGATGGGGACGCGCTCGCCGTTCGGCTGCTCGGCCACGATCAGGTCGCCCACATGATGCTGGCGCATCAGCAGCGCCGCGTCTTGCACGCTGGTGTCACGCTGGCAATGGATGGTGTGCAGGGTACAAATGTCGCCGATACGCATGTCGCCACTCCGTTTGAGGCAGAGTGTCCACGCTACGCCGCCCCGCCTTGCGCGGCTTTGCGGCAAATCAATTGAAACGGCCTTACTTTTCTTCGGGCGGCGGCAGGAAGCAGGCTTCGACGATCTGCAGGTCGTTATCCTTGGCAAATTCGCGCACGAAGTGAAACGCCATCGGCTCGATCTCGCGCAACTTCGTGTTGACCACCACCGACTTGACGCCATTGACGACGGTCGGGCGCACGTAGGGCGAATACTGGAGGTGCGCATTGCGCCCGCCACCTTCGGGATTGAAACAGGACATCACTCCACAAAGGCGCTCGGCCCAATCGCTGGGTCGGAATTGCTTGCCATTGCTGGTGAGACCAAGGATGAAGAACTCGTCTGAGAGTTCCCCTGTTTTTTGAGATAACTCGGCCATGTGGCTTGTCGGGACTGGATTGCGTGAATGGCCCCGGCGGGTAAGCCGGGCTGGTAGTCAACTACGTTTGCTGCGGTAAGCCAGTATTATATCTTATAGAAGACTTGGGTTCTACCTCGATCTGCCCTGACGATGCAAACAGGGGCCGGCACGCCTAACGCGCCAGCCCCTATTTTAACCTTGTTCCACGCGCAAGGCGCATGGATGGCGCGTGTGCGCCCGCATCAGCCGAGGAAAACGGCGCCAGACATCAACAGCAGCAGCAGCATCCACAGCAGCAAGGCGCGCCAGACCAGGCCGACCGTGCTCTGCAAGGCGCGCGCGCCCGGCTCTTCACCGGGCAGGATATCGCTTTCGCTGTCGCTGTCATCGACGGCCATGTCGGGGGTCACCAGCACACGGGCTGCCGTTTCCGCTGGCGTACCCAGGCGTACGCCCATGGCGCCGCCGCCAGCCGTCAGGATGATGCCGATGGCCTCGTCCTGCCAGCGCTGGGCGAAATTGCGCCAGGCATAGATGGCATCCTCGAAATTGCCGACCACGGCAAACGCCACGGCCGTCAGGCGCACGGGGATCCAGTCGATCCAGTAAAAGGCACGCGCGGCGAACTGGCCGAACGCTTCATTGCGCATGTGCTCGGGCTCGTTCCAGGCGCGCGCCAGGTATTCGGCCACGCGGTACATCACGGCGCAGGCAGGGCCCAGCGGCATCAGGAACCAGAAGAAGACGCCAAATACATTGCGATGCGTGGTGATCAGGGCTTTTTCCACGGCGATGCGGGCGATTTCGCTCGCTTCCATGCCCACCGTGTCGAGCTTGGTCCAGTCGGCCAGCAGGGTACGCGCGGTCGCTTCGTCGCCGGCGCTCAGGGCCAGCTGGATGGAGGTAAAGTAATGGCTGTAATGGCGGAAGCCCAGGGTCAGGTAGACGATGAGGACGTTCCAGGCAAAAGCCAGCAGGGTCAGCTGATAATGCTGCAAGAGCCAGTACACGCCTGCCGTCGGCAGCATCAGCACGCCGATCATGAGGAACCAGCCCATGCGGCCATGGTTGGCGTGGCCGGCATTGAACCAGGTCTCCATGCGCATTGCCAGGCTCTTGATTTCGGCGTAGATCGGATTGTCCGCGCGCAAAGGTTTGAGCTGCTCGATCAGCAATGCGCAAAGTATGGAGAGAAATGTCATCAAACGTCCTTTTTGTCTTTTTCAGCAATACCGCAATGCCCGCTACGATAGCGCAGTGCCGTGCTGGAATCAAACTTATTACGTGCGCGGCACCATTTTACGCGCGCAAGAGGTGAAACAGATTGCGCAGCATGCCGGCAGTGGCGCCCCAGATGTAGAAGCGCTCGTACGGCATGGCGTAGAACGAGCGCCGTCCGCCGGGCAATTCCACCGACAGGCGCTGGTGGTTGAGGCCATCCATGAGGAAAGCCAGCGGCACTTCGAAGATTTCCGCCACTTCGGACGGGTCGGCGCGCAGTTCGAACGGCGGCGCCACCAGGCCCACCACGGGCGTGACCTGGTAGCCGGTGCCCGTCAGGTAGTCGGGCAGGCGGCCCAGCACTTCGATGTGCTCGCGCGCCAGGCCCACTTCTTCTTCCGTTTCGCGCAAGGCCGTGGCGATGGGCGAGGCATCGAAGGCTTCGCTGCGCCCGCCGGGAAAGCTGACCTGGCCCGCATGGCTGCTCAGATGGTCCGTGCGCATGGTCAGCAGGATGGTCAAGCCCTGCGGGCGCTGCACCAGGGGAATGAGCACGGCGGCGCGCACGGGCACGGCGCGGGCGGAGAGGAAATCCTGGGTCATCTCGGGTTGCCAGTCGGGCTGTTCGGCCAGGCGCTGGCGCAGCCAGTCCGGCGTCAGGCGCACGGCGTCCAGCGCCGCCTCGCCGGCGATCGAATCGATGGCTAGTTGTTGTGGATCAAATGCGATGGTGGCCATGCAGCTTGTCCCATAGACAATTCGGAATAAAAAAGGGGCGCCGAGAGGCACCCCTTTTCCCAACGCAGACGCTGATATTACGCGCTTGCTTTCGCCACAACGCGGCGATTTGGCAATTTTTCTTTGATACGCGCCGATTTACCCGAACGCTCACGCAGATAGTACAGCTTGGCGCGGCGAACATCACCACGGCGTTTCACTTCGATCGAAGCGATCAGCGGCGAGTACAGTTGGAACGTACGCTCGACGCCTTCGCCGGACGAGATCTTGCGAACGATGAAGTTCGAGTTCAGGCCACGGTTACGACGGGAGATAACGACGCCTTCGTAAGCCTGGGCGCGCTTGCGCGTACCTTCGACTACGTTGACGCTGACGATAACGGTATCGCCTGGTGCGAATTCAGGAATGGTTTTACCCAGACGAGCAATTTCTTCCTGCTCTAATTGTTGAATCAAGTCCATTTTATAACTCCGAAAACCATCATGCCGGCGCACTGTGGATAGCAAGTATCCGCCCGGTAGAGGATGGGTAAGACAATTTGGGCAACATGCCCGGCACTACTGGCCACCCTGCCGGCCGTCCGGAGACGGCTTACAGGCTGGCCAAGAATTTTTCGTCGGTCTTGCTGAGCAAGCCGGCGGCGCGCGCACTGACCAGCAGGTCAGGCCGCTTTGTCGCGGTCGCTTCCAGCATGCGCTGGCGGCGCCACTTGACGATCTCGGCATGATTACCACCCATCAAGACGGGCGGCACGGCCATGCCTTCATATGTTTCCGGCCGCGTGTAGTGCGGCGAATCGAGCAAGCCATTGACGAAGCTGTCCTCGATGGCCGATGCCTCGGTGTTCAAGACACCCGGCAACAGGCGAATCACCGCATCCATCAGCGCCATGGCGGGCAATTCACCGCCCGACAACACGAAGTCGCCGACGCTGATTTCTTCGTCGACGCAACGGTCCAGCAAACGCTGGTCCACGGCTTCATAGCGGCCGCACAGGATCACCAAACCAGGTTCGGCTTTCAGCTGCGTAACACGCTCGTGCGTCAGCGCACGGCCTTGCGGCGACATGAACACCACGCGGGGCGCCGCCAGTCCCAGTTCGGTCTGGCGTTGCTTCGCGGCATTGATTGTCGCTTCGAGGGGACGCGCCATCATCACCATGCCGGGGCCGCCGCCATACGGGCGGTCATCCACGGTACGGTGATTGTCGGTGGTGAAATCACGGGGATTCCACAGCGACAAGCCACATTTCCCCTGCTCGAAGGCGCGCCGGGTCACACCCGACTGCGTCAGCGCGGCAAACATTTCCGGGAACAGGGTCACGACATCAAATTGCATCGCTCACCATCCTGCAATGTTTGCCCGGCGCAAATTATGCGCAGGCGGTTTAATAATCGAGGCCCCAGTCGACCGTGATCTTGCTGGCAGCCTTGTCAACGTTAATGACAAACTGGCCAACAAACGGGATCAGGCGCTCAGGCGCCTTTTCAACGGTCTCATCGGCAGTGGCCACGGGCGTAACGCGCAAGATCGACTGCGGACCATTGCTCATCATGTCGTGCACTGTGCCGAGGCACTCGCCTTGCAAATTCTCAACTGTCAGTCCGATCAGATCGGACCAATAAAATTCATCGGCCGTCAGCGTCGGGAAATGGCTACGCGGAATTTGCACAGAGACACCTTTCAGCGCTTCTGCGGCATCCCGCCCGACCACACCCACCAGCTGGGCCACGACGTCGCCGCCGTGTAACTTCGCTTGCCTGACTTGAACATCATGCAAGGTCGGTTTATCAAACCACCAGGTTTTGACGCTTAATAATGCATCCGCGTCGTCGGAGAAAGGAGTGATCCTGACCCCGCCAGCAATGCCATAAGCACCGGAGACATAGCCTACCTGTACCAGGTCATCGGGGACTTTCACCCCGGATGCAGTCTTGACCGTCAAACCAGTGATCTAATTAAGCTGCTGCTTTGTTGTTGCTGGCAACCAGGCGAGCAACGGTTGGCGACAATTGTGCGCCAACGCCTTGCCAGTAGGCCAGACGGTCTGCGGTGATACGCAGTGGAACTTCGCCACCTTGCGCCATCGGGTTGTAAAAACCGATACGCTCAATGAAGCGACCATCGCGGCGATTGCGCGAATCAGTAGCGACGATGTTGAAGAACGGGCGCTTCTTGGCGCCTCCACGAGCTAAACGAATAACGACCATAATATTTCCAAAAAGTGTGCTGAGGCGGAAAAAGCCGCAAATTATAGCGCGCTTTACCGCCAGGCAGCAAGCGTTATGATGACGGGCGTGTAATTTGGGCTAATCAAACATTATGACCAGTCATGGCCGAAGACGCAATAGGCGTCTGCGCCTATCGTGCCGGCCATGGCCAGGAATCAAGCGAAATCATTGCATAAACGCCACAGGAAAGTGCTATCGTTGTGCGAGACGATGACCGATACTGGCAATCTTTACCGATGAGCAACTCTGGAGTCCCATGACCACCACTACCATTTTGCAACAGTCGCACAAGAACAAGGCCTTCACCACCTTGCTGGCCTTCCTGCTGGGCATGCTGGGCGCCCACCGCTTTTACCTGCACGGCAGCAAAGACCGCTGGGGCTGGCTGCACCTGGCCGCCCTGCCCGCCTCCTTGCTGCTGCGCCAGCTGTTTCCCGAGGCCGACTGGTTTTACCAGCTGTTGCCGCTGACCCTGTCCGCCCTGATCGGCTTCCTGGAAGCACTGGTGCTGGGCTTGATGCCGGACGACAAGTGGGATGCGCGCTACAACGCCGCGTCCGGCCACATGTCGGACACGGGCTGGCCCCTGGCCGTGGTACTGGTCGCTACCTTGATGCTAGGCGCGGGCGTGCTGATCGCCACCATGGCGCGCCTGTTCGACTTGCTGTACACAGGCGGCGCCTACGGTTAATGTCCATACGGAAATGCCATCACGTCCTGGACACCGCGCCCACATGTAAGTGTTGGTAAGCAATCATGATTTTCCCCTATACTGCATTCACAATGCCGACATTACTGGCACATTCAACACCCCTTAGGAGAAGATCATGATTCGTCGCCCACTCATCCTCGCAGTCGCCATCACGGCCCTGTTCAGCACCTCCGCCTTCGCGCAAAACCTGTCGCCGAAGGCGCAATACGCTTACGATACGAAACAAGCGAGCACGCGCTATGCGGACGACAAGAAATTGTGCGCAGAAGAAAGCAGCTCAAAAGCCCGCATGCAATGCCTGCGCGACGCCAAGGGCGAATACGACCAGGCCATCATCAATGCCAAGGCCGCACAGAAAGCGGGCAATTCCTACGCCAGCCAGCCCTCCAAGCAGCCACAACACCAGATCTGCGCCGATTGCGGCAAAGTGCTGGCAGTCAATGTCACCGAGAAGGCCGGTGAAGGCGGCGCGCTGGGCATGATAGGCGGCGGCGTGGCCGGCGCCCTGCTGGGCCGCCAGGTCGGTGGCGGACGCGGCAAGGACCTGGCCACCCTGGCCGGCGCCGCTGGCGGCGCCTACGCAGGCAAGCAAGTCGAAGGCCACATGAAGAACGCCAAGACCTGGACCGTCACCGTGCAATACGAAACGGGCGCCAAGGCGGATTTCGCGTTTGACCAGGATCCGGGATTGGCCGCTGGCGACCTGGTGCGTAATTCTGGCAACGGCATTGCCAGAAGGTAAGCTGAACCCAAAAGCAAGGACTGGGGTCGTACGGGGACGCCGAGTCCCTGAGGGTCCGACCCCGGCATTTGCAGTTGGGCTGGTTAAGCTTAAAACTGCTCTTCCGACAGCGCCATCACGCCGGCGCTGCCATCGATGATGGTGGCGCGCAAGCCCGGTGCCTGCGACAGGATGTGGTCGGCAAAGAAGCGCGCCGTGGCGATTTTTGCCTTGTAGAACGACGCGTCGCCGCTGCCCTCTCCCAGCCTTTGCTGCGCCACCACGGCCGCGCGCGCCATTTGCCAGCCGCCCAGCACGATGCCGGCCAGCTTCAGATACGGCACGCTGCCCGCAAACACGGCCTTGATGTCCGTCTTCATGTTCGCCACCACATACTCCACCACCGCTTCGAGCGCGGCGCTGCCTTCGGCCAGGTGACGCTGCATGGCCTGGAAGTCGGCGCCGGAGAGTTCACCCAGCTGGGCTTCCGTGGCACGCACCTGGGCGATGATGGCTTTCGCCACGGCGCCGCCGTCGCGCACCGTCTTGCGGCCCACGAGGTCGTTCGCCTGGATGGCCGTCGTGCCTTCGTAGATGGTGAGGATCTTGGCATCGCGGTAATGCTGGGCAGCGCCTGTTTCTTCAATGAAACCCATGCCGCCATGCACTTGCACGCCGTCGCGCGTGACATCCTGCGACATTTCCGTGGACCAACCCTTGATCACGGGCACCAGGTATTCGTACGTCGCCAGGCTTTCCGCGCGCACTTCCGCATCGGGATGGTGGTGCGCCACGTCGCTGATGGCCGCGCCCACGTAGGCCAGCGCGCGCGCCGCCTCCGTTTGCGAGCGCATGGACATCAGCATGCGGCGCACGTCCGGGTGGTGGATGATGGACACCGGGCCAGGCGAGCCGGCCAGGTCGCGCGACTGCACGCGGTCCTTGGCGAACGCCACGGCTTGCTGGTAGGCGCGCTCGGCCAGGCCGATGCCCTGCAGGCCCACGCCGAAGCGGGCCGCGTTCATCATGATGAACATGTATTCGAGGCCGCGGTTTTCCTCGCCCACCAGGGTGCCGATGGCGCCGCCGTGGTCGCCGAACTGCAATACGGCCGTCGGGCTAGCCTTGATGCCCAGCTTGTGCTCGATGGACACGCAATGGGCGTCGTTGCGCTCGCCCAGGCTGCCGTCCGCATTGACGAGGAATTTCGGCACGATGAACAGCGAGATGCCTTTCACGCCAGCGGGCGCGTCCGGCGTGCGGGCCAGCACCAGGTGGACGATGTTTTCCGCCATGTCGTGTTCGCCATACGTGATGAAAATCTTCGTGCCGAACACTTTATACGTGCCGTCATCCTGCGGCACGGCGCGCGTGCGCACGGCGGCCAGGTCGGACCCCGCTTGCGGCTCCGTCAGATTCATGGTGCCCGTCCACTTGCCCGACACCAGGTTTTCCAGGTAGACCGCCTTTTGCTCGTCGCTGCCGGCCGTCAGCAGCGCTTCGATGGCGCCGTCCGACAGCAGGGCGACCAAAGCAAACGAGATGCTGGCCGAGTTGAGCATTTCGATGCACGGCGTGGCCAGCAGCTTGGGCAAGCCCTGGCCGCCGAATTCGGTCGGATGCTGCACGCCTTGCCAGCCCGCTTCGCCGTAGGCCTTGAACGCTTCCTTGAAGCCTTTCGAGGTGGTCACTTGCCCGTCGTGCCAGAAGCTCGGCTCCTTGTCGCTGGGCCAGTTCAGCGGGGCCACCACGGCGCCGCAGAATTTGGCGTTCTCTTCCAGCACGGCTTCGGCCGTGTCGGGCGTGGCGTCTTCGCAATCCGGTAAAGTGTGGATTTCGGCCAGGCCGGCCAGTTCGTTCATCACGAACAACATGTCTTTCAGCGGGGCTTGATAGCTCATCTATTTCTCCAAGAAAAAAGCCACGCGCGGCTCGCCGTGTGGGGCGGGCCGGCGTGGCTTTGTCAATAACAAAACCTGAATGGCTAAGACTTAGCCCAGTTCTTTGACCAGTTGCGGCACGATCTCGAACAGATCGCCCACGATGCCGTAGTCGGCCACGGCAAAGATCGGCGCTTCCGGATCCTTGTTGATGGCGACGATGGTTTTCGAGTCTTTCATGCCGGCCAGATGCTGGATCGCGCCCGAGATACCGACGGCGATGTACAGCGATGGGGCAACGATCTTGCCCGTCTGGCCCACTTGCCAGTCGTTCGGCACGAAGCCGGCGTCGACGGCGGCGCGCGATGCACCCATGGCGGCGCCCAGCTTGTCGGCCAGCGGCTCCAGGATGTGGAAGTTCTCGGCCGAACCCATGCCACGGCCGCCCGACACGATGATTTTCGCGGCGGTCAGTTCTGGACGGTCGGACTTGGCCAGTTCGCGGCCCACGAAGGCCGATTTGCCCGCGTCGGCAACGGCGGCGACGGTTTCGGTGGCAGCCGAACCGCCGGTGGCGGCAGCGGCGTCGAAACCGGTGGTGCGCACGGTGATGACCTTGACCTTGTCGCCAGATTGCACAGTGGCAATGGCGTTACCGGCGTAGATCGGACGCTCGAACGTATCTGGCGAGTCGACCTTGGTGATTTCCGAGATTTGCGCCACGTCCAGCTTGGCAGCGACGCGTGGCAGGATGTTCTTGCCGTAGGCGGTGGCTGGCGCCAGGATGTGGCTGTAGTTGCCGGCGATGGCCAGCACTTGCTCGGCCACGTTTTCGGCCAGGCCATCGGCAAAATATGGTGCGTCGGCGACGATGACTTTCGTCACGCCGGCGATTTGCGCGGCGGCAGCGGCAGCGGCCGATGCGTTCGAACCTGCGACCAGTACGTGCACGTCGCCGCCGCACTGGGCAGCCGCGGTCACGGTGTGGTGGGTGCTGCCCTTTAAGGTAGCGTTGTCGTGTTCAGCAATAACTAATGCGACCATGATTATTCCTAGTAATGTGCAAGTGCCGGGGGTCGGACCTTCCAGGTCTGACCCCAGTTTTTGTCTTGGGGTATGTTTAAATAACCTTGGCTTCGGTACGCAGCTTGGCGACCAGGGTGGCGACGTCCGGGACCTTGATGCCGGCCGAGCGCTTGGCTGGCTCGACGACTTTCAGGGTCTTCAGGCGTGGCGCAACGTCGACGCCCAGGTCTTCCGGCTTGACGGTCTCGAGCGGCTTTTTCTTTGCCTTCATGATGTTCGGCAAGGTCACATAGCGTGGCTCGTTCAAACGCAGGTCGGTGGTGATGATCGCAGGCAAGGTCAATGCCAGGGTTTCCAGGCCGCCGTCGACTTCGCGCGTGACGGTGACTTTACCGTCTTCCAGCACGACTTTCGAAGCGAACGTGGCTTGTGGCCAACCCAGCAGGGCAGCGAGCATCTGGCCGGTCTGGTTGCTGTCGTCATCGATGGCTTGCTTGCCCAGGATGATCAGTTGCGGCTGTTCTTTCTCGGCCAGGGATTTCACCAGCTTGGCGACGGCCAGCGGTTCCAGTTCGGTCGTCGTTTCCACCAGGATGCCGCGGTCGGCGCCGATGGCCATGGCCGTGCGCAGGGTTTCCTGGCACTGCGTCACGCCGCAGGAGATGGCGACCACTTCAGTGACCTTGCCAGCTTCTTTCAGGCGCATCGCTTCTTCCAGCGCGATCTCATCGAAAGGGTTCATCGACATTTTGACGTTGGCGGTATCGACGCCAGTGCCGTCACTCTTGACGCGGACTTTGACGTTATAGTCGACCACGCGTTTGACGGGTACCAAGACTTTCATAGCTATGCCTTTGGGAAATTATAAAAATGACGGATCAAGTGCTGATTGTGCGTTCGATTATAAGAGAAATTTGAATCCTGAACCGAATTTAAGCACGATCGTGCGATTTTTTGTTAGAGCAATCCATCTAAACTGTCCAGCTTCGGGGATTTCAGGGGAGTCTGCCGCTACGCTGCAGGGCAGCAAAAGGGCTGGTTCGGGAAGGAAAACCAGGCCGCGCCACGGCGGCCCCGGCTGGCAGAATTATTTGCGTTGCATCAGGAAGACGAATTCGGTGCCCGTCTGCACATGCGACAGCAGGGCATTGCCCGTTTGCTTGGCGAAAGCCTGGAAGTCGCGCACGGAACCGGGATCGGTTGCCATGATGCGCAGCACTTCCCCGCTCTGCAGCTCTGACAAAGCCTTTTTCGCCTTCAGAATCGGCAAGGGGCAATTCAAGCCCCGCGCGTCGAGTTCTTTGTGAAATTCCATAATCTCGGTATCAAGTAGTGTGTCGCTCATCATCAATATCCCACCATTGTTTTGTTGTACTGATTTTCGACATACTACTCTAAATCAGGGGCATTGACGCGCTGCACCAAAATAGTTCATCGGCTGTTGTGGTGTCACAACGAGATTCCACACGGCAAAACGGCCCGCAAACACCGTCTGCGGGCCGTTTTCAAGGGGCTGTGGGGTGAAAACCCCGCATGCCTGCTAGCTTACGCCTGTGTTGCGCGTTCGCCGACCCAGGCCGGCACGCCAGCCAGGGCGTTCGCCAGACCGCTCGGATCGGTACCGCCAGCCTGCGCCATATCGGGGCGTCCGCCGCCTTTTCCGCCCACTTGCTGTGCAACGAAGTTCACCAGCTCGCCCGCTTTGACCTTGGAAGTCGCGTCCGCCGTGACGCCGGCGATCAGGCTGACCTTGCCGTCAGCCACGCTGGCCAGCACGATGGCGGCCGTTTTCAGCTTGTCCTTCAGCTTGTCCATGGTTTCACGCAAACGGGCCACGTCGGCGCCATCGAGCACGGCAGCGAGCACCTTGATGCCGTTCACATCGACGGCTTGCGTGACCAGCTCATCGCCCTGGCCCGAAGCCAGTTTCGATTTCAGCGCGGCCAGTTCCTTTTCCAGCGCCTTCACATGGTCCTGCACCTGTCCGATACGGGCAGTCAGTTCTTCCGGTTGCGCCTTCAGCGCTTGCGCCGCTTCGACCAGGCGGCGGTTGATGGTTTGCACCAGCGCCAGCGCGCCCTCGCCCGTCACCGCTTCCACGCGGCGGATACCGGCGGCAACACCGCTTTCGCCGATAATCTTGAACAGGCCGATGTCGCCCGTGCGCTGCACGTGGACGCCGCCGCACAGCTCTTTCGAGCTGCCGATGTCGAGCACGCGCACTTCGTCGCCGTATTTCTCGCCGAACAGGGCCATCGCGCCATGCTTGACGGCATCGTCAAACGACATCAGGTGCGCCTGTGTGGCGCGGTTTTCCAGGATCTCTTTATTGACGATGGTTTCCACGGCGACGATCTGTTCCGCCGTCATCGGCGCATGGTGGCTGAAGTCGAAACGGGTTTTATCGGGATCGACCAGCGAGCCCTTTTGCGCCACGTGGCTGCCCAGCACTTCGCGCAAGGCCTTGTGCATCAAGTGCGTGGCCGAGTGGTTGCGGATGGTGCGCGCGCGCTTGGCCGTATCGACTTGCGCCGAGACGGCGTCGCCCACTTTCAATACACCGGACTCCAGCACGCCGTGGTGGCCGAAGACATCCGCCTGGATTTTCAAGGTATCGCTGACGGCAAAGCTGCCGGCGCCTGAGGCGATCACGCCCTGGTCGCCCACCTGGCCGCCCGATTCGGCGTAGAACGGCGTGGTGTCGAGCACGACGATGCCTTCCTGGCCCGCCTTCAGTTCCGTGACCTGCGTGCCGGCCGCGTACAGCGCCACGACCTTGCCGCTGAACGTCAATTGATCGTAGCCGACGAAGGTGTTTTTCTCACCCGTGTACTCGACCTTGCTGTCCTTGTGCGTCTTGCCGCCCTTGCGCGACAGTTCCTGGCTTTCCTTCAGAGCCGCGTCGTAGCCCACCTGGTCGAAACTGATGTTGCGTTCGCGGCAAATGTCGGCCGTCAGGTCCGGCGGGAAGCCGTAGGTTTCGTACAAAGTAAACGCGGTGGCGCCGTCGATGCCCGTGGCATCCTTGGCCAGCTGCGCTTCCAGCACTTTCATGCCCGTTTCCAGGGTTTCGCCGAAACGCTCTTCTTCGGCTTTGAGCATATTGGCGACGTTGTCTTTCGCGTCTTCCAGCTCGGGATAGGCGCCGCCCATCTCGATGGCGAGATCGGCCACCAGCTTGTAGAAGAACGGTTTCGTCTGGCCCAGCTTGTGACCGTGGCGCAAGGCGCGGCGGATGATGCGGCGCAATACGTACGCGCGGCCTTCGCTGCCCGGGATGATGCCGTCGACGATCATGAAGGCGGCGGCGCGGATGTGGTCGGCGATCACGCGCAGCGACTTGTTTTCCAGGTCCGTGGCGCCCGTTTCGCGCGCGGCGGCGCGGATCAAATGCTGGAACAGGTCGATTTCATAGTTCGAATGCACGTGCTGCAGCACGGCGGCCAGGCGCTCCATGCCCATGCCCGTGTCGACGCAAGGCTTCGGCAGCTTGTGCATGACACCGGCTTCGTCGCGGTTGAACTGCATGAACACGAGGTTCCAGATTTCAATGAAGCGGTCGCCATCTTCGTCAGGCGAACCCGGCGGGCCGCCAGGAATGTCGGCGCCGTGGTCGTAGAAGATTTCCGTGCATGGACCGCATGGGCCCGTGTCAGCCATCTGCCAGAAATTGTCCGATGCGTAGCGCGCACCCTTGTTGTCGCCGATGCGGATGATGCGCTCGACGGGCACGCCGATTTCCTTGGCCCAGATATCGTACGCTTCGTCATCTTCGATGTAGACGGTGACGGTCAGCTTGTCAGCCGGCAAGCCGTACACCTTGGTCAGCAATTCCCACGCGTATTGAATCGCGTCGCGCTTGAAATAGTCGCCAAAGCTGAAGTTGCCCAGCATTTCAAAGAAGGTGTGGTGGCGCGCCGTGTAGCCGACGTTTTCCAGATCGTTGTGCTTGCCGCCGGCGCGCACGCAGCGCTGCACCGAGGTGGCGCGCGTGTACGGACGGCTGTCCGTGCCCGTAAACACGTCCTTGAATTGCACCATGCCGCTGTTCGTCAACAGCAAAGTCGGATCATTGCCTGGCACCAGGGAGCTGGAACGGACGATGGAATGGCCCTTGGACTCGAAAAATTTGAGGAACTTGTCGCGGATTTCAGTTGATTTCATGTTTTTTTGGCAAAGAGTGGCGGCAGCTTTAAAGGGAAGATTATACGTGATATGGGGTGCGGCAATGACGGCTGGCCAGGGCATTGTTGCGCCCGTGCCAACATCGACAGTCTGCCGACTCAGGCCGGGTCGTGGTGGCTGGCGCAGGCGTGCGGGGCTGTGCCAGCCACACTGGCACCGGCAGCGGCATTGCAATCGGCGCAGCGGCCGTACAAGGTCAGCTCGTGGCGTTCGACAACAAAGCCTTGCGGCGCCATGCGCTTCAAGTCGCCCGGGCAATCATGCACGTCGAACACGCGCTGGCACGTGGTGCACTGGAAATGGTGGTGGTGGTGATTGGCGACAGCATTCGACTCATAGCGCGGGTTTTCACCCGGCAAGGTCACCACGTGCACTTTTTCTTCCAGCACCAGCGACTTCAAGTTGCGGTAAACAGTGGCGATGCCCAGCTGCGTCACCTGCAAGCTGGCCTGCACGAGGATTTCCTGCGCCGACAGGGGGCGCTGGGCCGACTCGATGGCGGCTTGAATAGCGGTTTTTTGACGTGTTGTGCGTTCCATAGCCGACAGAATACACCATCCGCCTGTATCTACCGCCCGGAAAAACTGTCACACAGTAATGATAATGGGTTATCATTATCAACTTAGGGCAGGCTATTTCCTTTTCACGCGCTGCCCCAACCCTGCCAACACCGATAGCCGATAAGGAAATCTTGCCCATGTCCGTACGCCCTCAACAACCGACTCCCCTCGCGCTGGCCATCATGCTGGCCTTTGCCGCCCCCGCCAGCGCCCTGGCGCAGCAGGCGACAACCTTGCCTGCCGTCACCGTCTCGGCCAGCGCGCTGGCCCTGGGCAGCGACGACATGAGCACGCCAGTCACCGTACTCGAAGGCGAGGCACTGGTGCTGGCAAGGGCTGCGACCTTGGGCGAAACCCTGGCCGGCCAGCCCGGCATCACGTCCAGCCATTTCGGCGCCGGCGCCAGCCGTCCCATCATCCGCGGCATGGATGGCCCGCGCGTGAAAGTGCTGTCCGATGGCGCCGAAGTGCAAGATGCCTCGACCATCAGCCCCGACCATGCGGTGGCTGCTGAACCGATGCTGTCGGAACAGATTGAAGTGCTGCGCGGCCCGTCCGCGCTGGCCTACGGCGGCGGCGCCGTCGGCGGCGTGGTCAATGTGATCGACAAGAAAATCCCCACGCGCGTGCCTGCGAAAGGTGTTGAAGGCAGCGCGGAAGTGCGCGCCAACTCGGCCGCGCGCGAAAAGGCGGGCGCCTTTGAAGTGACTGGCGGCTCCGGCAACATCGCTTTCCACGCGGAAGGCGTCAAGCGCGACGCGAAGGAATACAAGGTCGGCAGCGGCTGGGAAGGCGGCTCGAAAGTCGGCGGCAGCTACAACAAGACGGACACGGGCAGCGTGGGCGTGTCGTGGGTGGGTCAGCGCGGCTTCCTGGGCCTGGCCTTCACCAGCCAGAACGCAGAGTATGGATTACCTGGCCACAACCACGAATTCGAAAGCTGCCACCCGCACGGCACGCATTTGCATTGCGGCGGCCACGAAGGCCACGGCCACGGTGATGAAGAGGAACATGACCACGAGCACGAAGATGGTGCCGTTCCCTACGTGAAACTGAAGAGCGAACGCTGGGACGTGCGCGGCGAATTGCGCGATCCCGTGCCCGGCTTCGCCAAACTGCGCCTGCGCGCCGCATTCACCGATTACAAGCACGACGAAATCGAAGGCACGCAAATCGCCACCACGTTCAAGAACAAGGGCCACGACGCGCGCCTGGAAATGGAGCACCATCCCGTCTTCGGCTGGCGCGGCGTAGTGGGCCTGCAAACATCGAAGCGCGATTTCTCCGCCCTGGGCGAAGAAGCGTACGTGGCGCCAACGGTAACGAAGAAACACGCGGCCTTCCTGGTCGAGGAATACAAGCTCGACCAATGGCGCTTCGAAGCGGGCTTGCGCCACGAATGGCAAGACATCACGGTCGACAGCGCCACCCTGCAAAACCGCAGCGCCAAGGGCACATCGGTCTCGCTGGGCGCCGTGTGGAAATTCGCGCCACAGTACTCGCTCGGTTCGACCATCTCGCGCACGCACCGTTTGCCCAGCGCCGAGGAACTGTATGCGCACGGCGTGCACATGGCCACGGCCACATATGAGCTGGGCAATGAAAACCTGGGCAAGGAAACGTCGAACAATATCGACTTGACCTTGCGCAAATATGCGGGCGCCACGACGTTCTCGGCCAGCGCCTACCGCAACAAGGTCGATAACTACATCTTCGGCTCCACGCTGGACAGCCACGAAGGCTTCCAGCTGATCCAGTACGCCCAGCGCGACGCCACCTTTACGGGCGTCGAAGGGCAGATCCGCCAGCAACTGAACCCCATGTTCGGCGCCAGCGTGTTCGGCGACTACGTTCGGGCCAAGCTGGCCGCCGGCGGTGGCAACTTGCCGCGCATCCCCGCCCAGCGTTTCGGCGTGAAGTTCGACGCCAACTGGCAGGCGTGGAGTGGCGTGGCCGAGTTCTACCGCGTGAGCAAGCAAGACAAGGTCGCCGCGTTTGAAACGGCAACCCCGGGCTACAACATGCTGAACCTGTCCGCCAACTACGACACGCGCATCGGCACGACGCCGGCCCAGTTCTACATCAAGGCGAACAACCTGACGAATGAGCTGGCTTACAGCCACACCTCGTTCATCAAGAATGCGGCGCCGTTGATGGGGCGCAATGTGACCATCGGTATGCGCGTGACTTTCTAAGCTGCTTGAAACGTAGGTCGGCTTAGCGAGCAAGCGCGTAAGCCGACAACACCAGCGGCGCCAACAATGTTGTCGGATTACGGCGCTGCGCGCCTAATCCGACCTACGCCATGGATGGAATAATATCTATCCTGTCCGTGCAAAACCCATCCACGCCCCAGGCCAGCAGTTCGCTGGCCCGCTCCGGCGTGTTGACGGTGTAGCAGAACAGCCCGTATCCGGCCGCCTTGATCTCTCGCGCCAGTTCCGGCGTCAGTTGCTGATGGTCGCAATGGATGGCCACCACGCCGAGTTCCTTTGCCTTTTTCACCCAATCAGATGGTATCTGTTCGACCAGCCAGCCGCGCGCCAGTTCCGGGGCCGCTTCACGCGCCGCCTGCAGCGCTTCAATGCTGAACGACGATAGCAGCGGCAATAACTCTCCTGCAGCAATTTCCTTTGCGAAATAATCGCGCGTGGCGCGCGCCACGGTCTTGCCCGTGGCCACGTCAACGCCCGGTGCCGGCTTGATTTCGATATTCATCCAAATGCGCTGCGCCTTGCAATAGTCCACCACGGCCTCGAACGTGGGCACGCCCTCGCCCGCGAATGCGGGGCCGAACCAGGCGCCCGCTTCCATGGCGCCCAGCTGCGCGGCCGTGTAATCGTTGACATGGCCGCTGCCGGCCACGGTGCGGCCCAGCTCGGGGTCGTGCACGATGACGGGCACGCCGTCGGACGCCAGCATGACGTCGAATTCCACGGCGCGGTAGCCGTAGACCAGGCCACAGCGCAGGGCGGCCAGGGTATTTTCAGGCGCCAGGGTGCCGCCGCCGCGGTGCGCCAGGGTGCGTGGATAGGGCCACATGCTGTTCCTTTATCGTGATGAGGTTGTCGATCAAGACATCTTGCCATCATCGCGCGCCAGCGCCACCATGTAAAGGACGCGATCGGGCGATTGGCGCCGTCACCGCCCGGTTTCGTCGCAACGGCGTTGCGCCCGCGTGCAGAGCCGCCCATAATTGCCGCATTGCCAACCCGAGTGTCCACCTGAAAGCATTCCCGCATGCACACTACCGACGCAGCCCCCCGCAAGACGGGCTTTCCCTACCGGCGCCTGCTGGGCGATGCCCGCTATGCGATGCTGCTCAATGTCTTGTGTGCCCTCTTCATTACCTTCGTGCTGAGCGGTGGGCAAAGCTTCTGGCTCAACCTGCTTGCGTCCATGTGCATCGGCAGTATTGCTTTCCTGCTCATCGACGGCATCCGCCTGGCGTGCTGGGGCGAACAGCGACGCGCCCCGTTGCTGCCCTTCACTGCCCTCATTATCGTCAGCGCCGCCGTGGCGCAAGTTGGCGGCACCATGCTGTTCGGCTGGCTGGCCAATATCGACGTTCCCGCGCCCGTCTCCATGTCGTCACGCAATGTCGGCATGACGGTGTTCACCTTGGCGGCGGCGGGAGCGGCCATCCTGTTCTTTGGCAGCCGCGAAAAGATCGCCCGCTTGCAAATGGAGGCGGCCCAGGAAAAAGCCCGCGCCGAATCCGTGGCGCGCCAGGCCATGCAGGCCCAGCTGCAGCTGCTGCAGGCGCAGATCGAACCACACATGCTGTTCAATACCCTGGCCAATCTGCAGGGTCTGATCAGCTTTGATCCGGACCGCGCCCAGCTGCTGCTCGACCAGCTGATCCAGTATCTGCGCGCCACCCTCTCTTCCTCGCGCGCCGGGTCCACCACCCTGAAGCAGGAGTTTTCCTTGATGCAAGCCTACCTGGGCCTGATGTCGATACGCATGGGTGCGCGCCTGCGCTTTACCTTGGACTTGCCCGAGGCCTTGCGCGATATCAAAGTGCCGCCCATGCTGCTGCAGCCGCTGGTGGAAAACGCCATCCAGCACGGCCTGGAACCAAAGATTGAAGGCGGCCATATCCACGTGCAGGCATCCACGGACGCTGGCGTGCTGATCCTGACGGTTGCCGACGATGGCCTGGGCCTCGATCATCCGGGCCAGACCAAGGGCACGCATCTGGGCGTGGCGAATATCCGCGAACGCCTGCGCGGCATGCATGGCGATGGCGCCAGCCTGTCGCTGGCCGCCAACCATCCGGCAGGCGCGACCGCCCGCCTGACACTCCCCCTTCCACCCACCATCACGAGTCCTATCGCATGAGCCACCACACCCCGCGCGCCCTGATCGCCGAAGACGAACCCATCCTTGCCGCCGCCCTCGCGCACGCCTTGCAGCGGCTGTGGCCCGAACTCGACATCGTCGCCACCTGCCCCAACGGCGTGGAAGCCTTGCGCCAGGGCCTGGCGCTGCAGCCCGACATACTGTTTCTCGACATCAAGATGCCAGGCAAGACGGGCCTGGAAGCGGCCGAGGAACTGGCGGAACAGTGGCCCGACGGTATTGCGTTTCCCCACATCGTGTTCGTCACGGCCTATGATGAATATGCGCTGGCCGCCTTCGAGCACGCGGCCGCCGATTACGTGCTCAAACCCGTCAACGATGCCCGCTTGGGCAAGACGGTGGAACGCCTGCAACAGCGCTTGGGCGACAGCGGCAACGGCACAGCAACAGCAACCCCAGCGGCGGCGGCAGCAACGGCGGGGTCCGCCAGCGACGACAACATGGTCCGTTTACTGGCCCAGCTGCAGGCGATGACGGCGCCCGCGCCGCGCCTGCACATGATACGGGCAGCCGTCGGCAACAGCGTGCGCATGATCGCCCTGGCCGACGTCGTGTATTTCGAAGCGCTGGACAAATACATCAACGTCGTGTGCCAGGACAGCGAAGCGCTGATACGCACAAGCCTGAAGGAACTCTTGCCCCAACTGGACCCGCAGCAATTCTGGCAAATCCACCGGAGCACCATCGTCAACGCCAGCGCCATCGCCACGGCCGTGCGCGACGAGGCGGGCAAGCTGTCGCTGACCCTGCGCCAGCATCCGGCGCAGCTGCGCGTCAGTCCTTTATATGCGCATCTGTTCCGCCAGATGTAGCTAATGCAACTGGTTAATGCAGCTGGTGCTTCAGGTCCGACAATTCATCGTGCACCTTGAGCACGGCGCTCTTCATTTCCGGCGTGACGCTGGACGCCGTGCCGCAGGCCCGCTTGGCGCGGTCGCCCAAGGATTCCATCTGGTCGACGGCTTGCCGGATGCGCGCATCGTCTTGCGTGTCGATCGCTTGCCGCACGGCGCTCTTTTGCTGGTCCAGCTGGTTGATGCAATCCTTCAAATCCATGGGCATGCCCTGCTGCTGGCCGCACAGCTGGGCCGCCTGGCCGATCGCGTGTTCGATGGCGCCGAAGCGCCGTGCCACTTCCTTTACCTGCATCATGATGTGTCCTCCCACAGTGTAGGGAGTTGGATCGTCAAGCCGGTACGGGGTTCCCCGCTGGCGGCCACAAGGTCGAAATTTCCATGCAGCACTTTTTTGTAAGCGCTTGTGACATTTTAGATAATGATCAAATGCCTCAGATACATTGGCGTACCTGAACCACCATGCCCTCCATGACCTCGCTGACTATCCTGCCCCGCCGCGCGCCCGGCTTGCTGCTGATCATCCTGCTACACGCAGGGCTGGCCTATGTCATCGTGCAGTCGCGGCCCCGCCTTGCCTCTGACGACAACCTGCAGCAAGGTCCGGCCATCACCTGGCTGCGCCACACGCTGCCGGCACCGCCCAAGCCCGTCCCCGTAGCGTTACCCAGCACAAAACCAACTGTCGCAAGAGTGCCTCGCCGGCCCATGCCGGCGCCCGCCATCGAACAGGTGCCAGCACCTGCAGCGCCGGAAGCGATCACAGTGACGCCAGCGCCCAGCGCGGCCGATATCCTGGCGCAAGCCAAGCGCGACGTGGGCAAGATCGACAGGGAGTTGCGCAAGGAATTCCCGCAGCGGGGCGGAGAGAAATTCGAGGACACGGGTTACAAGCGCATGCAGCAAGGCTTTGCCGAAGCCTACGCGGCCGTGCCGCCGAAATGGTACGAGGCATCAAAAATCGAGGAAATCGGCGCGAATGAGGCCAAGGGCAGCCGCACGTATAAAATCACCAGCGCGCTGGGCAGCTTGTGCGTGACCACGCGCGCCGGCAAGCAGGGCGAAACGATGATCGGCATGTGTCCCAAATAGCCGGACTCAGCCCACCGCTTCGCGCGCCCCCAGCGGCTGCAGATGGCGCAGGCGCAAGGCGATCAGCACGCCGCCGCCCAGGCACAGGCCCAGCATGATGATGACGCCCGTCCAGCCGTCGAAGCCCCACATCATGCCCGAAGCGGAACCGATCAGGCTCGATCCCAGGTAATAGAACAGCAGATAGAAAGCCGAGGCCAGCGCCTGCGGCGCGCGGGCGCGGCGGCTGACCCAGCTGCTGGCGATCGAGTGCGAGGCAAAGAAGCCGAACGTGGCCAGCGCCATGCCGATGACGATCAGCGGCAGCGAATCGAACAGGGTCAATACAATGCCGGACAGCATCAGCGACAGCATGATCCACAGCACGCCCCGGCGCCCCAGCCGGTCCACCAGGCGTCCCGCCCAGACGGAACTGAAGATGCCGATCAGGTACAAAAAGGCCAGCAAGCCGACCGTGCTCTGGCGCAAATTGAATGGTGCGGCCAGCAGGCGGTAACCGATGTAGTTATACAGGCTGACAAAACAACCCATCAGCACGAACGCCAGGCAGAACAGCCACGGCAAGCCCTTATCGGAAAAATGCTGTTTGATGGCGTGCGGCAAGGCATTCCAACCCTTGGTACTGGGCACGAAATTTTTCGACGCGGGCAGGCTGCGCCAGAATTCCGCCGCCGCCAGCACGCCGGCCACGCCCAGCACGCCCAGCGCCCAGCGCCACGACAGGAAATCGCTGAGCATGGAAGCGATCAAGCGCCCCGACATGCCGCCAAAGGCGCTGCCCGCAATATACAAGCCCATCGACAAGCCAAGGGACGGTCCCTCGATTTCCTCGCCCAGGTAGGCCATGGCCACGGCCGGCATGCCGCCCAGGGCGATGCCGAGCGCCGCGCGGATCGCCAGCAATTGCGCGTAATCCTGCGCGAAGGCGGACAAAATCGTCAATATGGCGGCGGAAAACATCGACGCCACCATCAGCGGCTTGCGCCCCACCCGGTCCGAAACGGCACTGAGCAACACCAGGGAAATGGCCAGCAAGCCGCTCGACACGGACAGCGACCAGCTGCTTTGCGCCGGCGTCAAATGAAACTGCTGCGACAGCAGCGGGAACAGCGGCTGGATGCAGTACAGCAAGCTGAAGGTGGAAAAGCCGCCAAAGAACAGGGCGCGGTTGCTGCGCTTGAATTCAATCGAACCCTTGGCGATGGCCGTGCGGGCAGCAGGAGCGGAAACCGGGATGGCCGATGGGGCAGCGGGGGCAGCGGGGGCAAAGGCAAGCGATGAATCAGACATGGCCATGTTTCGAAGAGGAGCGAGTCTGCATGTTAGGATTGCCAACTCATATCGTCCAATATATATTTAAGGACCAACTCATACTTTAAAACGATTACTGGACAAACATGGAACTGCGCCACCTGCGTTACTTTGTCGCCGTCGCCGAGGAACTGCACTTCACGCGCGCGGCCGAGCGCCTGCACATCGGCCAGCCGCCGCTGAGCCAGCAAATCCAGGCGCTGGAAGGGGAACTGGGCGCGCAGTTGTTCGAGCGCAACAAGCGCTCCGTGCGGCTGACGGAAGCGGGCCGCCTCTTCCTCGACGATGCGCGGCGCATCCTGGCCCTGTCGGAACAGGCGGCCGTCACGGCGCGCCGGGCCCAGCGGGGCGAAGCGGGGGAATTGCGCATCGGCTTTACGTTTTCCACGCCGTTTACGCCGTATTTCGCCACCGTCATCAACCGCTACCGCCAGCAGTTTCCCCACGTCACACTGACCCTGCATGAAATGGCGACCTTGCATCAGCTGGAAGCGATCAGCGGCCGCACCATGGACCTGGGCTTCGTGCGCCCGCCGGAAACGACGTATCCATCCGATATCAAGCTGACGCAATTGCGCCAGGATCCGCTGTTCCTCGTGCTGCCCGTCGCCCATCCGCTGGCGGCCAAGGACGCGATTGCCATTGCCGACATGGCGGGCGAAGGTTTTGTGATGTATCCCAAGGATGCGGGCACGGGGATTTATCCGCAGATCTTCCGCCTGTGCAAGGCGGCCGGCTTCGTGCCCCAGGTGGCGCAGGAAGCGGGCGAAGCGTCGACCATCATCGGCCTGGTGGCGGCCGGCTGCGGCATTTCCGTGCTGCCCGCCTCGTTCGACCGCATCCGCATGGACGGCGTGTGCTACCGCCCGATCGCCGACCCGCAGGCGACCACCAGCTTATTACTTGCGCAACGGGAAGAAGAGACGTCGCCGCTGGTGGCGGCGTTCGTGAAACTGGCCGAGGCAGCGGCGCTGGAAGAAAAAGAATAGGCCGGCAGGTGCCGGCCTACATTGAGGTACATCAGGAGTAATCGGCGTCCAGCTCCGAACCCGCATAATTTTCCAGGTCCTCGAACAGGCTTTTCATGCTGGCCCGCGTGAGGATTTTATGCACGACGGTGCAGCTGCGGCGGTACGACTCGATGCGGTCGAGCAAGACCGGATGGTGCTGCACGGGAACCTTGGCCACCAGGGCGGCCCAGCCTTCCTCGAAGTCGGGCTTGTTCTTGCGCACGGAACGCACGAAGCGTTCAAACTCCTTTTGACCCGTGCGCGCGATGATGCGTCCGCCGCCTTCGATGGCGAAGATGATGGCCAGCGCGATGACGCCCTCGGCATTCAAGTCGCTGTCGCTGACGGGGCCGTTGTCATGGTGGCGGCGCAGCCAGCTTGCCAGGCGCACGACGGCTTGCACTTCCTTGCGCTGTTGCAATTGAACCGCATACTTTTCATAGCCGGCCCAGTTCTGGTTCGGGTCGGCCTGGCAAATATCAATGAACAGCTCGCGCAGGCGCCGCTGCAGGTAGACGGGGTCCTGGTCGTACTCACCGACGAGGGCGTCTTCGGGCAGCTGCGACAATTCCTTGATCAGACGAAAGCCCACCTGGAACGCGTGCTCGGCGCCGTGCTCGACGAGGAAATCGAGCGCGGCCTGGTCGCCTTCATGCGTGACGGCCTGTTCCAGGCCCAAGGACACGCCGCCCACCGTCAGGTACAGCGCTTTCTGGATGCCGTCGGCCGTGCGTTCATTCGTGAACTTCTCGGCCACCATGGCCGTGATACCCGTCAATTCGTCGGCCAGGTTCAGGGCCGCGTCCTCGCGCGGGTCGCCCGGCAACAGTTTGATGGCGCGCACGAGGCGCGGAAGATTCTCTACAACAATTGCTGGCAGCATTAGACGTTCCCTGCTTTCATTACGAGAAAATGCCCGTGCCCAGGCTGCGGCGCGTGCTGGAACGCGGCGCGCTGCGCGTGCTCGGCACTTGCTTGCGCAGGCGGTACAGCAATTCCTTGGTGCTCCGCTGCAACATGGTCGGCTCTTCGTCCGGGTCGTCCGAGTATTCCGCGTCGGCCAGGTCGGCGCTGTGGCGGAAGTCGGGGAACAGTTCGAACAGCGAGCGGTCCCAGCCGTCTTCATTCGCTTGCGCCAGTTCGATGGCCAGCGGCACGACGTCGTTGTCGGACGAGGTCACGCCCGTCACGTACGGTCCCTTGATGACGATCTCGCCCGCCACTTCGAGGATTTCCTTCGGTGCCATCGAGAACAGGATGGCGAACGCCGTGGCGCCCCAGTCGGTGGCGGATGCTTCGAGCAGCAGCTCGCGGCGGCGCTCGGCGTCGTCGGTGGAAAACACCACGCCGTGGATGTGCGCGAACAGGGCTTCGGCGATGCGTTCCGGATCGTCCTCGATCTGGTCGTCGCTCCAGGTGGCGGCGATGAAGGCCAGGCTGTCGGCCCACGCCTTCGGCGGCACCAGCAGGGTTGCCAGCGACATCTTGCCGCCGTCAAAGCCGGCCAGGTGCAGGGCCGTTACCTGTGGCGGGATCGCGCTCAGCACTTCCACCACGGCCAGGTCGCCGTACTGGTCGGCCGCGTCGGCAAACGCCTGCTCGGCGTGGCCCAGCGAACCGGACAGCACCAATTCCGTGACCTGTTTCGTCAGCGCGGGAAGATTGCTCTTTTGTTCCGTGTTATCGGCCATGGTCATCTCCATCCTGGTCAAACATCTGGGCGAAATCGTCGGTGGCTTCGTCTTCGTCGTGATCGTCGTCGCCGTCGTCATTGGCAGCCAGTTGGTCGAGCGACTGGTCGTCGTCGTCCCACAGGCGCGGATTCTTGTGCAGGAAAGCCGTGATGATGGCCTGGCGCGCCAGGTCGGGGAAGCTCTCTTCGATGGCGGCGTACATCTTCGCCGCTTCCGGCGCGGCGCAGGCGGCCATGGAAAACACGCGGGCCGAGTCGCCGAACTCGTAGTCTTCGCTTTCGGCCAGCAAGCCTTTCGGGTCGCTGAAGGTGATGTGGTCGACCAGCGCGAAGGCCAGCATGTTCACGTCTTCAATGCCGCCGCCGCTCGCGTATTCACCGACCAATGCATCGACCATGCTCTTGTAGTTCTTGCGGTTCGGCGGGTCGCCGAGGATGCCTTCGATCTGGCCTTCCAGCTCGCGCGACTGGTACGCGAATTCAGGGTGTACTCTTCTCATGCTGTGCTTTCCAATGTAATGCGCGGCGCTGATAAAAGCGCCGTTGTTGTTGTTTTCAAGTAATTCGGGCCGGCTGATGCGGGCCGCATCGTTTTAGTCGGCAGGTAATACTGTGCCATGTAAACGAAACACGCCGCACCACAGCGCATACGCTTCCGCTTCCGGATCGATGATGATGCGGTGGTTCACGCTCTGGTCGTATTCGGCGCGCTTGGCCGGGTCGGCCAAGATTTCATACGCCTTGGTGACGCTCTTGAAGCGCGCCTCGGCGCCGGGGGCCTGGTTGCGGTCGGGGTGGAAGCGCATGGCCAGCGAACGGTAAACCTTCTTGATTTCATCGTCGCTGGCATTGGGCGCGACACCGAGGACGTTATATAAATTTTCCATAAAAGGCTCCGGGGTCACGTTTTTCTACTAATTAAAGGCGAATTATCCTATAGAACGGCGTCGGCGTCGCTTGCATGCCGGGAAATGGGGGTAAATACGTGCTTATAAAGCGCTTGCGGTACGGTAAAATGCTTTTTACTGTCACTCTTCCGCATTGATCAATGAGCAACGATAAACCGAATACCGCCGCGCCAGCGCTGGCGCCCAATTTCTTGCGTAACATCATCGAAGCCGACCTGGCTGCCGGCGCCCACGTGCGTCCCGGCCTGCCCCAGGTGATCACGCGTTTCCCGCCGGAGCCGAACGGCTACCTGCACGTGGGCCACGCCAAGTCGATCTGCGTCAACTTCGGCCTGGCGCGCGATTACGCCGGCCAGTGCAACCTGCGCTTCGACGACACCAATCCGGCCAAGGAAGAGCAGGAATACGTCGACACCATCATGGACAGCGTGAAATGGCTGGGCTTTGACTGGGAGCCGAAGCAGGCCGATGGCCAGAGCCACCTGCACTACGCGAGCGACTATTTCGACCAGCTGTACGCGATGGCCGAGTACCTGATCACGGCCGGCTTTGCCTACGTCGACAGCCAGAGCGCCGAAGACATGGCCGCCAACCGCGGCAATTTCGGCCAGGCCGGCAAGAATTCGCCATTCCGCGACCGTCCGCGCGACGAATCGCTGGCCCTGTTCCGCGCTATGAAGGCGGGCGAATTCAAGGACGGCGAGCACATCCTGCGCGCGAAGATGAGCGAAGATGCCATGAGTTCGCCGAACATGAACTTGCGCGACCCGGCCATCTACCGCATCCGCCATGCGCACCACCACCGCACAGGCGACGCCTGGTGCATCTATCCGATGTACGACTACACGCACCCGATCTCGGACGCGCTGGAAAATATCACGCATTCCATCTGCACCCTGGAATTCCAGGATCACCGCCCGTTCTACGACTGGCTGCTGGAAACCCTGTCGGCCGGCGGCTTCTTCGCCAAGCCCGTGCCGCACCAGTACGAATTCTCGCGCCTGAACCTGACGTACATCGTCACCAGCAAGCGCAAGCTGCGCCAGCTGGTGGAAGAAAACATCGTCGATGGCTGGGACGACCCGCGCATGCCGACCCTGGTGGGCATGCGCCGCCGCGGCTACACGCCGGAAGCGATCCAGCTGATGTGCGAACGCACGGGCGTGACGAAATCGGACGGCTGGATCGACTACAGCGTGCTCGAAGGCTGTTTGCGCGAAGACCTGGACCCGAAGGCGCCCCGTACGGTGGCCGTGCTGCGTCCTTTGAAACTGATCATCGACAATTTCCCCGAAGGCGAAAGCGTGGAATGCACGGCGCCCGTGCACCCGCACTTCCCCGAGCGCGGCTTGCGCACCTTCCCCATCTCGCGCGAGCTGTGGATCGAGGAAGACGACTTCATGGAAGTGCCGAACAAGGGCTATTTCCGTCTGTATCCGCCGATCGACGACAAGCCGGGCAGCCGCGTGCGTTTGCGCTACGGCTACGTGATCGAGTGCACGGGCTACGACAAGGATGACAACGGCAAAGTCATCGCCGTGCATTGCACCTACTTCCCGGACAGCAAGTCGGGCACGGAAGGCAGCTCCAACTACAAGGTCAAGGGCAATATGCACTGGGTCAGCGCGCCGACGGCCATTGCCGCCGAAGTACGCCTGTACGACCGCCTGTTTACGGACCCGCAGCCTGATGCGGGCGGCAAGGACTTCAAGCTGGCCCTGAATCCGCTGGCCAAGGAAGTGGTGCAAGCGTGGCTGGAACCGGGCGCTGAACTGGCCCAGCCGGAAGAGCGCTTCCAGTTCGAGCGCCACGGTTATTTTGCGGCCGACCGCGTCGACAGCCAGCCTGGCAAGCCCGTATTCAACCGCATCGTCACCCTGAAAGACAGCTGGCAACCCGCCAAATAAGGGCTGACGGCACACGAAAAAAAACCGCTGCGGCGGTTTTTTTCGTTTCAGCGAGAAATATTGCCTGTTGACTATAATAACGATAATTTTGTATATTAGGCAGCTATTGAGCAATTTGCAATTTTAATAGCGCTTACACAACGCAGCCTAGCCTCCGCCGCCCAGGCGGCACCCGATTCCTCTTCCTGATGCGGATGGCGATGTCTTCTACTGCCGGCGAACACCCCTTATCTGCTGAAAAAAGACCACTGTGGCTGCTCGGCTTCGTGATGTCGACGATGGTGGGCCTGCTGTTCTATATGGCCGCCTCGCTGTCGATCGAAAACGATGCCAGTGAGTTATTCAACAATCTGGCCCGCAATACCCAGAAAAACATCGAATCACGCGTCAAGTCGTATGCCAACCTGCTGCGCGGCACGGCCAGCCTGTTCCACGCCAACGAACACGTGAGCCGCGAGCAATTCCACCGCTACGTGGCGAACATCGCGCTGCAACAGAACTATCCTGGCGTGATGAACCTCAATTACAGCCAGGAACTGGACGAGACGCAGCGCGCCGCCCTCGAAGCGGCCATGCAGCGCGACTATCCCCCCGGGCGCGACGGCTATCCGGCGTTTGCCATCCATCCACCCGCCCCGCGCGCACACTATTCCGTACTGGTGTATATCGAACCGATTGCCAGCGCCCCTGAAAAATATGGCTATGACATCGCCTCGCGCCCCCTGATCGCCGAAATGCTGGCGCAGTCGCGCGACTCCGGCAACATCAGCAATTCCGGCGTGCCCGTGCCGATGCAAGGCCGTCCCCAATTGACGGGCATGGCCATGCGCCTGCCCGTGTACCGTTTTGGCATGCCGGTCGATACGGTGGAGCAGCGGCGCGCGGCGTACCAGGGTTCCGTCGGCATCGGCTACGACCTGGTGACGATGATGCGCAGCGCGCTGGCGGACATGCCGGTACGCAACGTCCGCCTGACCCTGTTCGATATCGGCCCGCAGGCGCGCGCACCGCTAGACTTACCGCACGACATGCGCCCCATCTTCGACAGCACGACGGCAGGCATGCATGCGCCATGGTGGCTGCCCGGCAATTCCGGCCGCTACCTGAGCAGCACGATGCTGATCGAACATAATAGCCGCGTGTGGCAAGCACTGTTCAGCGTGCGCAAGAGCGACCTGTATACGCGCTTCGACGCCTTTTTGCCCTGGCTGGCCCTGCTGATAGGCTTTGCCAGCACCATGCTGCTGTACATGCTGTTCCACACCCTGGCATCGTCGCGCCGGCGCGCCATCCAGATGGCGAACGGCATGACGGAGGAATTGCGCGCCAGCCAGATCCGTCTGCAGCTGTCGCACCAGAAACTGCGCCGCCTGGCGGCCCACGCCGACCAGATCAAGGAAGAAGAGCGCAAGCGCATCGCGCGCGAAATCCATGACGACCTGGGACAGAACCTGCTGGTGCTGCGCATCGACGCAGACATGCTGGCCTCGCGCACGCATCGCCGCCACCCGCGCCTGAATGCCCGCGCCCGCTCGACCCTGGAACAGATCGACGCCACCATCAAGAGCGTGCGGCAGATCATCAACGACTTGCGCCCTACCGTACTGGACCTGGGCGTGAATGCGGCCGTCGAATGGCAGGTGGCGCAATTTCGCCAGCGCACGGGCATCGCCTGCGAAGTGAGCGAAAGCCATGACGACATTTGCCTCAGCGACCAGTGCGCGACGGCCCTGTTCCGCATCCTGCAAGAGTCGCTCAGCAACATTTCCCAGCATGCCCATGCCAGCCGCGTGCAAGTCAAGCTGGAAAAGTGCCGCGATACGGTATCGATGAGCATCAGCGACAACGGCGTGGGCGCGGCCATCGACGGGCGCAACAAGCTGGGCTCGTTTGGCCTGGTGGGCATCGAGGAGCGCATTAAGTTGCTAGGCGGCACTTTTTACATCGAAAGCAGTCCCGGCGCCGGCATGAGCGTGCACGTCAGCGTACCACTGGGCGCGGACGCCACCGCATTTCCCTACCAGGAAGATGGCCGGGCCAGCGCTTGACAGGCACGTCCCGCATGAAACAAGCTCAGCTTGCGTATTTTGTAATTAGATGCAATATTGATGTAGAACAACTCAGCGCCAAGCCCGCCAAGGGCCAGGCATTCCGCGACCATTTGCCAGGAGTACACAACCGCCACACAAGCGCCGCTCTCCCTTGTTGCACTGTATTTCCCACAACGCTCTTTACCACAAGGACATTCATGGATACGAACGACAGTTTCAAGGCAATTGCCGATTTGAATTTGGACGCGATCAAGGTCAAGCTGATGCACCGGGAGTCAGGCGAAGGATGGAGCCTGGAGAAGGCCAATGCGGTGGAATTCGAATACCGGCGTTTCCTGATCCTGATGAAACAGTTTCCGCAAGAAGAAACGGCGCCGCTGATGGACGTCGATACCTTCTGGCACTACCACATCCTCGACACGCTGAAATATGCGGCGGACTGCGAACAGGTCTTCGGTTACTTTCTGCATCACTTCCCGTACATCGGCTTGCGCGGCGAAGACGACGAAGCGGCGCACCAGCGCGTGGGCGAGCGCATGAAGCAGCTGTATGAGCAAACGTTCGGGGAAGATTATATCCGCGCAGAAACGGCGTATTCGGGACGGGCAGTACAGGCAGCGTATTCGGGACGCGCGGTACAAGCGACGGCATACTCGGGCCGTGCCGTGCAGGCGGCGTTTTCGAGTGCGGCGGTACAAGCGACGGCATATTCAGGCCGCGCGACGGGGACTGCCAGCACGGCATTTTCCAGCGCACCTGCCTCACTGACGGCGGCGGTGGTCAAGTCGTCCACGACTGGCCTGGAAATGGGGCGCTTCTATGTCGATCGTCCGGTGCTGAACCGCGACCCGCAATAGAAAAAGAACAGATGTGGCTGCCGCACGCGGCAAGCCTGACTTACCCAGACAGCACCTCTCAGTTTGCCGTCTGTCAGGCGCTCTTAGGCAGCCATCAACTCGCGCAGTTCACGAATGCTGAAATCGCTGATTTCATGCATGCGGATAAGGATCGTGGCGCCGATCGGCAAGGTGTTGTGACGAATCTTGCTGATGACCGGTGGCGCCACTTCCAGTGCTCGCGACAGGGCGGCATCGTTTTTCAGCTGCAGCTTGTCGATGATCGCGTCGAGGACGCGATTCGGGTTGTAGGTAGGCAAAGAGGTAATTTGTTTGAGAGACATGATCGAAAATCCGTACTTGTTGTATTAAGGCAAAAAGAAACAGAATGTCTCTTCTGCAATAATTCAGGGTAAACACACTAAAAAGCGCCATCACTTATGCGGCCTTTACGCCACAAACAATATAATACACGCTATTGTTGATTTTTGCGTAACTTAAAGCAAAATTGTGATAATTGAAGAGAATTGACGCACTTGGGATGTGCTAGAGGATAACTCAAATCGGGAAAATTTGCTGCACGTCATCAATTTTTACGATGAGCAACACCGCCGTGCATCAGCCAGGCTATGGCCATGAGGGTGCCCAGGCGGACCATGTCGGCGGATAAATGCCAGCCTTGCACGGCCAGGCCGGCCGGGGTGGCGGGAAGGCAAGTGCCGGTGAAGGCATCCACGCGGCACCAGGCCAGTTGCCGGCGAATTTCATCGGGCGGCGGTGGCGGCTGCAGCGCACGTTCACGACGCCGCATATAGGCGCGCACCTGTTCCTTGCTGGGGTGACTCGTAGCTCGCATGGATCGCTCCTGCTGACGGGAAACTGCGTCGCGCTAATTGTAGATGCCGAGCCCGCCACAACAAGCCAGGACGCGTGACGACATTGCTCACCATATCGCCAGCGCGCCATGACGCGTTTGCGTTGCATCAAATGGCAAGGCCCCGGCGTTGCGCCGAAGCCCACACTGCCCCAGCGTTTTATTTCTTTTGCTGGCGCACGCGCTGTTGCTGTTTTTCCTGCGTTTGCTGGCGGTTCTGCTTGCGCTCGAACAGGGTGACCGCATCTTTCTTGGCTTGCTCAGCGGTCCGCATTTCCTCATGCGCATCGTGCGGAACAAAAAATTCGGCATCCTGCGCCGCCACGACCAGCTTGATGGCGGCGTCGTCGTCGAGGTCATACAGTTCCGTCAGGACGGTGGTGACCTCGTCCAGGTATTCTTCGTAAGTGAGGGTGGTCATGCTGTAGTCCTTAAGTGAATGGCGCGCCGCCGCAACGGCGCGCTGCGCACCGGTCCGGCAAAGTGCGCAGATAACCGGCCATTTTACCCGATGCCGGCCGTATCGGCGGACAGCAACTGCAAGGCATCGGCTACGCGCGCGTAGCGCAGGCGCACGCCCAGCTCGCGCTTGAGGCGTGTATTGTGCAGGCGGCGCGACTCGGACATGAACGACAGCAGCATCGGCGTGACCACTTGCCGCAGCTCGGCACGCGGCAGGCGCGGCGGGCGCGGCAGACCGAAAGTATCGGCCACGGCATCGAAATACTCGGCCATCCTGAGTTCGCTGTCATCGCTGGCGTGATACACGCGTCCCGGCTTGCCGCGCCACAAGGCCCGTTCGATGATGCGCGCCAAATCATCGGCATGGATATGGTTGGTGTACACATCGTCGTCAGCGGCCAGGGCCGGCGTGCCTTCGCGCAGGCGCTTCAACGGCAAACGGTCGGGCGCATAAATGCCGGGCACGCGCAGGATGGCCACCGTGGCGCCGCGGCGCGCGCCCCAGCCACGCAAGACCTGCTCCGCATCGACGCGCCGCTTCGCGCGTGCATTCGCTGGCGCCGTCGGGCGCGTCTCATCGACCCAGGCGCCGGCGCAATCGCCATACACGCCGCTGGTACTCACATACACCATGCGTGCATGCTCGGGTAAAATGGCGACCAGATTGCGCGTGCGCCGGTCCAGCAAGCCCGACGACATGGGCGGCGCCAGGTGCACGATCATCGTCGCCAGTCCCGCCAGCCGCTGCAGGCTGGCGCGGTCATCGAGGTTGGCCACGATGGGCACGGCGCCGGCTGCCCGCAGCTGCGCGCAACGCGCTGGCTGGCTGGTGACGGCAAAGACGCGAAAGCGCGCCGCTAGCTGCGGCAGCAAGCGCATGCCCACGTCGCCGCAGCCCAGGATCAGCAAGCGCGGCAAGCCCACCGGCTTGCGCAAAGAGTGCATTAACATATTTTTCATCTCAAGGATTGTATGACTTTTCAAATTACTGTTCAGCCCAGCGGCCACCAATTCAGCTGTGAAGCGGACGAAACCGTCCTGTCGGCGGCGATCCGCGCCGGCGTGGGCTTGCCGTACAGCTGCAAGAGCGGCGCCTGCAGCTCCTGCAAAGGCAAGATCGTCTCCGGCAATGTACAGCATAAGCCCTACCAGGCGCGCTCCCTGACGGAAGAGGAAGCGGCAGCCGGCTACTCGCTGCTGTGCTGCGCAGTGCCGCAAGGCGACCTGGTGGTGCAGGCGCGCGAAGTGGCGGGCAGCAGCGACTACCCGATCAAGAAAATGCCGTCGCGCGTGACCACCATCGAAAAGGTCGCGCCCGACGTCGTCGTGCTGACCCTGCAGTTGCCGGCCAGCGAGCGCCTCAACTACCGCGCCGGACAGTATATCGAAATCATGCTGCGCGACAACAAGCGCCGCAGCTACAGCATGGCCAGCGCGCCCGTCGACGGCGGCCCCGTGAGCCTGCACATCCGCCACATGCCGGGCGGCCTGTTCACCGACCAGGTGTTCGGCAGCATGAAAGAGCGCGACATCCTGCGCTTCGAAGGCCCGATGGGCACCTTCTTCCTGCGCGAGGATTCCGACAAGCCCGTCGTGCTGCTGGCCTCGGGCACGGGCTTTGCCCCCTTGAAAGCCATCGTCGAGCACATGATCAACGAGCAATCGCCGCGCCCGATCACCCTGTACTGGGGCGCGCGCCGTCCGCACGACCTGTACATGGATGCGCTGTGCCGCCAGTGGGCCGCCGACTTGCCGCAGTTCACCTATGTGCCCGTCGTGTCGGAAGCGCTGCCGGAAGACGCCTGGAGCGGCCGCACGGGCTTCGTGCACCAGGCCGTCATGGCCGACCTGCCCGACCTGTCCGCGTATCAGGTGTATGCCTGCGGCGCACCGATCGTCGTCGAGTCGGCCAACCGCGATTTCGTGCAATTGTGCCAGCTGCCAGCCGACGAGTTCTACGCGGACGCCTTCACCACCGAAGCCGACCTGGCCAAGTAAGCCTCCAGACAGCGGGGTGCTGCTGGCGCGGCATCCGCTGCCGCCACCCGCCCCACCCCGCTGCCTCCTGGAAATCTCATGTCCATCGCTATCCTGCGTCACCGCAATTTCGCCTGTTACCTGTCCGCCCGCGTGCTGGGCACGGTGGCCGTGCAGATGCAAAGCGTGGCCATCGGCTGGCAGGTGTACCAGATCACGGGCAGCCTGTTCGACCTGGGCCTGATCGGCCTGGCACAGTTCGCGCCCTTCCTCGTCTTGATTTTGCCGGCTGGCCACGTGGCCGACCGCTATAACCGCCGCAACATCATCGCCTGGTGCCTGGCGGCGCAACTGGCGTGCGCGCTGGCCCTGCTGGCCTTTACCCTGAGCGGACTGTCCATCGTCTGGCCCGTGTTTGCCGTGCTGGTGCTGTTCGGCAGCGCGCGCGCCTTCATGATGCCGGCCACGCAAGCCGTGCTCGTCAACATGGTGCCCACGCAACACTTCAGCCGCGCCGTCGCGCTCAGTTCGTCGAGCTCGCACGTGGCCATCATCCTTGGGCCTACCCTGGGCGGCTTGCTGTATTACTTCGGCCCCAAGGTGGTGTATCTGATCTCGGCGTCGCTGCTGGTCGTGTCCGTGCTGCTGATGCGTGCCACCACGCCGGCGCCGCAAGTGGTCAAGCGCGAGCCCGTCAGCTGGCATACGCTGCTCGAAGGCTTGCGCTTCGTCTGGTCGAAACCCATCGTGCTGGGCGCCATTTCGCTCGACCTGTTTGCCGTGCTGTTCGGCGGCGCCACGGCGCTGCTGCCGGCGCTGGCGCATGACGTGCTGCATATCGGCCCCAGCGGCCTGGGCTTGCTGCGCACGGCGCCGGGCGCCGGCGCCGCCCTGTGCTCGATCGCGCTGGCCATCTTTCCCATCACGCGCCGCGTGGGCGCGTGGATGTTCGGCGGCGTGGCCGTCTTCGGCCTGGGCACCCTGGTGCTGGGCAGCACCAGCTATTTCCCGCTGGCGCTGGCGGCGCTGTTCCTGATGGGCGCCGGCGACATGGTCAGCGTCTACATCCGCCACCTGCTGGTGCAGTTCGAAACGCCCGACGAGATCCGCGGCCGGGTCAGCGCCGTGAATGCCGTCTTCATCGGCGCCTCGAACGAGCTGGGCGAATTCGAATCGGGCCTGACGGCCGGCTGGTTCGGCCTCGTGCGCGCCGTGCTCTTCGGCGGCGCCGCCACCCTGGCCGTAACGGGCATCTGGGCCGTGCTGTTCCCCGTGCTGTCGCGCATGGACCGCTTCCCCCACCACGAGAAGGAAGCGGCCGCCAGGACGGCCACCGCGGCAGGCACATAAGCTATAAGATGCGCTATCGCCACTGACCAAGCCGCAGCATGAAAATCACGCTTCCGTTCCACAGCTTCATCCGCAGCCGCCCCCACCTGAGCATGGCCACGGCCATCGGCGTGGCGGCCGGCCTGCTGCTGCCCGCCTCGTGGCAAGAGATGACGCGCTTGCTGACGGCGTGGAACGTGGCCGTCTGGTTCTACCTGGCAACGATGGCCTGGATGATGATGCGCGCCAACCATCACAAGGTCAAAGCCATGGCGGCGCGCCAGGACGAGCGGGCAGCAACAGTCCTGTCGGCCCTGTCCGTCGCATCCGTGATGAGCCTGGCGGCCATCGTCTCGCAGCTGTCCTCGATGAAAGACATGGCGCCGGACGAGCGCGCGCTGCACTACGGCTTGACGATCCTCACCCTGGTCGGCTCCTGGTTTCTCGTCGGCACCCTG
Source organism: Janthinobacterium sp. 64 (assembly GCF_002813325.1). NCBI lineage: Bacteria > Pseudomonadati > Pseudomonadota > Betaproteobacteria > Burkholderiales > Oxalobacteraceae > Janthinobacterium > Janthinobacterium sp. 64. The sequence continues at coordinate 5,069,902 of NZ_PHUG01000001.1, read as the reverse complement.
TTCTGCTTTCATTATGCCCACCTGTATTACCAGGCCGACCCCACGCTGCGCCCCCTGAAGTTTCCCGACGACGAGCCCAATCCCGATTACTGGGATTTCCTGTATTTCGCCTTCACCATCGCCGTGGCCGTGCAAACGTCGGACGTGTGCGTGCAGACGCGCCCGATGCGGCAAATCGTGCTGGGGCAATCCGTGCTGAGCTTTTTCTTCAACCTGGTCGTGCTGGGACTGTCGATCAATATCGCGGCTGGACTCATCAATGGCTGAAAAAATCATTTCCTAGCGGAAACTTGACCTGGCTGAAGGGTTAAGCTCATCTTAATCGTGCGCCCCCTCTTGAAATACCAGAAAGAGGAGTAAGATAAGTTCCATGCACAGAGGTCATGTGCATGAGGCAGCAACCAGGCCGCAGCACGCCTGAGATGGGTTTTTTTTGAATTGACAGGAGTAAGCATATGCAAATCAATATTCATACCGACAGCACCATCGCCAACACCGCTGGACTGAACGAACATGTGCAATCCGTACTGGAAGCCGCACTGAACCGCTTCCGCGACAACCTGACCCGCATCGAAGTCCACATCAGCGACACGAATGGCCCGAAAGGCGGCGCCGACGATATCCGCTGCGTCATGGAAGCACGCGTTGCTGGCTATCAACCGATTGCCGTGACCGAACAGAACGCCACCGTGCATCAATCCGTTGCCGGCGCCACGGACAAACTGAAACGCGCCATCGATAGTGCCCTGGGCCGCCTGCAAGACAGCAAGCGCCACGCCACCGGCAAGAATGCCGTGATCGATACGGCTGAAGCGGAAGAAACCGCCGAGTAACTCCCCACCTGCAGGATTTCCAGAGACTGAGGCAGCCGTTCAAGGCTGCCTTTGCACATCCGGCCCCGTCTTTCGTGCGCGGTAACAAGAATGCCAAAACCATCAGCATTCCAACGCATGGACGCGAGAATGAAATAATTGTCGTATTTCCCACAGTAAGTGACGTCGAGCAAGCCTTTGCCGTTACAGCCAAGGCCGCTTTACGCTATCATGAAGCTACCGGCCCCCTGCTCGCGCGCACCGGCTTTTTGAAAGTATGATTGTGGAACAGATCGGTAATTTCGGTGCTTCAGGCTGCAACATCGGCGATTTACAGCTATTTAGCGATGCTGCGGACAGCCAGACGGCCGCCATGCTGGCGCCCTGCCCCGTCATGCGCCTCGAAGCGGGCGAAGCCATTGCCGACAGCCAGGGCACCAGCCTGTACATCGTCCTGCGCGGCTCGCTGGCCGTGGCGGCCGACACCCACACGGGCATGGATGACGGCACCGTCAGCAAGGTTTTGCCCGGCGAAAGCGTGGGCGAACAATCGGTGCTCGATGAAGCGAGCAACCTGGCTGCCATTTCCGCCCTGGAAGAAACCGATTTGCTGGTGATCGACGCGGCCGTCGTCTGGGAATTGATCGAACAATCGAACGGCCTGGCGCGCAACCTGCTGCGCTTGCTGTCCTTCCGCATCCGCGCCGCCAATGCCCTGCTGCGCCGGCGCCAGAAACTGGGCGAATTCTACCGCCAGCTGTCGATGGTCGACAGCCTGACGGGTCTGTACAACCGCGCCTGGCTGACGGATCTGCTGCCGAACATGATCATCACGGCCCACGCCAGCGGCTCGCCGCTGTCGCTGGTGATGATAGACCTCGACCATTTCAAGCGTTTCAACGACACCCACGGCCACCAGGCGGGCGACCAGGCGTTGCGCATCGCCGCGCAAGTGCTGGGCGCAGCCCTGCGTCCGACGGATTTTGCTGTGCGTTATGGTGGCGAGGAAATGATGGTGATCTTGCCCGATACCAACGAACACGTGGCCCTGCGGGTGGCCGAGCGCCTGTGCGAACGCATGCAGCATGCCGTCATCTTCGCCGACATGCGCAGCGCGCTGCCGCACATCACGGGTTCCTTCGGCGTGGCCAGCCTGGCGGCCGACCAGGACGACGAGGCGCTGATCGCCGCCGCCGACGCGGCGCTGTACCGGGCAAAAGCCTCGGGTCGCAACCGGGTCATGCTGTAGCTCAGGCAGCCTTGCTGTCGGCCGGCTTGGCCGCGTCATCCTTCTTGCTGCTGTGCGCGGCGATGAAATCCGCATAGCCCTTCTGCACCAGCTCGTACGTCTTGTCGATATTGCCGGCAATATCGCCATTGAGCACTTTCAAGCCGTCCAGGATGTCGCGCGCTTCCTTGAAGCCTTTTTCCATGCCGCCGCTGATGGTGTCCATGAACTTGCTCAGGGCCGCATCGTCGTCCATGCCGGGATTCTGTTTTTTGAACGCGTCAAAAAAACCCGTCGACAGCGACACGATGCGGCTTGCCGTCGCTTCGGCGCTATTGTCTTGCGAGGCAGCGTTCTGGATCGCATCGTCACCGTACTGGCTCTTCAGCGCTTCATTGATGTTGGTGATGGCCGTCTTGTACAGCAGCGCCAGCGGCTCGTTTTCCGAACCGATCGAGACATTCAGCGACGCCTGCATGATGGAGGCGTTCAACTGCAGCTTGCTGCGCTCGTTCACGCTCATTTCAGCGTTGACGCCGTCCTTTTTCTGGACTTTATCGTCCTTGCCGGCAACGCCCGTACTGACGGAAGTCACGGAAGGGGTGGAATTGCCGCTTGCGGCGATGGGAATTGACACGATAGACCTCCTTGAACGGGCAATATATGCCACCATGCGGGAAACGCCATGATGACCATCCTCTCATGTAGTATCGGCAGGTTTTCAGAAAACTGTAGCAGCGACGCTTTGAGCGGCCCAGATAACCAATTCAGCAACGACATCAATGACTACCCAGACTTTCCTTTGGCACGACTACGAAACCTTTGGCGCCCAGCCGCGCCGCGACCGCCCGGCCCAGTTCGCCGCCATCCGCACGGATGCCGACCTCAACGAGATCGGCGAGCCGATCATGCTGTATTGCCAGCCTGCCAATGATTTCCTGCCCGATCCGCAAGCGTGCCTGATCACGGGCATCACGCCGCAGCAGTGCTTGCAGCTGGGCGTGCCCGAGCACCAGTTCGCCGCCACCATCGAAGCGGCCTTTTCGGAACCAGGCACCATCGGCGTGGGCTACAACACCATCCGTTTCGACGATGAAGTCACGCGTTTCCTGTTCTGGCGCAACCTGATCGACCCGTATGCGCGCGAATGGAAAAACCATTGCGGCCGCTGGGACATCCTCGACGTGGTGCGCATGACGCACGCGCTGCGCCCGGAAGGCATGCAATGGCCGAAGCGCGACGATGGCCAGACCAGTTTTAAGCTGGAACACCTGAGCAAGGCCAATGGCCTGGTGCACGAAGCGGCGCACGATGCGCTGTCCGACGTGCGCGCCACCATCGCCCTGGCCCGCCTGATCCGCGAAAAGCAGCCGAAACTGTTCGAATTCTGCCTGGCCCTGCACAAGAAGGACAGGGTCGCCAGCGAAATGGGCATGCACCTGGCCGCCGCCGAGCGCCAGCCCTTCCTGCACGTGTCGGGCATGTTCCCCGCCGAACGGGGCTGCCTGGGCATCGTCTGGCCGCTGGCCACGCACCCGAGCAACAAAAATGAAATCCTCGTCTGGGATTGCGCCTACGATCCGCGCGAACTGTTCAGTCTGGACGCCGACACCATCCGCACGAGCCTGTTTACGCGCAAGGAAGCCATGCCGGAAGGCATGACGCGCCTGCCCGTGAAAAGCGTGCACCTGAACAAGTCGCCCATGCTGGTCGGCAATTTAAAAACCCTGTCGCCGGCCATGGCTGCGCAATGGGGCATCGACGTGGATGCGGCGAAGGTCAACGCCCAGCTGGCCGCCGCGGCGCCGAACATGGATGCGATCTGGGCCGAAGTGTTCCAGCGCCCGGGCGCGAATGCCGCGCTGGACGTGGATGAGGATTTGTACAACGGTTTCGTCAGCAACGACGACCGCCGTCTGCTCGAATCCCTGCGCCGCGACACGCCGGCCAGGCTGGCCACGGCCCGCCCCTCGTTTGCCGACGAGCGCCTGCAGGAACTGCTGTTCCGCTACCGCGCCCGCAATTTCCCGCAAACCCTGAGCGAAGCGGAAAGCTTGCGCTGGGAACAGCACCGCGCCGCCCGCCTGTTCGACGGCGACGGCGGCGCCCGCAACATCGAAATGCTGTTTACGGAGATCGACGTGGTGTCGGAGTCGGTCGATGAGCGGGGGGAAGAAATATTGGGCGAGCTGTACGATTACGCGGAGATGGTGGCGCCCATGCGCGATTAGTCGCACCTAACCAAACCTACTGCGCGTCGGTATAGGTGGCCTGCGATGCTCACCGTACTAGAGTACGGTTGCGCTTCTCGACCACCTCTCCCTTCCGCTCGCTACGGTTTTGTTAGGCGCCGTGAGGCCTGCTGAATGTAATTTTTCAGCCCGCACGTTGCGCTTTGATCACATCGCGCGCTCAATTTGCAGCCGTAGGTCGGATTAGCGGGCAGAAGGCCCGCGTAATCCGACAACATTGTTGACGTTACCGGTGTTGTCGGGTTACGGCCGCTGGCCTAACCCGACCTACATTTTTTATGGATAGTGCTTAAACCGAACGATGCTGATTGATCGCATCGCGCGTTTCAATGGCCACGCGGCGCGCCGCGTCGGCCCAGTCTTCGCCATCGTGCGGCGTGGCGTAGATGATGGCGCGCGACGAGCTGATCATCATGCCCATGCCGTTCGCCGTCTGGCCCGCGCCAACTGTCGCCGCGATGTCGCCGCCCTGGGCACCGATGCCGGGCACCAGCAGCGGCATGTCGCCGACGATGGCGCGCACTTGCGCCAGTTCTTCAGGAAAAGTGGCGCCGACGACGAGCGCGCACTGGCCATTCTTGTTCCATTTATTGGCCACCAGGCGCGCCACGCGCTGGTACAGCGGTTCGCCATCCGTATTCAGGAATTGCAGGTCCGAGCCGCCCGGGTTCGAGGTGCGGCACAGGATGATCACGCCGCGGTCTTTCCACGCCAGGTAGGGATCGAGCGAATCCTCGCCCATGTAGGGGTTGACGGTGACGGCGTCGGCGCCATAGCGCTCGAACGCTTCGCGCGCGTACTGCGTGGCCGTCGCGCCGATGTCGCCCCGTTTCGCGTCGAGGATCAGGGGGATGTGCGGATAATGTTCGCGCAAGTAGCGGCAGATGTCTTCCAGCTGCTTTTCCGCGCCCAGCGCGGCAAAATAGGCGATCTGCGGCTTGAAGGCGCAGGCCAGGTCGGCCGTCGCATCGATGATGCGCGTGCAAAAGGTGGTGATTCCATCGGGCAGGTCGCGCAGTTCGGCCGGCAGTTTCGCCAGGTCGGGGTCGAGGCCCACGCACAGCAGGGAATTATTGGCCGTCCATGCGGCGGATAATTTATTGATGAAATTCACGGCACACCTTCTCTATATTCAGTTGCAAACCCCGTATTGTAACGCGGCGCGGTCCTGTCAAGTCAGCCGGTGGTGGCAGCCGGCGCTGATTAAAACGCCATTGCGGGCCGTTTCAGGTATATTTGCCCCATCCCTTTTACTCGGCACGGAACCCATCATGCAAATCACCAATCAATTCACCAAATGGCTGCGCCTGGCCCTGAGCATCACCGTGCTAGCCGGCGTCCTGACGGGCTGCGGCTACAACGACTTCCAGAGCAAGGATGAAGCCACCAAGGCCGCCTGGGGCGAAGTGGTCAACCAGTACCAGCGCCGCGCCGACCTGATCCCCAACCTGGTCAATACCGTCAAGGGCTATGCCACGCACGAGCGCGAAACGCTGGAAGCGGTGACCAAGGCGCGCGCGGCCGCCACCAGTTTCCAGATCACGCCCGAAGTGCTGAACGATCCGGCCGCGTTCGAGAAATTCCAGCAAGTGCAGGGCCAGCTGTCGTCGGCCCTGTCGCGCCTGATGGTGGTGTCCGAGAAATATCCGGACCTGAAGGCCGATACCAGCTTCCGCGACCTGCAGTCGCAACTGGAAGGCACGGAAAACCGCATCACCGTGGCGCGCCAGCGCTACATCGTGGCCGTGCAGGATTACAACGTGCATGCGCGCAGCTTCCCGAACAACCTGACGGCCATGGTCTTCGGCTACAAGGTCAAGCCATCGTTCACGGTGGAAAACGAAAAAGCCATCTCGACCGCGCCGACCGTCAACTTTGGCAAATAAGATGAAAGCCTGGTCCTACCTCGCGGCGCTGGCGACGGCGCTGCTGCTGTGGACGATGGCGCCAGCCGGCGCGCAGGGCTTGCAGCCCGTGCCGCCGCTGGCCGCGCGCGTGACGGACAACGCCGGCATGCTCGACGCCAAGCAAAAGGCGGCGCTGGAAGGCGTGCTGGCCGACTACGAAGCCAAGACGGGCAGCCAGATCGCCGTGCTGCTGGTCAAGAGCACGGAACCGGAAGCCATCGAGCAATACAGCATCCGCGTGACCGATGCCTGGAAGCTGGGCCGCAAGGGCGTCGATGACGGCGTGCTGCTGATGGTGGCGAAAGACAACCCATCGTCGCTGCGCCGCCTGCGCATCGAAGCGGGCCGCGGCGTGCAGGGCGTGCTGACGGATGCGCAATCGAAACGCATCCTGCAAGACGTGATCGCCCCGCATTTCAAGCAAAACGACTATTACGGCGGCCTGGTCGCCGGCGTGGGGTCGATTGCCACCCTGCTGAACCAGGAGCAATTTCCCGCTCCGGCACAGCAAAAGGCGCCAGCCACCGTGGAAGCGGGCGGCCTGACGTTCTGGCTGCCGCTGCTGTTCTTCGGCTTCCTCGTCGTGCTGACCCTGTTCCGTTCGCGCGGCGGGCCTAACCGCCTGCAGCGCGGCAGCAACTGGTCCAGCGGCGCCACCGGTGTCGTGCTGGGCAGCATTTTGAGCCAGGCGCTGAACAACCGCGGTGGTGGCGGAGGCTTCGGCGGCGGCGGTGGTTTTGGCGGTGGCGGCGGTGGTTTCGGTGGCGGCGGCGGCGGATTTGACGGCGGCGGCGCCTCGGGAGATTGGTAATGACGAAACAACTGACATTTGGCCAGCGCTGCGGGCGCGCTTTAAAACATTTGCGCGGCACGCCGGCAACGGCGCGCCAGGCCTTTCCGGAACGTACACTGAAAGCCATCGAGACGGCGATTGCCGACGGTGAAGCGATGCACCAGGCGGAAGTGCGTCTGATCGTCGAGGCGGCATTGACACCCGGCATGGCTTACCAGGGCGTGAGCAACCGCGAGCGGGCGCGCGAACTGTTCGCCCAGTATGGCGTGTGGGATACGGAAGACAACGTCGGCGTGCTGATCTACATCAACCTGGCCGAGCACCAGGTCGATATCGTGGCCGACCGCAACGTGGGCCGCCGCGTCACGCCGGAACAGTGGCAAGCCGTGTGCCGCACCATGACGGGCGGCTTCAAGGATGGCAATTACCACGACAGCACGCTGGAAGCACTGGCGCAGCTGAATACCTTGCTGCAAAGCCACTTTCCCGCCGATGGCACGCGCGGCAACCAGTTGCCGAACGAACCCATCCTCCTCTGATTTTTTTTTGCTGAGGCGATTACATGAAACTAGTCAATAAAACCGCCATCGTCACGGGCGCCACGCAAGGCATCGGCCTGGCATGCGCCACCCGCCTGATCGCCGAAGGAGCGCAGGTGATGCTGGTCGACATCAAGGAAGAAGGCGCGCAGGCGGCCGCCGCGCTCGGCCCGCAGGCGCGCTTCTTTTGCGCCGACGTCAGCCAGAAGGCGGATGTGGACGCCATGCTGAAGGAAACGTTGGCGCAGTTCGGCCACATCGATATCCTCGTCAACAATGCGGGCGTGACGCACGCGGCCGATTTCCTCGATGTCTGCGAAGACGATTTCGACCGGGTCATGCGCATCAACCTGAAATCGATGTTCCTGTGCGGCCAGGCCGTGGCGCGCGAGATGGTCAAGCGCAACAGCGGCTGCATCATCAATATGTCCAGTGTGAATGCGGAGCTGGCGATCCCGAACCAGGTGCCGTACGTGGTATCGAAAGGCGCCATCAACCAGCTGACCAAGGTCATGGCCCTGAACCTGGCCACGTACGGCGTGCGCGTGAACGGCATCGGCCCGGGCACCATCCTGACGGAACTGGCCAGGCAGGCGGTGCTGTCGAGCCCGGAGGCGCGCCACACGATATTGTCGCGCACGCCGCTGGGCCGCTGCGGCGAACCGGAAGAAGTGGCCGGCATCGCCGCCTTCCTGGCCAGCGACGACGCCACCTACATGACGGGCCAGACCATCTATGTCGATGGCGGACGCATGGCACTCAACTACACGGTGCCCGTGAAAGAGTGAAACAGGCGAGTTATATCAAAAAATAATAATGCATATCTAGAAAGATCATTAGACACATATCGTGCGACGCAGCATAATGCACCTGTCTCCACTATTCTCCTCCAAGAAAATAGTTTTAAGCCCGCTTTCACCAGCGGGCTTTTTTTTGCTATCACGAATGAAACATGGCCATTCTTGCCATCCCGCCCGGTTTTTCCAGTCACTATGCCGGCGCTGAAAAAATGTTGCGGCGTGTCATCAGCTCGTCATTTTCGCCCCCTATACTTGCTTCATCTGCTGTACAGGCAACCGATATGCCTGACTACAGACAGGTGTGCCGCGATGGCACACCACTCCCCTTTCATGACCGTGGCGGGCGCCGGCAAGGCGCGCGACATGCTGAGTACCGAGCAACTCTCAACTCTTGACCCATTTCATTTGGGTTTTTGGCCCGCGTCCCCGCGGGCCTTTTTTTGCCTGATCGGCAAGCTCTTGCGCAAAAACATGGTGACCTGGCATGCCCATGCTATTGTGGCGGCCTTTCCACCTGTCCTGACGCCTCATGCCTGCCCCCTTGCCCGAACTGTGTTTTGCCGACCGCTACGAACGCCTGCGCTACCGCACCGCACTGCTGCTGTATGCCCTGGTCATTTTGATCGGCGACATACCGGGCGTGCGCGCGGACGTGGGCCAATATGCGTCGGGCGGCGTGCTGCATTCCGTCGGCTATGGCGTGCTGGCTCTGATCCTGTTCAGCGGCACGGCCGGCGGCATGGCGCGCCGCGCGCTGCTGTCGGTGCTGATGGTGGCGGCCATGGGCGCGCTGGACGAATTCATCCAGAGTTTCCTGCCTTACCGCCGTGGCGCCGTCAGCGACTGGGTGGTCGATATCACGGCCGCCACGGCGGTGGTGCTGCCGCTCTACTTTTGCTGGCCTGGCATGGCCGCCGCCGCGCTGAAGAAACAGCAGGGCTGATCACGGCGCGCCGCCATCGCTGGCGCCCAGCGCCAGCGGCAACTGGCCCTGGCCGGCTGCCGCCCGGCTGGCGATGCGCCGCAAGGCCGTGCGCATCTCGCGCCGGCTGGCCGCTCCCGCTGCACGCGCCGCATCGCGCTGCATCTCCATCAACTGCTCCGACCGTGACAGCCTCGTCAAGGCATGCAGCGCCTGGGTCAGCGCATAGCGGGCGCGCGCCCCGTTCGCAGCGCCCGGGGCACCGTACACCGCAATCACCAGCTCATTGATCAGCTTGACGCTATGGGAATCGGCAGACATTTATTCTCCTGAAGTAAGCAACGGGGAACAAGGGGAAAGCGCGAACGCCGTGCTCGCCCTGCACAAGAATGTCTTTTATACCAAGCTCGACAATTGAAGCGCTTGATGTACCTCAATGTGAAATAACAAGTACCGAACATCTCAGTCCTCCTGCTCTCTTACTAGCAGCAGTTGCGGCCATGCCTGGCATGCGTCATTGACGCTGACCTCCGCCGCACCCTGGAAACCGGGTTAACACTTTGTCAGACCAAGAGGAGAACAAGATGAGAGCAAAAAAAACCATGGCGCTGGCCGGCCTGCTGTGTACGCTGGCCGCCTGCAGTTCGAATCCGAACGGCACCAGCATGAGCAGCACGAATGGTCGCAGCGGCGAAAACTACAGCAACACAACCGCGACGGGCAACGCAACGACCAACACCGGCGCCACCAGCAGCATGAGCGACACCAGCACAAGCAGCACAGGCAGCGCCGACACGCGCACTTCCACGGCCAACAACGCCATGAGCATGGACGGCAGCCAATCGGGTGTCAGCATCGCCTCCGCCACGGTGCAATCGATCGAGCCGGTAGCGCGCGGCATGGACCAGGGCAGCGGCGACATGCAGTCGGGCAGCTCCGGCACGGCAGGCACCACCTCGGGCAACACGCAGTACCGGGTCACCCTGCGCCTGGACGACGGCAGCACACGCACCCTCATGCAAAACTCCCAGCCCGGCTACCAGATTGGCGATAGGGTCAAGGTGGTCAACGGCTTGCTGCAGCGCTATTAACGATCCCGCCTGGCCCTTGGCGTTCGGGGCGCAGAGCGCCATTGGCCAGGCGCGCCACCCGCGCCCTGCACAGGCAAGGCAGGTTCCATCGTCCTTGCCTGTCTTGCTGCCTGTTGTCTGTTGTCTGTTGTCTGTTGTCTGTTGCCTGTTGCCTGTTGCCTGTTACCCGTCCCTCATCTTCATCGCATCCCCCATGTCCGTCGTTCCCATCGTGCCTGCCACGCGCCGGGAGCGCCATTCCCGTGCTCCCGGCGCTAGCGCCTATTCCACCATACCCACCTTGCGCTGGCTTGCCGCCAGCCCGGCGATCAGTTCCGCCGCTTTTTTCCCGGCCAGGAAGGCATGGTCGGAATTGTAGTATTCCCACTCGCTGTAGCGTCCCGCCAGCACGATGTCCTGCGTGGACAGCCATGCTTTCACCAGCGCCACGTTGGCGGCCCGCGCATGGTCGTACACCACGTAGGCGTACGGCATGTCTACCTGGTTGGCGACCAGCAGGCGGTCATCGTCGCGCAGCAAACCCACCGCGATGCAGTCAGCCATGCAGCGGTCGATCAGGGCCTGTCCATCGAGCGGCAACGGTTTCCAGGGCGAATAACTGATCTCGCACGTCAGGCCGAAACCACCCGGCGCGTTGCAGTGGGGGCTGGCATTCCCTTGCAGGAAAATACGGTGGAATATCGTCTCTTCCGGATAGTAAATCCAGTGTTTCTCGCTGATGTTTTCGCGCGCCACGCCCAGGTTGACGCAGCGCACGGAAATATGCCGCAAGGCGCGCGCTGCCGCCTGTACCCGCGGCGGCGCCTGCTCGCCGATCAGGCGCACCAGTTGCGGCAGGGGCATGGTGCTCAGCAAGTGCTGATAGCGGAAACGGCGGCCATCGCCCAGCACGATCACGTGCTGGCGCGGCAAGACCTGCACCACATCGGCATTGAGTTCCAGCTTGCCCTGCAGGTGCGGCAGGAAGCCCGACATCAAGGCCTGAAAACCGCCGCGCAAGGGGTAGCCGAAGCGCGCATTCGGGCCCATCGGCCTGGCCACCGGTTCGAGCGCGCCCTCGATGATTTCTTCTAGGTTCGGCAAGGGCACCCGCCCGCCCAGCCACGACGTTTCCATTTCGGCCAGGGGGACGGTCCACAATTTCTTGTTGTAGGGAATCGCAAAATGGCGGGCGATGCCGCTGCCCCACACCTGATGGATGAATTGCTCGAAATTGGGCGCGCTCTGGCCCTGGGCTTGGTCCGGCGCCGCCACGGCATCGTGCACCTGTTCCAGCCCCGTGCCGCCGTCGGCGCAGCAGTCTTCCACGGCGCAGGCCGCAGCCGCTTCAGGGCTTGGCGCGGCCGGCGCCTTGCCGTAGCGCGCCTCGATGGCGCCGACGATGCATTCCTTGATGACGGCCGGCGGCAAGCCGTACAGCGCCCCCTGGAAAGGATAGCGCGTGTAGACCTGCTTGCTGTAAACCCAGGCTTCGCGGTTTTGCCAGTGCAGGTTAGTACCCAGCAAGGTGCGGTACATGTCGAGCACATAGTCATCGTTGGAAAACATGATGTGGCCCGCGTGATCGAAGGTAAAACCGCGGTCCTGGATGGAGCGGCACCAGCCGCCCACGGTGGCATTTTTGTCCAGCAGCAAGGTATCGGCGCCCAGGTGATAGGCGGCGCTCAGGCCCGTCGGACCGGCGCCGATGATGGCGCAGGCCACGGCTTGCGGCGCACCGGGGGGATGCAGCAGATTGACATCGGCACCGGCGCCTGCTGCGGCGGCTTGCCCCGTGCCGGCGGCGGGCACGGCCTGGCGCGCGCCCTGCCCCGGCGGTGTCGTGTCGAGCAAGTTGCGCATCTGCTCCACCGTGGCATCCCAGGAGGTGGCCTCGACGATGGCGCGCATGTTCGCGGCCATGACCGCGCGCTGTTCCGGCGTCGCGGCCAGCGCCGCCTCGCAGGCGGCAACAAAGGCGTCGGGCGTGTCGGCGATGGCCACGATGTGGCCATACGGCACGGCCACATCGGCGATCGGGGTGCTGACGATGGGCAGTTGCGCCGCCATGTATTCGAGCACCTTGGTGGGACTGATGAAGCGGGTCGCCTCATTGCTGGCAAACGGCAGCAGGCACACGTCCCAGCCGGCCAGGAAGTGCGGCAGGGCCTGATACGGTTGCTGGCCCAGGTAATGGATATTCTGCCGCTGCGGCAGGCTGGCCGGGTCGATCTTGAGGATGGGGCCGACCAGCACGATTTGCCAGTCGGGATGGGCATCGGCCAGCGCCGCCACCAGGGCCGGCTCGAAACGTTCGTCGATCACGCCGTAATAGCCGAGCCTGGGCCGGCCGATCTCCGCCTGCGCGGGATGGCCATTGTGGCGGTCCAGCGCCTGTTCGAAGTGCACGGTGTCGACGCTGCTGGCGAAACAATGCACGTTGGCATGACGCGAGCGCTTCGCCTCGAACAGGCTGGGCCCGCCCGCGAACACGAGGTCGGCGCGCGCCAGCAAGGCCGCTTCGCGCTGCAACAACTGACGCGGCGCATTCTTGAACGCGGCCAGCTCATCCATGCAGTCATACACGACCAGGCCCGCGTGCAGGGCCGGCAGCAGCGGCAGCGCCATCGGCGTATAGAACCACACGATGGGGTCGTCGGCAGGCGTGATCTGGCTCAGCAGGGGCTGCAGCACGGCCAGCTGGTCGTCGTGAAAGCCGGGTGCCTGCACGGCCGTGCGGGGCTGGCACACGGTCACGTTCGGCGCCGGCGTGGACAGTTCCAGCGTGCCGGGTCCATCGTGCCAGACGGGTTCCTCGACGAAGACCACGCGGTAGAATTGCGCCAGCCGCGACAGCAGCTGCTGCGGACGCTGATACACGAAATTCCAGCGCAAATGGGAAAACACGATGATGGTTCGCATGCCAGTTCCTTTCTGCCCCGCCAGGGCAAACGTTGAACAAAGTTGTCCGGTCAGACGCTGTGCCTGCCGTAATGCCGCCGCATAAGGGGGCACGGGGATGCGCCGCAGCCGCTCGCCCCCCTCGCCTTCCAGGCCAGCCTCCCACAGGCCGCTGTGGTGCCAGTGGCTGGCATCATCCCAGTCTGGACGGTCGATGATGGGATAGATGCAGATGCCGCGCAGCGCGGCGCCATGCTGGACGGCCAGCGCCGCCTCGGCGGCCACGTCGCGTATCCAGGCACCGCGCCCGCTGCCCACGTGGCTCGTTTCCGCCAGCAGCAGCGGCCGCTGGTAGCGCGCCTGCACTTCCAGCAGCAACTGGTGCAGGGGCATGCGGCGCGGTTCGCCCAGGTGCCACCACAGGCGCAAATTGCTGCCGCTTTCCCACTGGTTGCTGTGGTAATAGTTCAGGCCGATCAAGTCCAGGTAGCGCGGCGCGCCGCCCAGTTCCGGCGCTTGCCGGCCGCACAGCATGTCCCACGCTTCGAACTGCGAGGCGCGCCAGGCCGCCGCCTGGTCGACCCAGTCCGTGCGTCCGGGCGGCGCGGTCACGTGGATCAGGGGATCGCATTGCAGGAAGCGCGCCTGTGGACTGACGGCGCGGATCGCGTCGCAGGCGGCAATGCTGGCGCGCACCAGCTGCCGCTTGCCTTCGTGGCCCGCATCGGCCCGGTACATATTCAGGCACTGAAACATGTGCACGGACAAGCCCCAGCTGGTAAACGAGATTTCATTGATGGGCGAATACACGGGCGCGCTACCCGCATACGGCGCGAGGAACTGCGCCGCCGCCCGGCAATAGCGGGCAAAGCGCGGCACGAAGTCGGGTGAAAACAGGTCGAGCCCGGCCGGCCAGCCGTAGTGGCAGAAGGTCCAGTTGATCTGCAGGCCCAGTTCCTGCGCCACGGCGGCGCGCTCCTCGATGAAAGAGAAATCGAACTGGCCATCGCGCTCGGCCAGGCGCCAGCCTATGCTTTCGCGCACGCTGCGAATGCCGAACTGGCGCAGCAGCAGGTAGTCTGCGCGCACCCTGTCCAGGTGGCCCGTGGCGCGGTTCATGTCCAGCGCCTGGCCGCCATGGGTGACATGGTCGGCACCTTCGTAGCCAGCCTGCCAGTAAGTCAGGAACGGCGCTGCCGCGCCATCGGTATCGGCCATGCCTGCTCCTTTGAAATCTGAACCAGATGAAACGTGCGAGGTCCGGCTTGCGTTCAATTGAGCCGGATGTTGCAGGTGGCCGCGCTGAGCAGTTCCAGCGCGGCCTTCGGCGTTCGGTCCGCCGTCAGCAGGCCATTGGCTTCCTGGAAGGTGTCGGCGAACTGCGTGTAGCAAAAGCCGCTGAACATCTGCGCCGTATTGACGACCGTCATCAGGCGTCGGTAAATATCGAGGAAGGCCGCCTCGTTGCCCACGCGCGCATAGCCCCAGGTTTCCGGCGATTCACCCTGTTCCCGGTCAAAGGCGATGCCGCCAAATTCCGTCAGGACGATGGGCTGGCCCCGGTGCGGGAAGCCGTCGAGCGTGAGGATGCGCCCACCCGGGCGGCGCTGGTCGAACAGGGTCGTGCGGGCCGAATCGCTGATCGCATAGCGCGCCTGCAGGCGTTCCGGATCGCAGTCGTAATCGTGGATGCCGAGGATGTCGGTGGCCGACGCTTCCCAGCCGTCGTTGCCGATCACGGGGCGCGTGGGGTCGAGCGTGCGCGTCAGGTGGTACAGCGCTTCGACGGCGTTGCGGTGCGCCTGGATGGCCGTCAGGTTGGGCACGCCCCACGATTCATTGAACGGCACCCAGACGAGGATGCACGGGTGGCTGTAGTCGCGCTCGATCACGTCCGTCCATTCGCGCACCATGCGCGTGATGGCCTTGCTGGAAAAGCGGTAGGTCGATGGCATTTCTTCCCACACGAGCAAGCCCAGGCGGTCTGCCCAGTACAGGTAGCGCGGATCCTCGATCTTCTGGTGCTTGCGCACGCCGTTGAAACCCAGGGCCTTGGCCAGTTCCACGTCGCGCCGCAAGGCGTCGTCGGAAGGCGCCGCCAGCAGAGTGTCGGGCCAGTAACCCTGGTCGAGCACCAGGCGCAGCGGATACGGCCGGCCATTGAGCATGAAGCGGTCGCGGTTGATCGCCACCGAGCGCAGCGCCGTGTACGACTTGACCGTATCGAGCAGCTCGCCGTCATGCCACAAGGTCACTTCGGCATCGAGCAAAATGGGACGCTCCGGACTCCACAGCAATTCGTTGCGCGAATCGTCGATGCCGGGGTCGGACAGCGCGATCTTGCGGCTCGCCTCGTTTTCGATCAGCTTGTACTGGTCGTCGGCCAGCAGGTTGCCGCCATGCCAGATGCGCACGCCCACCGTGAGGTCATCCTGCAGGTCGCCCATGGCGAACACTTCGCAGCCGATCTCGTAGCCCTCGAACACGGGCGTCCAGCGCAGCTTGCCGATGTAGGTGGCCGCCACGCGCTCGATCCACACGCTTTGCCAGATGCCCGTGGTGCGCGGATACCAGATGGAATGGGGCAGCAGTTGCCAGTCCTGCTTGCCGCGCGGCTTGGCCAGGTCGTGCGGATCGTCCTCGACGCGCACCGTCAGCACCTGCGGCCCGTTGGGCAGCAGCGCATGGCTGATGTGGGCGACAAACGGCGTGTGTCCGCCCTCGTGGTCGGCCACCACATGCCCGTTCAGCCACACCTTCGCATGGTAGTCGACGGCGCCGAAATGCAGCAGCACGCAGGGGCCGCCCGGCTGCAGCAGGAACTCGCGCTGGTACCAGCAGACGCGGTGAAAGCCCCGGTCGCCCACGCCGCTGGCCTGCGATTCGGGCGGAAATGGCACGGTGATCTCGTGCGTCCAGCCGATGCCGCCATCGGGCAGGCGATAGCGCCGTTCATTGTCAAAGGTGAAACGCCAGGTGCCGTTCAGCGATTGCCAGTTTTCGCGCACCATCTGCGGGCGGGGATAGGCGAAGCCGCCCGCGCCAGACAGGACGGTTTCGGCCTGGCCTTCATCTGTATCGGGTGGGGAGAGATGGTCATTGAGCATGCCTGTTGGATGCATGCGGCAAGGAGCAAGTTCCGGCGTAGGGGGCTTGCGCCGCAACGCATGAGCAAGATCAACACACGCTCACGTCAACGGAACCACCATGCGTGCGCTGTGTCCATCAGCGTTAAAGCGCTGCACCACCGCGCGCCCCGCGCTGGCCGCGCACTGCTTGCGGCACAGGGCCACGCAAGCGCCGCCAAAACCGGCACCGGTCAGGCGCGCGCCGTACACGGCGGACTGTGCCGACATCAGCGCCACCAGCGTATCGAGCAACGGCAGCGACACCTCGTAATCGTCGCGCAGGCTGGCGTGCGACAGCGCCATCAACTGGCCGAAGAGCACGGGATCATGCTGGCCGCACGCTTGCAGCACGCGCAGGTTTTCGCTGACCACATGGCGCGCGCGGCGGCGGTACGGCTCGGGCAAGCCGTCCACCATGGACGGCGCGCGCACGTCGCGCAGCGCCGCCACGCCCAGCAGGCGCGCCGCCTGTTCGCATTCGGCGCGCCGTTCGTTGTACTTGCTGCCGGCCAGGGTGCGCGCCACGCCGCTGTCGATGACCAGCACCTCGCTGTCGCCGGGCAAGTCGAGCAATTCATGCTGCAAGGTACGCGCATCGAGCAGCAGCATATGGCGCTCGTCGGCCAGGCTCGACGCCATCTGGTCCATCACGCCACAATTGACTTGCGCGTAGCGGACTTCCGCCTGCTGCCCCATCAGCGCCAGCGACACGTCGTCAATCTGCAGCCCCAGCAGCTGGCGCAGCGCTCGCAGCATGGCGATCTCCAGCGCTGCGCTGCTCGACAGGCCGGCGCCCGGCGGCACGTCCGAATCGATGTGGGCACGCACGGCGGGCACGGCGACGCCGCGCTCCTCAAGCAGGCGGATACAGCCTTCCAGGTAGCGGCCAAAGCCGGGCGGCGCGGCGCACTGCTGCTCGAAATGCACGAGCTGATCAAGGGTTGCCGAATAGAACTGGTGGTGTCCGTCGGCGGCCAGCGCCAGCCTCACGCGCGTGCGCTGCGGCGTGGCGCACGGCAGCATGTAGCCATCGTTGTAGTCCGTATGCTCGCCCAGCAGGTTGACCCTGCCGGGCGCCGACGCCTCCACCACGGGGCTGGCGCCAAAATACGCGTCGGGGCTGATCATGGCAACTCCAGGGTCAGCGGACGCAGCCTTCCCTGCACAGAAGTGACCGGCCAGTCCGGGTCGCAAGTCAGGTTGTGCAGACGCCCGCCGCTGAGCAGGAAAGTGTCTTCCACCATGCTGCAGGGCAAGCTGGGATGGAAGGCCAGCGCCATGCCGTCCTTCAGGGCGATTTCCGTGTGCGCGCCGGCCGCCACTTCGGGCGAGCGGTAGCCGGCGATGCCGCCCTGCCGGTATTCATGCACCGTATCGGGCTGGCCCGCATACGCATAGGCGCTGTCGAGCGCGTGATACACCATGCTCAGCGCGTGGCCCACTTCGCAGGCATCGAGCGCCACCGCTTCCAGCGCCAGGATGGCCGCGTCCGCTTCATCGATGCCGTCGCGCGCGGGAGGGACGGGAACGAAGCGGCGCTGGCGGCTCAGACTGGCGCACAGGCCGTAAGCTTGCGCGCACAGCGCCAGCACGGCCCGCTCGCCCAGCGGCGACGCGGCCGGTGGCGCGCGCCGGTAGCGCTCGAAGCGCTCGGCACCGGCCGCCAGCACGTACACGGCGTGCAGACCGCGCGACCACAGGGCGCGGGCGCAGGCGCCGGCCAGGTCCTGCTCGCTCCAGCCAGGACGCGCGGCGCGCAGCGCTTCGCTGGCGGCCGCGGCGGCCAGGCGTCCCACTTCGCGGTAGCGCGCCTGTTCCGCGGCCAGCAGGGGCAGGCGCTCTTCGCGCAGCGCGGCGGGCAGGCTGCGTTCATGCAGGCCCGGCCGGTCGCACAGCACGGAGCGCCCGCCTGCCGCATGCTGCACGAAGTGTTCGCGCAGCTCGGCCATCCGCGGCTGCATCCACGGCGTCACTTGCCAGGTCCAGCTGCCGCGCACCTCTTCCTGGCGCAGCCGCTGCGCCTCGGCCGCATCGGTCAGGATGTAGGCCGCATCGCGCGTGACGAGCACCTCGGCACAGCCGCACTCGGCCGAGTGGCTGGCGCTGCCCGACGCGCCCGCCGTGGCCCAGGCGAACCAGTCCACACCGCGCAAGCGCAGCACGCCAGCGCGCTCCTGTTCCAGCCAGCCGCGCATCTGCGCCAGCTTATGTGCAATTTCCAGTTCCACATTCCAGTTCATGCGATATCTCCTGCCATTTCCCATGCCACGCGCACTTGCTGCAACTGCCGCGCCGATTCCTCGGGCAAGGCATCCATGGCGTACATGCCGGCGGCCAGCTCCGTGCCAGCCAGGTATTTGAGCCGTTCGCGCGTGCGATACGGCGGATAGAACTGCGCGTGCAGCTGCGTTTCCGGGTGCGCGCACCCGTCCGGCGGCGCCTGGTACCAGGCCATCAGATAGGGCATGGCGCGTTGCCACAGGCCGTCGTATTTCAGCAAGACGGTTTTCAGCGCGCATGCGAGATCCTCGCGCTGCCCGGCCGACAAAGCCGTAAAACTGTCCGTCTGCCGCCGCGGCATCACCCACGCTTCATACGGGTAGCGGGCGCAGGCGGGAACAAAGGCGATGGCTTCCGGTCCCAGATACAGCAAGCGCGTGCCGCCATCGGCTTCGCGCCGCGCCATGTCCACCAGCAAGGCCTGGCCATGCTCGGCACAATACGCGCGCTCCTGCGCCAGCATGCGCGCCGGCACCGGCGGGACAAAGGGATAGGCGTAGATCTGGCCATGCGGATGGTGCAGGGTCACGCCCACTTCCGCGCCACGGTTTTCGAACGGCAGCACGTAGGCGATGCCGGGCCGACTGGCCAGCTCCTGCGTGCGTCCGGCCCATGCTTGCAGCAGCAAGGCAATGTGGCTGACAGGCAATGTACCGAGCGAAGCGCCGGCATCCTGGGCGAACACCACCACTTCGCAATGGCCGCTGGCGGGCGCCGTGGCGACCGTCAGGTCGGGCGGGTCATGGGCATGCGGCGCCAGGGTGGGAAAGCGGTTGTCGAAGACGGCGATATCATAGTCGCCGGCAGGCAATTCCGTCGGATGGTCGGGATCGCGCGTGGGCGCCAGCGGGTTGTACTCTGGCGGTGGCAGGAAAGTGCGGCCCTGGCGGTAAGCCGCATACGCCACCCACTCGCCGCGCAAGGGGTGCCAGCGCAAGTGCGGATTGGCTTGCTGCGGCAGCGGGAAAGGACTCGGTGCAAGACCGGCGACGACGATGGGACGCCGGCTGTAGAGGGTCAGCTGGCGGCCGTCGGGCTTGACGAGTTGCTTGCAATACATGATGTTTCGCAATCTTAAGACACGACTTCTTAAGACTGGCACTGGCAAGAAAAGTTCCGAAGCCGACGGCAATTTCTCCAGTTCAAGCGGTACCGCCCCCGATCAGCACGAGTTTTTTACCGATCAGTACGCAAATTCCCGATTCGCATTATCATGTGCACAGCCTGTCATCCCTGCCGCTTTCACGGCCGACCCTATTGTCGTCAGGGGATAGACAAATCGTCCATTGTGATTTTCCACCACGTCCCGATATCGCTACCATGATTCCATTTTCCATACTCGACCTCGCGCCCATCGCCGAAGGCAGCAACGCCAGCCAGTCGTTCAAGAACACGCTGGACCTGGCGCAGCACGGCGAACGCTGGGGCTACAACCGCTACTGGCTGGCCGAACACCACGGCATGCCCGGCATCGCCAGCGCCGCCACGGCCGTCGTCATCGCCCATGTGGCGGCCGGCACGACCACCATCCGCGTGGGTGCGGGTGGCGTGATGCTGCCGAACCATTCGCCGCTGGTCATCGCGGAACAGTTCGGCACGCTGGAAGCGCTGCACCCGGGCCGCATCGACCTGGGCCTGGGCCGCGCGCCCGGCTCTGACCAGACCACGGCGCGCGCCCTGCGCCGCGACCTGCAATCGGACGCGGAGCAGTTCCCGCAAGACGTGCTGGAATTGATCGACTATATGTCCGACGAGCCGCGCCAGCGCGTGCTGGCCGTGCCCGGCAAGGGCGCGAAAGTGCCCGTGTGGATACTGGGGTCGAGCCTGTTCGGCGCCCAGTTGGCCGCCCACCTGGGCTTGCCGTATGCGTTCGCTTCGCATTTCGCGCCGCAAATGATGCTGCAAGCCGTGGCGTATTACCGCGAACACTTCAAGCCGTCCAAACAATTGGCGAAACCGTACGTGATGCTGGGCTTTAATGTGTTCGCCGCCGACACGGATGCCGAGGCGCACCTGCGCGCCACGTCGATGCAGCAGGCCTTCGTCAACCTGCGCACGGGCCGCCCGTCGCGTTTGCAGCCGCCCGTGCCCGGCTACCTGGAGCAACTGGGCCCGCAGGAACGCGCCATGCTCGATTCCGTCCTGTCGTGCACGGCCATCGGCGCGCCGGACACCGTCAAGGCAAAGATGGCTTCCTTCATCGCCGAAACGGGCGCCGACGAGCTGATGATCACCTCGCAAATTTTCGAGCACCAGCACCGGCTGCGCTCGTATGAAATCACGGCGCAGGTGCATGCGGAGCTGGCACGCGCTGCTTAAGTTTTAACTCTCCCTCGGTATATATCCCCCTATACCCTTTTCCCGGCCGTCGGCAACGATCGCCGGGATTTTTTTGCCTGCCCGGCAAGAAATGCGCAGCCCCGCTATCATGTCCATCCAAAAGCATCATTCCAAGAAAGTTGTAAGCGCATGAAATCCGCACCGTCCTCCGTCGACGCCAGTACCCTGCTGACGTCCACCCGCATCCTGTTGTTTGCCCTGTCCGCCGGCGTGCTCGTCGCCAGCCTCTATTACGTGCAGCCGCTCACCTCCATGCTGGCCGCCTCGTTTGGCGTCAGCGTGCCGCAAGCGGGCTACCTGGTCACGGCCACGCAGATCGGCTATGTGCTGGGCATCGTGTTTCTGGTGCCGCTCAGCGACGTGCTGAACCGCCGCCAGTTGCTGACGTGGATGCTGATCGCCAAGATAGCCGCCCTGCTGCTGGCCGCCACCAGCCAGAACATCATCGTCTTTGCCATCGCCAGCGTCTTGATGGGGATCACATCCAGCGCCTTGATGGTGGTGACGGCCATGGTCGCTTCGTATGCGCCCGACCACAGCCGGGGCCGCATGGTGGGCACCGTCATGACGGGCTTGTTGTTGGGCATCTTGCTGGCGCGTACCGTCTCCGGCACGGTGTCGCAGATCAGCGGCGGCTGGCGCAGCGTCTACGTGCTGGCCGCCATCGTCGTGGCCGCCCTGCTCGTCATGCTGCGCCGCATCCTGCCGAACGAGGCGCCGCGTGGCAAGCTGCAGTACGGAAAATTGCTGGCTTCCCTGGCCGACATCATCCGCCAGGAACCGTTGCTGCGCCAGCGCGCCCTGTTCTCGGGCCTGGGCCTGGGCACTTTCAGCGTGTTCTGGACGGGCCTGACCTTCTTGCTCAGCGGCGCGCCGTATCACTATTCGGAAATGCAGATCGGCCTGTTCGGCCTGGCCGGCGCCACGGGCGCGTTTGCCGCCAACACGGCTGGCCGCATGGCCGACCGCGGCTACGCGCGCCAGGCCACCTGGCTGCTGGCCGTCGCCTCGATCGCGGGCTGGGCCCTGATCGGCTTCGGCGCCCACTCGCTCGTGCTATTGCTGATCGGTATCGTCCTGCTGGACATGGGCGTGATGGGCTTGCAAGTGACGCACCAGTCCATCATCTATAAACTGGCGCCGCATGCGCGGGCAAGGGTCACCACCGTGTTCATCGCGGGCGGCTTCATCGGCGCCTCCGCTGGCTCGGCGCTGGCCAGCGCCAGCTTTGCCGCCGGCGGCTGGCCCGCCCTGTGCATGGTGGGCGGCGCCATGCCCTTGCTGATGCTGCTGGTGTGGAGCAAGTATCGGCACACGCAGCGGCGCCTTGAGCGGCTAGCCTGATCTAAGCGGCAGAAAAGACGGCGCTGTCGGCCGCGGCCAGGCGCAACAGTTCATCGACCGTCACCCTGACCTTGGTTGGCATATGCCAGGTTTTCTGCCACAGCACGTGGATGGGCATGGCGGCGCCGGCAATATCGGGCAAGACGGGCAACAAGGCGCCGCTACGCAAGGCATCGCCTGCCAGCCAGGTCGGCAGCTGCGCCAGGCCGCTGCCGCTCACGCAAGCTTGCAGCAAGGCATCGCCATCGGCCAATTCATGCCGGGCATGGATTTCCTGCAGCGCGGTTTCTCCCAATTCATTTCTTAACAGCCATGCCGGCCGGTTGCCACGACGCCAGCCGGCCAGGCAAGCATGGCTGGCCAGGTCCGCGCGCGTCAAGGGCGTGCCGCGCCGCTGCAAATACGCGGGCGAAGCGCAGATCACCAGATGCTGCTCGCCCAGGCGACGGGCCACCAGATCCGCATGGTTGCCCAGGCTACCGATGCGCACCGCGATATCGATGCCTTCGCCCACCATGTCCACCGCCCTGTCGCGCAGGGAAACGGACAGGTCCAGCCGGGGATGGCGCTCACCCAGCGCCAGCAGGGCTGGCAGGATGTGGCGCCGGCCAAATGTAGTCGGCAAGTCGATGCGCAGGCGTCCGACGGGCTGCTGGTGGCCGGTGGCCAGACAAGCTTCGGACTGTTCCAGCTCTTCCAGCACGCGCCGGCAACTTCCCAGGTACGCTTCCCCTTCCGTGGTCAGGTCGATGCGGCGCGTCGTGCGGTGCAGCAGTTGCACGCCCAGGCGCGCTTCCAGCCGCGAAAGGCTCTTGCCGACCGCCGAGCCGGTCACACCCAGCACCAGCGCCGCCGCCGTGAAACTGCCGCCGTCGACGGCCGCGACAAACTCGCGGATGCCTGCAAAACGATCTTCCATGTCACCGCCATTCCAAAAGTGTTGAATGCAATCGTGCACAGTATAGTCAATTCTGGAATGACAGGATGCAGTGCCCGTCTTTTTACCCCCTAACTCTCGCCAGAGGATGCAATTACACTGTCTCCATCGTTGCACGGCCTGGCACTTGCCCGGCATGGCTCACTGGAGAAGAATATGAAAGCATGGCTGTTACAGGATTTCGGCTTGAACAATTTGAAGATGGCAGAGGTGCCGACACCCGTGCCGCAGGCGGGCGAGTTGCTGGTGAAGGTGGGCGCCGTTTCGCTCAATTTCCGCGACAAGGCGATTGTCGACGGCATCTACGAGCCGCACATGGTGCCGAAACCCCTGATTCCCGTTTCCGACGCCGCCGGCGTGGTGGTAGCCGTGGGCGCCGGCGTGAGCCGTTTCAAGGTGGGCGAGCGCGTCAATTCGCATTTGTATTCGCGCTGGATCGACGGCCCGCCAGGCCCCAACGAACCCGACTATTGCTTCGGTTCGCCGTTGCCGGGCGGCTTGGCCGAATTCATGATCATCCATGAAGACAGCGCCGTCCGGGCGCCGGACATGATGAGCGACGCCGAGGCAGCCACGCTGCCCATCGCCGCCCTCACCGCCTGGTATACGCTGATGGATGTGGGCAACTTACAGCCGGGCCAGACAGTGCTGGTGCAAGGCACGGGCGGCGTGTCGATCTTTGCCGCGCAGATCGCCCTGGCGCACGGCGCGCGCGTCATCGCCACCTCCAGCAGCGATGCCAACCTGGCCAGGATCAAGGCGCTGGGCGTCACGGACGGCATCAACTATCGGACGTTTCCGCAATGGGAACAGAAGGTGCTGGAATTGACGGACGGCAAAGGCGTCGACATCACCATCGACGTGGCCGGCGGCGATGGCCTGAACCAGTCCGTTGCCGCCACCAAGGCGGCTGGAGTGATCGCGCAGGTCGGTTTCCTGACGGGACAGACCACGGCGCTGAAACTGATGCCGCTCATCTTCCGCCAGACAACGATACGCGGCATCGCCGTGGCGCCGCGCACCTCGTTCGACCGCATGAACCCGTTCCTGGACAAGCACAACATCAAGCCCGTGATCGAGCATGTGTATGCGTTCGAGGAAGCAGTGCAAGCCTATGAGCACCTGTCGCGCGGCGCCTTCGGCAAGGTCGTCATCCAGGTCGCCGGCTAAGCGACCTGGCGACGATCTGGCCGTGCCTGGTTTACATGGCTGACTTGGCGCCGGCCTGCTCGCGCGCCTTGCCAAACGCATCGCCCGCCTTCCAGGCCGGCATTTTCGCCGCGTTGGCCACGGCTTGCCCCAGGTTCAAGGTAAATTGCGCCTGCTGCGTCATGCCGGACAAATCCCAGCTGGCATCGTACTCATCGGTGACTTGATGGTAGCGGGGGCCATAGGCAGCCGCCTTGGCTTTCGACTCTGCCACATCCTTGACGTACTCGCGTCCTCCATTGATGGAAAACGCGGGCACGCCCGCCTTGGCAAAGCTGAAATGGTCGCTGCGGAAATAGCCGCCGGCCAGGTCGGGACGCGCCTGGGCAATATGCATGCCCATGGCTTTGGCAGTTGCCGCCGCCATGGCGCCCAGTTCCGTGCGCTCGCTGCCCTGCGCGCCGATGTCGTGCGTGGCACCGACGAAGTTCAGGCTATCGAGATTCAGCGCGGCCGCCGTCTTGTTCAGGGGCCACAGCGGGTCGGCCGCATACGCGGCGCTGCCCAATAAACCCTGCTCTTCAGCCGCCACCCACAGGAAGATCTGCGTGCGCTTGGCCGGCTTTTTCACGGCTTCCTGCGCCATGGCCAGCAGGCCGGCCGTGCCCGAGGCGTTGTCGACGGCGCCGTTGTAGATCGTATCTCCCGCTTTTTCGTCACCCTCGCCTTGCTTGCCCAGGTGGTCCCAGTGGCCGCTGTAGATGACGGCTTCCTCTTTCAGTGTCGGGTCCGTGCCCGGCACCATGCCGGCGATATTGAACTGTTCCACCTTGCGCACGATGGACTTCATGTCGCCCGACAACTTGGCATTCAATGCGACGGCCTTGAAGTCCTTGCTTTCCGCTTGCGCGCGCAAGGCGTCCAGGTCTTGCCCACCGGCCGCAAACAGGCGGCGCGCCGCGTCTTCCGCGATCCAGCCCTGCAGGGGAGTGCCGACAGTGCGGTCCGCCAACTGGAAGCGTTCGCTGCCGCTCCAGCTGTTCTGTACCACGCTCCAGTCGTACGAGGCCGACGGTTTCGTGTGGATCAGCAAGACGCCAGCGGCGCCCTGGCGTTTGGCTTCCTCGAATTTATACGTCCAGCGGCCGTAATAGGTCAGCGCCTTGCCGGCAAAGCGATTCGGATCGCCAGCGGTCGGCTGCGGGTCGTTGACCATCATGACGACGATCTTGTTTTTGACATCGGTCCCCTTGAAATCGTTCCAGCCCTCTTCCGGCGCCGTGATGCCGTAGCCGACGAAGACCAGCGGCGCATCGAAGGTGTGCGCGGCAACGGAGTCGCCCGTGGCCCAGACCCAGTCCGGACCAAACGCCAGCGGCACGGTTTTACCGCCGGCCAGCGCCTGCAGGCTGCTCTCGGCAGGCAGCGACTTCACGCCGGCGATCTGCACGCTCTGGCGGTAGCTGTTGCCGCGCACGGGACGCAAACCGGCCATCTGCGCCTGGGTTTCCAGGTAGGCCACCGTCAGGTCGGCGCCCCGTTGGCCCGTGCCCCTGCCTTCCAGCAAATCGTTGGACAGGAAGGCCAGGTGGGCGCGCAGGGGCGCTTCCTGTACCACGGGCAAACCGGTAGCGGCGTGCGCGGAAAACGCCAGCGCAGTCAAGGTCAGGGAAGAAAACAGCTTCTGCATAAGATCCTTTGGGTAAGAGGAGACAGTCAGTCCGGCGGATAACCGGGCCGGCGATTGTATGCCATGGGGCAGGCGCAGCAAAATGCGGACGAAAAAAATCCCCGCGGCAAAGGCGGGGATAGACGATGGGGAAGCGTCAGACCAGCAGGGCCGCCGCCAGCGATTCGATCTCTTCGGCCGATTCCTCGAGTATCGTGTGCAGGGTGCTGCCGCCTATCCCGAAGTCGATCTTCGCCGCCGCCAGGCGCCGCTCGGCGCTTTCCGGCGGGTGCAGGGGCGAGCCGACGGGTGACAGATCGTTGGCCAGCACCAGGGTCGCGCCCAAGGTGCGGGGCGGGAACGGGCTGCCGCCGTGCCACATACCTTCCACGGCCTGCAAGACCATGTCCGGTACTTGCAGCTGGCGCAGCACGCCGCGGCCGATCAGTTTTTCGCCGTATTCGATCCAGTCTTCCGTGTTGTCGTCGAGCAAGCCAGGATATTCCTCGGCGCGCGACAGCAGATAAAAGCCGCCCACCTCGTGCACGATGGCGGCGAACATGGCCGTTTCCACGTCCACGTGCGTGACTTTGCGCGCGATGACCTGGCTCAGTGCCGCCACGTGGGCCGTGTGCTCCCACAGTCTGGCCCCCTTGGCGCGCAATTGCGGGTCGGTAATCTGGCTGCCCAGCTGGCGCACGATGACGGACGCCACCATCGATTTCAAGGTGGCAAAGCCCAGCCGCGAAACGGCTGCGCGCACATTGGCGATTTCATTGCCGGAACGGTTGTAGGCGGCCGAGTTGGCCAAGGCCACGACCCGCGCCGACAGCAGCGGCTCGGCCATGACCATGCGGGCGGCCGCTTCGATATGGCAATCGGGGTCGTCCAGCGCTTCCTGCAGCTTCAAGGTGGCCTTGACGTTGGCGGGGAACGTCAGCTCGCCCTTGCTCGCTTGCAGCGCGATAATCTTGAATACTTCCAGTCTGTCCATGGGTCGATCTCCGGTACGGGCCTATACAGGCTCTGCTCTATGGAGGGGCCGGGAATGCGCATGTATCCCCGGCCCTGCTCCCGTTTCCGGCAATATTACAGCAAGTTCAAACTCAAACCTATTACTTTCCGGAAACTTTCCCTGCCACGCCTTCGACAAAATAATCCATCTTCGTCAGCGCCGCATCGTCCAGCACGCCTTTGTCCAGGCGCACCTTGCCATCGTTATCCTTGATCGGCGCGCTGAAAGGATTGAGCTTACCAGCAACCAAGTCTTTCTCACGCGCCAATACAAACTGTTTCACGTCCGCAGGCACGGCGGCGTTGATGCCTTCCAGCTTGACCATGCCATCCTTGATGCCGCCCCAGGTGCTGCTGGACTTCCACGTACCGTCCAGCACAGCTTGCGCCTGCTTCGTATAGTACTCGCCCCAATGGTGGGTGACGGCGGCCAGCTGCGCCTTCGGTCCGTACTTTTTCATGTCCGAGTGGTAGGCGATCGCATACTTGCCCTTCTCTTCCGCCGCCTGCACCACGGCGGTCGAGTCCGTGTGGTGGGTGACCACGTCGGCGCCCTGGCCGATCAGGGTAATGGCCGCGTCGCGCTCCTTGCCCGGGTCGAACCAGCTATTGACCCACACCACTTTCACTTCCGCCTTCGGGTCGACGCTGCGCATGCCGCGCGTGAAGGCGTTAACGCCCTGCAACACTTCCGGGATGGGGAACGCCGCCACGTAACCGGCCACATGCGTTTTGCTCATCTTGCCTGCCAACACGCCGGCCAGGTAGCGGCCCTCGTAGAAACGGGCATTCGTGTTGGCCACGTTGACGGCCGTCTTGTAGCCAGTCAGGTGGATGAACTTCACATTAGGAAATTGCTTCGCCACTTTCAAGGTGGGATTCATGTAACCGAACGAAGTCGTGATGACCAGCTTGCTGCCCGTTTGCGCCAGGTCGCGGATCACGCGCTCGGCATCGGCGCTCTCCGGCACGTTTTCCACAAACTTGGTGGTGATCTTGTTGCCCAGCGCCTTTTCCATTTCCTTGCGCGCCTGGTCATGCTGGGTGGTCCAGCCCGCGTCGCCGATGGGGCTGATGTAAACAAAACCGACGTTCAATGGAGCGGCGGCGGGCGCGGCGGCCATGGCAGGCATGGAGGACATCAGCGTGGCACCGCAAACGGCGGCGCACAGTAATTTCTTGGACATGGTTTTCCTTGTGGTGAGTGATTAATTTCCGGGATTGAAATTTTTCCCCAGCGAAGCGGGCATGTTGAGCTTGATGTAATTGGCATTGCTGGAAATGAGCACGAGCACGACGATGGCCGCCAGATATGGCAGCATCGACAGCAGCTGCGAGGCAATCGGCACGCCCAGCGCCTGCGCATGGAAGGTCAGAATCGTGATGCCGCCAAACAGATAGGCGCCGCCCACCACGCGCGCCGGGCGCCAGGTGGCAAACGTGGTCAGCGCCAGCGCGATCCATCCGCGCCCCGCCACCATGCCCTCGACCCACAGCGGCGTGTACACGAGCGACAAGAAGGCGCCGGCCAGGCCGCAGCAGGCGCCGCCGAACAGCACGGCCGCCAGGCGGATGCGCCGCACGGGGTAGCCGAGCGCATGCGCGGACGCGGGCGACTCGCCCACGGCGCGCAGCACCAGTCCCGCCCGCGTGCGGTACAAAAACCAGGCGATGGCCAGGCACAGCAGCAGCGACAGATACACCATCGGATGCTGGCGGAACAGGGCCGGGCCCAGCACGGGAATGTCTTCCAGGAACGGGATGCCAAAGCGGCCGTTCTGCAAGCTGTTGCCCACATACTTCAAGCCGATATACGTGGACGCGCCCGCGCCGAACAGCGATAAAGCCAGGCCCGTCGCGTACTGGTTCGTGCCCAGCCACACGGTCAGCCAGGCAAAGAAGCCGGACAGCACCATGCTGGCGCCCGCCCCCGCCAGGAAGCCCAGGGTGGGGCTGCCCGTGTTGACGGCCACGGCAAAGCCCGTGATGGCCGACACCAGCATCATGCCTTCCGCGCCCAGGTTCACCACGCCCGCCTTTTCATTCACCAATAAACCGAGGGCGGCGAGCATCAGCGGCGTGCCCGCATTGATGCTGGCGGCGATCAAGGGCGCTATCGTCAGGGCCAGGTTATCCATGTTTTCTCCAGCGCAATTTGTATTGGATCAGCACGTCGCAAGCGAGCAAGGCAAACAGCAAGATGCCCTGGAACACGCCCGTGATCGCGCTGGGCAGACCCAGGCGCGATTGCGCCAGTTCGCCGCCGATATAGAACAGGGCCATGACGAAGCTGGAAAAAATCACGCCCACCGGATGCAAGCGCCCGACGAAAGCGACGATGATGGCGGCAAAGCCGTAGCCGGGCGACACCGTGGGCGTGAGCTGCCCCATCGGCCCCAGCACTTCGCAGGCGCCCGCCAGGCCCGACAGGGCGCCGCAGATCAGCAGGGACGACCACAAGGTCTTGCGCGAAGAAAAACCCGCATAGCGCGCGGCGGCCGGCGCCATGCCGCCCACGCGCAGGCGAAAACCCGAAATACTGCGCGACAAATACAGCCAGCCGCCCAGCGAGGCCAGCAAGGCGAAGATGATGCCCACATGCAAGCGCGTGTCGCTGATGACCATCGGCAACAGCAAGCCATCGGACAGCAGTTTCGATTGCGGAAAATTGAAGCCTTCCGGGTCGCGCAGCACGCCATACACGAGATAGCTGAGCAGCAATTGGGCGATGTAGACCAGCATCAGCGAGACGAGGATTTCGCTGGCGTTGTAGCGGTCGCGCAGCCACGCCACCAGGCCTGCCCACGCCATGCCGCCCAGCATACCGGCCAGCAGGGACACGCCGATGACGGTCGCGCCGCCCACGCCATCATCGAGGTACAGGGCCGCCGCGCCGCCGCAGATGGCGCCCAGGGTCAGTTGCCCTTCCGCGCCGATGTTATAGATGTTGGCGCGAAAGCAGATGGCCAGGCCCACGGCGATCAACAGCAGCGGCGCCACCTTGATGCCCAGCTCGGACCAGCCATGCGCGTCGCGCAAGGGTTCCACGAAGAAGACGGCCAGTCCCGCCAGCGGATCGTGTCCCAGCGCAAGAAACAGCAAAGCGCCGCACAGCACGGTGAGCAGCACGGCCAGCACGGGCGACAGCCAGGACATCAGCCGCGATGGTGTAGGACGGGCTTCCAGACGCAAGGCGAACTTAGCCATGGACTACCTCCTGCGGCCACAGCCCGCTCATCCATTGCCCAACGAGATCTACGCTGGCCTCGCCCACCTTGAGCGACGGTGAAATTTTTCCTTTCGCCATCACCAGCAAGCGGTCGCTGATCTCGAACAATTCGTCGAGCTCCTCCGACACGATGAGCAAGGCGCAACCGGCGTCGCGCAGCGCCAGCAATTCGGCGCGGATTTGCGCGGCCGCGCCCACGTCCACGCCCCAGGTCGGCTGCGCCACCACCAGCACGGTGGGCTCGCGCATGACTTCACGGCCGACTATGTATTTCTGCAAATTTCCTCCAGACAAGCTGCGCGCCAGCGCTTGCGGCCCGCCCGCCTTCACCTGGAAGCGCTCGATGATGGCGGCCGCCCGCTGCGCGATGACGTGATGGAGCACGAAGCCGTGGCGGATGGTGGCGGGGGTCTGCAAGCTGAGCAACACGTTGTCGGCCAGCCCCATGTCGGGCACGGCACCGCGCCCCAACCGCTCCTCCGGCACGAAGCCGAAGCCCAGGGCGCGCCGGCGTCCCGGCGGCAAGCGTCCCGCCGGCGTGCCGTTCAGCACGATGCTGGCGGGGGCCGCGCGCATGTCCTCGCCCGACAGGGCAGCGAGCAATTCCTGCTGGCCATTGCCGGACACGCCCGCGATGCCGACGATTTCGCCCGCGCGCACGTCGAAATTGATGTCCGTCAACTGCGTGGCAAACGGGTGGCTCTTCGGCAACTCCAGCTGCCGCACGCTCAGCATGACGGCACCGGGCGTGCGCGCCACGCGCGTGACGGCGGGCGGCTCGGCGCCGATCATCATGCGCGACAGGCTGGCCGCTGATTCCTGAGTGGGGTCGCACACGCCCGCATTCTTGC
Organism: Janthinobacterium sp. 64; assembly: GCF_002813325.1. Classification (NCBI taxonomy): domain Bacteria; kingdom Pseudomonadati; phylum Pseudomonadota; class Betaproteobacteria; order Burkholderiales; family Oxalobacteraceae; genus Janthinobacterium; species Janthinobacterium sp. 64. Next base: position 5,038,737 of record NZ_PHUG01000001.1, on the reverse strand, counting down.
CGGCGCGCACCACCGTGCAGGTATGGCACAGGGCGCGGATTTCGTCGAGCTTATGGCTGATGTACAGGATGCTGCAGCCTTCGGCCGCCAGCTGGCGCAAGGTCGTAAACAGTTTCTCCACGGCGCCCGGCGTCAGCACGGACGTCGGTTCATCGAGGATCAACAGTTGCGGCTTGGCCAGCAGGGCGCGCACGATTTCCACGCGCTGGCATTCGCCGACGGAAAGCGTGTGCACGTGGCGCTGCGGTTCCAGGTCCAGGCCGTACTGGCGCGCCGTGTCTTCGATGCGCTGCGCCAGTTCCGCCATGTTGGTGCCGGCGGGCAAACCGAGGGCGATGTTTTCCGTCACGGTCAATGTATCGAACAGGGAAAAGTGCTGGAACACCATGGCGATGCCCAGCGCGCGCGCGGCCGACGGGTTGGCGATCTCGACCTCGCGGCCATTCCACAGGATGCGCCCGCCATCGGGTTGCACGGCGCCATAGATGATTTTCATCAAGGTCGATTTGCCGGCACCGTTTTCGCCGAGCACGGCGTGAATTTGTCCGGGCGCCACGGTCAGGTGGATGCCGTCATTGGCCACCACGGACGGATAGCGCTTGCTGATGTCGTGTAATTCCAGACGTGCCGTCATTGTTTTTTTCGTGCCTCGCTAAGTTGTCCGTCTATCGATCGGTGCGGCATCACGCCATCGCGATAGCTATCGTATCGGCATCCGCGGATGCTTGGGGGCTGGCGTTTGGCAGTCCGTTTCTATTTCTACAAAAAAACAACACCTGTATACAATTTTGAAAAAATTAGCTGCTTTGCAGCCCCCGCCTTGCCCCACAAGGGCTGGAAGATGCGATGATTATATGCAAGAAATGATAGTAGGTATGTAAATACTGCATATTATCTGACGCCGCGCCTCTCGCATCATGGATTGAACGGCGCGCATTCTGCGGCAACGCAGCGCATCATGCGCCCTACGCGCCCCGCCATCCTTTGTACCCGTTTTCCAACACCGCCATCAGGAGCCGAAAGTGCCAAAAATCTTACCGTGTCTGTTGCCTTGCCTGTGCCTTGCCACGACCCTGGGCCTGGGAGCGACCGCCCAGGCTGCCGAATGGAGCGATACCGCGCTGAGCTGGCGCGCCGGCAGTGACTACCGCGAGCCCTTCAATCCCGATGACATCAAGAAAAACATCTTTGCCATCACGCACGCCAGCGGCTACAAATACGGCAGCAACTTCGTCAACCTCGATTTCCTCATGTCCGACAGCAAGGACCCTGGCGCGCTGGGCAAGACTTCCGGCGCGCAAGAGGCGTATCTGGTGTACCGCAACACCATCGACATCGGCAAGGTGCGCGGCAGCGACATCAAGTTCGGCCCCGTGCGCGGCGTCGGCGTCACCCTGGGCTTCGACGTCAACACGAAAAATGACGTCGGCTACAACTCGCGCAAGCGCATGCTGGTGGCCGGCCCGACGCTGATGTGGGACGTGCCCGGCTTCTTCAACACCAGCCTGCTGTTGCTGCGTGAAAGCAATGCCCCCAGCGGCGCCTTCCCGCCCATCTCGCAAGTGACGGGCCGCTACACGTTTAAAACGCATGCCATGCTGACGGGTGCCTGGGGCATTCCCCTGTCGCCACTGTTCTCGTTCGAAGGCTTCTTTAACCTCATCGACTCCAAAGGCAACGATGAAGTGGGACGCAAGACGGCGGTGGAAACGAATATCGACATGCAAGTGATGTACGACGTGGGCGCAGCCCTCGGCAGCGCCAAGAATACTTTCCGCGTGGGCCTGGAATACCAGTACTGGAAGAACAAGTTCGGCAACTCGCCCGCCACCACGGGCAATGTGGGCCAGACGGCGAAGACGCCGATGATACGCGCGGAGTACCATTTCTAAGAATCATTGTCACGCATCAACATCCACGGTCGCGCCTGATGCCAGCATGAAGCTTTCCAGCTGGCGGAGAGCGCGACCGTGGAACAACTGCTGCCGTATTACGAGCGTGAGCTGGGCTTGTTTCGCCAGTACACGCGCGAGTTTTCCAGCCGCTATCCGAAAGCGGCCGGGCGCCTGCTGATCGCCGGCGACACCTGCGAAGATCCGCATGTCGAACGCCTGATCCAGTCCGTTGCCCTGCTCACTGCCAGGGTCGCCAAGCGCCTCGACGACGCCTATCCGCAATTTACGCATTCCCTGCTCGACACCCTGTACCCGCACTATCTGCGGCCGTTTCCTTCGTGCTCCATCGTGCGCATCGCTGCCGACGAAGCGCCGGGCGGCGGCCAGCTGGCCCAGCTTGTGCATATTGCGCGCGGTACGGTGCTGCGCTCGCAGCCGGTGCAAGGCGTGGCCTGCAAATTCACCAGCGCGTATGACGTGACCCTGGCGCCGCTGGCCATTTCTCGCCTGCATTTTTCAGCCATCATCGACGCGCCGCCCGGCCTGCGTCTGCCCGACGGCGCCAGCGCCTTGCTCAGCATGCAGTTCACCAGCAGCAGTGATAATTACCACCTGGACCAGACCGGCTTTGCCAGCCTGCGCCTGTTTGCCGATGGCGAACCGTCCGTGCGCGCGGCCCTGCTCGACGCCCTGTTCCTGCGCGGCACGGGCGCATACGTGGCGCTGGATGACCACAGCCCGTGGCTGGCCGTTGACGGCACCTTGCTGGCGCCGGCCGGCTATGCGGACGACGACGCGCTGATCCCCATTTCCGCCCGTTCCCACCCGGCCCTGCGCCTGCTGACCGAGTATTTCGCCTTTCCGGAAAAATTCCATTTCATCGATATCGCCTGGTCCCGGCTGGCGGCCCTGCTGCCGAAACAGTGCCGCCAGTTCACCCTGCACCTGCCCCTCAAGGGCGTGCGCAGCGACAGCCACGAAGCACGGCTCTTGTCCGGCGCCAGCCGCGACAACCTCTTGCTGGGATGTACGCCCGTCGTCAACCTGTTTGCCAAGTCCGGCGTGCCGATCCGCCTCACGCATACGGAGCCCGACTATGCGCTGCTGGCCGATGCCACGCATGCGTTTGCCTATGACGTTCACAGCATCGAGGCCGTCACCGTGGTGCGCAAGGACGAGGCCGGCGAGCGCCTGAGCACCTTTATGCCGCTGTATGCCTCGCTGCAAGGCGCGCAAGCCGAGCATGGACAATACTGGCTGGCGCGCCGCGACGAAGCCGTGGCGGCCATCAGCCCCGGCCATGAAATACGGTTGAGCCTGATCGACCCGCAGTTTTCCCCGGACAGCGCGGCCTGCGCCACCGTCTCGACGCAACTGCTGTGCAGCAACCGCGACTTGCCCACGCAGTTGCACTACGGCTTGCCCGGCGGCGACCTGCTAGCCGAAGACGTGCCCGACGGCATCCCCGCGCGCTTCCTGCGCAAGCCCACGCCCAGCATGCGCTTCCTGGCGGACACGCACTGGCGCCTCATTACGCACCTGTCGCTCAATTACGCCAGCCTGACGCAAGCGGGCCTTGGCGAATTCCAGAAAATGCTCAGCCTGTACGACCTGCCCCGTTCGCCCACCACGCAGCGCCTGATCCAGGGCATCGTTACGCTGGAGCACGGCAGCACGCGCGCGTGGATGCCGACCGTGCCGTTTCCCACCTTGATGCCCGGCATCGCCATCCGCCTGGGCATCGACGAGCAAGCCTTCGTCGGCAGCAGCATCTATATTTTCGCCCAGGTGCTGCAGCGCTACTTCGCCCTGAACAGCCAGCTCAACTGCTTTAGCCAACTGACGCTGCTGTCCAAGCGCAGCGGCGAGGAACTCATACGATGCCCGGAACGCAGCGCCGACGCCACCCCAGCGTGATCCAGCAATTGCTCGACGCGCCGCAGCGCTTCGAGTGCTTCCAGGCGCTACGCCTGCTGCTGGCGTGGCTGGCCGAACACGGCATCGATGAGCACGCGGCGCTGGCAAAGATCATGCGCTTCGACAACAGCATCTCGCTGCGCTTTCCCGCCAGCCAGATCGAGGCGCTCACGACAAACGGCATCGCTGATGCCGATGCCTTGCTGCAAGCGCTGCTGTCGGGTCAGTTACAACATATCCACCTCACGCCCGCCTTCATGGGCTTGCTGGGCGGCCAGGGCAGCTTGCCCAGCCACTATTCGGAACGCATCGCCGCGCACCAGCATGGCGAGCGCGACACCAGCGCGCGCGCTTTTCTCGATCTGTTTTCCAGCCGTGCCGTCACCCTGTTTTACCAGGCGTGGCAAAAGTACCGCATCGAGCAGGCCGGCCACAGCGGCGCCTTCCTGTCGCGCCTGCTGGCCCTGGCCGCGTGCCAGCCGGGCCAGGGCCAGGACCAATACCAGGCGGCGACCGGCCTGTACAGCGGCTTGCTGCAGCAACGCAACATCTCCTCCATCGTCATGGCGCGCATCCTTGCCGACCACTTTGGCGTGCCCTGTCACATCGACGAAGCGACGGGGGGCATGGACGTGCTGGCGCCGCGCGAACAAACGGCGCTGGGCATGGCCAATGCCGTGCTGGGCCAGCGCGCCACCATCGGCGAGCGCTGCCGCCGCCCCGACCTGGCCGTACGCCTGCGCCTCGGTCCGCTCACGGCGCAGCAGCACGCCAGCTTCCTGCCGCGCGCCCCTGGCAGCGAAGCGCTGCGGCACATGCTGATGCTGTTCGGCCAGCCGCTCGTGCGCTACGAGATCGTACTGGTGTTGCGCGCCAGCGAGGTGCGGGGACTGGCATTGACGACCGCGCCACAAGGCGGACTCGGCTGCAACAGTTTCCTCGGCGATGCAGCATCACCGCGCGACCGCGACGACATGCATTACGAAATGCAATTGATGCCCTCACTCAAAGATTGAACCTTGCGGCGGCGCAAAACGCTTGTGTTCGCTATTGCTACAGTCGCTCAACGATTCCTACCGTGAAGCGATGCGCGATGAGCCAGTTCCCCGATACGACAGCGGCATGGACGGCATTAACGGGCGACATGCAGGGCCAGCGCCTGCTGCGCCTGTACTTTCCGCATGGCGACGGCCCCGCCGGCATCCAGTTCCTGGCCAACAGCCTGGCCGCCAGCGAAAGCCTGTCGCGCGACTTTTCCTATGTGGTGGAAGCACTGTCCGACAACGCCGCCATCGCGCTCGACAAGGTGATGGGCAAGATGGTGACCATCGAACTGGTGCGCGAAGACGGCAGCTTGCGCTACTTCAATGGTTACGTGTTCGAGTTCCGCTTCCTGCGCACGGACGGCGGCTTCGCCTTCTATGAAATGGTGCTGGAGCCCTGGCTGTCGCACCTGCACTTGCGGCAAAACAATGTCGCCTTCCACGGCTTGACGGTGGCTGCGCTGACGGACAAGGTCTTCGATGACTACCTGATGCGCGACTATAAGCTGGCCGCCAGCGGCCTGGATCCCGCCATCACCTACACGTGCCAGCACAACGAAAGCGACCACAACCTGCTGCACCGCCATTGGGAACAGCTGGGCTGGCACTACCGCTACGAACACCGCCTTGACGGCCACACCTTGTGGCTGGACGACGACAGCACTACCGGCAAGCCCATCGATGGAGAATCGAGCGCCATGCCCTTCCAGCACCAGGCCGGTTCCCTGGAGGACGATGGCGTGCATCAATGGCGCACGGTGCGGCGCATGGCCCCAGCCCAGATGACGGTGGCCAGTTTCAACTTCAAGAATCCGCGCAGCGCCCGCGCCAGCCGCGACTCGCTGAACCGGCAAGGCGCCGTGCCGTCCCTGGAAGTGTATGAAAACACGGGCAGCTACGGTTTTAAAAACATCGACGATGGCGAAGCCCTGGCCCAGCGCCGCATGGAAGAGGTTGACGCACAGGGCCAGCTGTTCGAGGCGCAGGGCAATGACCGCACGGCGCAGCCGGGACGCTGGTTCACCCTGGACGGGCATTTCGACAGCGCAGCTGGCGAATACCTGATCCTGTCCGTGCACCACTACGCCAGCAATAACTATCAGCAAGGGCACGGCGCCACCTCGCACTACAGCAACACATTTACGTGCATCCCGCGCGCCACTCCCTGGCGCCCCGGCCGCAATTTTCATAGCCGCGAACCGAAGATCTACGGCGTGCAGACGGCCACCGTCGTCGGGCCGCCCGGCGAGGAAATCCATACGGACGGTTATGGTCGGGTGAAGGTGCAATTCCACTGGGACCGCCTGGGCACCTTCGACGACAAAAGTTCGCCATGGATAAGAGTGATATCGAACTGGGCCGGGCCGAATTTCGGCCACATCAGCCTGCCCCGGGTGGGCATGGAAGTGGCCGTGCAATTTCTCGACGGTAACGTCGCCATGCCCATCATCATCGGCTGCGTCTACAACGCGCGCAATATGCCGCCATGGGAGCTACCGGCCAACAAGACGCAAAGCGGCATGCTGAGCCGCTCCTCAAAAAAAGGTTCCTCCGCGCACGCCAATGCCCTGCGCTTCGAAGACCGCAAGGATGCGGAAGAGCTATGGCTGCATGCGGAAAAAGACCAGCGCATCGAAGTCGAGCACGACGAGTCGCACTGGGTCGGCAATGACCGGCGCAAAACCATCGACCGCGATGAAACGGTGCACGTCAAGCGCGACCGCACGGAAACAGTGGACCACGATGAAGACATCACCGTACACAACAACCGCCGTGAGCGCGTCGACCATGACGAACACATCGACATCGGCGACAACCGCCGCGAACATGTGGGCGGCAACGAGCAGGTGCAAATTGACGGCCACCGTTCGGAACGGGTGACCCTGGCCAAGGACGAAACGATCGGCCTGGCCAAGGTGCTGACCATCGGCGCCGCCTACCAGACCACCGTCATCGGCGCCATGAACACCACCGTGGTGCTGGCGCAGGCCGAGCAAGTCGGCCTGACGAAAAGCGTCATCGTCGGGGCCGACAGCACGCTCACGGCCACCGATTCGCACACGATGACGGTAGGCACATCCAGCATCACCATCACGCCGGGGCGCATCGAACTGGTTGCCGATGAAATCATCATCCGCGGCAGGTCGAAGGTGCAGATCCATGGCGACGACATCGACAACAATCCGGGCTGACGATGAACGACGCCGGCACAGCCCATTTCAACATCCCCAACCTGCTCTTCGACAACCGCACGCCGCACGCGGCCAGCCAGTTCGACATGGTCGACCAGTTTGGCGAGGCCTTTCATGTGGTGGTAGCGCGCATGGGTTACACCTTGGGTCCCTGCGGCGCGGACGGCCTGGCCAGCCTGCTGCCCATGGCGCGCCAGTCGCCGCTGGCCACGGAGGACCGGCACCTGGACGGCGACACGCTGGCGGGCACGGTGCAGGAAAGCGATTTCGCGCCCTATAAACCGCGCTGCGACGTGATCGTCAATGGCGTGGCGCATGCGCCGCGCGGCCAGGCGATGCCGCAATTTCTCGTCAACCTGAAGGTGCGATCGGAAAAGAAAACCCTGATCGACAAGACCCTGCAAGTATGCGGCGAGCGCGCCTTCCGCAAGAAAACCGTCCTCACGCGCCTGGCGCAAGGCTGCGCCCGCATCGCCACCGTGGGCTTGCTGCGGCCCAATCCGTGGCAGCTATCCACACCGGAAGCGTTCCTGCAACTGCCGCTGCACTACGCCTACGCATATGGCGGCCAATGCCGCATCGAGGCCGATGACTGCAACGCGGCGAAGCACGACTCTTGCCAGGCCAATCCGCTGGGACGGGGTTTTGCGCGGCACTGGTACCTGGACGTGAAACAGATCGATGCGGTGCCCGCACCCCGCATCACACCGCCATCGCAGCCGTGTACGGCCGCCCAGTTCTGGCAAGGCGCCGGCGGCAAGGACTTGCCGGCGCCGGCGGGGCTGGCCGTTATCGGCCGTGGCTGGCTGCCGCGCCGCGCGCTGGCCGGCAGTATCGTCGTCAAGGAAAAATGGGATACCGACGAAGTCCCTGCCCTGCCGGAAGACTTCGATTTCGCGTACTGGAACAGCACGCCGCCCGACCAGCAATGTCCGTACCTGGCGGGACGGGAGCAATTTACGCTGACCAACCTGTGCCGCCACGACCATCCCTCGGCCCGCATCGACCAGCGCGGCAACACCGTGCTGCACTTCGCCTTGCCTGAACAAGTACTGTGCCTGCTGCTGGCAGACAAGAACGACCAGTTGCTCGTCTGGCGCCTGGCCATCGATACGGTACTGATCGATCCCGAGGCGGCCAGCGTGGAACTGGTGTGGCGCGCCATCGTGCCGGCCGACGCGGGCCAGGTCGCCTCGCGCCTGCTGCACCTGATGGAACCGGCGCAGATCGCCCGCATCGAACTGCTGGAACAGGCGCAGGAAGCGCTCAGCGAAGCCGCCAAGCAAGGCAAAAAATCATGACGAATGAAACCGTCACCAAAGCCTCGCGCTTCTATTGCGTCAGCCTCAGCCCCGACATGTGCAAGACGCCCGTCGGCTCCAGCACGCCCCCTATTCCCTACAGCATCATCGGTGAGTTTGCGGAGGCACAGAACGCTTCGCCCAACGTCAAGTCGCACAGCGAACCCGTCATCCTCCACCAGCGCAGCATCATTCCCACCGTCAAGGGCGACGCGGCCGGCAAGGCGGGCGGCATCAAGAGCGGCACCGTCGGCAAGCAGGTCGACACCAAGGTCGCCAGCGCCATCCACCGCGCCAATGGCGCCAATCTGGTGCAGATGGGGCGCGAAGTGTGGATGAATTCGCGCAATACCGTGGGCAAGATTTATGAACGGGGTGGGGAGGCGGCCAAGCCCGTGCTCAAGGAACTGAAGGCGGCGATACGGGAAGCGGCACAAGACTACAAAGATCATGGTTCGAAGAGCATGCATGGCGCCGCCGAAGACCTCGTGGATGCGGGTGGCACCGTCCTGACAGGCAGCGCCGTGCTGGGAGTCGCCGGAGTGGGCGTGGCGGCAACCGGCGTTGGCCTGCCGGCAGCTGCCGCGATGGAAACAGCGGCAGCAACCGGCGCAGTTGTCGGCACGGCGACCGTTGCGACAGGCACGGCAATGAAAGCATCGGCCACGGTACTCGACCAGGCGGCCGACTATGTATTGACAGGCAAGACCCCTGATTTACTCAATACGGCCTCGGACATCGTCATGAATGCGGCAGGCACATTACTGCAAACGGCAGTGTTCAGCAAGATTCCCGGCGGAAAAATACTGAGCAAGTTCCTCGGCAAAAAGGCTGCGCCGACCATCAACAAGGTCAAGGACAAGCTGGTCGGCAAAAAGCCGGACAAGCCGCCCCCAAAACTCGACAAACCTCCCCCAAAAAACGGCGGCGACGACGGCAAGAGCCGTGGCAAGAAAGAACCGAAATCGGAGCCGCCGTCCGACTGCTGCCCCAAGGATAGCGGGCCCGCCAAAAAGCCCGTCAAGGGCCGCAAGCCCGTGCATTTCGGCACGGGGCAGGAAATTCTGTACCAGACGGATTTCGCGCTCGAACGCAGCATCCCCATCGCCTGGACGCGCTGCTACCGCTCCGGCGCCGAATGCGAAGACTGGGGCTTACTGGGCGCGCGCTGGTCCACGCCCTACACCACCAGCCTGTCGCTGTGCAATGCCGGCATCGTCTACCACGACGACAGCGGCCGCGCCCTGCGCCTGCCGGGCCTGGAACCGGGCCAGCAGCACGACAGCCGCAAGGAAGGTTTTACGTTGACGCGCGACAGCGCCGACACTTTTACCGTGCTGTGGCGCGACGGCAGCGTCGACCGCTACGCGCGCGCTGATGGCGGCTGGCTGCCGCACGGCTACGACGGCGTCAACGCCATGCTGGCCCCGTCCGCTCCCGTCGCCACGCAACGCTTTGCACTCATGCGTAGCGAAGGGCGCGATGGGCGCGGCATCAGCATCGAACGGTTGATCGATGCAAAACCGGGCGCAGTGCTGCTGCGCCTGCGCAGCGACGATGGCAGCGTGCTCGAAGCCATGCGCGGAGCTGAGGAAACGGCCATCCACATCGGCAGCATCGACGAGGTATTGCCCGACGGCAGCCGACTCTGCCACGTCCGCTACGCCTATGCCGTTGAGACGAACAACGCCCAGCCACCCTTCGCGCCCCGCCACAACCTGGTCAGCCAGTCGAATGTGCTGGGCGACACGCGCCGCTACACCTATCGCCATCACCTGCTCACGTCGTGCAGCAGCTACACGGGTTTTAGTTACGAGCTGGAATGGATCAGCCTGGACGCGCTGCGCGCCCGCTGGAGCGCTTCCCCATTGAGCGAACAGGAACTGGCGCAGCACTATCCCATCAGCTTGGCCAACAGTTACCAGGCGCGCGCCATCGCCACGCGCGCCCAAGATGGCAGCGAGCACACGCGCATCGATTACGTGGACAACGACACCAGCCGCGTCACGGAAAACGGCGGCGTCCTCGAATACACATTCGACGCCAACTGGCTGGTCACCGAGGTACGCCGCGTGATCGATGGCAAGGCTATCTGTCTGGGCCGGCGCGAATGGGACCGCGATGGCATGCTGCTGGCCGATATCGACGCCAACGGCACCGCTATCCGTCATACGTACGATGATAAAGGAAATCTCATAAGCAGTACTGATGCGCTCGGAAACCGCTACAGCATCGGCTATGACGAATACAACCAGCCGATTGTCATCACCGATGCACTGGGGTACAGCAGCCGGCGTATCTATGACGACAGTGGCCGGCTGCTGTCTGAAACCAACGTGCTGGGCCAAACCACTAGCTATCGCCACGACGCGCATGGCCAACTGATCGAAGTTATCGATGCCAAAGGTGGCCATCAGTATCTGCATTACAACGGCAAAGGACAATTTGTACGTCACACCGATTGTTCAGGCTACAGCAACCGCTACCACTACGACAAGCAAGGCCGGTTGAGCGCGATATTCGACGCTCAAGAACACGCCATGTATTATGGCTACGATGCTCTCGGCCGCCTGAACAGCATCATGAGCCCAAACGGCGAAGGCGAGCTATTCCACTACGACGCCGACGGCAACCTGCTCAGCTATCTGGATGCCGCTGGTCACGAAACACGCTACCAGTACAATGGCCAGGGTTTGCCGGTGCAACGCACGGATGCCATCGGCCAGACACTGCACTATCGGTATGACAGCGCGCTACAGCTTATCGAACTGATCAATGCCAAGGACGAGACCTATCATCTGACCTACCATGCCGAAGGCTGGCTGGCCTCTGAAATTGGTTTTGACGGCAAGCTGACCGAATACAGCTATGACCGTACTGGCAACCTGACTGCCAGCCAGAGCGGAAATCAGCGCACCGACTTTATGCGCGATGTGCTTGGCCGCCTATCAGCCACGACCACAGCCGATGGCACCACGCGCCACGCTTATGACGCCCTGGGACGCCTAACCGCCGTGTCGTCGCCGCAAGCCGAGCAACGCTATCTTTATGATGCGCTTGGTCAACTGATCGAAGAACGCAGCGCCTGCTTCCTACAAACGCTACCGGCCGCCGGCCGCTTGCCGAACGATCCGCGCCTGCCCAACGCCAGCTTCGTTATGACGCACGCCTACGATGAACTGGGCAACCGTATCTACACTGTTTTGCCCAATGGTCGCCGCATCGATACCTTGCGATACGGTTCTGGTCACTGGCACGGTGTAATGTGGCACGGCCGCACAATAGTCGATGTCGAACGCGACAGCCTGCACCGTGAAAAGTTGCGCCGCCTGGGAAACAGCGGCCTGACCTCCACGCGCCTGTACGACCGCCAGCAGCGGCTAGCACAGATGACGCTGGTGCGCGGTATCAATGCCCCCTCACCTTTGCGTGAGCGCCGGTTTCACTACGACACATCCGGCAACATGACCACCATCTCCCAAACCGGTCATACGGAAAACGGCCCGCTCGGCAATCTGCACTACACCTACGACCCTATAGGGCAAGTGCTCTCTGCCGCACAGCCAGGGCTTGTAGAACGGTTTTCCTTCGATCCGGCTGGCAACTTGATCGTGCCAAGAACCGATGGGTCAAATAGCGTCGTCAAGGGCAACCGCCTAGAGCAATTCGGCGATATCCAATATAGCTACGACGAACATGGCAACACTACTCGCAAACGCAAGCGGCCGCCCGGCAAACCATCGCAATGGAGCGACCTGGAGTTGCACTACGACGCAGAAAATCGCATTAACCATACGTGCAAAACCGCATATCTGACGCGCTACCATGCCGAATACTTTTATGACGCCTTCAGCCGCCGCATCGCCAAACGCGTCCGGCACGAAAAATGGAGCAACAAACAAAACATCGAAACCGATGCGGCTGCGAGCACCACCACCACCACGACGTTTTTTGTGTGGGACAGCGACGCAATTCTGCAGGAAATAAACCAGCAAGATACGATCACATATCTTTATGAGCCAGATAGTTTTGTTCCATTGGCAAACGTTGTATCTATCGAAGGTGGCCATGCAAGATCGAAATCTTTACCAACAGTTGATATCTGTAATTTCCCCGGCAATACTGAGGCGAAAAAAACACAATCAGATTTTATCTCACAAGAAATATCTAGCAAAAAATTACTTATCCAAGATACGCAGCTAGTTGAGCTGGGTGCTAACGACAATATTCGCCACTACAACTGTGATCATTTGGGCACGCCACGTGAACTGATTGACGAACAAGGGCTATTGGTTTGGGCTGGGAGATACAAGGCTTGGGGAAGACTCTTCCAAGTGGATGTTGGGATAAGTAGTCAACCTTTAAGATTTCAAGGACAATACGAAGATGAAGAGACAGGACTATATTATAACCGATCAAGATTCTACGACTCGGACACTGCAATATATTTAACTCAAGACACCATAGGCCTGGTCGGCGGAATTAACATTTACCGCTATGCTGAAGGCAATCCTGTCAACAATACTGATCCGAAAGGCTTAGCCGCAGGTCGATTACCACCGCAGCCGAAACCGAAACCAGGTATTCCACAAAAGCCCATTCCAGAACAGGTACCTCCTCCACCTCCTGGCAGACCATCGTGTGATATGGTCTTTAAACTTTGTCTAGCAGCATGCGTAAAGAGATGTCCGGGACCAGCTGTTGTTAAAGCTGGAATTTGCGGCATAAGCTGCATTATTGTATTTTTAACCTGCAAAAACTCAAACGACTAAAATGAAAAATCTTACTTATCCATGTAAAAGCTTCTTGTCAAATATAAAATTTGAAATTAGAAATGGAAGTGATATTTGTATCGAATTATCCGACACCTGGAATGCTAAATTAATTACACCAGAAATAATCAACCTATTGATCAATGAAAATTCAGAGGAGAAAAGTTGGAAGTTTGTTTTTTGCATTTTCCTAAATCCCATTTTTTTCTCAGCTTACTTTTATGCATATTCAGAAAATTATAGAGTAAACAAAATTGACAAAAACAAGAAATTAATAAAACTTCAAAAAATAAAAGTAATCTAAAGATAAGTAAATTTACCTATTTTTTCAAAAAATAATTTTTAGACTCTCATTTAAAGATAAAAATATCTGCAAAAATTACATGTTAATTTCAAAAAAATAATATCCTAACAGAGCACATCGAAAAACATCTCGAATATCGTTCGTAATTCTAAATTTTAATATGGATTTTTCAGTATTAGGCAACCCACGAACAACCCAAGATTTGACTTGCCCATCGCCCTGCACGATACTTGCCGCTGTTGCCAAAGCTCCCCATCCTGAGCAATAAACGCCTGTCACCACCGCCTACACTCACAGCATGCCGTCTCCGAACTCCTCCACCGCCCCCTACATCGGCCGCTTCGCCCCCTCCCCCTCCGGCCCCCTGCACATGGGCTCGCTTGTCGCCGCCATGGCCAGCTATCTCGATGCGAAGGTGCATCGCGGCACGTGGCTGTTGCGTATCGAGGATCTGGACTATGACCGCAATGTCGAGGGCGCCGATGTCGGCATCCTGGCCACCTTGCAGCGCTGCGGCATGCACTGGGATGGCGAGGCGACATGGCAGAGCCGCAGGCTGCCGCTGTACCAGGCGGCGCTGAAGCAATTGCAGGATGATGGCCTCGTGTATGCGTGCGGCTGTTCGCGCAAGGAGATCCACGATTCGGTGCTGCGGGCGGGTACGCCCAAAGGCGGGGCCGCCGTGTATCCAGGCACCTGCCGCCACGGCCTGGCGCCGGGCAAGGCGGCGCGGGCCTTGCGGCTGCGCGTGCCAGAGGGGCCGCAAGCCGTGTATGGCGTTATTGACCGCTGGGCGGGTCCGCAGCGGCAGGATCTGGCCGGCGAAGTGGGCGACTTCATCGTGCTGCGCGGCGACGGTTACTGGGCGTATCAGCTGGCCGTCGTCGTCGACGATGGCGCACAAGGCATCACGCAGGTGGTGCGCGGCGCGGACTTGCTCGATTCCACGCCGCGCCAGCTGTATCTGCAGGATGTGCTGGGCTTGCCGCATCCCGGCTTTCTGCACGTGCCTGTCGTCACGAACGACAGCGGCGAAAAGCTGTCCAAGCAGACGGGCGCCCTCGCCTTCGATACAGGCACGCATGCCGCCGAACTGCTGACGTCGGCGCTGCTGCCGGCGGCCCGCTTCCTCGGTCTCGACGTGCGCGCCGACGACGTGGAGGATTTCTGGCGGCAAGCCATTCCCGCCTGGGCGCAGCGGCTGGCGCGCCTTCCCGAGCGCACATAAAAAAACCCGCCGCGGCGCGAGCCGGGCGGGTTGAAGTACAGGCGCTGGCCGCAAGGGCCGGCGCCTGGTATCAGGAAATTAGAAGTTGCCCTTGAACTGCACGCCAAACTGACGCGGCTCATTGATGAAGCCCGTGCGGTTGTTGAAGTCGATGGCGCCCGTGATGCGGCGGGTATCGGTGATGTTGCGGCCAAAGGCAGCCACTTCATACTTGCCAGCATCCCAGGTATAGCCTACGCGCAAGCCGCCTTCCAGCAACGATTTGCCCGTGTATTCGGCCGCTTCGTACAGGAAGAAATTTATCTTGCTGCGGTATGCCCAGTCCGTGAACAGGAACAGTTCGCCGTTTTCCAGCGGGATCGAATAGCGGCCGGTGGCCGTGACGATCCATTTTGGCGCCTGTGGCAGCGGATTGCCGTTGATGACGACGTTGCCGGCGGCATTGATCGGATCAAGAATGGTGCAGGAAGCAAAACCGCATTTGCTGACGGCCAGGCCAGCGTCATTGATCTGGGTGAAGTTGTAGCTGCCGCCCAGGGACATTTTCAGGCTAGGCGTCACGAAGCCTTCCAGGTCCAGCTCAACGCCGCGGCCGCTGGTCTTGGCAGCATTGATCAGGCGGTTGACGTTCGAGCTGCCGCCGACCACGGTCAGTTGCTGGTTCTTGATCTCGTAGTCGTAAATGCTGAAGGCGACGCGAGCGCGGCGGTTGAACAAGTCAGCCTTGATGCCGGCCTCGTAGGACAGGATGGTTTCCGCATCAGCGATGGTGACAGGCACCTTGTCGCCAGCTGGCGCGATACTCGGCGCGCGGAAGCCGGTGGCGATGCGGGCGTAGAAGTTCACGTCCTTATTGTATTTATAGGTGCCGCTCAAGTCCCAGTTGACCTTGCCCTTGCTGACATCGGCGCTGGTGGGGGAGATTTGCTTCACGCGGTCCGCTTCGACCGTGTTGAAATCCTTCTTGTCCTTGGTATAGCGCAAGCCGCCGCGCAGCATGAAGTCTTCGTTGACGGCGTAGTTGACGGAACCGAAGGCGGCCCAGGCCTTGTTTTTCTGATGGCTGGCCACGTGCGAGGTCAGCGCGCCCGTGTCGCTGTCGAAGTTGTCGGTGAAACCGTTGGCATCTTCATCGAAGAAGTACAGGCCCGACTGCCAGTTCAAAGGACCGGCGTTTTTCGATTCGACGCGGAATTCCTGGCTGTACTGGGTGACGCCGCTGATGCCGCCAGCCGTTTCTACCTGGAATGGCAAATTATTCGAAGGGCCAGGTACGCCGCCGTCGATGTCGCCATGGCTCAGGTAATTGTTGACCTTTTCATAGCCGGTGATCGAGAACAGCTTGACGCTGTCCAGGTCCCAGCTCAGGCGGGCGCTGGCGCCGCTGGTGCGCAGGCGCTGGAAGTTCTGGCCATTGGTGTACGATTTTTGCGGGTCGAAACCATCGACCAGGTCATTCGTGCCCTGCTTGATTGCATTGGCGAAGAACAGGCGCGCGCTGCCCGTCGTGGTGCGCTGATGCACATTGAACAGGGCGTTGAACGTGGTGTTCGGTGCGTACAGCAGTTGCACGCGCTCGGCGTGTTCGTTGTAGCCGTCCAGCGCATCTTTCTTGCCCGTAAACGTGTTGTCGACGTAATTGTCACGGTGCTGGCGCAGGGTCGAAAAACGCAAGGCCCATTCATTGCTCAAGGGGACGTTGACGGCACCATCGAAGTTGCTGGTGTTATGCGTGGCGGTGGAAACGTTGTAATAACCTTCGACCTTCTCCAGCGTGGGCTTGGCCGATTCGAATTTCACGACGCCGGCCGGCGTGTTGCGCCCGAACAGGGTACCTTGCGGGCCGCGCAATACTTCCACGCCGGCCACGTCAAAAATCGGGAAACCCTTCAAAATGGGATTTTCTTGCACGACATCGTCGTAAATCAGGGAAACAGGTTGCGATGCAAACGTATTGAAATCCGTATTGCCGTAGCCGCGGATGTAGAAGCGGGGAAAGGTGCGACCATTCGACGATTCCACGTTCAGGCTCGGCACTTTGCCGGCCAGCACGCGAATGTCTTGTCCGCCCGATACCAGCACGTCGAGCTTCTCGTCGCGCAGCAGCGATACGGAAACGGGCACGTCGCGGATATTTTCCTTGCGGCGCTGCGCCGTCACGGTCACGGTTTCCAGCTGGCTGGCGGCAGGGGTCGTATCAGCAGCGACTTCATCAGCATACGCCGAGCCGATAGGCAAGGCAGCGGACAGTGCCAGCATGGCGGCGCTTTTGGCGCACAAACGCTGGTGCATCTTGGACATCTTGATCATGTTGTTTCCCAGAAGTTTAAAAAAGAATTGCGAAACCTGTCTCCGGCTTATGTACGGCGCTGGATGATCGTCTGCACCATCACGGTGCAGCAGCGCGAGCGGATGTTTCTCCGCTCCTGGCGTCACTGGCTCTGCCTTGGCTGTCGTGCTAGCTGACAGCGATGGCGGCCGCATCTCTGGGATGTCTGATGAACACCAACTTTTGAGTAAGGCGCCAATTTAATTCAAGCACCTTGTGCGCTGCAAGAATATTGTTATGTAAAATATTCATTCATCAACATAAAGGGCTGACTAGTGGTTATTCAGCCACAACAGCGCGCTTGCCTGGCTGTTTCACCCGATGATTTGCCGCACGGCGCGACTTTTTTTGCCTGGCCCGCGAAAGCGGAATTGGCGTCCAGCAAGACAGCCCCGGCGGTAAAAATAGTTGTAATATCGCCAGAATTGAGTTGCCAAGCCGCCCCATTCCAGTGCGGCGGCAGCCCCCCTGCACCATCGTCGATCGCCTCCATGCCAGAACCGAGCCAGCCCAGCAACGCCGTCCCGTCCTCCACCGTCGCCGCCCAGGCGGCGCATCTGCTGCTGAGCGCCCATTGCGACATCGTCTGGAGCACGAAAACCTTCGGCCAGTTCGATGCCGACCAGCCATCCTGGCGCGCCTTCACGGGCCAGACCGAGGCCGAACTGCTGGGCCGTGGCTGGGTCAATGCGCTGCATCCGGACGACCGCAACTTGCCTTACGTTATGCCGTCACATCTGACGAGCGTGTTCGAAGCGGAATACCGGCTGCGCCACGTCAGCGGCGCCTACCGCAACATGCTCGTGCGCATGCTGCCCGTGCTGGCGCCCGACGGCAGCATCGTTGAATGGCTGGGTTCGCATTGCGACGTCACGCAGCAACGGCAGACGGAACAGCGGCTGCGTCTGGCCATGCAAGGCGGCCGCATGGGCACGTGGGAGATCGACCTGGGCAGCGGCAGCATGGCCTGCTCCGACGCATTCAAGGCCAATCTGGGCCTGCCGCCTGCCAGCCACATCGACTACGCGCAGCTGACCGGTGCCATGCTCGACGGCGAGCTGCAGCACTGGCAAACGGTGGTGCATGCCGCCATCGCCAGCGCCAGCGATTTCGAGATCGACATCCGCGTGCGCTGGCCCGATGGATCGCTGCACTGGGCGCACATGCGCGGCACCTGCACCAGCGATGGCGCCGGCAACGTGATCGGCCTGTCCGGCATCTCGCTCGACCTGACGGCCAGCAAACAGAACGAAGAAACCCTGCGCCTGACCCTGGCGGCCGGCGAAGTGGCCACCTGGAACTGGGACATCGTGGCCGACCGGGTCACGGCCGACAGCAATATGGCGCGCTTGTTCCCCGTCAATGCCGATACGGCCACGGCGGCGCCGCTGGCGCGCTACCTGGACATCATCCATCCCGATGACCGCGAGCAAGTCAGCACGCAGATTGCCCAGGCGCTGCAGGCGCACACGCCGTTCGAGGCCAGCTACCGCGTCACTGCCGGCGATGGCCAGTACCGTTCGGTCATCGCGCGGGGCCGCGCGGAATACGCGCCCGATGGCACGCCCTTGCAATTGCCCGGCGTCCTGCTCGACATCACGCGCCAGAAACAGGTGGAAGATGCGCTGCGCCGCAGCGAGGAACGCTACCGCACCCTGATCGAGCTGATGGACCAGGCCTTTTGCGTGATCGAAATGCTGTACGACGAACAAGGCCGCCCCGTGGATTTCCGCTACCTGGAAGGCAATCCCTCCTTCGTCAAGCAGTCGGGACTGGAAAACGCCATCGGCAAGACCATCCGCAGCTTCGTGCCCGACCACGATCAGCACTGGTTTGACCTGTACGACCAGGTCGTCAAGACGGGCGAACCCGTGCGCTACGAAAACGAAGCCGTCGCCATGGAACGCTGGTTCGAAGTCTTCGCCGCGCGCCTGGGCGGCCCCGGCAGCCGCCTGCTGACGGTGCTGTTCAGCGACATCAGCGAACGCAAGCGCTCAGAGCAGCAATTGCGCCAGCTGGCCGACAACCTGTCCGAGATGGACCGGCGCAAGACGGAATTCCTGGCCACCCTGGCGCACGAACTGCGCAACCCGCTGGCGCCCATCCGCAACGGCTTGCAGATCATGCGCCTGGCCGCCGACAAGCCCGCCACCGTGGCGAGAGTGCGCGACGTGATGGAACGGCAAGTCAATCAGATGGTGCATCTGGTCAATGATTTGCTCGACGTGGCCCGCATCACGCGGGGCCAGATCGAACTCAAGCCCGAGCGCACGGACTTGAAAGCCATCATCGCCAACGCCGTGGAAACGAGCATGCCGCTGATCGAAGCGGGCCGCCACCAGTTCCAGGTGCAACTCGCTGAAGACCCGCTGCCGCTCAAGGCCGACCCCACGCGCCTGGCGCAAGTACTGGGCAATTTGCTCAACAATGCCGCCAAATACACACCCGCGGGCGGCCATATCAGCTTGCGCGCGGTACGCGATGGCAACGAAGCCTTGATCGAGGTCAGGGACAGCGGCGTGGGCATCCCCGCCGAGTCGATCGCCACCGTCTTCGACATGTTTACCCAGGTGGGACAAAACATGGGCCGCGCGCAAGGCGGCCTGGGCATCGGCCTGTCGCTGGTGCGGCGCCTGGCCGAGCTGCATGGCGGCAGCGCCACGGTGGCCAGTCCAGGCGCCGGCCTGGGCAGTACCTTCAGCGTGCGCCTGCCCCTGCTGGAGGAAGCAGCGAAAGTGTCCGCCGCACCGGCCGCGCCTGCCAGCCCCGCCAGCGGCGCGCACTTCCGCGTGCTGGTGGTCGACGACAATGTCGATGCGGCCGACACCCTCGCCGCCGTGCTCGACATGATGGGCCACGCCACGCAAGTGGCCCACGACGGCGCGCAGGCGCTGGCCGTGGCGCCGCAATTCTTGCCAGACGTTATCTTCCTCGACATCGGCTTGCCCGGCATGAACGGCTACGAGGTGGCGCGCGCGCTGCGCCGGATACCGGCCGGCGCCAACGTCGTGCTCGTCGCATTGACGGGCTGGGGCGCCGAAAACGACCGCAGCCAATCGAGCGCGGCCGGTTTCGACCACCATCTGACCAAACCGGCCAACCTGCTCGCCATCGGCGAACTGCTGGCCACCCTCGCCACACCAACAACACCAACTACACCGACAAACCATGCCTGAATCCACGAACCACGTCCGCCGCCATCTCCTGCTGGCCGGCGGCGCCGCCATGCTGTGCCCGGCACCGCTGCTGTTTGCCGCGCCCGCCACCAGCCTTGCCGCCGGCCACACGCAACTGGCCGCGCTGGAACAAGCCGCAGGCGGACGCCTCGGCGTTGCCGCCTGGCGCCAGGGCAGCGAGCTGCGCGTTGCCTACCGCGCCGACGAACGCTTCCCCCTGGCCAGCACCTTCAAGGCCATGCTGGCAGCCGCCGTACTGGCCCGCAGTGTCAGCCAGCCGGGCTTGCTGGACCAGCACGTGCGTTACGAGAAAAAGGAACTGGTCACCTATTCGCCCATCACGGAAAAGCATCTGGCCGACGGCATGACGGTCGCCGACCTGTGCGCCGCCACCTTGCAGTACAGCGACAATAGCGCAGCCAATTTCTTGATGACCTTATTAGGCGGGCCGCAAGCCGTGACGGCGTTTGCGCGCAGCATCGGCAACACCATGTTCCAGCTGGAACGCTGGGAAACGGAACTCAATAGCGCTATCCCCGGCGAAGTGCGCGACACGGCCAGCCCTGCGTCGATGGCGCACAGCTTACAGCAAGTGTTATTAGGAAATAGCTTGCCGGCGGCGCAGCGCCAGCAACTGGACGCCTGGATGCGCGGCAACACGACGGGCGACAAACGCATCCGCGCCGGCGTGCCGGCCGGCTGGAAAGTGGCCGATAAAACGGGCTCGGGCGCGTATGGCAGCGTCAACGATATCGGCGTGGCCTACCCGCCCAGCGGCGCGCCGCTGGTCATCGCCGTGTACTACACGCGCGAACAGAAAAAAGCGGACACGAATCAGGACATCATCACGGCCGCCACGCGCATCGTGACGGCCGCGTTGGTCTGATTATTTCGGTAAGGCCGCCATGAAACCCGCGTAAGTCGACCAGGCGGGGTCGGCCGCGCTGCGAATTTCAATCGGGAATTTCGGACGCGGCGCCAGCGCCGTGTTCAGGCGATTGAAAAACTCTTCGCCCGACTGCGTGTAATAAATCCATTCGCGCAGGTTTTCACCGGTCGACACCAGCGCCAAGGTGGCGAAGCCGCCCTCTTCCACCACGGGTGCCAGCGCCGCTTCCAGCTCTTCCATATGCTCGCGCTCGTTCGGTGCGGGCATGCCCGTTTCATCTTCATAACGCCAGGCGATGATGATGCGGTCCGGCTGCGACGACAGGTCCCAGTCGTCATGGAAGGTGTCGACATAGCGGTAGATGATGGCCATCTCGTCGCTATGCGTGACGATGGTGCCCCAGCTGCGGGCGGAAGTGGAATTTTCGTTCATGGTTGCAACAGTCAAAAAAATCAATCGAGGGGGCGCAGCTTACAGCACGGGCGGGCAAGTCACATTCCAGGCGTCATACTGGGCACCGCTCTTGCGCAGCCAGACGCGGGCGTAGCTGTCGCGGTCGCTCTTGAACACCAGTGCATAACGCTCTTCTGCACGCGGTGCGGCGGCGCCCACGTCGACGGCCGCCAGCGTAAACTTCAGCGCGCGCAGCGGCGCGCAGGCCGTGTTACCCGCCATCAATAATCGCGCCCGCTCCAGCAGCGGCTTCTGGTACAGCAACACACCTTCCAGCTCCACATCGGGTATCCGTTGCAGCATGCGCACGGGTTCGGCCACCGCGCGGCAGGTGCCACGGTCGAGCCAGGCGTAATACTCCATGCCCGCCTCCTGCCAGCGCGCCTGCTTGCCCTCGCCGTGCAGCACGAACTTGGTGCGCTGCGTGCGGCACAGCACGCCATGACCGCGATACGGCGGCGTTTCCACGCTGCCCACCACTTCGCGGCCCCGGCTGCCCACCACGGCTACGCTCTCGAACACGGTGCGCGCAGCGGGCTCGCCCGGATATTGCTGCGCATAAAATTCCAGCAAGGACGCGCGCTGCTGCGCATCCACCGCCACCACCTCGGCGGCGCTGGCTGAGATGCACACGGCCGATACGGTAAAAAGCGCTACAGAGCGCATGAAATATCCTGGCATGGCATTCCTTCAATCGACGTTCAGGGGCGGGTATCGCCCAAGCGCAGATTATATAGTTACCAGGAAATACCAGGAGTGTACGGCGTCAGGACGTGCGGAAGTTGACACCACCAGCGAGCAGCCTGGCACCGCAGGTGGTGGTATCGCCTTCAAAGGCGATGGCAATTCCGTTGATGGTGTGCCGGGACGAGCCGCTGGCAATCTTGCAGCCCTGATGCCCCTTGATGGGGCAACTGCATAGGTCCCCGACGCAGGCGACCGCAATGCCATTGACCGTGAAGTGCGTGGCGGCACAACTGAGCACCTTGCCACCATGTGAAGTGGCGTCGCCCAAACGGATGACTTTGCGCATGCTGCCTCCCGTTTTACTTGCCCACCGAGCTTTCCAGGATGGCTTCCACCGATGGCGCCGCGTAGTTGGCCGGGTCGACGGCGGGCGTGACGCGGCTGCGGAAGATATCGCCGCTGGCATCCTGCTGCTGGCGTTTCGCATCCGATGGTGGCGTAATAAAAATGATGCTGGCCTCATTGCCGTCGCGCATATTAATCGCGGCACTGGCGCCCCCGTCGCGATAGCTGCCCAGCACGCCGATGGCCATCTGCATGAACCAGGTGGCGGCACCCGTGTTGCCCAGGCGAAGATCGGTATTGATGAACTGCGCGCTCTTGCCGCTGTCGATTTCCGGTCCGCCTTGTGACGCATAGTCATGCAACAGGCCTTCGAGCATCAGCAACTGTTCCGGCTGGTTTCCCGTGCCGGCCACGATGCGCGCCGGCCCCTTGCCGCGCTCCGCTTCCGGCAAGGTCTGCAGTGCCTGCTGCCAGCCTGCATTGAATATCTTCTGGCGCGCGTCGCGCCGCGTGACGGGCTTGCCTTCCTCATCCGCGAACTTGACGAATACGGGTCGGTGCACGAAACCGAACGAGGGCAGGCGGTCAAAGGTTTCCATCTGCTCCCGGTTCCACGGAATGGGAAACCACGGCGTCGGCTTCCAGTCGCGCGGGGGACGATTTTCCCAGGGATTGAGCTTGTCGAACGTATGCAAGCCCACGCCACGGATATCGGGCCGCTGGGCAAAAGCGGCGGCAGCGGCGAGCCATTCGGCGACGGTGGGTTGACGTTCGCTGAAGGCTTCAGGTCGCTGCTGTTTCGCGCGCGAAGGCAGCGACTGCATGACGTTGTAATACATGGCCCGCAGTTTTTCCTGGACGAAGTTATTCTCCGGGTCGTCCCAGACAAAAGGGCGCAACGGTTCTACTCGTTCGCGGCGCGCCAGGATAAATACTGCCGTGGCATCAGGCATATCAGGAATGAAATATCCGTTTACCAATTTCCTTGCAGTGCCTGGCTTCCGGTTGCCATCTCGCGTGCCAACGCTATCCTCGGAGTGTAAGGCGACGTAAGGTACGTCAGGATGCTTATCGAAAAAATCAAACACATCAATCAGCAATTGGTCGGGATGTTCATCCAGCTTCCAGGAAGCCACGGAAAATAGATGCAAGGGCATGCCCCCCGTACCAGCGCCAGCCACGAGTCCCGCCATCGGCTCTATCAAGCTCGGTTGTGCAGCCGGGTCAAGAATGGGGGTACCCGCATAAAATGACGGCAGGTTCCAATGCATCGGAGTGGAATTGATGCCATTTTCCAGCGCATCATAGGCCCTGCTACCGCCTTCCCCATCCTTGTCATCGCCTGTCCACGGGTATTTCCTGGGGTCTTGTTCGCGTATGCTGGTGTAAGAACTTCCTTTTTGTAAGACATCCCACAGCTTTCCTTGCCGATACTTATCCAGAGTAACGCCAAGTCCAATCACCTCCAGTACATACTCCCGCACCGGTTCCACAGGTACCTTTGGCTGTTTCGCCTGCAACTGTGACGCAATTTCACGGGCCTGACTCTTAGTTGCGGCGCCTAGCCATAACCAGCCAGCAAATAAAATTACAACAACTATCGATATCCCCAACCAACGAAGCATCATCATAGTTCTCACCTTTTAGGTCTGCAATTCCGAAGGATGCACAATCAGTCCAAGTAAGCTGTTATCGATGCGTCTTGGACACGCTACTTACCTTTTCTTCAGCCACTACTTTCATATTTTTTGTTTGCGATACGACAATCTTCCATAAGGCGCCCGACAGCAATGGAAGTCCTGCAGGTAAACTTCCGCTGTTGTAATAGCCAATATTTCCTTCAATAATGGATTGCCGCCATGCTGGCTCAACATCCAGATAAGAAGAATACAAAGCACGAAATCGATGCATTAATAGTATTCCGTCTCTCGGTTGCTCACCTTTCTTCAGAATCTTCACCCGCCAATCCGCCACCGCGCACAGATACGCATAAAACTGCGGATCCGACGACGCCTTGCCGCTGCCAATCGCCACGTCATACGCGGTCACCTGGCTATGATTTTTTGCGCTACCGATAATGGAACTGTGGAAAGACTTGGCACTGACTTCCCGCTGCCAGCGCAAGCGCGCCTCGTTCGGGCTTTCCTGAATTTTCGCCACGACATTGCTGTCAGGGTAGCGTTGCGCCGAGACAATTTCGCGTTGATCCAGCTTGTCTTTCACGTCCAGTCCTTTTTCCTTGTTGTAGCTTGCCGTCATCAATGCCAGCTCTCGTAAACTCAGGTATTCTGCCCGTTCGGGAAACTTTTGATAACCGCCAGGATCAGGACGAAATTCGCTGCGTAGCTGCATGCCGCTCCCGCTGGTCGGTGCCACTGACGCATCGCAAGGATCGACTTCTTCCGCTGGTCCCTGATCGGCAACAGGACGATTTCTCATCATGGACGTAGCCGGGATATTCTCCGGATCGATTTGCGATGTGCCGCGCAAGTCGGCGGCTACGGGCAGCTTCAATGCTTCGCCCGTGATGGTACGAATGCCATTGCGCTGCTCCATCTTGCTCAACCGGGTATTGACAGGCCAGGCCACCGCTTGATGTTGTGCGCGGTGTTTTCGCAGAGAAACCTCCACGTGCGATTGCTCCGTTTCCGTCGACAGGCGCAACGGAAAGTCAAACGGTGGCGGCTTGCCTACCAACGACACCGTGGTCTTTCCCGTGGCTGGATCCAGCCGGATCTTGTTGCTGAATACCCGCTGATAAAATCTGCCACCCAGTTCCACCAGAGCGCCGCGTACCTGCTTGTGTTCCACCATCTTGGTATGACCGGAGGAAATACTGTACCCATCAAGACTGGATGTCTCCTCTTCTTCCACCAATTCACTTCCCAATGCATGATCGGGCACGCCATCCCACCCTATGCCCTGGATGTTATCGAGCGCCACCGTCATGTCTTCAGGACAAAAATACAGATAAACCTTGCGGCGGTTGTCGCGGTCTTCGGCGCTCTGCCAGCGGCTGCCAACCATGCCGCGATGTTCGTCCTTCTTCAGCTCGGCAAACGGCGGCTGGCAAGCCTGGCCGTTGCCCTTCGCCACGCCGGAAACTATGTTCACCAATGTCTTCAGGCGCGCTCCCATGGTCTGCGCACCACTGAGCAAATGGTAATAGGGCTTCATCGCCGCATCCTCACCGCCATCGAACCAGGCAGCACCTCGCATCAACAGAGGCAGGCTATCCACCAGGCTGTACGGCGGATGCGTGAGTATCAAATTATCGGCTGGCGCCAACCCTTTCTCCATCAGCATGGCTTGCGCCAGCAGCGACAGCAGGCAGCCCTGGCTGTGCGCAACGATGCTGACGGTATCATCCGCGTCGTAATCGCGGATCATGGAAATCAGTGCGGCCAGCCGCTGCGCCGCCAGCACCATATACATGCGTCCGGGCGCCGTTTTCAGTGGCCTCAAGGCATCGCCCATGGGGTCCGCAGGCGCATACATGCCCGGACGCCACATGTCGGGCAAGCTGCTGGTGGCGTTGCCAAACGGCCCACCTTCCTTGGACAGATCCTTGTCCAGCCGGTTGCCGTAACGGTCAACGAACTGACCATGGATGGTAGTCGTCTTACCTTCAACTTCGCGGTAGCCCCAATAGAAGGGAATCACGGGGCTGTTGGTGTCCTTGGCGATCGTGCGCTTGAAGAAAACGGCATCGGGGTCATCTTCCAGCTTGTCCTTGTCCGCTGCCACAGGCATGCGGTAAGAAGCTGGCGTAAAGCCGCGTCCCAGCCTTTTCGTCAAGCCCTCGCACAAGCCATGCTCCACCGCCTTGTAGCTGACGCCCACATCGTTGACGCCATGGATGACGATGATATTGCCCGGCAGGTTGCGGCGTATCTTGACCTTCTTGCACACGCTGCGTTCGCAATGCAGGAGTGCCACTTCCTCGCCCACCACGTACGGTACTTTCGGATAGCTGCCCATCGCACTCTCCTGGCGTCATCAATCCTTGTTGTTGAACACTTCGATGGCGGCCAGGTGCATCGCTGCGCGCTCCAGCACATCCGTCTTGCCGCCTCCATCGCTGCGCCCATTGGCCGACGAGCCATCGCCCAGCTTCACGGCAAAGTGCGCCTGCGGTGCCAACTGCGGTTGTTGCGGCACGCCATCGACGGCGCTGTCGTCGCCTTCATATTGAAAGATGAATTGCTGGTCGGCCTTGCCCTCGGCAAAGCTTGGCAATTGCACCTCCATGCTTTGCGGGTCATTGAAGATGAAATTGGGCGCATTGAAGTTCAGCGGCGACTTGCTGCCGAAGGTGATGCCGTCGGCGATGCGGATGAAAGCGCCGTGCTTGGAGATCAACACGATTTCATCGGCCATGCCCGTCAGCTTGCCTTCGCTGGCGGTGAGCTTCAGGTTTTTCGCCGCGTTAAGGTCCATGTCGTCATGCTGGCTTTGCAGCAGGAACTTGCCATGATGGGCGATGGCGCGGATGCCATCCGCATGGGCAAACAGCGAGATGCCCTTGCCCGCATTCACGCTGTAGCGCTGGCCTGCCACCGCTTGCAGGTGCTGCTGCGCCACGGTATCGATATTGCTGACGGCATAGCTGACGATGGCCTTCGAACTGGCAAAGCTGATGCCGGCGGGCGCCGTGACAGCAATCGCCGCCGCACCGCCCAGTTCGGCACGGGGCTGCGTATTGCTGCCGCCTTCCCAGCCTTTCAAGCTGTGCTGCAATTCCTGCTGCGCTTCGTCCGCGTGCTCCAGCCCCTGATGCGTGGCAGCATAGCTGCCCAGCGAGCGAAACAATTCCAGGCAGTTTTCCATCAGGCCCAGATATTCGCTGCGCGCCATGTGGCTACCCTCGCCGTTCAGGCGCTTCCAGGCCGAAATCAGCATGCCCTTGCCCGCCCGCATGGCCAGTTGCTCATCGGTGCGCAGCTCGGCGCCCTCGCCGCGCGCCTCGCCTTGGCCATTGCGCCGGTCCTGCGTCAGCCAGCCCAGGTTGAGCTGGGTAGAACCATGGTCGCTGGCAAGCTGGGCGTTGATTTGCCCATGCACATCGTCAAAGCGCAGCTGGTTGCCACGCGAGCCCTTGATCTCGCGGCTCTTGATGCCGGACAAATAACGGTTGCCGGGCAGGTCGCCCACCTTGCTCAAGGCAACCGGCTGCGCATTATGGTTGTACAACTGTCCCACGATGATGGGCCGGTCCGGATCGCCTCCAAGAAAGGCCAGCAGGACTTCGCTGCCCACGCGGGGCAAGCCCAGGTAGCCGCATTGCTGCATGCTGCCAGGTCCGTTTCCCGCCCAGCTCGACGCGACCCGCACCCAGGCCGAATCGGCATCTGTGTCGGAGGCGCCCGTGCCGCCTGCATGCTCATGGTCCAGCTTGCGCGTGGCGGGAAAGCGCACCTTGACCCGGCCCATCGCGTCGCAATGGACTTCCTCATTCGCCGGCCCCACCACCATGGCGCTTTGCATGGGAACTGGCGGCAAATCACTGCGCGTGTCGTAGGCCGGCACGATGGCCACGCCGCGCCGCACTGCCGTCAGTTCGATATGCATGCGCAAGGGGCCACCGTCCACGGCAGCCGCCAGTTCGCGCTGCGGCAGCGATGCGTCATCGGCCAGCCAGCGGTTGCGCGCAAACAGGCGTGCCACCCGGGCGGCCAGCTCCCTGGGTAAATTATTTTGCGCCGCCACGTGCAGCGACGTGACGACAAAATCGCGCGCGGCCGCTGGCAAGGCGTCAACGTCCGGATGCTCGGCCAGCGTAAAATATTCACCCGGACACAGGTCGCGTACGCTGCCTTCGGCATGGAAGCAATGGCTCTCGTAATCGTGCTGCTGCATGGCCAGCATGCCCAGCTGACACAAGGCATCATGATCCATGCCCGCGCGCGGCGGCAGCACACGATAATCATCAAGAGTGGCGGCAATGGCATTGCCATGCATGCCCTGCTGCCCCTGCCCCAAGGCATCGGCGGTCATGAATGGCCGCGCGCGCGGATGTTCCTCGTTCCAGCTATGGCGCGTCACCTTGCCCGCCTGCAGCTTGCGCACTTCGTTCCACGACGTCAGGGTGTCACGCTGTTCCGTCGCGCGGTCCGCGTGATAGCGCACGGTATCGGCCACGTTCTTTCGCAAGCCATCGGCGTGGTTGAACAGCACCAGCGTGTGCGCCGGTTCGGCATGTGCATCCGTATTGCCCTCGGCACGAAAAAACCAGGCGACGCCGCTGCGCTTGAGCAGGCGCCGCACGAAGGCTGCATCGGACTCATTATGCTGCATGACAAACTCGCGCTGCGGATACGTCTGCGCCTCAAAGAAATCGGCAAACGCATACTGGAAGGCATGCGCCAGCACGGTATTGCTGCGTATCCATTCATCGAGCAAGGTCTTGACGATCTCGATATCCGTCAGGCGCCGGAAGACACGCGTATTGCAGCGTTTTTCCATGATGGCGAAGGCGTCCGTCAGCACCAGCTGGTAGCTGGCCAGCGCGCCATCGCTGTCACCTGCACTGGCTTGCGTGACGATGCCGCAGATGCTGCGCAGCTGGCCTTGGTCGGTGACGATATCGAGTGCCGCGGGCAAGGCAATCAAACTACTGAGCGGCAAGTCGGCATGCGTCGAGACACACAAGATGCGGTATTCGATGCCGCCACAGATGGCCTCGCTGCCGGCGATACGCTGCGGTATCAGCACGCCGGCAGGCACCTTGGGCGAAACACCCAGGCGCAGGCGCAGCGGTCGCTCGGCACCCGATATCGACTCGTCACCGTCCATGGTATTCTCCTCGTTCGCACTTGCATCGAATCAAGCTGGAGAACCGACAATGCCATGGGATGGCAGGGAAATACTTGATATTTAGTAAGAATCCGCCAAGGTTCCCACTACTTCCATCAACCTTTTCCGCTTGGCCAGCAGGGCGGGCCTTGAGCAGCACAATGGGGCGCAATCGCTGCGCCCCACTATCCAAGCTGCAACTTCCTCACGCCATCAGCGCTGGTAATGCTTGAAGAAATTCCAGCTGATCACGGTGGCGTCCGGGCCCAGCTCATCGCTGAAGGGCCAGCCGGGAGGGCCGCCGCTCCACGCGTGGTTCATGCCTTCGACCGTGTATTTTTGCGCGATGACGGCGCCGTTGTGCAGATACGTGTCGATGGAGTAACTGCGGCCGTAGGGCACCGTCTGGCGCACGATGCTGTCGGCACGGTAGCGCACGCTGTCATTGTCGAGGCCATCGTCGCCAACATCGCTGGTCTGCAGGAATTGCTCGATGGTTTGCTCGCCGTTGACGGGGTTGACGACGATGTCGGAAGTACCGTGGAACACCATCGTCGGCATCAGCCGACGCGGCGAACCGGAGCAGCGCCAGGCATCCTTGCCGCGCACTTTCGGATCGAACGCGCTGCCGTTGAACAGCGAATCGGCGGCCGTGAGCATGCCGATGGCGCCCTTGTACATGCCGCCCGAATGCACCATCACGGCAGCGAACACGTCGGAATAACAGGCGGCCATGATGGAGGCCATGGCGCCGCCCGCCGAGATGCCCGTCACGTACACGCGGCTGTCCTGCACCGCATACTTGTTCTTGACCTTGTTCAAGATACCCATCAGCACGGCCGGCTCGCCCGTACCCCGCTCCTGATTCAGCGGCAACATGAAATTCCAGCAGCGCATGGGGTTGGCCGTGGCGTTCTGGCGCGGATAGACGACGATGAAATTCTCGCTGTCGGCCAGCTGGTTGTAGCGGCTGACGGCGGCCATACTGTTGGGCTCGGAACCGCAGCCGTGCAGCATCAGTACCACGGGCAGCGGCGTGTTCGGATTGTAATTGCTCGGTAGCCAGACCTGGTATTCACGCGAACCCCACAGGCTCGCGTACAGGCCGAAATCCCACTGGCCAGCAAAGGCCGGCAGTGCAGCCAGCAAGCCGCAGGCGGCGATGATTGCGGATAAGAAGTGACGCAGTTGCTGATGCAGATGTGCCATGCCAGTCTCCTGATTATTATTCACCACGAAAACAGCGACAACGAACCAGCCTGGCGCTCACCAGGCTGGCACTTCAACAAGCTTTTAGAATTTGTAGCCAGCCTTGGCGATGATCTGGCGCGGCGGGCCGTAGAAACCGTCGAGGATGAACACGGCCGGAATGTTGTAGCCATCCGTGCGGTAGCGCTTGTTGCCCAGGTTGCTGCCGTGCAGACTGAAGGTCCAGTTCTTCGGCGCTTCCCACACGACGCCGGCCGTCCAGATGCTGTAGCCGCCCTGCGCCAGGGTTTCGCTCAAGTCCGTGGTCGGGTAGACCTTGCTGCGGTAGCCATAGCCGACCATGCTGCGCAAGGCGCCGCCGAAGACGTCGCGGTCCGTGCGCGTCAGGTTCAAACCCACTTGCCGGGCTGGCGTATTGCTGAACTTTTGCGTAGCCGCAATGTTCTTGCCACCGCTCATGAACTCGTCATAGCCGGCGCTCAGCAAGGCGAGGAAACCGTTGACTTCCCACTGGCGGTTCGGCCGCCACGAGAATTCGAATTCCGCGCCTTTCACGGTCGCCTTGCCCGCATTCGTGAAGTCGCCATAGAAGCCCGGCACGCCACCCGGCTGCACGTAGCTGGTGAACACCGACAACTGGATATCCTTGTAGCGGTTGTAAAACAGGGCCACGTTGGCGTCGAAGGTATCGTCGGGCGCCGCGTATTTCATGCCCACTTCCAGCGCATCGAGTTTTTCATCCTTGTACGGGCGCGCGGAATCGGGCACCACCAGGTTGTTGGCGCGCACGTTGTAGCCACCCGACTTGAAACCGCGCGACAGGTTGCTGTAGAAATTCGTCGTCTTCGACGCTTCGTAGCGCACGGAGATTTTCGGCGAGGTATTGCTGACGGACAAAGACTTGTCGAAGTCGGCTGCCGTCTGGATGGGCCGCGTAAAGCCCACGTCGGCAAAAGCACGGTTGAGCACGATGGCGCGCTTTTCCTCGCGCGTGTGGCGCAAGCCCGCATTGATGCTCCACACCTTGCCCAGCGGCCAGGTCCAGTCCGTGTACAGCGCCGTGCTGTCCGTCTCCACCGTGCTGACGGCGGCCGTGAACTGGCGTCCCAGAAAGTTGTTGTAAATGCCGCCGCCGGCCGTGCCTTCGAAGCGGTACAGGCCGATCACGCCGGCGCCATAGTCGCCGCTGTACGAGGCCTGCAATTCCAGGCTTTTCTGCTCGTCGCGCGAGTCGCCGAACACGTCGGCAATCGGTTGCGGCAAGCCGTCGAAGTCGATGGTTTGCTCGGACGTGCTGCGCCGCTTGGCGCCGATCACTTTCACGGACCAGTCGTCCGACAAGGTGTAATTGGCCACCAGCGAGCCGCCCCGGTTATGCGTGAAATTGTTTCCTGGCATGCCGCTCTGGATGTCGTACGCATCCTTGCTGGCGGGCCGCTTGAGCGGGTCAAAGGCGCTCACGCCCATGCGCTGGAAGCCGCGCACGCCCGATTTGTCGTCCGTGGCGTCCAGGCTCAGCACGACGGTAAGCGGAATATCTTGCGGAAAATAGCCGACGGACAGGCGCGCGGCAGTGCTGTCCTGGTCGCTGACCTGTTCGCCATTGAAAGTGTTGCGGCCGAAACCGTCGCGGTCCAGCTTGGCAGCGGCCAGGCGCGCGCGCCAGGTGCCGCTCTCGTTGGCCAGGTTGAAGGCGGCCTTGAAGTTGCGCTGGTTGTAGTTGCCGATACCCACTTCCGCCGAGGCGCCGTTTTCCTTCGCCAAGGGGCGCGAAATGTACTTGATGGCGCCGCCGATGGTGTTCTTGCCGTACAGGGTCCCTTGCGGGCCGCGCAGCACTTCGATGCGCTGCACGTCGAACACGTCGAGCAGCGCGCCTTGCGGCCTGGCCATGTAGACGTCGTCGAAATAAATGCCCACGCCCGGGTCCACGCCCCAGACGGGGTCGGCCTGGCCCACGCCGCGGATAAACGCCGTCAGGGTGGTATTCGTGCCGCGCGAGGCGTACACGGTCAGGTTCGGCACGCGCTCCTGCAAGTCGGCCAGGTTCTGGATATTCGCCCGTTCCAGGGCCTTGGCGGAAAACGCCGTGACGGCCAGCGGCACGTCCTGCAGGCGCTCTTCGCGGCGGCGGGCGGAGACCGTCACGGTTTCCATGCGCTCTTTCGCATCGCTGGCTTCCTGGGCGCTGGCAGCAGTAGCCGGGATGGCTTCCTGCGCCTGGGCCTGGGTGGCAAAAGCGCCGGCAACGGCGAGGGCGGCGGGCATCAATTTCAAAGCAAGTTTCATAGCGTCTCCAATGTCAGGCTTGCTTACCACCAGGGAAGACGGCCGGTTTGCAGATTCGCAAGACGTCACGGTACCGGCGCGCGCAATGCGAGCACCTGCCCTGCGATGACTGTTTCCCGGCCCTCGTCCCGTGCGGCGAGTGGCCTGTTTATTTTGAATGTGTGGCGAGGAAGGACTGCAACAAGGTATTCACACGCTGCGCCTGGTCCAGGGGCGTGGCATGGCGCGAGTTCGCGATGATCTCGAACTCGCACTGCTGAAACTGTGCGGCAAAGGCCCGCTTGCTGGCGACGGGCGTGTAATCCTGATCGGCCGCCATGATGAAGACGGGCATGGCCAGGGTCTGGAAATGAATGTCGATATTCCAGTGGAAAATGGCGTCCAGCGCGGCCAGGTAGGCGCGCTTGTCCATGCCTGCCATTTGCGTGGCGAAGCGCTCGACCAGCGCTTGCTGGGGCGGATCGGGAAACAGCTTCTTGCCGATGATCTTGCCCATGGCTTTCAAGCCGAAAGTGGCGATCACCGTGCGCCGCAGCCAGTAGGCAAACAGCAACGACGCCGGCTTGCGGCCCTGAAACGGCTGCGAGTTGATCAGACATAAACTGGCCACCCGGCCGGGCGCGCGGTTGGCCATTTCCAGGCCCACCATGCCGCCCAGGGAAAAGCCGACGATGTGCGCGCGCGGCACGTCGAGCTGGTCCATCAGGTTGAAAAGGTCGTTGGCGAAGTCGCCGATCTGCCAGTCGCCGCCCGGTGCGGGACTGGCACCATGGCCGCGCAGGTCGGGCACGATCAGGCGAAAGGTGCTGCCGAGGGCGTCGACTTGCGGGCGCCAGTCTTCGGCGCAAGAACCGAGGCCGTGCAGCAGAAACACAGGCTCGCCCTGCCCTGTCTCAGTGCCGGGATCGAGGTCGAGGTAATGCAATGGAACATCGGATGTCGTGTGACGCCGCATTTTGTCTCCTTGCTGTTGAACATGCTTTGTGTTCAGGTGCAGGAATATGTTTTCCTGCTGTTGGAAAACATAATACGGAATCCGAATTCCGATTTCAAGTTAAATCGCTAAATAGTTTAGGTCAGGTAATTTAAAGCAACACGCACCAGTTCATCTTCCAGTGCCGCGCCCGACAAAAAGGACAGCGAACCCGTCAGGGTATGTTGGTTCAGGATGCCCAGCAGCACGGGGGGCACCACCATCATCGCCTGCGTCGGGTTCGGGTGGCGGATGCTGGACGACTTGCTGGCCAGTACGGCCACCGTGCGTTGCGAAATCAAATGATTGATCTGGTGCACCCTGTCGCGAAATTGCGCATCCTGCGACGCGCGCGTGATCAGGGCGCGCAACACACCGCTGCGCCCGCCATTCACGGCCACGAACATCGCTACCATGGCGCGGATGAAGTCTTCCAGGCTGCGCCCTTCCCACTGGCGCAGCTCCGTCAGGGTCTCGACCTTTTCCACCATGTCGGAAAAAAAGCGCTGCAGCAGCAAGCGGCTCAGGGTGTCCTTGTCGCCCAATAAACGGTAAAAGGTGCCCACCGAGGTTTCCGCCAGTTTCGCCAGGTCAGCCACGCCGATTTCATCGAAACGGTTTTCCGCCAGCAACTGTTCACCGACCTGCAGCAGGCGCTCGAACGCTTGCTTGCTGCGCGCCTGGGTGGGTTCCGGGGGAACGATCATCTGCGGGAAGGGCATCGGAAAGGAAGGCATGCGGCGTCGGCGTCTCGAATAGTGGAACCTAAGTTCCGTTATGGGGTGCGCGTATTGTAACGCGGGAGACGGCCGATGGGGAGCGCCGCATGGCGCCCTCGCGCGTGCTACCTGCCCTGCCACTCCATATAGACGTCGGCGCGCTGGTAATGCGCGTCGCCGGCGGGCCGCGCCACGTGGCTAAAACCGCTGCTTTCATACAGGCGGATGGCGGGCGCCAGCTTGCTGTTCGACTCCAGGAACAGCAGTTGCGCGCCGCTGGCCTCGAAGGCGTCGAAGGCCCGTTCGATCAGGCGGCGCGCGATGCCCAGGCCCTGGCATTCTGGCGTGACGGCCATCTTCGACAATTCGATGTTGGCGTCATCGGCGCGGATCAGCGCGCAAGTGCCAACGATCTTGCCGTCCCGGCGCGCCAGGAAGATCTGCCCGCCGTCATCGAGGATCGAACGTTGCGGATCGGACAGCACCTTGTCATCGAGCGCCTCGACATAGAAATAGCGCTCCAGCCATGCGATATTCAGGCGCTTGAAGTCGGGTGCATATTGGTCGGCGTAATCGATGATCTCTACGGCGGCCCGCTCGCGCTGGCGCCGGCAGGCGGCGATCGTTTCGCCAAAGCCTTGCGATTGCAAGCGCGCTTCCGCCCGGTCCAGGCTGGCCATCAACTGCGGCGTGCCTTGCTCGAAGACCATATCGACGGCCGCACGCACATCGTCCCACAGCGGCGCCATGTTGCGCAGCAAGGCTTGCCCCGCGTCGGTCAGCGCCAGCAGGCGGCGCCGCTCATCCTTGGCGTCCGGCAACTCCGCCACCACGCCAGCATCGAGCAGCTTGCGCCCCAGTTGCACCACCACCGGATGCGTCTGGCCGATCTGCGCGGCCAGGGCCGTGATCGCCGTGGGGCCGTTGTCGCGCAGCAGCAATAACAAGGGGAAACAGCGCGACGTCAGTTCGACGCCGGCCACCAGATAACTGGTATCGACACCGGCATACAGTTGATCGGAAAGACGGCGCAGGCGGCTGGCCAGCATCAGGGAGCCGTAGGTTTGCAAGTTGGAGGACATGAGATCGGGATATATGTAAGTAGTTACGTATACCCTAACGTAAACCGTCTTTCCAGGTCAAGCACAGGCTTGCCTAGTCCTCATCATCGGCCAGCGCCACTTGCAGCCTGGCCTCAAACACAGTCTCGACCACCTCCCCCAATCCCGGCCACACCTGCGTCAGCCAGCGCTTGCCCTCCTCGCTCGGCGCCACATATGGCGCGTCGCGCGTGGCGCAGGCCAGGCCGATGGCGATGACCTGCGCAGCATCGTCCAGGCCACCCGCGATCATGGCATCGATGGGGAAAGCGATCAGCTCGGCGGTCAGATGCGGACGCAGCAGGCATGCGGGCGCGATGATGGCGAACGATGCTTCCACGTAGCTCCAGCAATTGGTGGGCCAGTGGGCGTTTTTCACCTTGTCCAGGAAGGCAGCGTCACTGATTGCTTCAGGATGGGCTTGCGCCTGCGCATAGAAGGCGGCCAGGGCAACGAGTTGCGGCGGGGAAATCCAGGTGGGCATCAATCTTGATCCAGGCAAAGCCGCTCCACGCCGGCGGCAAAGGCGGACTGTAGCATGTTCAAGTGGCACGCTGAAACACGGCTGGGCCGGGCATACTGCCGGCATCGCTCTCGACCCTTTACTTGAGGAAATCCATGTCGGTCTACGCCGTTACCATTCCCTGCTTTGCACAGATGCTGCGCTCCCTGACGACGCTGTTAATTAAAGGCGAAGAACGCGCCCAGGCGCTGGGTTTCGATGCGCAACACCTGCTCGATGTGCGTTTGGCACCCGACATGCATACCTTGGCTGCACCCTGGCGCAGGAAGCCGTGCGTCGGCTGACGCAGCAAGCGCTACCCCAGCTCGTCACGCCTGCCAACCTGCGGCAAGCCGGGGCGCTGTTTCCGGCGAAAAGCCTAAAAACGCTCGTCGCGCAGCGCCGGCAGCACCAGCTCGCGCACGAACGAGGCATTCGACAGGCTCAGCAGCATGCGCACGACGGCAACGACGTCATGCACGGGGATCAGCTCGCCCTCGCCCCGCGCGGCGGCGTCCGCCAGCGGCACCGACAAGCCATCGTAGGTATTCAGATAGCCCAGTTGCAGCGCCGTCACGGCCAGTCCCTGTGCGCGGAATCCTTCACGCAAGGCGTCGGCGATGCCGTTCAGGGCGAATTTCGAAGCGCTGAACGTCACTTCCGGCCGGCCGCTCTGGCGCAGACCGGACGTCGACCCCGTGAGTATCAGCTGCGGTTTGCTGCTGGCCAGCAAGCGCGGCACCAGGCGCTTGAGCAGCAATATCGTCGCCGTGATGTTGGTATTGACCATGTCGACGATGGCCTCGTCCGCATCGCCAAGGAAAGCGTAGTCATCGCTGAAGGCCTTTTCTTCCCACACGCCCAGGTTGTAGATCACCGCGTCCAGCACGGCCGGCGCGACACGCGCGATGCGTTCGACGGCCTCGGCCGGTGCGGCCAGGTCCGCCTCTATCCATTGCAGCTGTGTGTCCTGGCCGGCAGGCAAGTCGGCGGGTTGCTGGCGCGATACGCCGATGACGGCATGGCCCTCAGCGAGCAAACCGTCCACCAGCGCGCGTCCCAGGCCCCGGCTGGCGCCCACGATCATGATATGCATTGTGTGTCCTTTCCAATGAAGTCAACGCTGATGATAGCGGCGTTGTATTAAGCACAGCTGAGGCGTCTGCGCATACGCACCGCATTTACTCACGCGGCGGAAATGCGTATGCTAGATCTGGCAATCTCCGATAACACACAAGAACGAGACACATGCCTACTTCCAACACCGCCGCAATCAACGCCGCAAGCCGTCCCCTCACCAAACAAGACTACAAGACCCTGTCGCTGGCCGCCCTCGGCGGCGCGCTGGAATTCTACGATTTCATCATCTTCGTCTTCTTTGCCAACGCCATCGGCCAGTTGTTCTTCCCGCCAGAAATGCCGGAATGGCTGCGTTTGCTGCAAACCTTCGGCATCTTCGCCGCCGGCTACGTGGTGCGTCCGCTGGGCGGCATCGTCATGGCCCACTTCGGCGACTTGCTGGGCCGCAAGCGCATGTTCACGCTGTCCATCCTGATGATGGCCGTGCCGACCCTGCTGATCGGCTTGCTGCCGACCTACGCCACCATCGGCCTGGCCGCCCCGCTGCTGCTGCTCTTGATGCGCGTCTTCCAGGGCGCTGCCGTGGGCGGCGAAGTGCCTGGCGCCTGGGTATTTGTGTCCGAACACGTACCGAGCCGTTTCACGGGCTTTGCCTGCGGCGTGCTGACGGCCGGCCTGACTGTCGGTATTTTGTTGGGTTCGCTCGTCGCGACGGGCTTGAACACCGTCTACACGCCGGCAGAAATCACCGATGGCGCCTGGCGCTATCCGTTCCTGCTGGGCGGCCTCTTCGGCTTTGGCGCCATGTATCTGCGCCGCTGGCTGCATGAAACGCCCGTGTTTGCGGAAATGCAGCAGCGCAAGGCGTTGGCGACGGAAATGCCGTTGAAATCCGTGCTGCGCAGCCACCGCGGCGCCGTCGCCGTGTCGATGCTGCTGACCTGGATGCTGTCGGCCGGCATCGTCGTCGTCATTTTGATGACGCCTGCCCTGCTGCAAAAGATCCACCACATCGCGCCGCGCACCACCCTGGTGGCCAATACCGTGGCCACGCTGTGCCTGGCCTTCGGCTGCATCATCGCCGGCATGCTGGCCGACCGCCTGGGCGGCAAGCGCGTGATCTTCACCGGCTCCGTTCTGCTGGCCATCAGTACATATATCTTCTACACCACCGTCGGCAGCCGCCCCGACCTGCTGCTGCCCCTGTACGCCATGACGGGCCTGTTCGTCGGCGTCGTCGGCGCCGTACCCTACGTGCTGGTGCAGGCATTCCCGGCCCAGGTGCGTTTCTCGGGACTGTCGTTTTCCTACAACTTGTCGTACGCGATTTTCGGCGGCCTGACGCCCGTGGTCGTGACCCTGATGCTGAAAAACAACGTGCTCGGTCCCGCCTATTACGTGATCGGCGTGTGCGTGGTGGGCATGCTGACGGCGCTGTTTATCAAGGATCAGCGGCAGACCGTGGGACGCTAGATTCGCGCCCCTGCGGCAATCACTGCAGCACGATTTCCCCAGGCAGGCGCCAGGTGCGCCTGCCATCCCTCCCAGGCTACCAACATGCATGCCCACCATCCCGCACTGATCATCATCGACATGCAACAAGGCATGGCCAGCCCCGCTGCCGGAAGCCGCAACAATCCCGCTGCGGAACACCAGATCGCCACCCTGCTGCAAGCCTGGCGCGCAGCGGACGCCACCGTCGTACATGTGCGCCACATTTCCAGAACGCCAGGATCGCCCTTCTGGCCCGGCCAGCCCGGTGTGGAATTTCAGGCAGCACTGGCCCCTTTACCGGAAGAGCATGTCGTGGAAAAAAATGTGCCGGATGCCTTCATCCACTCGGGATTGGAACGCTGGTTGCGCGTGCGCAGCATCAGCAAGCTGGTCATCGTGGGCGTCAGCACCAACAATTCCGTGGAATCGAGCGCGCGCACGGCGGGCAATCTGGGCTTTGCCACGCAAGTCGTCGCCGATGCGTGCTTTGCGTTTGCTCAAGTCGATTATGCGGGCACGCCAAGAACGGCGGACGAGGTGCATGTGATGGCGCTGGCCAATTTGCATGGCGAGTATGCGCAAGTGGTGGCAACGGCGGACGTGATCAACGCACTGTCCCGCCCTTGCCCAGCGCCAGCGCCCCACCTTGTCCGCTAAGCTGTGGCCGGCATACGACATCTGCGCTGAAAAAGCACCCCGCAAGGTCCTCCACACATTGCCAGCAGGTGTACAAGCCAGCGCCACCTTCGGGTGACTCCTTTCGCCACGATATGTCGCGCCGCACCACATTCTGAAAAGGCGTTTCACATCAGCAGCTGCCCCGGCAAGCTATCAAGAAAATAGCAATAGGAACTCTTCAAAGGAGTTTGAAATCTTTCGCCAGTAATCATCGTCCCATACGATGACAGATGGCGCGCTTCGGGCGCCCCTGAAATCGAAACAGAATTGACTCCCGTCACCGGCCATGCCGAAACAAATGATTTCTGTAAAATCAACGATGTCCGGAATGGCTCCCGGCCCGGCACTGACACTTCCAGGCTCCCCATAGCAGCCATCGCCGACGAAACACGCGCCAAGCTTCGCTGTCTGGGCAGTCAATTCGACGACATCCGTATAGATTTGAGCCAGTTCCGTCTGCAAGACGCCACCGAAAGAATCGAGCTCTTCTTTCAGTCTCAAATTGCAAAATCCTTCCACATCCCGATACCTTGCTGCAAAAGCAACATACTCGACGGGTAAATCCAAACCGTTCATCTGCATCGCTGACTTTACCTTTCACAATTGGATCATGATATTAAAACAAAATTGCTTCTACGCCACCTTCGGGTGGTTTTTTTCGTCCCGATATGTCGCGCTGCACCAAATTCTGAAAAGGCGTTTCACATCACGAAATTTCAAACAGCAGACTCAGCCATTTATGCTCTCACTTTTTGAAAATTCATTTCATATCATGAAAAATCATAATTAATCCATTGAAAAACAAAGACTTAATTTAAGTTATATGTCTTATAT
Organism: Janthinobacterium sp. 64; assembly: GCF_002813325.1. Classification (NCBI taxonomy): domain Bacteria; kingdom Pseudomonadati; phylum Pseudomonadota; class Betaproteobacteria; order Burkholderiales; family Oxalobacteraceae; genus Janthinobacterium; species Janthinobacterium sp. 64. The sequence continues at coordinate 4,998,533 of NZ_PHUG01000001.1, read as the reverse complement.
AAGACTTGAACATTGGCGCGAATCGGCCTACTATTTAGTCATGCAGTTTGCTTCGACAAGACGTTGTGGCGCACTCGGCGATTTTCTCAAACATAGCTTTTCTTTTTAGGAGATTCACATGTCCCAATATCAAGACGACATCAAAGCTGTTGCTGGTTTGAAAGAGCAACAAGGCAGCGCCTGGAACGCCATCAATCCCGAGTCCGCCGCCCGCATGCGCGCCCAGAACAAGTTCAAGACCGGCCTGGACATTGCCCGCTACACGGCCAAGATCATGCGCAACGACATGGCTGCCTACGATGCGGACCCATCCAAGTACACCCAGTCGCTCGGTTGCTGGCACGGTTTCATCGGTCAACAGAAGATGATCTCGATCAAGAAGCACTTCAACAGCACCGACCGCCGTTACCTCTACCTGTCCGGCTGGATGGTCGCCGCCCTGCGCTCCGAGTTCGGCCCGCTGCCAGACCAGTCGATGCATGAAAAAACCGCCGTCACCAGCTTGATCCGCGAACTCTACACCTTCCTGCGCCAGGCCGATGCCCGCGAACTGGGCGGCCTGTTCCGCCAGCTGGACGCTGCCCAAGGTGCTGAGAAGCAAGCGATCCAGGCCAAGATCGATGGCCACATCACCCACGTCGTGCCCATCATCGCCGACATCGACGCCGGTTTCGGCAATGCCGAAGCCACCTATTTGCTGGCGAAACAGTTCATCGAAGCGGGCGCCTGCTGCATCCAGATCGAAAACCAAGTGTCCGACGAGAAACAATGCGGCCACCAGGACGGCAAAGTCACGGTGCCGCACGAAGACTTCCTGGCCAAGATCCGCGCCATCCGCTACGCCTTCCTGGAACTGGGCGTGGACGACGGCATCATCGTCGCCCGCACCGATTCGCTGGGCGCCGGCCTGACCAAGCAGATCGCCGTCACGAATGAACCAGGCGACCTGGGCGACCAATACAATGCCTTCCTCGACTGCGAAGAAGTGTCGGCCGACGCGCTGGGCAATGGCGACGTCATCCTCAAGCGCGAAGGCAAGCTGCTGCGTCCAAAACGCCTGCCGAGCAACCTGTTCCAGTTCCGCGCCGGTTCCGGCGAAGAGCGTTGCGTCCTGGATTGCATCACCTCGCTGCAAAACGGCGCCGACCTGCTGTGGATCGAAACGGAAAAACCGCATATCGCGCAAATCGGCGGCATGGTCAGCGAAATCCGCAAGGTCATCCCGAACGCCAAGCTGGTGTACAACAACAGCCCATCGTTCAACTGGACCCTGAACTTCCGCCAGCAAATCTTTGACGGCATGAAAGCGGCAGGCAAGGACGTGTCCGCCTACGACCGCGCCCAGTTGATGAGCGTGGAATACGACCAGACGGAACTGGCGATCGCCGCCGACGAAAAGATCCGCACCTTCCAGGCCGACTCGGCCCGCGAAGCCGGCATCTTCCACCACCTGATCACCCTGCCGACTTACCACACGGCAGCCTTGTCGACCGACAACCTGGCCAAGGAATACTTCGGCGACCAGGGAATGCTGGGCTACGTGGCGGGCGTGCAGCGCAAGGAAATCCGCCAGGGCATCGCCTGCGTGAAACATCAAAACATGTCCGGCTCGGACATCGGCGACGATCACAAGGATTACTTCAGCGGCGAAGCGGCACTGAAGGCGGCTGGCAAAGACAACACCATGAACCAGTTCTAAGTTTTTGGTTTGGCTGTAGAGTGAGAAAACCCGCTTCGGCGGGTTTTTTTGCGTCTTCGTTGTTGACAGGTGGTAGTTTTGTAGGTCGGGTTAGCAGCACGCGTAACTTGGATACATGCAGACCATCGTCAGCATCGCCGTGAATTAGGTGATTGCAATGATGCTGGGGTCGATTGCAGGATTCCTGACCCTGCCGCCAACTTGGGTGGCCGTGTAGCGGTGGATGATGGTGGGCGTGTTGACGGGGCTGGGGGTGAAGATGGCTGCCCGAGAGGGGGATTCGAATCATGCCTGGTAACGCGCATGGATAGGCGATTTCAACAGATGGTAAATTAAAGAATGCCTCCAACTATGCCCTTACCAAAAAGTTGCCTACCTGGGTCAAGAATTAGTGCAACAAGAACATCCATTCGAACAAAGGATTGAGAATCCTTCTGTCGGTGTTTCGATTCCGCACCGGACCACCAAGAATGATTCAGCGAGAACGCCAACACATGCAAGTTGGCATTTTTTTAAAGACACAAAGTCCGTGTGGCGATCCATTTATGCTATTTCCGCTGCGCCAGCGATTTCATCATCTACACTAGAGTTCATATACTACTGACTTTACTTATATTGGGATCGGTGAGGGCCGGCTGTTTGTTGCCGTTGTATCAGACCTGTATTCCCGACGTGTTGATCGATGTTCAATGCAGCCAACGATGCCCCAGTTGATGATTGATGCGCTCATGATCGCCATTGTTAGGCACGGCAAGCCCTGCGCGGTGCGGCATCTCTCGGAGCCAGGGTTCGCAATACACGAGCGAGAACTTTCAGCACTTGGTGGCATCGCACGACATTTCCTTCAGCATGAGCCATCGTGGGAATTGCTGAGACAACACCGCAATGAAAAGCTTCTTCTCGAGGTCAAAAACCAATGGCTCAGCGAGAAGCACTACCGAACCAGGGACGAACTTCGCGCCGATTGTTCGACTAACATAAAAAGATTCTACAATGCACTGCGCCGTGCATTCAACAATCGGCTAGTTCAGTCTAATTCACTTTGAAAATCTAAAATGGGCCTAGCGGAAGTGTCCGTACTGCTGGGGGAATGCCAAACAGAGCCTTTATGGACAGGCAAACTGAATCGCCGTCTCGCTGTACTTCCGGCTCCCCCCACTGCCGTGCCAGCACATGTCCTGGTCGAGCCAGGTGAGTCGCGAACCATGCACCTTCAGCGCCCCGTTGTCCTCCTTCCAGTTGGTCGTTCGATACTTCGGTTTGCTCGGTGCATTCATGCTGAAAGTTTACCGAGTCGCGATTCACGCGCGCCTCGGGATTTTGTGCAACAAAGCCATGCTCAGGGGTAACGGCATCTGTGTGGTGATTAGAATTACTCTCCGCAAGTAGCCGAAGAGGTACGGCCGTTCAATAACGGTCGGTAGCATAGCCGCAAAAGCGGCGTAGAGTAATCGACGCCAATTTACTTTTTGCTGAAAGCACGTGGCAACTCGCCAAGCCATTGCGGGACCCGGATTTTTGGCGGCTCATCGCTATACCTCCACGTCAGATCCGCGATCAAAAAATCCAGCCAAACCGGCTCCAGATTCCGCTCACCAGCCTTTGGTGCAGGCTGCTGATGACGGTCTCTGATCCATGCCAAGATGCGCTCGCGTACGGCGCTAGGATCACCAAAAAAATCCTTGAATATTTCGACTGTCGCTCCGCCTGTCTCCAGACTCAAGCTGCTGTTCGCTTTTGCGTCGAGCAGCATCTTGAACGCTTCCGCGAAATTGTCGCGCTTGTGCAATGGTCCGCATGCTTCGGGAAAGGCTTCATTCGTCAACATCTCATGCAACCGCTTGCATCCATCCGACGTCAATTGGTCGCTCAACGCATTCTCCAGTCCCCTGGCATTCTTCATCTTGTCTATAACTTCCACTATAGGTAGATACGCTACCAGCGACATAGGTTCGGGAAGTAATTGTGGGCGAGGCTTGCCACTAACTACGTGAACAGGATCGAGATCTACAACCACTAAGGCTTGATCAGCTGCGGACAAGGCCCCCTTGCAGTCAGGCTGGAGGATTCCCTTACTCCAGCCGTGATAAGGCGTCAACAGGCGTACGGTGCCGGCGTGGTCAGGTTTCACGTGGCTGACAGAGTCAATACCTATAAAACAACTACCTCCAACGCTAAGCTTTTTGTTGGCAGCATTGCAAAATACAGTAGCTGTACCCGATGCTAAGACGCTGGCTTGGCCTGCATGCCAATAATCGTTGCTACGGCTTGTACAGGCAGGAACTAGCAGCACGGATCGCCGCTCACGATTGCGCTGAGCGGACGTCAGTAGTTCGCCAAGTGCGCTAATGTCTTCATCGACATGCTTCTTAGCTTCGGAAGGATTTCCTCCAAACAGTTGCAGCATCTTGGCCAATTCGTGCTCTAGCGGCGAGCGGTTGGCGGGACTTGTCAGCATAAATAGCTCGGAGCAAACCAATTCCATACAGTAACGCAGCTTCTGGGGGCCATGGATCAACGCCCTAAGCAACGGAATTAGCTGCTCTGGTGACCATTCTCCCTTCTTCGCGCGACTTCGAATACCGCGTAAGGCCTCTACCACCTTCTCTTCGGTGTACAGCGGTTCCAACTTCTTGACATCAGGCCGGAACAGCTCATGAGCTGCGACGGCGCGGTACTTCTTGCCGCGCTGCAGTTCAATTACTCCAGTGTCGCCCTCTAAGCCAAATGGCACTTCCAAAGCTTTATCCGGTTGCCATAACAAGGTCAGTTTCTCCGCCAAGTGATTGCTACTGTCGGCTTCCTCAAATTGCCGGTAGGTCCCCGCCAGTACAGCCAATCCGGGATAGTTTCGAAGCTGCTCCTTCAACCACACGACCGTATCCGGTCGTACTGATACCTCAGGCAAGACGAGAAGTTGCACCTTGAGGTCTCGGCACGCTTTCAACGCTTGCCGTAAAAGTGTCCGCCGCCGATGCTCGGGCCACGAGATGACTCGCAGTTCATCTTGCCAACGAAATTCAGAATGTCGCTGGACGGCCTTACTCAAGTCCTTGAGCTGACCTTTGTCCTTAAGATGGGCTCGGAGTGCTTCTTGCGACGACTTGGATAAAGGCAAACCGCCTAACCCGACTTCTGCTAACGGATGACTGTAACTTTCCTCTACGCGGCACTGGAATAACGCAACGCGAAAATGGGAGCTAATACGTGCTTCCTGGTCGTGGCTAGTCTCGCCTCCAAGACGATTTTTCCACGACTCACTTTGCCATTCGCTCAACCTGTCGAGAAGCTGCAAGGTTGAGATTTCGTGGTCCGACTTACTAGCTTTCTGGGCTACATCGAGTTTTTCTTGCACGTCCGATGGGGGAGGCGGTGGGATCATCGAGTCGTCGGCCGAGCGATCCGTATGCATCGACGATTCGTTTCCATCTGATAACGGCATTGATTTAGTCGTGCCTGCTTCCACACTATCCGCCCCACCGGATCTAGACTGGGAAGAGGCTTCATTGGGTAGCGCATCATTTTCCTGAGTGGCTGGAGGCTGCCCCTCTGCTGGCTCTAGCTGAGAATCCGCCAGTATTTCAGGGTTTCCGGCTACGCTATCTATCACTTCCGGAAAATCGTCTTGCCGAACGGTTTGCAAGGAAACTACCGCACTCGCTGGAATCACTAGGACCGCCTCCGGTTGAGATGGCAGCCATTTCCCGAGCTTGTTATCTAGAGTGTGTACGGCCAGTAGATCATTGTCAGCAATACGGCGTGTCTCGGTCCAGACTTTGAGTATCCGGTTGCCGTCAGACGGACGGTGCTCTTCTAGCGAATTGGCGTAAAGGCTGGTGTATTGCGGCTTGGTCATTTGCCAGCCGGCGCCCGTAACATCCGTAAACTCATTGGTGTCTCGGCTGCGACCGAACGTCCGGCCTTGAACGCATACCACGCGCATACCCCGTTTCAGATCGAGGTCGCACATCGCTGCTGGTAGTGCCCGCATCAAGTCCTCGCATTGCTGCAACGTAAATCTAGGCAAAGCGTCGAACGGCCAGGGCTCATGTGCGGGGGCAGAGTCATCGACGCGTGCGGGTGTGGTCTGCCAGGCACTGAGGGTTTTGTAGAGCGCTTCCAATGACGGAAGCTCGAAAGCCTGCGCAAAGCTGCTATTCAACAGACCGATCAAGCCCAACATCCATTTCCAGGGACTGGCCTTGCACAGTTCCGGCCAATTACCATCGAACAACAGTTTCCGCATGGCCTTGTAATCCCCCTGCGGATCTAGGCGGGCCATATCGGGCATTGCCCATTTCGTCGGCAGGTTCAGGTTTTCTTCCATGCGGCGCGAGCCGAGATCCGCAGTGTATCCCCAAAGCGCTGCCACGCTGCCGCGCAGGCCTACACCGACAGCCGCCAATGCCAGCGCTATGCGCAGTGACGGTGCCGTCACGTCAATATCAGTTTCCACCACTTCAGGATATAGCGCTCGGTACAGGGCCAACATCAGTGCCAAATCTGGGCGCAATTCGCTTGATTGGTTCGTGGGGCGCCGCAACTTAAGGCCCCCAAGAGCCCATAATGGCAATCGGTTCAACGCATCGGGAAACGCACGATGCAGAACGTGTCGCAAGTCGTCGCCGCTGCGCGCTTGCATCCGCATGGCCATGGCTCGGGTCTCGGCTTCCACCAGAATTGCGTGGCGCACCTGCGCGTCCAACCCTTGGTTCGAAGGGAAGTCCAGCAACAACTTCAACGCCCGCTTGACGGTGCCCGGCAACGAAACGGCCGTGTCGCTTACAACGGCGGTCGGCACCCCGGACAGGAAGCTCCCCTGCAACTTGCGCAGTTGCTGTCGCAGCACATAGCCTTCCAGTGCCTGCTTGGCATGCGCTTCGTTATCAAACTCCTCGCTTTCATCGAGTAGCTCGTCACGCACGCCGGTTTCACCCGCCATATCAGTGGCCACACCTAGTACATCGGCGACAGCCCAACCTACGCGCCAAAGATCTGCATCAGCCAGCGGCACGTTTTCCGACTGAACTCTTTCATCGCGGTCGTGGTACCAAGCGCTTACTCCCAAAAGATTGCGCGGGACGGGGTCAGCTACCAGATGGAGTGTCGTCTGATCGCCCTCAACTTCGAGGAACAACTGAGGCAAGAACGGAACATAGGTCATTTCCCCTTTCTCGTCCTCCCGCAATTGGTGCATGGAGAGGAGTGCTAGGAACAGGCGTGCCGCTAAATGGGTTCGAGCTTCTGGGCCCGTTTTTCCTAGTGCAGCCAAGTCGCTCCACACCTGAGAGGTCAGGCTCTTGCCCCAGCAAACAGTGAACGCTTCGGCTCCTTCCAACTTGAACCGGACTTGCATTGTTTCAGTGACGCTTGAGGGCCCTGAACCCAAGGCCGCCTGTACGAATTGGGACGCCACTTCATTCAGGTCTTGCGTCGCCTCGCGCAGAGCGCAACGGTAAAGATACCTGCCGCCAGTTCCCAGCTCTTCGTCGATCTCATAGAACGAGGCGGTCTGGTGATTGAGGACTGGCAGGTGCGGAATCAGCCTCCGTTTCTGTTCACTGCCGAGGTTCGAAAGCAGCCCGCGGAATTTGGACAGTACGCTCAGTCGCTCTTGGGGAGGTGCGCTTCTCACGATAAAATCGATAGCCAGACCAGCCTCGGCACGAGTCCTTACAGCACTATCGTTCTCCCTCAGCTGCTCAATGACGCCATGTGCGAGCTCTAGCTCATCAAGTGGAATAATTTCGCGGTCTTGAAGTGCAGCCAGCGGTCGATCAACTGCCGCGCTCATCAAAACCGTACCTGCCAGACACAGCCACTCGATGGCGGTCACCCTACGCTCGCTTTGCGGCGTCACCGCCGGGAGCACCGGGCCATTACCAGCCAAACGCCGAGCTTTGCGGGCTATCAGCCGCGTCCGCCGTGCTACGTGGTCACGGTTCGTGGCCGGTCTTACGCTTCGGAAGAAATCATCCTTGCAAACCAAGCGTGCCAGAGCAATGCGGTGGTTCCGGTTCTTGTCAACTTCAGCCAAGAACTGACCGTTCGCCTGCCAAGGGTTGGGATCGAGCAGCCTGTCTAGTCCTTCGACCGCAAAGAGCATGTCGTAGCCACGCTCAGCAAAAGCTGCTGCCCAATCGTGGTTCTCACACACGTCGTCCCAATGCGTTCGGAAGGAGGTCCAAGCCGCCTCGGGATCGACCGGTTGGCTCACGGCCGCCACATACCACCATAGCCACCGCGCACAGAGGCCCAAGTCATTGGCTCGCAGATCGGATGCGGTCATTGCCGCTTTCACGTGCTTGACAATGTCCTCAGGACGCTCCATGAGCGCTGGGTCTCGCAGCATCTGAAGGGCACACTGACGATCAACCTTGGGTAGGTCGTCCCCGAGACTCCAATCAGCCTCACCGTCACCTACGATGGGGTGAGCCCAAGCCGGTACAGACGCTGCTAGGCCCCGCCCGTCGTTGAGCTGACGCATGACCTGAATGGGCGTGCCTGAGCGCACACGTTCACCTTTGTGGATCAATGCGATAGAAAGCTCAGCGGCCTTCGCTTGCAGCACTTCGCGCAGCTCCTTCAGCAGCTCCTCGCTATCGGCAAATATCACGACATCGTCCACGTAGCGCGCATAACCGGCGCGCGGGCGGCGCTTGCTGTCTGAGCCGGTTTCTTCGGTGCGAGTGCGACGGATGAAATTGCGAGCTGCATGGTCCACAGGAAATAGCGCAATGGTGCCAATGTATGCAGACAGCACCGGTCCCTGAGGAATGCCGATCGCCTCTTTGCTCTGTCGGGTTTGCTCCACTAACTCGGGATCGTGATATTCGTATCCAAATATGAGTCCAGTCAAAAGGCGCTCCAGTGCGCCATCCGGTACAGGCGAATCGGCCGCTAAGCCGAACATGCTCTTGAAGCCCTCCGGATTGTGGTCGCGTAATGCGGCTGACAGCGGCTTGAGTAACTCATCTCTTACCACGTAGCGCTGGATGGAATCATAGTAGCGCTTGGCATCCAGGCGCAGCACATGCACTCGGGGACCGATGGCGTGGCACTGATGCGCCAAGCTCGCCATGAAGTCACGCCAGCATTGACCGAACGGCCGGAACATGCCCTGGTCCGTTGGGATTCTATCGCCCTCCAGAACGTCCATGTCGATCTGGTAGCCGAAGCTTAAGGTCTTCGGCTCATCCCATTCAAGATCAGGTTCATTGAGTTCTTCATAAGTGCCGCTAACCACCACTTCCTGCCGAGATGCGTACCAGCGCACGGCGGGAATGCACGCTGAGAATGTCTGGCCCCCGGCGCTTAAGCGATCATGTCGCTCGGTGAGCAACTCGTTGAGAAGCAGCTGTTGCGCATGCAAGTCAGCCGGGTGAGGCATCACCTTTAGACGCGGATCGTCCAGTACGTTTTTGTCCCCAGTGAGCTTGCGTGGCAAATGCACAGCATCGAAGGGTGCTCCCTGGTGCCATGAATTTTTCTGAAGAGTGGCCTTTAGGCGATCCAACGCTGTCTGGTCAAACAGGTACTCATTACTATTTAAAATTTGCCAAGCCTCTTCATCGCAAGGCAGTTCGCCACGATGCGCACCGTGATAGGCAAGCCTCCTAGCCAATGCTGCGCGCGGAAGAACATCGTCGAGGTATACGCTGCGTTGTATCGGCTGCTTTGCTTCATTGGATGCTACTAGCATCCAATGAAGCTGTTGCGCCCATGGCAACTGGCTGTCACTGAGCCTCATCGCCGGCAGGTCAGGCAAGCGGTGGCCGTAGAGCCGCTTAACGGTGAGAGCAGTTCTAAATAAAGCCCTTTCGCGGATGGTCGCAGCTAACTGATTCCATCGGGATGCTTGAAGTTCCGATGCGTCTTGACTTCCCAGTTCACCTGCAAGAAGCAGACCTTCGGCCGGCAGCTCGAATCTCTGCAGCCAATCGGTGGCCTGCTCGGATGAGGCCAAGCTGCGCAGACTCGTGTCGGGGTCTTTCCCCAAGGTCGGATCAGTTCGCCAGGGCAGACCTATCCAGCGCAGGTCCACGCCTTGGAGGTCAAGCAGCCTCCGCACCAAGCGACCGGCACCACCGAAACCGGCAGAGTCGCTGTCTAAAAAAACGCTGTATACCAATTCACCTTTGCCGGGTGCGCTCTCTGCTAGCGCTTTCAGCAGACCAAGTTGTTGATTGCTCAGGCTGATCCCCATCAGCGCCACTGCAGGTTGGCCCAGCTCCAAAAGTCGTAGCGCATCCAGAAAGCCCTCAACCAAATAAAGCTTTGCCTGTTGGTTGTTCTTTAATGCTTCTTTGATAGCATTGAATGCATCTGTCGCATTGAATAGATGATTGCTCTTATCGAAACCCGACGTTAGCAGGTATTTCGCCACACCTTCTGGGGGTACACTCTGTAGCGCGCGACCCGCAAAGCCGCTTACTTTGGGCTTATTGGCATCGGGGCCACGAATGGGGATGATCACGCGTCCATCATGAAAGCAGTCTTGAAACTGATCGAGCAAATCCAGCTTCCATTGGCTGGAAGAGGATCGGGAGCGCAAGCGTTTGATCAGCCCAAGGTTCTCCAGTCCATCAAGTAGTTCGATACGTTCGCCTACATCCTTGCCCTGCAAGGCCTCAACCAAGACACTGCGCGTGATGCAACGCAGCCCCTGGCGGTAAAGAAATCCATCGTTGAAATCACGTTCTAAGCACCAAGACTTGAATCGCTGGGTGTCGTGTTGCGCGTCAAAAGTGCGTAGCGCAAAGTCCAGTGCGGTTTCACTGGTAACCTTTCGCTCGTCCCGTCGCGTGGACCTCAGGCGCAAAGGCTTGGCGCCGAATTGCTGGGCTAGCCACGCTACCGCCGGCAGGAATTCCAGTCCCTCAACCTGCTTGACTAGGTCAATGGCAGTGCCATGGGTACCACAAGCAAAACAATGAAAGTGCGCGGGAGAAGTTCCATCAGCTCGATACAGAGTCAGCGAAGGTCGTGTGTCTTGGTGAAACGGGCAAAGTACCAGAGTCTGTGAGCCTCGTCGCTCGGCGTCTATACCGAGTCGTCTTACTACTTCCTCCAGTGGTGCCTTGGTCAGAAGGTCACTGATATCGTATCGATCCACGTATTTCCTAGATTTTTTCGAGCTTGTTTTGAGATGGGAGGCCTCAAAAATCCCTGAGCGTCCGGCATGGCAAAAGTCGGCCATTAGCCATAGAGCATAACATGTTGCCGATCTGGAAAGTACGCAAAATCTCACTAGCTGAGTGGTTGCACTTGGCTGCGACTTATGAGAGTGGGGGGCAGTAACAATTGGATTCAACCAGAGCACGGCGCGCTGCTGCATGGTGGCAATCGGCACTTCCCGGTATTTGCCGCCCTTGGTCCAGCTATCCTGCAGCCGCAGGATGTTCCCGCCATCGACCCACCCCGGCTTGATCTTGATGCTTTCCTCGCGCCGCAAACCAAACGCTGCCTGCAGCTGCAAGGACGGGCGCGTATGACCGTTGAGCACGAAGTGCGAATAAGCAGGTGGGAAGTTAGCTAACCGCAGGTTAGCTAACTTCACCTATCCTGCCCCGCTTCGCGCAGCGACTAAACCACAAAAATCGTCGGACACAACTTCGACCAAACCATTTTTTTACAGATACGAAAGCAAATTTAGCAGGAATGTATGCCGAAACTAGCACGGTAGTTCCGCCCTGTGCAGCGACTGAAACCCTTAAATCACCGGGTAATACCTCGGTCGAACCATTTTTTTGCAGGTACGAGAGCAGATTTAGCAGGAATGTATGCCGAAAGTAGCACGGTTGATCAGCGGCAATTGGCAGCGTCCAAGTGGGAACATTTGACATGCATCTGGGCCGACCTTGATCAATGTCAGCAACAAATTTTCATAGTCTGCTTTACGAGTTCTACACGGCAATAGCGCGCTTCTCCTCCGATGGCTGCGCCTTTCCGCGTGGACAGAAAGAGCTCCCCCCTGGAGGCGGTCAAAACAATTGCTGATAGGTATTGATGGCGTGAGATGCCAGCAGTCGCATGCACATGTGGCGGCGATACAGCAACAGGACCAATGAAATCGGGGCTGCGCCAATGCATCTATCGCATGAAGAATGCGCTGTCGATTGCCCAATTTTTAGCTGCTAAAGCTTCCACGAAGCCGCCCCTGTGTCCAGCCTTGATCTCACACAAAGTGCGCGACAGGCTTGATCCAAGTGGCATGGCAGACCGATTCTTGTTGCACCAGTGATTCCAGCATTCGATACTGGACACGTGTTTTCGGAATAATGATTGCGAGCGCGTTTCCACGAAGGACGAATCGGTGACAGGGCAAGGCCTGCCACATATGCCATTCGCCCCGGTGCTGCCGCTGGCATTTTTGATTCACGAAGGGGGACGCCATGAAACCAGCGACAGCCGAATACCTGAAAGAGCGCCGCGTGGAACCTCGCATGGGTGAAGAGCGCTTCATCCGCCTGGGCGAGGTGCTGGCAACCTGCGGCAAGTCGCGCAGCAGCGTTTATGCGGGCATCAGGGAAGGTACCTTCCCTGCCCCCGTGAAGCTGCAGGGCCGCTCGTCTGCCTGGCTCAGAAGCGAAGTGCTGCGGTGGATGCAAGCATGCATCGAGGCAAGCAGACCGACTACAACCGCTGCATCCTCGATAATCAATAATTCCCCATACATTAATCACACGAATGATAAATAGAATTAACAAAAAAGCGGATTCAATAGTTTTTTAAAGAATATTTAAAAATTCTATTTCTATTTCCTTAAAAAAATTACAGTAAAAAGCACAATCCTTTACCCCTCAAGGATTCGGAAAATTTTCAAAAAAATTAGAGCACCCATTAATTCGAAAATCGACATGGTAAACTACTATGAAATTATTTCCATAAAACAAAGAAAACAATGAAGCAAAAAAAAGACCAATAAACAAAACAATAATCCATTACAAATATCACTTCTAATAAAATTAAAAACAACTCAATCCGGATAAAATCTTTAGTGCGCGTGGGCCAATATATCCTGAGCTTTCAATAACACATAGCTAGGACGCGATGTTATTTTTGTCAATTCAGAATCATAACCAGTTTGATGGTTGATAAGCATCTGAATTAAAGGAAGAAGGCCACCTATACTGGCAGCAACATTATCCGTAGAAACACCATAAGCGGACAGCCCGAGCCCAAGAACACCATAGGTAACTTTCCAATACTTTGAGGAATGCTTTTTCTTTGCATTCAATTCAGCCCTTACTTCTTCCGCTTGATCTCTTAGGGATTCCAATGATACCAAGGCGGAAGTCAGTGCTTCATTACTTGCGTCTGCAGAAAAAATTCTAGTGAGTTGGGACCTAAATGCTGGCAGTGCAATTGCGGCCTCTTCGCGAAGTTGCACAATTTGCTCAGGGCTCAATTCGCTCACCCAAGGAACATTAATTTCACGCTCTCGTTCTAAGAGTAGCATTGACCTTCTACTCAATAGACGACCGTCTTGCTCCAGTAAACCGGCTAATCCGAGGCGGGAATTAGAGACGATCGAACCACCTGTCAATGATGCTTCGCGAGCGACATAGAGAATAGATCGTAACTCTTGCTCTATATGAGGCTCAAGAAAATCACGTAGTCTCGGCAGCTCTTCCGCATATGGATTTGTCAATATCAGTGGTGGCTCGAAGCATTTTCCAGTGTGAGCAATATATCCGCCTTTTTCGCAAGGCTCCAATTTATAATCTGATTTGAATTTCTTCGATAAAATTTTAGAAAGTGATGATATATCCCCGATCAACTTATCCGAACAACAGTCACATATCGCAAAGAACGGCGATCTAAATTTCACCAATCCAGCATTTATTAACGGAGCCAATCTAGAAAGTACTTTTGCATCTTCAATTAATCCATCAATTTTTTCATTAGTTGCTCGACCAAAATCTACTAACCTATATGATATTGTATCTGTTAGCCAAATCCTATCGGCTATCAACCCCACGCTTCGTGCAATTCTATCCGCCGCCAAAATACGACAAGAAAATGCTGAGCACCCATCCCCACTAATAATATCGAGAGCACCGTGCAAATGTATATCCAGCTTCCCAGGATCCCTTGCCTTAATCGCATCATTGGAATTTGGAAATTCAAAAGATCGGGCTTGCAATTTTAGTTCTGGTAGAATATTCTTGATGCGCTTCCTTGCATCGCTCCATCTTTCGCATTGAGACACCTCATTTACTAGCAACTGCAGTACTGGCGGTATATCGGTAAGTTCGCTAAGCATCTTCAACAAGAGGCTCCTTCTGATAGTAGGAAAACTATAGTTATCAAAAAATACTACTGCAATATGACGATCCCAGAATACAACGACTTGTCCAATGCGAAAAAAACGCACATTATCACGTTAGCGTGAAGGGCCATTACGGCTGTTTCCAGCATTAGTACGCCAGAAACGAAAAGTAGCGATTGTCATCAAAGCTTGAATAATTACCGACTCTGACAAGAGAAATTTCCGTGATAAAAACTAGTGCCTGCCAAGCAGGCACACATGCGTCAAACACTAACACAAGTATTTGCTCAAGTACTATTAATATTAAGCATTAAACGCACGCTCACCTGCGCCGCTGCATCACCCTGGCATCTCTCATGGCCTCGATCAAGTCACCTTCATCCATGCCCAATTCAAGGCAGCCGAAGATTATGTCGGCGCAGTAGTCATACAGCACATCAATTACCTCGGCGGCGCGCTCTTTCTGGACGTTCTCCAGCATTGCCAACATGTCGCTTCGCATTCTTTCATCGGCGGAAACGCGGCTCAGTGCAGGAAAGACCAGCGCCCACATCCACTCCACCGCCTGCGTACCGATGTGGGTTGCGCAGCGCTCCACGTTTCTAGCATTTATGGCAGGAGGCAACGGTCGATTTTGCCGAAGCCGCTTTGACGGGCGCGTCTGCGCGGCCTTGAACTCTGGGCGCGGGTCCTTTCCCTCATCAAGCATCTTGCGAGCAACTACACGGCGGCTCCGCGCAAGATCCAGCGACACTTCCGGGTAGTGGCCGAAGGTCAACGTCTGTTCCTTCCTATCTAGCTGACGAAATTTCATCCGCCATACCTTTGTTCCAGTTGGCATGACTTCAACATACAGCCCTAAGCCATCGAACAACTTGTGAGATTTGCTTCGAGGCTCAGCTTGGGCAACTTGTTGTTCTGTAAGAGGTGCAATAAGTTTTGCCATATCAGCCTCCATTAACGATGCGGCACTGGCCACACCAGTTCCAGCGATCCATGATGGCCCGGCTGCGGCGTATCGCCGCGCTCCACGGCTTCCAGGTAGTCGGCCCACTCCTGCATCATCTTGCGGCGCTCCGTCAGGAATTGGGCGCGGTCGTAGGCGCTGGCGACCTTGTCCTTCGGCGCGTGCGCCAGCTGGCGGTCCACCACTTCATGGCGGTAGCCCAGGCGCTCCTTGATGGTGCTCATGGCCAGCGCGCGAAAGCCGTGGCCGGTCATGCGGCCCTTGTACCCCATGCGGGCCAGCGCCACCAGCAGCGTGTTGTTGCTCAGAGGCTTGTCGTGGTCGCGCTGGTTTGGAAACAGATAAATACCATGGCCCGTAATGGTATGCAGCTGGCGCAGCAAGGCCAGCGCCTGGCGCGAAAGGCAGACATGGTGATTGGTCATGTCGGGATTGACGGTCAGCTTGCCGCGTTTCATGCGCTGCCAGGGAATAATCCACTCGCCGTTCTCAATATCAACTTCGCTCCATGGCGTTTCTATCAGTTCGCTGGTGCGAACGAAAATCAGCAGCATCAGGCGCAGCGCGATGCGCGTCGGCTCGAACATGCGCGCCTCGTTGCGCGACAGTACGTCCAGGAAAGTCGGCAATTCATCAGCACTGATGGCGGCGTAATGCGACGCGCGCTTGGTCTTGAGGACGTCCTTCATGTCCGCCATCAGGTTGCGGTCGGCCAGCCCGCATTGGATAGCGTAGCTGAATATCTGCGAGCAGACGGCCTTCAGGCGATGCGCGATCTCGGTGGCGCCGCGCTCCTCGATCTTGCGCAGCATGACAATCAGTTCGCGGTGCTTGATTTCCGCGATTGGCCTGCTGCCAATCTTTGGAAAGATATCGGCCTCCAGGCGCTGCAGCATGTTCTTGGAAGTGCGCTCGCTCCAGGTTGGCACCTTGTTTGCGTACCACTCGCGTGCCACCTTCTCGAAGGTATTGGCGGCCTTTTCGGCGGCGAGCCGCTTGGCGTCATCGCGATGCTTGGCAGGGTCGATCCCCTGCAGCTGCAAGCGGCGTGCCTCCAGGCGCTTTTCTCGCGCATCCTGCATTGAAATTTCCGGATACGGGCCAAACGTCAGCGCGTTTTCCTTGCCGTCTGCATGACGGAATCTCCAGCGCCAGATCCGCGATCCGCTGGGCATCACTTCAACGTACAGGCCGCCACCGTCGAACATCTTGTACGGCTTGGGCCGGGGCTTGGCGTTCTTGACCTGGAGTTCGGTAAGGGGTGGGATGAGCTTGGGCATCATGGTCTCCTCTGCGTAAGCGTCAGAAACCACTATAGGCGACTAACCAGGGAATGGTCCCCAGTGTGAACTAGGTATTGATCCCAAACAAACACCCAAAAAATTTGGCTGCAGCTGGACAGTACTGGACGCCAGAATACAAAAAAACCGCTTTAGCACGGGCTAAAACGGTTTTTTGTGGACGTTCTTGGACTTCCTTGAACTGGCCAATTTGTATCTTTGGCGGAGAGAGGGGGATTCGAACCCCCGATAGAGTATTACCCTATACACGCTTTCCAGGCGTGCGCCTTCAGCCGCTCAGCCATCTCTCCTGAAGGCAATGCGCGCGTCTTGCTTGCTCACATTGTGTACTGCATATCGCTTGTCGCGAAGCCGCAGATTATAGCAAAGATTCTACAGACTGCCAAAGTTATTTACCCTGGGGTAAAAGTTTGAAACACCCAGCCCAGTAACTGCTGGGGTCAGGCCCGGCGGGGGCCTGTGCCCCAGTGGGGCGCAGGCCGATCCCGAAGGGACTGACCTTATTACGACGTTTCTTTCAGCTGATCCAGAATCGCCGGGTTTTCCAGGGTCGACACGTCTTGCGTGATCGTCTCGCCCTTGGCCAGCACGCGCAGCAGGCGGCGCATGATTTTGCCGGAGCGGGTTTTTGGCAGGTTGTCGCCGAAACGGATTTCCTTCGGTTTGGCGATCGGGCCGATTTCCTTGCCGACCCAGTTGCGCAGCTCCAGCGCCAGTCGTTTCGCTTCCTCGCCCGTCGGACGCGCTTGCTTCAGCACCACGAAGGCGCAGATCGATTCGCCTGTCGTGTCGTCCGGACGGCCCACCACGGCCGCCTCGGCCACCAGCGGGTTGGCGACCAGGGCCGATTCGATTTCCATCGTGCCCATGCGGTGGCCCGACACGTTCAAGACGTCATCGATGCGGCCCGTGATGGTGAAGTAGCCCGTTTCCTTGTTGCGGATGGCGCCGTCGCCTGCCAGGTACATCTTGCCGCCCAGTTCTTCCGGGAAGTAGCTGGACTTGAAACGCTCGGGGTTGTTCCAGATCGTGCGGATCATCGATGGCCATGGACGCTTCACCACCAGGATGCCGCCCTGGCCGTTCGGCACGTCCTGGCCCGCTTCGTCGACGATGGCGGCCATGATGCCAGGCAATGGCAGGGTGCAGGAACCGGGGACCATCGGCGTGGCGCCTGGCAACGGGGTGATCATGTGACCGCCCGTTTCCGTTTGCCAGAAGGTATCGACAATCGGGCATTTCTCGCCGCCGATGTGCTTGTAGTACCACATCCACGCTTCCGGATTGATCGGCTCGCCAACCGTACCCAGCAAACGCAGGCTGCTCAGGTCGTAGTTGCCTGGATGGACTTTCGGGTCCACGTCGGCCGCCTTGATCAGCGAACGGATGGCCGTCGGCGCCGTGTAGAAGATGCTGACGTTGTGCTTCTTGATGGTTTCCCAGAAACGGCCCGCGTTCGGGTAGGTCGGGATGCCTTCGAATACCACTTGCGTGGCGCCCACGGCCATCGGGCCATACGCGATGTAGCTGTGGCCCGTTACCCAGCCGATGTCGGCCGTGCACCAGAACACGTCGTCGGGCTTGATGTCGAAACTCCACTTCATCGTCAGCGCGGCCCACAGCAGGTAGCCGCCGCTCGAATGCTGCACACCCTTCGGCGTGCCGGTCGAACCGGAGGTGTACAAGATGAACAGTGGATGCTCGGCATCGACCCATTCCGGCTCGCATTGCGCGCTCTGGCCTTCGACCAGGTCGTGCAGCCACGTGTCGCGACCGGCCACCATCGGCAAGTCGCTGCCCGTGCGTTTGTAGACGATGACGTTTTTCACGCACTCGCAGCCGCCCAGCGCCAGCGCTTCGTCGACGATGGATTTCAATGGCAGCTTCTTGCCGCCGCGCAATTGCTCGTCGCCCGTGATGACGGCCACGGCGCCGGCGTCGATGATGCGTTCCTGCAAGGACTTCGCCGAGAAGCCGCCGAACACGACGGAATGCGTGGCGCCGATGCGCGCGCAGGCTTGCATTGCGGCAACGCCTTCGACGGACATCGACATATAGATGATGACGCGGTCGCCCTTGGCGATGCCCTTGGCTTTCAGGCCATTGGCGAACTTGCAGACTTTTTCGTGCAGCTCTGTATAAGTTGCCTTGGTGACGGTGCCGTCATCCGCTTCGAAAATGATGGCCGTCTTGTCGCCCAGTCCATTTTCGATGTTGCGGTCCAGACAGTTGTACGACACGTTCAGCAGGCCGTCTTCGAACCACTTGTAGAACGGGGCGTTGTCTTCGTTCAGGGTGCGGGTAAACGGCTTTTTCCAGCTCAGGTTCTCGCGCGCCAGCTTGGCCCAGAAGCCTTCGTAGTCGCGTTCGGCGTCGGCCACCATGGCGCGGTAGGCGTCCATGCCGGAAATCGTTGCCTGTGCGGCAAACGCTGCCGACGGTTCAAATACGCGCGACTCTTCCGGTCCCTGCTGCTCAGTGCCCTGCCCTTGGTTCTCTATAGCGGCCATGCTAGTCTCCAGTGTAGTAATTGTTTGTTAATACAATATTCCTGCTGTCTTACGGACGCCTTACATGCAGCGTTTTCCTCGATCCATTCTAACCATAATCGCCACCGGCGACGGGCGTCAAGCGTACGCCGCCCAGCATTCTGGATGGAAAAACTGATAACAAGTCAATTAGTTGGCGTCGCTTTGTGTTTCATCAAGGCCAAGAATCCAGATCGAGGGCATGCGCAGTGATCAGCAGCAAGTGTAAAATGTCGGGCATACCAAAAATTGGTATTTACCCCCAGGAAACTCCAGATGATCGACCATTCACAAAAACCCAAACATAGCAAACTGCATCCCCTGTCCGCCTTCATCTTCATGTCGCGCTGGCTGCAGCTGCCGCTGTACCTGGGCCTGATCCTCGCGCAATGCGTGTATGTATTTCACTTCTGGGTGGAACTGTCGGACCTGATCGGCGCCGTGTTCGGCAATGACGCGGCCCTGCAGCACGTCTTGACGGCCGTGGCCGTACCGGGCGGCGCCCTGCCGACCAAGCTCAATGAAGCGACCATCATGCTGGTGGTACTGGGCTTGATCGATGTGGTCATGATCTCGAATCTGTTGATCATGGTCATCATCGGCGGCTATGAAACCTTCGTTTCGCGCATGCACCTCGATGACCACCCAGACCAGCCGGAATGGCTGTCGCATGTGAATGCGTCCGTGCTGAAAACGAAACTGGCGATGGCCATCATCGGCATCTCGTCCATCCACCTGCTGAAGACCTTCATCAACGCCAACTCGTACAAGATCGAAGTGATCATCGCGCAAACGGTGATCCACATGGTCTTCATCCTGTCGGCGATGGCGATTGCGTACACGGACCGCATTATGACCGTCACGCAGAACCAGGCCAGAGCACCCCACTAAAGAAAAGAAGCCCATGGCTGCCAGCGGCGGCCATGGGCTTTTAGCAAAGAGTCCTACCCTTCTTATCCACCGCGAGAACACCATGACTGTCATAAAGCAAGAAGACCTGATCGAATCCGTCGCCGCAGCGTTGCAGTACATTAGCTACTACCACCCTGCTGATTACATCGAGCACCTGGCGCGCGCCTACGCGGCCGAGCAAAGCCCGGCGGCAAAAGATGCGATCGCGCAAATCCTGACCAACTCGCGCATGTGCGCGGAAGGCAAGCGTCCTATCTGCCAGGACACGGGTATCGTCAACGTCTTCCTGAAAATCGGCATGGGCGTGCGCTTCGAAGGTTTCAGCGGCACGGTCACCGACGCCGTCAACGAAGGCGTGCGCCGCGCGTACAATTTCGACGACAACAAGCTGCGCGCTTCCATCGTGGCCGACCCGCATTTCGACCGCAAGAACACCAAGGACAACACGCCAGCCGTGGTGCACATGGAACTGGTCGAAGGCAATACCGTCGACGTGAAAGTCGCTGCCAAGGGCGGCGGCTCGGAAAACAAATCCAAGATGATCATGATGAACCCGTCCGACTCGCTGGTGGACTGGGTCATGAAAACGGTGCCGACGATGGGTGCCGGCTGGTGCCCGCCAGGCATGCTGGGCATCGGCATCGGCGGCACGGCCGAGAAAGCCATGCTGATGGCAAAAGAGGTGTTGATGGAAGACATCGACATGTTTGAGCTGAAACAGCGCGGCCCGCAAAACAAACTGGAAGAACTGCGTATCGAACTGTGCGACAAGATCAACTCGCTGGGCATCGGCGCGCAAGGCCTGGGCGGCCTGACGACCGTGCTCGACGTAAAAATCATGATGCACCCGACGCACGCCGCATCGAAGCCGGTCGCCATGATCCCGAACTGCGCCGCCACGCGCCACGGCCACTTCGTGCTGGACGGCTCGGGCCCTGCCTACATGACGCCGCCATCGCTGTCGTCGTGGCCGGAAGTGCACTGGACGCCGGACACGGAAAAATCCAAGCGCGTCGACCTGAACACCCTGACGAAAGAAGAAGTCGCTTCGTGGACGCCGGGCCAGACCTTGCTGCTGAACGGCAAGATGCTGACGGGCCGCGACGCCGCGCATAAACGCATCCAGGACATGCTGGCCAAGGGCGAAGAATTGCCGGTCGACTTCAAAAACCGCGTGATCTATTACGTCGGTCCCGTTGACCCCGTGCGCGACGAAGCCGTCGGCCCGGCCGGCCCGACCACCGCCACGCGCATGGACAAGTTCACCGACATGATGCTGGAAAAAACCGGCCTGATCGCCATGATCGGCAAGGCCGAGCGTGGCCCGGTCGCCATCGAATCGATCCAGAAGCACCAGTCGGCTTACCTGATGGCCGTGGGCGGCGCCGCCTACCTGGTGTCGAAAGCCATCAAGCACGCCAAGGTGCTGGGCTTTGCCGATATGGGCATGGAAGCGATCTACGAATTCGACGTCGTCGACATGCCGGTGACGGTAGCCGTGGATGCGAAAGGCACCTCGGTGCACAACACGGGCCCGAAAGAATGGCAGGCGAAGATCGAGCAACTCAATAGCGTCAGCAAGATTCCCGTGACGGTTGCTTAAACAAGCTCTACCATTAACGCCGCGCGGCAATCCAGCGCGGCGTTTTTTTATCTTCAACGGTTCCCTATGACTTTTACTGCAAGCACTGCCCGCCCAAACGCGCCCATCGGCATTTTTGACTCCGGCGTGGGCGGCCTGTCGGTGCTGCGCCATATCCGCGCACAGCTGCCGCAGGAAGATTTGATGTACTTTGCCGATTCCGCCCATGCGCCGTATGGCGACAAGACGGAACAGCAAGTGGTCGACCGTTCGCTGGCCATCACCGCCTTTTTATTGCAGCAAGGTGCGAAGGCGCTGGTGGTGGCGTGCAACACGGCCACCATCGCCGCCATCAAGGCGCTGCGCGCGCGCTACCCGGACCTGCCCATCGTCGGCGTCGAACCGGGCCTGAAACCGGCGGCAAGCATCAGCCGCAACGGCAAGATCGCCGTGCTGGCGACGGAACGCGCCTTGCGCGGCGACAAGCTGCTGGCCCTGCGCGAACAGGTGAGCACTGCCACGGGCGCCACGTTCATCTTGCAGCCCTGCATCGGCTTGGCCGACCGCATCGAGCAGTGCGAGCTGGGCAATGATCCGACGGACGCTACCAGCGCCATGCTGGAACGCTACATCGCTCCCATGCTGGCGCAAGGCGTCGACACGCTGGTGCTGGGCTGCACGCACTACCCGTTCGTGCAGGACGCCATCGTCCGCACGGTGCGCGCGCATACGCAGGAAATGATTACCCTGGTGGACACGGGCGACGCCGTGGCGCGCCAGCTGACCCGCTTGCTCGACGCGGCAAGCCTGCGCCGCATCGACAACGAGGCCCCGCAGCTGCAGGGCTACACGACGGCCAAGGTCGAGTCCTTGGCGCAAGCCTTCGCCGGCTTGCTGGACTTGCAGCCGCCCGTCACACACCTGTCCGTGTGAGCGGTGTGAGAGCAAAAGCGACCGTTTTCATGCAATCTTTCGATTCTTTAAAAAAGACTGCATTTAGATTTGCCACTTCGCCGAGTTCTTTGTATAATTCGGCACCTGTTCAGCAAAACAGCTAAACAGGTAAGTAAGACAGTGGTGGCTGTAGCTCAGTTGGTAGAGTCCAGGATTGTGATTCCTGTTGTCGTGGGTTCGAGCCCCATCAGCCACCCCACAGAATTAGTGGTAAATTAAAGGGTTACATGCTTCGGCTTGTAACCCTTTTTTCATTTCCGCACACATGCATGAGGCAACATCAGCCCTCTTCTCCCGCAGCATGTCAGGCGAGCACATCAGAAAAAATCCAAGCTGTACGCGCAGTCAAACTTGACGCATACGCTTGATTTATCGTATCCCAAAGAATACACTTGTATGCGTGAAAAGCATCCATACCACGGCCACGTTCGATGACTGGTTCAGCCAGCTGAAAGATCGGAAAGCATTTTTCCGTATCCAGGCCCGCATTGATCGCGCCGAAGATGGCAACTTTGGCGATTGCAAACCTGTCGGTGGCGGCGTTTCGGAAATGCGAATTGATTGTGGCCCCGGTTACCGCGTTTATTTCACCCAACGAGGCATGGAAATAATCATCCTGCTCGCTGGTGGCGACAAATCAACGCAAGCGAAAGATATCAAAACGGCGCAGCGGCTCGCGCAAACACTCCAGGAGGTCTGATGGTACAAAAACTCAGCAAATGGGATAGCGCGCAGCACATCAAGACCGAAGAAGATATCGTCGCCTACTTTGAAGCTTGCCTGGAAGAAGCTGGCGACGACGCATCGTTCATCGCCAAAGCGCTCGGCAACATTGCCAGGGCGCGCGGCATGACGCAACTTGCCAAAGACACGGGACTGGGACGGGAAAGCTTGTACAAGGCCCTGTCCGGCGAAGGCAATCCGAGCTTCGACACCATTTTGAAGGTGACGCATGCACTCGGCTTGCAATTTCGCGCCGCAGCGCTGAACACCTGACCACCGATCAGGCGAGGCAGCAGAAAACCTACCCCGCCAGCACCGACTGCACCGTCGTCGCCAGGTCTTCCAGGCGCACGGGTTTGACGAGGAAGTGGCGGAAGCCCACGGCCAGCGCGTCGTCCATGTACATGGGCAGGCTGTGGCCGGTGACGGCGATCAGCACGGCGTTGGCCGTCTCGGGATTGTTATGCAGGCGGCGGCCGATTTCGATGCCGCTGATACCGGGCATTTCGATGTCGAGGTAGACGGCGTCGGGCACGCACAGCTTGACTTGCTCGACGGCCATCTGCCAGTTGCGCACCACCACCGCGTGGTGGCCCAGCGCCTCGAGCAGCATGGCCAGCGATTCGCCCACTTCCTGGTTGTCGTCGACCACCAGCAGATTGAGTTTGCGCGCAGCACTTGCCGGCTGGTCGCCCTGGCGGCGTTCCACGGAGGAACTGCCTGGTGTCGTTTCAGTTGTCTGGCTCATTGTACCTTCACGTGTGACGGCTGCAAAAACGGCAGTATACAAGAAGCGCGCGCAATGCCGTCGCACCCCAGCAATGCTGCCAAGCAGCAATCCAGGCGCCCCGCTGTACCGCGCCAGCAACACTTCCTCACCGCGCGCGGAGAAAGCCTGCCCTACGCAGTTTGCGCAATTGACGGATAAAATGAGAATCATTATCATTCCTATCCCCTTGCGCCGGATGCCCACGCCACGCCGTTGTCGCGCCGCCTGATTGCCCGCGCAACCATTGTCATTACGGAGATCCATGCATGGCCGCCACACTTCCCACACTGCCGTTTTCGCTGCGCCCGTGCGCGCTGGCCATCGCCCTCGCCTGCCTGGGCACTTCCCTTGCCGCGCAGGCTCAGCAAGCCAACACCGCTGACAATGCCGGCCCCATCCTGGAATCGATTCAGGTCAGCAGCAACCTGCTGGGCACCAGCATGGCCGCCAGCACGAAAAATTTCGCCGGCGCCCGCACGGTGGTGCAAAAGGACGATATCGAGAATTCGGGCGCGACCAGCCTCAGCGATGTGATGCGCCGCATTCCCGGCGTGCAGATCAGCGACAACTCGGGCAGCGCCGGCAGCGCCGTATCGCTCAATATCGGCGTGCGGGGACTGGCCGGACGCTATTCGCCACGCAGCACGGTCTTGCTGGACGGCATCCCGATGTCGGTGGCGCCATATGGCCAGCCGCAACTGTCGTTCGCGCCCGTCAGCCTGGCCAATGTCGAGACGGTCGACGTGGTGCGCGGCGGCGGCGCCGTGCGCTTCGGTCCGCAAAACGTGGGCGGCATCATCAACTTCAAGACGCGCCGCGTACCCACCACGCCAGGCATCACGGGCGACGCCACCGTGCGCTACAACTCGTACAGCGAAGTGGGCCACAACACGCAAGCGAGCGTCTTTGCCGGTACCCAGCTCGACAGCGGCCTGGGCCTGGCGGTGCTGTATTCGGGCATCCGCGGCAGCGACTGGCGCGTGGGCAGCGATGAAAAGGTCAACGACTTCGCCCTGAAATTTCGCTACGACCTGAGCCCCACGGCCGAGGTGTACGGCAAGCTGTCCTACTACGACGTGACGTCGCGCACGCCGGGCGGCCTGACCGCCGCCCAGTACAAACAGGACCCGTTCCAGAACACGCGTCCGACCGACTTCTGGAGCGGCGAGCGCAAAGCCTTCGATATCGGCTACCTGAATGCCCTGTCCGGCACGCAGGAATTCGAGGTGCGCGCCTATTACAACAAGAGCTCGCGCGAAAGCACCCTGATCAGCGGAAAAAACCTGGGCCACCAGCCGCGCAACTATGAAACGACGGCCATCGAACCGCGCTACACGCAGCGCTTCATCACGGGCAAGGTATCGCAGGACGTCACCGTCGGCTACCGCTACCTGGCCGAGCGGGCCGATGAAACCATCTACAACGTGGTCATCGCCAGCGGCGTGCAACAAAAGCCGACGCGCTTCGCCAACAATGCCACCGATGCGCAAGCCGTGTATATCGACGACAAGATCGCCATCGACGCCTGGCGCATCACGCCGGGCGTGCGCTACGAGCACATCAAGACGGAACGCTACAATCACTTGCCGGTCGACCAAAAGATCGAATTGCTCAACAACAAGGCCCTGCCCTCGCTGAACGTGGCTTACTTGCTGAGCAACAAGGTGACCCTGTTCGGCAA
This sequence comes from Janthinobacterium sp. 64, assembly GCF_002813325.1. Taxonomy (NCBI): domain Bacteria; kingdom Pseudomonadati; phylum Pseudomonadota; class Betaproteobacteria; order Burkholderiales; family Oxalobacteraceae; genus Janthinobacterium; species Janthinobacterium sp. 64. The sequence goes on along the minus strand of NZ_PHUG01000001.1, from coordinate 4,973,143 downwards.
CTACAACAGCTCGTTTGGCGCCGTGCAAAACACGCAGCTCAATGCCCAGTCGAGCAAGAACCCGCTGCAGCCGGAACTGGCCAAGACGGCCGAGCTGGGCGCGCGCTGGAAGAGCGCCCAGTTGTCGGCCGAGGCGACCTTGTTCAACATCAAGTTCGACAACCAGATCCAGTCCGTCGGCAGCGGCGAGAACGTCGTCTTCTACAACGTGGGCGCCACGCACCACCGTGGCCTGGAATCGGCCATCGACTACCATTTCGACCAGTCCGGCCCGCTGTCCGGCTTGAACTCCTATGCCACCTACACCTATACCAAAGCGACCTTGCAGGATGGCGCGAACGCAGGCAACGACGTGCCCTTCTATTCGCGCACCACGGATACCGTCGGCGCCCACTACCAGCTGGGCGCCTGGGGCGTCGATTTGTCGAGCAGCCACCAGAGCCGCCAGTTCGCCGACGAAGCCAACACCGTGGCGGAAAACGCGGCCGGCAACCTGGGCGTCATCCCGGGCTTTCGCACCTGGAACACGCAAGTAAAATGGAAAGTGCCGGGCCAAAAGGGCCTGGAACTGGTCGCCGGCGTCAACAACCTCGCCGACAAGCGCTACTTTACGCGCACTTCGGATGGCAACCTGGGCAAGCTGGTGGGTGCGCCGCGCATGGTCTATCTGCAGGGCCGCCTGGCGTTCTGACCATTGCCTGCGGCAGTTCGTATCGAATCAATATGTCGCCGCAGACGCACATGCCCTCAAAAAAACCTGCCTCGTTGTTGTTGCGATGCAGGTTTTTTAACGCCCTGATGTTACAAAAATGCTGCCATGCAAGAAGGTTCGAAGTCGCGCTCGCCTTACACCAAGGCTGTAATTGCTTCGCCATGAAAATTAATTGCAGTACAGACAAAAATAATTTCACAATTGCAAATTTTTTTAGTCGGCCCTGGTTTTTTGTGTGAGTTTTGGTGATATCATTTAAATGTCATTTGAGAAATCAAATTATCCTATAAACAACTAAATTGGAACACCATGAAAATGCCAGCCACCCTCCTGAAGATTGCCGCCTTGGTCACCCTGGCCACCGCTGGCACAGCCAACGCAGCAACCGAACTGGTGGTCAATGGCAGTTTTGAAAACAATGTCATCTCCTCATCCTGGGCTACGCTCAGCAGCGTGACCGGCTGGACCTCGTCCGCCAGCGGCAACTCGGCCTTTGAAATCCAGAAAGGTGCCACGCAAGGCGGCCAGGGCGGCTTCAACCCCATCGCCGCCGCCGGCACGCAATACCTGGAACTGAACGCCGCGCGCCTGACGTCCGTATCGCAATCGATCGCCACCACGGCCGGCGGCACGTATGCGCTGTCGTTTGCCTATTCGGGCCGCCCGGATACGCCAGGCGGCGCGAGCAGCCTGATGAATGTCTACTGGGGTTCCACCCTGCTCACGCCAACGTCCCTGATCGGCACCACGAGCGGCGTGTGGCAAACCTACAGCCAGAACGTGTCCGCGCTCGGTTCGTCCACCCTGTTGCGCTTCGAATCGATCGGTCCCGTCTCCGCACCAACCTATGGCTCCTACCTGGACAATGTCTCGGTGATGGCCGCCGTGCCGGAACCGGAAAGCTACGCCATGATGCTGCTGGGCCTGGGCTTGCTGGGTTTCATCGCACGCCGCAAGACTGCCGCCTGATTCCAGCCGTCGTTACGCAACAGCCGCTCCGCCACCTGGCCGGGCGGCTTTTTTCATGGGCAAACGGGTGCATTGCATCAGGAAATGTTGCAGGGAAGAATTAAATTGGCGCTACAATAGCGGAGTATCAAGCAATGCCAAGCATCGCTCCGCCAGGGCCCCTACCCCGCCCTGAATATCAGCACGCATTTTTTGAACAGGATGACTGGCGCTGCCGGGCCCGATTGCGCTCCCGGTACGGCCACCACACACGGACCATGTCTGCAGAGAAACCCATTACCGAAACGAGTTCCTACGGCAAAGAAACGCCCGTGGGACGTCCCGATATCGATGGCCGCGCCGGCATTTTCGTGCCCACGGCGGAATTTGACCTCGACAACACCACCACCATCCGCAAGGGCGCGGGCATCGTCGGCTTCGGCAACCTCGATGGCACCCTGACCGTGTATTTCGAAGCGAACCGCTTCGACGAAAGCAATCTGCACAAGTGGGAACACAAGGCGCGCAAGGCGTATGACCGCATGGTCATGGGCGCGCCTACCGTGTCGAAGGCGAAAATCGATGCGCGCATGCTGGAACAGGTCGGCATCATCGATGGCATGGGCATCAATCTCAAGCATCCGGAACGCCTGACGCACTGGCTGGCGATCTCGAACGTGCCGGACACGGCGCCGGAAGAGCCCGTGGTGCGCTGGAAAAACCGCTAAGTAATCCTCAGGCGGGAGAGCGAGGCGGGGGTGGCAGGCACGAGGTGTTGTCCTACATGATGGCGGACATTCATCTGATGCCCACAGGCATCAATTCATCCTATGATGAAAGCCTGACCACACCTCATACTACTCAGGAGTACGACATGTCCCGCCTCATCCCGATCAGCTTTGGCGCCTTGCAAATAGGTCTGGCAGCGGCGGCGGTGTATATCCTGTGCTCGGCGGATGTGCTGCATCAGAGTTCGGTATATTTCCACTGATTCAGCTTCGCGGCGCTGCCCGCCATCGTCATCGCCAATGAGCGCTAGCGGCGGCCGTAGTAACGGCCGTGCCCGCCCCAGCCGCCACGGTGTCCACCATGGCGTCCAAAACCAAACATGAAGTCCAGCCCGATCGATACGGGTGGATTGTAGTAATACGGTTGTGGCGCGTACACGGGCGCCGGCACATACACAGGTTGCTGCACGTACACAGGTTGCTGCTGCACGTAGACGGGTTCATTCGTGTATTCCACGCGCGGCGCGCTCATCACGCGGCCCGACTGCACCGGCTCGGACGAGACCGTATGCCATTCATAAGGATTGTAGGCTCCCTGCGGCGCGCGCGAACCGTAATACGCGGGACCGGGGGGCGCCACGGCGCAGCCACCCAAGGCGGCCAGCGAGATTACTGCCAACAGGGTTTTCATCGTAATTCTCCTAATGTGTACTACCAGTACTATAAGAAATTACGCCGGGCTTTGCTGCGCTTTTACCGATTGTTACACCCCGACGCACGCCGCAACATGAAATGTGGCAATGCCGCTACAAGCGGCCCGCGCGGCATGCTTCCTCAGATAAATGGAATCGCGCAGCTATCGATGGCCTTGCCTGCGGCATCGTAGCGCTGCACGCACACCTGGTAGCGCACGCCGTAATCGAGTTCGACTTGCTCGACCTTGCCATACTTTAATTTCCAGCCGGGCTGCACGCGCTGCCTGCCGGCCAGCGCAGCCACATCCTGGGGAATCGCCATCGCCGTTTGCGTCTCGCCCTGGCGCGCATCCTGGCGCCGCGCCACGTCGATCGACACATTCACGGCCAGCTCGACCCCGCCGTCCACATAGGCCAGCGTGGGCGCGCCGCGCTGCGCCCGCATCACGCCCCAGGCGCAAGGCTTGCCGTCCGCATCGCATTGCTTCAATTGCGCCAGCGGAAAATACTCCGGGGCAATCTTGCCATCCTTGATGGGCCAGCTGGTACGCACGCCGTCGCGCTTGCCCGTCAGGGGATTGTCCCAGCTCAGGCTATTCACGACGGCCACGGTCTGCCCCGCCTGCAAGCCCACAGGCGTGCCCAGCGATACGCAAGCGGAAAGCAGCAAGCCGCTGGCGGCCAGCGAGGAAAGTGTCAGGATGCGCTGCATGGTAAGCCTCTTGTGATGGGATTTCCCGAAGGTATGTTTCGAGGGTAACAGAATCGGCAGCGACGGTGCCGTTGGCTGGCGCACATAACAGAACGGGCGGCACCGTTGCAGGTGCCGCCCGTAGCGGATGCGGCCATGCCGGGAGACCCGCGCCCGGCGACAGGTGGATCAGTCCAGCTTCCAGGCGTAATCGACCTTGGTCCAGGTTTGCGCTGCGGCGCCGTCCTTGGTACCCGGCTTGAACTTGCATGCGGTCAGGGCCTTGATGGCGGCCTTGTCCAGGTTCTTGAAGCCGCTGCTCTTGTCGAGTTTCGAATCGGCAACGCTGCCATCGGCATTGACCAGGAAGGACATCGATACGGTGCCCTGCTCTTCGTTCATCAGCGAGGCTTTTGGATAGTCGGCCTTGCAGTTCTTGGCATCGAACGACGCCGGCACCTCGGCCGCGAAGGCGGCGGAAGAAACGGACACCAGCAAGGCTGCTGCAACACTCATCAAACGCTTATTCTCAAACATATGCTTCCCCATGATTATTATCAAATACGGTAGTTATAATTTCCAGGAATAGTGAACCGTGGTCCAGCTTTCCACCGCGCGGCCATCTTTGCTCGCGGGTACAAATTGACAGCGAGCTGCGGTCATGACCGCAGCCCTGTCCAGCTCGCGGAAGCCGCTACGTTTTTCGATCTTCACATCCGCGACCTTGCCTTCCGCCGTCACCAGCACGGACAAGGTGATGTCGCCCTCTTCCTTGTTCAGCCGGGCACGCTCCGGATAGGCGACCTTGCATTGTTCCGCGTCGAATACTGGTGGCACCTCCTGCGCCAGGGCCGCGCCACTCGCGCTGCAAAACAGCGCGGCAACCAGAAACGCGCCAGGCCATTGACACAGAACGTTCAAAACTCTTCCCACTCGTCATTGCTGGTGCTGTTCGCTGCAGCGGCCTTGCGTGGCGCCGCCGCGGCGGGAGCGGCCGCTTCGACCTTGCGGGTCAGCGACTTGACCGGGCGCAATGCCGGCGCCGGCTTGCGCACGGCGACGGGCGCGGCGGCGACCGGGGCCGGCACATACGCTGCCGGCTTCTCTTCGCCTTCGACCAGTTTGAAGATGCTGACCACATGGGCCAGTTCGGCCGCCTGGTCTTGCAAGCTTTGCGCCGCGGCGGCTGCCTGCTCCACCAGGGCCGCATTTTGCTGCGTCATGCCATCCATCTCGATGATCGACAGGTTGACCTGTTCGATGCCGGCGCTTTGCTCCTGGCTGGCACTGGCGATCTCGCTCATGATGTCGGTCACGCGGCGCACGCTGTCGACCACTTCGCCCATCGTCACGCCGGCCTGGCCCACCAGGCGCGTGCCGCGTTCCGTCTTCTCGGCCGAATCATCGATGAGGATCTTGATTTCTTTCGCCGCACCAGCGGAGCGCTGGGCCAGGTTGCGCACTTCCGAGGCCACCACGGCAAAGCCGCGGCCTTGCTCGCCGGCACGCGCCGCTTCCACTGCCGCGTTCAGCGCCAGGATGTTGGTCTGGAAGGCGATGCCATCGATGACGCCGATGATGTCGACAATTTTCTTCGCCGATTCGTTGATCGAGCTCATGGTGTCAACCACTTGCGACACCACGGAGCCGCCCTTCAGGGCCACGTCCGAGGCGGTGGCGGCCAGTTTATTGGCTTCGCGTGCATTGTCCGCATTCTGTTTCACGGTCGAGGTCAGCTCTTCCATGGCCGACGCCGTTTTTTCCAGCGCACTCGCCTGCATTTCCGTGCGCGACGACAAGTCGATATTGCCGTCGGCGATCTCGCGCGACGCCGTGCCGATGGTTTCCGTGCCCACGCGTACCTGGCCGACGATGCCTACCAGGCTGTTGCGCATTTCCTTCATTTCCGCCAGCAGGCTGGACGTATCGGACGGCTCGGTGTGGATGCCGATCGACAGGTCGCCATTGGCGATGCTGCCGGCGATCGATGCCGTGTAGTCAGGCTCGCCGCCCAGCTGTTTCAGCAGACCGCGGGTAATCACCAGTGCCGCCGCCACGCCCATCGCCACGGCCAGTACGCCGAGGATGATCATGAACAGGCGCGCGCTGTCGAACGCCATGCGGGCATCCGATTGCATCTGCTCATTGAGCTTGTCTTCCAGCACGGCCAGCTGCTCCAGTGCTTCCATCCATTTTTTCTGTACCGGGCGGATTTCCTTGATCATCACGCGCGTGGCGCCTTCCGCATCGTTGGCCATCCACAGTGCCGACGCCTTGGCGATGGCCGGCATGGCTGCCGCTTCATATTCCTTGATCGAAGCGAGCAAGGTTTTTTCTTCGGCAGTCGACTCGACGGCGAATTTCTCTTCGAGCTTTTTCTGCGTTTCCTGATAGGCGCTGGTCTGCGTCTTGATACGCGCCATTTCCGGCTCCATATCGCTCGCGTCGGTCATCAGGGTGAGGATGCGCAGCGAGGTGATGCGGTCGCTGACGTTGCCACGCATGTCGATCACCAGGCGGGTGACGACGTTGTTGACATTGATCACGTGATCGAGACGTTCCTGGATTTGCGCCATGCGCGCGATGCCGAGGACGGTCACGGCCACCAGCAGAACCAGTACCAGGGCGAATCCCAGGCCCAGGCGGGTACCAACCTTCATTTTTGCTAAATTCATTTCGGCTCTTCGTAAATGAAACTATTGATAAGAATTTTGCCCGGCACGACAAGACGAAGGCCGCGAGACACCGGTATCCGCCCTTACCCATTGGTATGCTGGCGGTATCCGGCCGCACGCAGCCTGGGGTACTTCCTGGTCTACAACAGCCCTGAAAACGCCAGTGACTGCGAATGCAAATTTGTTCCGCACGCTGAATAATTGACACCGTTGATGTGAGATCAACATCAAACATTCATATGAGAAATATTTGTCTATAATCAATTATAGGTGTAAATTTTGCCTCAAAGCAAGCAATATGTACCCGAATAAATGGCTGATTAACTTTCTTCGGGGAAATGGCAACAACGCCGATTCTTGCCCCTTAGAAATGCCCCAAGGCAGTGCGCGCGTGCGCCGAAACAGCGCATTTACAACACATGGCATAGCCATATGACATCGTTTGGGGAGAGGTGCTCAGAGGAAGGGGGAGTGCGGACAATACCACTGCGCCGGGGCATCGGTATAGACAACTTGGATCAGCTGTCCCAGCTGCAATGCATCGCATAGGCGTGGCACTCTGTGCCAAAGACAAAGACGCTCCAGATGGCGCCCAATTGTCCGGCCAGGCTGCGCTGACCCGATGATACCAGTTGATACCAGTGCGGCTCGCTGCCCAGCAGTTCGGCCAGTTCGCGCTCGAAACCGTCGAATAAACGCGCATCGAGCGGCGTGCGGTCCGCCTCGCTCATGGGACGGATACGTTCCAGCAGCCACTGGCGCGGCGTGCACAAGGCGCCGCTGCACACGACTGTTTCGCTGGGCTGCAGGCGCAGGCCATCCGGCGCTATCTCCAGCGCGCGGCACAGCGCGTCAAAGGACGCCTGCGGCGGCAGCGCGCCCAGATAGGTACACGCGAAGAGGCTGCCATCATCCTTGAGCGCGCTGACGGCCAGCAGGTAGCCGTCGATCAGGCGCGCAAGGCTGTGGCAGTCACCGCGCATCAGGCGGGCAGAGACAGGCGCGCCGCCGCTTCCAGCAGCAAGCGCGGGTCGCCCGAGGCCAGCTTCTTGGAATCGGACAAAGTCTGGCGGAAACCGCGCGCGCCGGGCAGGTTTTGCATCAGGCCCAGCATGTGGCGCGTGATGCTGTTGAGCTTCAGCCGTCCCGCTTCCTTTTCCAGCTGCGCACTGATATACGGAATCATCGCTTCGAGCACCTGTTCGCGCGTTTTCACGGGCGTGTCGTCGCCGTAGTAGCGCTGGTCGAACTGCGCCATCACGTACGGGTTGTGATACGCCTCGCGGCCCAGCATCACGCCGTCCAGGTGCTGCAGGTGCAGGTCGATCTCGTCGAGCGTCTTGATGCCGCCGTTGATGATGAACTCGAACTGGGGGAAATCGCGTTTCAATCGATACGCATAATCGTATTTCAGGGGCGGCACTTCGCGGTTTTCCTTCGGGCTCAGGCCTTTCAGGATGGCGTTGCGCGCATGCACGATGAACGTCTTGCAGCCGGCGTCGGCCACGGTGCCGACGAAGTCGCGCACGAAGTCGTACGACTCGCTGTCATCGATGCCGATGCGGTGCTTCACCGTGACGTCGATGTCGACCACGTCGCGCATGGCTTTCACGCAGTCGGCCACTAGTTGCGGCTCGGCCATCAGGCAGGCGCCGAACGCGCCCTTCTGCACGCGCTCGGACGGGCAGCCGCAGTTCAGGTTGATTTCGTCATAGCCCCACTGCTGGCCCAGCCTGGCGCTGGTGGCCAGGTCTTTCGGGTCGCTGCCGCCCAGCTGCAGCGCCACCGGATGCTCTTCTTCGTTGAAGCGCAAATGGCGTTCCACGTCGCCGTACACCAGCGCGCCCGTCGTCACCATCTCGGTGTAGAGCCAGGTGTGGCGCGTGATTTCGCGGTGGAACTTGCGGCAATGGCGGTCGCTCCAGTCCATCATCGGGGCGACGGAGAGGCGGCGGGAAGGCAAAGAAGTGGAAGTCATGGTGTCTACAAAAAACAGGAGCTGCAAATGACAAACCCGCTGCGCGCCTCACCGGTGAAGGAAAGGCGGAGCAACGGGCTTGAGCGTGGCATGGCCCGCAGGCCATGCGCTACAACAGATTACGAATCGCGCGACGCTTTTTTACGCTCGTGCTCTTTCAGGAAGCGCTTGCGCAGACGGATCGATTTAGGCGTGATTTCCACCAGTTCGTCGTCCTCGATGAATTCGACTGCGTATTCCAGCGACATCTGAATTGGTGGTACCAGGCGCACCGCTTCGTCGGTACCCGACGAACGCACGTTGGTCAGCTGCTTGCCCTTGATCGGGTTGACGACCAGGTCGTTGTCACGCGAGTGGATACCGATGACCATGCCTTCGTAGACTGGGTCATTGTGCGACACGAACATGCGGCCGCGGTCTTGCAGTTTCCAGATGGCGTAGGCAACAGCGGCGCCGTCATCTTGCGAGATCAGCACGCCGTTGCGACGGCCAGCCATTTCGCCACGGGTGTTGTCGACTGGCGCGTATTCATGGAATACGTGGCTCATCAGGCCGGTGCCGCGGGTCAGGGTCATGAATTCACCCTGGAAGCCGATCAGGCCACGCGCCGGGATCAGGTACTCGAGACGCACGCGGCCCTTGCCATCCGATTCCATGTTTTGCAGGTCGCCACGACGACGGCCCAGCTCTTCCATGACGCCGCCCTGGTTGACTTCTTCCACGTCAACGGACAGGTTTTCAAACGGCTCGTGGCGCACGCCATCGACCATTTTGAAGACCACGCGTGGACGCGATACGGCCAGCTCGAAGCCTTCGCGACGCATGTTTTCGATCAGAATCGTCAGGTGCAGCTCGCCGCGGCCCGAGACTTCAAAGATCGTGTCGTCGTCGGTTGGCGAAACGCGCAGAGCAACGTTGGCTTTCAGTTCGCGGTCCAGACGGTCACGCAGTTGGCGCGATGTCACGAATTTGCCTTCGCGGCCAGCCAGTGGCGAGTTGTTGACCATGAAGTTCATGGTCAGGGTCGGCTCGTCGACGGTCAGCATTGGCAACGCGTCCGGGGTGTCGACTGCGCACAGGGTCGAACCGATGCCGATTTCGTCGATACCGTTGATCAGGCAGATGTCGCCAGCAACAGCTTCGTCCACCAGCACGCGCTCCAGGCCCTTGAAGTTCAGCACCTGGTTGATGCGGCCCTTGATTGGCGTAGCGCCTGGACCATTGATGACCAGCACGTCTTGACCAACTTTGACGGTACCGCGGTTGACGCGGCCAATGCCGATCTTGCCGACGTACGACGAGTAATCCAGCGAGGTGATCTGCATTTGCAGCGGGCCTTCAGGATTGTCGTCGCGCACTGGAACGTGTTCCAGGATGGCGTCAAACATCGGCTTCATGTCGCCGCTGCGCACGTCTTCGGTCAGGCCGGCATAGCCGTTCAGGCCCGAAGCGTAAATGATAGGGAAATCCAGTTGTTCGTCGGTAGCGCCCAGCTTGTCGAACAGTTCGAACGTCTGGTTGATGGCCCAGTCCGGGCGCGCGCCTGGACGGTCGACCTTGTTGACGATAACGATAGGCTTCAGACCCAGTGCCAGCGCTTTGCGCGTGACGAAACGGGTTTGCGGCATCGGGCCTTCTTGTGCATCGACCAGCAGCAGAACCGAGTCCACCATCGACAGAACACGTTCCACTTCGCCGCCGAAGTCGGCGTGGCCTGGGGTGTCGACGATATTGATGTGGGTGCCTTCGTACTCAACAGCGCAGTTCTTCGACAGAATCGTAATGCCGCGCTCCTTTTCCAGGTCGTTCGAGTCCATGACTCGGGTGTCGACCGCTTGGTTTTCACGGAAGGTGCCGGACTGGCGCAGCAGCTGATCCACCAGCGTGGTTTTGCCGTGGTCAACGTGGGCGATAATGGCGATATTACGAATTGCGCGTTTTGTATTTGACATGGTCGTAGTAGTTACTGAAAAACTGCGGAGTGCGTACAAGATGTACGAGATACCCGAATGCTAATCTATTTCCGGAACCGCGTAGTATAGCATGTTGCGTTGCAACGCTATCTAAAAATGCTGGCGGCTCCCACAGTCGGGGACGATTTGTTTAAAAAAGCGACACTGTTTAACGAGTGTCGCTGGGTAATATGACGTTGCTGTGACTTACTGGTGCGCTGTGGCGATCAAGCGTTCCGGCGCCAGGATGCTGTATTCCTGCAACTGGCCCGTGCCCAGCAGCTTGCTGTCGTGATACACACGCACCCTGCCCGGTTCGGCTGGCACGGCGACCTCTTCCTTGCCCAGCGCGATGCGCTGGCCGTGCAGGAAACGCTTGGCCAATTCTTGCGTCAGCTGGACGGCGGGGAAACTCGACAGCAAGGCATCGACGGGCGCGAGCAAGCTCAGCGGCGCGGCATGCGCCGTCAGCTCGTCGAGCGTAACGACGCCATCGAGGGTCAGGCTGCCCACCTGCGTGCGGCGCAAGGCGTTCAGATGGCCGCCGCAACCGAGCGCGTGGCCGATGTCTTCGCCCAGCACGCGGATATACGTGCCCTTGCTGCACATCACGGACAATTTCAGGAACGGGGCTTCATAGCCGAGGAACTCGAGCTTATGGATGGTCACCGGGCGCGCTTCGCGCTCCAGCGTGATGCCTGCCCTTGCATACTCATATAAGGGCTTGCCGTCGCGTTTCAAGGCCGAGTACATGGGCGGCGTCTGCAAAATCGGCCCGCGGAACTGTGCCAGCACGGCTTCGATCTGCTCTTCGGTGACGTTGACGTCGCGCGTTTCCAGCACCTCGCCCTCGGTATCGCCCGTATCCGTCGTCTGCCCCAGGTGCACCAGGGTTTCGTAGGTTTTGTCGGCTTCCAGCAAGTCCTGCGAGAACTTCGTGGCCTCGCCAAAGCACAGCGGCAGCAAGCCCGTGGCGAACGGATCCAGCGTGCCCGTATGGCCCGCCTTTTTCGCGTTCAGCACACGCTTGGCCTTGATCAGGGCATCGTTGCTGGACCAGCCCACGGGCTTATCGAGCAGCAAGACGCCATCGACCAGGTCGCGCACCCGTTTGATGCCCGGTGGTTTCTTCGGACCTGCCACTGTTATTGCTCGTCCGCTTTGTCTGCTGGCTTTTCGTCCGGCTCGGCGTCGGCCGCGCGCGTGGCGTTGGCCTTATCGATCAACAAGGACATTTCCATGCCGCGCGAAGTCGAGCTGTCGTGCACGAAATGCAGCATCGGCAGGGTGTGGATGTGCAGGCGCTTGCCCAGCAAGCCACGGATGAAGCCAGACGCGGCCATCAGGCCTTCGGTGGTGTTCTTGATGGCTTCCTTGCTGTCTTTCAACATCGTGAAAAACACCTTGGCATGCGCGTAATCGGGCGTGATCTGCACTTCGGTGATGGTGATCATCGTGCCCACGCGCGGGTCTTTCAATTCGTAGGCGACGATTTCTGCCAGATCGCGCTGGATCTGGTCGGCCACGCGCAAGCCGCGCGCTGGCATGGTTTTGCTATGTTTAGCCATGATTTTATGCTGTCCTAAGTGCCGCAGGGCGCATGGGTCAAACGGTTGCCCGTTGACCAATGCGCCCCACGTGTTTGCGCGGACATCACTATGTCCGCGCCAATACTGCTGTGATTACAGGGTACGAGCGATTTCCTGGACTTCGAACACTTCCAGGGTGTCGCCAACCTGAATGTCGTTGTAGTTGCGCAGCGACAGGCCGCACTCCAGACCGGCGCGAACTTCTTTCGCATCGTCCTTGAAGCGTTTCAGGGAATCGATCTCGCCGCTCCACACCACGATGTTGTTGCGCAACAGGCGGACGGAAGAAGCACGCTTGACCACGCCATCGGTGACCAGGCAACCGGCAATCGCGCCCACTTTCGAGACCAGGATAACCTGGCGGATCTCGACCTGGCCGATAACGGTTTCGCGTTTCTCTGGTGCCAACATGCCCGACAACGCCGACCTGATCTCGTCGATCGCATCGTAAATGATGTTGTAGTAGCGAATGTCCACGCCATTCGACTCGGCCAGCTTGCGTGCCTGGGCATCAGCACGGGCGTTAAAGCCGATGATGACCGCTTTCGAGGCGACTGCCAGGTTGACGTCCGATTCCGTGATGCCGCCGACTGCCGCGTGCACAACTTGTACGCGCACTTCGGAGGTCGACAGTTTCTGCAGTGAACCGACCAGCGCTTCTTGCGAACCTTGCACGTCGGTTTTGATGATCAATGGCAAGTTTTTCACTTCGCCTTCGGCCATCTGGTCGAACATGTTTTCCAGTTTCGCAGCTTGCTGTTTCGCCAGTTTCACGTCGCGGAATTTACCTTGACGGAACAGACCGATTTCACGCGCTTTGCGCTCGTCAGCCATGACGACGACTTCTTCACCGGCAACCGGCACTTCCGTCAAGCCCTGGATTTCGACCGGGATCGAAGGACCGGCTTCAGCGATGGACTTGCCGTTCTCATCCAGCATGGCGCGAACACGGCCATACGAAGAGCCAGCCAGAATCACGTCGCCGCGCTTCAAAGTACCGGACTGCACCAGGATCGTCGCGACAGGACCACGGCCCTTGTCCAGACGCGCCTCGACAACCAGGCCGCGCGCAGGCGCATCGACCGGTGCCGTCAGTTCCAGCACTTCGGCTTGCAACAGCACTTGTTCCAGCAGGTCGTCGATACCTTGACCCGTTTTGGCCGAGACCGGCACGAATGGCGATTCGCCACCGTATTCTTCCGGCACGACTTGCTCGGCGACCAGTTCCTGCGTCACGCGGTCCACGTTGCCGCCCGGTTTGTCGACTTTATTGATCGCCACCACCAGCGGTACGCCGGCTGCTTTCGCATGGGCAATCGCTTCTTTCGTTTGCGGCATCACGCCATCGTCGGCGGCAACCACCAGAATGACGATGTCGGTTGCCTTGGCGCCACGGGCACGCATGGCGGTAAACGCTTCGTGGCCCGGGGTGTCGAGGAAGGTGATCATGCCGCGTGGCGTATCGACGTGGTAAGCGCCGATATGCTGCGTAATGCCGCCCGCTTCGCCGGAGGCAACCTTGGCGCGACGGATGTAATCGAGCAGCGAGGTCTTGCCGTGGTCGACGTGACCCATGACGGTGACCACCGGTGCGCGTGGCTTGGTTTCGAAGTGCGCGTGTTCGCCCACATCGGCCAGCAGCGCTTCCGGATCGTCCAGTTCGGCGGCGAACGCCTTGTGGCCCATTTCTTCCACCAGAATCATGGCGGTTTCCTGGTCCAGCACCTGGTTGATCGTGCACATCTGGCCCAATTTCATCAAATGCTTGATGACTTCGGATGCCTTGACGGACATTTTGTGCGCCAGTTCGGCCACGGTGATCGTTTCCGGTACGTGCACGTCTTTAACGACGGCTTCCGTAGGAGCCTGGAAGTTCGATTCACGGTCGTCATGGTGCGTCGGGCGACGGCCCTTCGCGCCACCGCGCCAGCTGTCACGGCCGCCTGGGCCGCTATTGCCGCGTGGTTTGGGACCACCGGTGGTGCCGCGTTTTTTCGCGTCATCGGACCAGGTGGACGACACATTGGCCGACTTGATGGATTTCTTGTCTGCAACAGCAGGCTTCTTGTCGCCCGGCTTGTCGCCAGGTTTCTTGTCAGCAGGCTTGTGCAGGGTGCCTTCCGGCGCCTTCGGCTTGACGGGAACCGGTACGGGTTCCGGTGCCTTGATGGCGCGGCGTGGCGCGTTCATCATGGCCTTGATCTGGGCAACTTCGTCGGCAACGGCCTTGCGTGCACGGTCAGTGGCTTCCGCTTTGTCAGCGGCTTCCTTGGCGGCAACAGCAGCGGCGGCGGCTTTCTTCTTCGCTTCTTCAGCGGCAGCAGCTTTTTTCGCTTCGGCGGCGGCGTCGTCAACAACAGGCGCAGCGGCGCTGACGGCAGGCGCAGCAGCAGCCTTGGCAGCCGCTTTCTTCGCTTCCGCTTCTGCTTCTTTCTTCGCAGCCAATTCAGCCTGTTGCGTGGCTTTCGCCTGGGCTTCTTTTTCCGCGTCGAGCTTGGCCAGACGTTCTTGCTTTTCGCGCAGATCGGCTTCCTGGCGGGCGATCAGCTCAGCCTGTTTACGGGCATCTTCTTCACGGCGCGCCACGTCGGCGGGATCGATCACCGGTGCGGCAGGCGCGACCGGTTCTGCTGCGACCGGCGCAACTTCGTCACGCTGGACGAACGTGCGTTTCTTGCGCACTTCCACCTGGATGGTGCGCGACTTGCCGGTGGCGTCAGCTTGCTTGATTTCAGTCGTTTCCTTGCGGGTCACGGTGATTTTTTTCTTTTCTGTGTCAGCCGCTGCGCCGTGTGTGCGGCGCAGATGATCCAAAAGCTTGTCCTTATCATCTTTCGACAATGGATCTGACGTCGAACTTTTCTCGACGCCGGCAGAACGCAGCTGCGTCAGCAGCAAATCTGCAGGCATCTTCAGTTCGGTGGCAAATTGGGCTACGTTGTTACTCGCCATTCAGTCCTCTTTTCTATGTGTCGCGGAGATGATAAAGATACTCAAATTAAGCCTTTGCGGATTCGGCCAGACTCCATGCCGTGGCTTGCAACGCCTTGGCACGATCGTCATATTTCGAGTCAACCAACTTCATCTCATCGTCGGTCACATCTTTAAATTCACTTGTAATCAGTTCACGCGCACGGTCCGCAGACAAGGCCAGGATTGCGCCAAATTCGTCGTATGCCAGTGCTGCAAATGCTTCAACGGTCTTGATACCAGCCAGACCCAGCTTGCCGGCGGTAATGCGGTCCATGCCTTCCAGACCCACCAACGCCTCGTCCATGCCTTCCAGACCCTCTTCCGAAGCAATCGCTTCGGTAACGAGCGCATCACGCGCACGGGTACGGAGTTCATTGACGGTATCTTCGTCAAACGATTCGATTTCCAGCATTTCGGAAATTGGCACGTAAGCGATTTCTTCCAGACTGGCGAAACCTTCTTCCACCAGAATATCGGCCACTTCCTGGTCGACATCGAGCTTTTCCATGAACAGGATGCGCACGGCAGCCGTTTCCTGGGCAGCTTTGTCAGCCGATTCTTCGGCCGTCATGATGTTGATCTTCCAGCCGGTCAGGTCCGAGGCCAGGCGCACGTTCTGGCCGGAACGGCCGATCGCGATTGCCAGGTTTTCTTCGTCCACGACGACATCCATCGCGTGTTTTTCTTCATCGACCATGATCGACGACACGTTCGCCGGCGCCAGGGCGCCGATGACGAACTGCGCCGGATCTTCCGACCACAGCACGATGTCGACGCGTTCGCCACCGAGCTCGCCGGTAACAGCCTGCACGCGCGAACCGCGCATGCCGACGCAGGTACCGATCGGGTCGATGCGCTTGTCGGCCGTGTAGACGGCGATCTTGGCGCGCACGCCGGCATCGCGGGCTGCGGATTTAATTTCCAGCATGCCTTGCTCGATTTCCGGCACTTCCAATTCGAACAGCTTCATGATGAATTCTGGCGCGGTGCGCGACAGGATCACTTGCGGGCCGCGCATATTGCGGTCGATGCGCAAGATGAAAGCACGCACACGGTCGCCGATACGCAGATTTTCTTTCGGGATCATCTGGTCGCGTGGCAGACGCGCTTCGATCTTGCCCGATTCGACGATGGCGTCGCCGCGTTCCATGCGCTTGATGGTGCCGGTGACGAGCGAATCGCCACGTTCCAGGAAGTCGACCAGGATCTGTTCACGTTCGGCGTCACGCACGCGCTGCAGGACGACCTGTTTGGTATCTTGGGCAAAACGGCGGCCGAATTCAACGGATTCGATCGGCTCTTCGATGTGGTCATCGACTTCGATATCGGGAATCTGTTCTTTTGCTTCGAAATGCAGGATCTCCTGATCCGGCAATTGCAGGCCCGCTTCATCAGGCACGACGTGCCAGCGGCGGAACGATTCGAATTCGCCCGTTTCGCGGTCGATCGAAACGCGGATGTCTACCTCACCCTCATACCGTTTCTTCGTGGCTTGCGCCAACGCGAATTCGAGGGCGCCGAAGACGACATCTTTATCGACGTTTTTTTCGCGCGCCAGCGCGTCAACCAATAATAAAACTTCGCGGCTCATGCTTTGCGTCCCTTAAAAACCACCTGCGGCACCAAGCGTGCCTTATCCACATCCGCGAGCGTAAACTCCAACATCGCCGGACCATCCTTACCTTCAAATTCCAACGACAATTTATCGCCCACGGGTTCTTGCAAGATCCCCTGGAACGATTTCCGGTTGTTCGTACCCGGCATCGCCACATTCAGCTTGACGATGATTTCCTGGCCTGCGAAACGGACAAAGTCTTCCAGCTTGCGCACCGGACGATCGAGACCCGGGGAAGAAATCTCGAGACGCTCGTAAGGAACGTTCTCTACCGTCAACACATGCGATAACTGGTGACTCACCGTGGCACAGTCTTCGACCGTGATCGGACCTTTTTCAGCGGCATCGGCGGCGCTGAAATCAATAAAGACGCGCAGCATTCCGCGCTCGGCACGTTCGACATCAACGAGCTCATAGCCCAGACCTGTAACTGTCTTTTCAATTAATCCCAACTGCTGCAAGAAATTCTCCAGAAATAAGGCCCGTTTTCGGCATGACAGCGCCACATTGGGCGCCGACAACATGCAAAAACACGCATTCAAGTCATATATGGCCCCTTATTGGCGCCATGACAAACGGTTCAACAAAAAAAAAATGGGCATCTGCCCATCTTCCTGTATTTCCCCAACCAGACAAGCACTCCCCGCCAAACAACCCTGCGGAGAACTTTTATTAGGCTGCAGATTATAACCTCTTATTAACTTCGCCGCAATGCCGCACACAAGGAGAGGCCCGGCTTACAACAGTTACAAGAGCGCGCGCCCGCGGCTGATTCTCGGGCGCGCAAGAAGAAATCCTCTGATTTAACCTTTGCTGCGGCGGCGCGGCATGCCATCCATGCCGCCACGGTCCATGCCGCCACGCGGCTGACCAGCGGAACGCGCCTGACCACCGGCGCCACCGCCCGCATTGCGGCGCGGACCCGTGTTGGCAAAGCCGAAGGTCGTTTGCAGCGGATCGGGCTGGCGCGGACCGCGCTGCGGCGCGCGGCCTTCAGCACCGGCAGGACGCCCCTGGCCCTGGCCTGGCGCACGCGGCGCACGACCCTGGCCCTGGCCTTGCGCACCGTCGAACGATGCCGACGAGCGCGGCTGCCCACCCTGGAACGGACCTTGCGGCTGGCCACGGCCAGGACCACGCGCTTCGCCTGGACGGCCGGCGCCGCCTGGGCGACCCTGGCCTTGCGGACGGGCAAACTGGCCTTGCGGCTGACCACGGCGCGGCGCGACGGGGAAAGGATCGGCGTTGCGGTTGCTGACATCGATGCGGTTGCCATTCGGCTCATCATCGCGGTCCTTGCGTTCGACCTTGCGCGCTTCGCGGCCCTTGGCGGCGCCAGCGGCACGGGGGTCGCCCGATGCCGGCATTTTCTTTTCGATGCCGTAGGCGGCCAGCAGGTCGCGCACGGTATTTTCTTCCATCTCTTCCCAACGGCCGCGCTTCAGGCCGCTCGGCAGGGTCATGGCGCCGTAGCGGGTACGGATCAGGCGCGAAACGGTCAGGCCGATCGCTTCGAACATGCGGCGTACTTCGCGGTTACGGCCTTCGCCGATCACCACGCGGTACCACTTGTTGATGCCTTCGCCGCCGCCATCGGCGATCTTCGAAAACTGCGCCAGGCCGTCTTCCAGCTCGACGCCGGCCAGCAGCTTCTGGCGCATGCCCTCTTCCAGCTCGCCCAAGGTACGCACGGCGTACTCGCGGTCGATGCCGTAGCGCGGGTGCATCAGGCGGTTAGCCAGGTCACCGGAGGTGGTAAACAGCAGCAAGCCTTCCGTGTTGAAGTCGAGGCGGCCAACGGCCAGCCATTTGCCGGCTTTCATGGTCGGCAGGCGGTCAAACACGGAGGGACGGCCGTCCGGGTCGTTGTGGCTGACGATTTCGCCGGCCGGCTTGTGGTACACCAGCACTCTTGGCGGCTTCTTGCTGACGCGGCGCTGGATCAACTTGCCGTTGATGCGCACGTGGTCGCTCGGCAGGATGCGCTGGCCGATGTGGGCCGGCTCGCCATTGACGGACACGCGGCCCGAAATGATCAGGTCTTCCATGTCGCGGCGCGAACCGAGACCGGCTTCGGCCAGCACCTTGTGCAGTTTCGGCGCATCGTCGTCGGACGTCAGGTCGCGGCGCACGGCCACTTTTTGCACGCGGCCCGTGCCGCCTTCTTCGCTGTCGAACGCGTCGGAGGTGACGAACGAGAAGACAGCATCAGCGTCGCTGAGTTTGCCTGGCGCAGCCTGGCGGCCCTTGCCCTTTTTACGGCTCTTGCCGGCATTCTTGCCGGCGCCCGGCACGTCGTTGCGCGGACCGCGCGGCAGGCGCGGACCGGAAACGAGGTTGCCTTCGGCATCGAACACGTCGGCGACAGGTGCAGCGGCTTGCTCGACGACAGGCACTGCCGCAACGGCGTCGGCCGCCTGTGGCGCTTCGGCGCGCGGCGGCTGGCGCAGTGCGCGTTCCGCCTGCACGCCACGCATCTGGCGCGGACCACGGGTCGGGCGTGCTTCGGCCGGCTTGTCGGCGACGACTTCCGGCGCGGCTTCCGCCTCAGCGGCAGCGGCCTTGGCGGCGGCGCGGGCGCGCGGCGGACGCGGCGCCGGGGTGCTGGCAACTTCGGCGACGGCTTCGGCAGCGGCTTCGGCGGCGTCGGCGACGGCTTTCAGGGCTGGCTTGGCGCGGGTTTTCTTGGCGACTGGGGCAGCTTCAGTTTCAGCAGCGGCGACGGCGGGTGCAGCAACTGCGTCGGCGGCCACGTCGGCTTTGGTGCGGCGCTTCGGCTTGGCAGCGGCGGTATCGCCGGCGGCGGCAGCGGCCGTATCAGCTTCGATCTGGGCCTTGGTGCGGCGCTTGGGCTTGGCAACGATGGCTTCGTCGCTGGCGGTTACTGTCTCGGGTGTGTTCGGATTATTCATTCTTCGTTTCTTGGCTGTGCTGACCTGGCGCAGCGTCAACCGTTAGTTCTGGCGCAGGGTCGTGAGTGTAGGCTTCGTCCGTGGGCGAAGCATCGGGGCCGGCATCAAGGCTTGCTGTCACATCTACATCTGTCACAGCCGTATTGCTACCTGCACCAAGCTTGGGGACAAGCTCATTGCTTGCCTTGTCAAAATTTTCTTGCAGGGCCGCTTCCAGGGCTTCGAGCCCATTGCCCTGCATTTCACTGATTTGCTGCAAAGGCGGCAGCTGGGACAGCGAATGCAAACCCAGGTCATCCAAAAACTGCTTGGTGGTGGCCAGCAAGGCCGGCCGTCCCACCACGTCGCGGTAACCGATGGCGTCAACCCAGCCACGGTCTTCCAGCATCTTGATCGTCTGCGAATTGACGGCAACGCCGCGGATTTCCTCGATATCGCCGCGCGTCACCGGCTGGCGGTAGGCGATGATGGCCAGGGTTTCCAGGGTCGCCCGCGAATACTTGGGCGGCCGCTCGGGCGTCATGCGGTCAAGATACATCTTCATTTCCGGCCGGCTTTGAAAGCGCCAGCCCGACGCCAGACTGACGATCTCGATGCCGCGCCCTTCCCACTCTTGCCGCAACTCTTCCAGCAATTGCTTGATCGTGTCGGCGCCGACGCCGACGCCGCGCACGCGACCATTCTCGTCCGCATCGACGAACAGCTTTTTCAGGCTGTGGATCGTCAGCGATTCACGAGCGCACAGCAACGCGGTTTCGAGGACTTTTTTAGCCTCAATTGTATTCATAGCAATTCTGTGCGGATGTGTATTGCAATTCGTAGGCAGAGAAAGAAATCAAAAACGTTCATTTCAACGTAACAGAGGGCAGACATCGATGATGACGCCGTGCTGGGTTACAAGTTGAGGCTGTTTTTCCGACGCCTTGGCCGATGCGCGCAAAGCGGGATTAAAGCGGATGCAGTGAAAGTCCTGCCATCCATGGTGCTGGCCTTAATTAACCTTCACTAAGTAACCAGCAATGAAACGATCTCCGGAGCAGCTGCTTTCCTGTGGCGGCGAACCAGCCAGACGGGAAAGCGACAGTCGTCGTT
This sequence comes from Janthinobacterium sp. 64, assembly GCF_002813325.1. NCBI lineage: Bacteria > Pseudomonadati > Pseudomonadota > Betaproteobacteria > Burkholderiales > Oxalobacteraceae > Janthinobacterium > Janthinobacterium sp. 64. The sequence goes on along the minus strand of NZ_PHUG01000001.1, from coordinate 4,952,583 downwards.
TCATCCAACGATGCCAATTGTACCTGATAAAAAGCGGAAAAGCGCAAAACCGGGCAAAACACGCGTTTTACCCGGCCCTGGCGCGACACATCGCCCGCTGCCTGCATCACAGCGAGGCGAGTTTCTCCGAGAGAATGGCCGATGCACCCAGGAAAGCCGGGTACTGCGCCGTGATGACGAAGGTCGGCACTTGCGAGACATAATTGGCAAAACGGCCCTTGCGTTCGAAACGGGCGCGGAAACCGGAGCGGTCGAAGCGCGCCCCCAGGCGTGGCACGATGCCGCCGCCGATATAAATGCCGCCCAGCGCGCCCAGGGTGACGGCGACGTTGCCCGCCACGGTGCCCAGCATGCAGCAGAACGCTTCGATGACGTCGTCGCACAGCTGCGATTCGCCAGCGAGCGCCCGGCGCGTGATTTCCGCCGCCGGCAAGGCTTCCGCCGGCACGCCCGCGCGGTCGGCCAGGGCGCGGTAGATCAGTTCCAGGCCATCGCCGGAAATCAGGCGCTCGGCCGAGACGTGCTCGTATTCGCGCCAGGCAAATTGCAGGATGCTCACTTCCGTTTCATTGAACGGTGCGAAGCTGACGTGGCCGCCTTCGCTTTGCAGGGCTATCCAGCCGCCGTGCGAGGGAATCAAGCCCGACACGCCCAGGCCCGTGCCGGCGCCGATCAGGCCAATGGCCGTGTTCGGACGGGCCGTGCCCGCGCCCACCTGGTGCTTTTGCTCGTTCGACAGCTGCGGCAGGGAGCGCGCGAGGGCCGTGAAATCGTTGACCACGTCCAGGGTCGTGAAACCGCACTCTTCGCGCATGGCGCGAATCGAGAACGACCAGTGGTGGTTCGTCATGCTGAGGAAATCGCCGTCGACGGGGTTGGCGATGGCGATCACGGCATGGCGCACGGCTTGCCCGCCGGCGGCAGCGATGTGCGGCAGGGCCAGGTAGGCTTGCAGGGCGGCGGACAGGCTCGGGTAATCGGCACAGGGCAGCACTTCGACCAGGGTGATGTGGCCAGCGGCCACTTCCAGGGCGAAACGGGCATTCGTGCCGCCCACGTCGGCCAGCAGGCGCGGTCCATCGGCGAAGGCGGAAGTCGGCAATACGGGTGAAGACGAAGCGCTCATGATTTTAAATGATGAAGTGGGACGCATGGGACGCCAAGCTTAAAGGATGAATGCGCCCGGAGGCAAGCAAAGTTTGTAGTTTAAGTACATCAAAACCAGCCTTTATTGGTAGTTCCACTCCAAATGCAACAGGCAGCACCAAAATTGCTTGGAAACAATGATTTAGAGTAAGTGCTTGCACTCGGCAAGCGCGTTAAAAGCATGCTGCACAGCAGCAGAAATCACCGTGAAAACACAGTATGCCGGAGTTTGCGCAAAGCCGCTTTGTACGCGGCGGCGCTGATGCGGCGCTGGCGTCCGGGCGGCAACGCACGGCTGGTTTCGTATTATTACTACCGGTTTTTACTGATCAGGAGGGCAAGCCTTCGCCCAGCAGGCTGGCGGGCGCCGGCTGGTCCGAGCGGTAAGCGGCATTCCAGGCGTCCAGGCCGCCGTGCAGGGGCTTGGCCCGGTGAAAGCCGTGCTGGTGCAGCAGCTTGGCCACTTGCGCGGCCGTCACGTCGTTGGGACAACTGCAATACACGATGATGTGGCGGTCCTTGTCCATGGCGATCATGGCGGGCACAGGTTCCTTGCCATTGAAGAACAAGGCGCCCGGCACGGCCGGTTCCAGCGCTTGCGCCGTGGCGCTGCGCGCGTCGACCATCAGCGGCTCTTCGCCCTGCTCTATGAGTTCGAGCAATTCATCGATGCCGATGCGCTCGATCTGCAAGGCCTGGCGGAAACGCCGGCGTTCGAGGAATTTGTACAGCAGGAACAAGCCAAGCAAGGTGGCCAGCATCAGCAAGGCCGTGCTGCCCATGGTGCTGAGCAAATCGAGCACCTGCTGCACGCTGGCATGGAAAATCACGCCGACGACGATGCCCGTGCCGCTCCACAGCAAGGCGCCCAGGCCCGCGTACAAAAAGAACAGGCCCGGCGGCGTACCCAGCGCGCCCGACATCGGCGCGGCCACGGTATTGAATCCCGGCACGAACTTGGAAACGATCAAGGCTTTCGGGCCCCAGCGCTTGAATTTGTCTTCCGTCTGGCTGACGCAGTAATCGGGCGACAGCGAGATACGGCACAGCAGGCGCAGAATACGCTTGCCGAAATGGCGGCCCGCGCGGAACCACGTGAAGTCGCTGATCAGGCAGGCGCCCAGCGCGGCGGCCAGCACCAGCCCCCCATTCATGTCGCCATCGACGGCCAGCGCCCCCGCCACCACGAGAATGGGAAAGGCGGGAATCGGCAAGCCGAGCTGCTCCACCAGCACGATGCCAAAGACAATCAGGACACCGTAATGTTCGAGCAGGTAAATGAGGTTGGGCATGGCCGCTATCTTACCGTAAAAAGCCCCTTACACCTGGACGCCTTTCGGGATGGCACTCAATAAGGTGCGCGTGTACGGATGCACGGGATTACGGTACAGCTCGTCCGAATCGGCCAGCTCCACCACCTGCCCCTTGTGCATCACCATCACCTGGTCGGCGATGTATTTGACGACGGACAAATCGTGCGAGATGAAGATGTAACTGAGGCCGAATTCATCCTGCAAGTCCTGCAGCAGATTGAGCACCTGCGCCTGTACCGACACGTCCAGCGCCGACACGGATTCGTCGCACACCAGAATTTCCGGCTGCATGGTCAGGCAGCGGGCAATGGCGATGCGCTGGCGTTGTCCGCCCGAGAACTCGTGCGGATAGCGGTGGAAAGCCTGTTCCGGCAAGCCGACTTTGTCGAGCAGCCAGTAAGCCTTGGCGATGCGCTCCTGGTCGTTCGCGCCGATCTTGTGGATGCGCATCGGTTCGAGCAAAATCTGCCCCACCGTAAAGCGCGGGTTCAGGGAGGCATACGGATTCTGGAAGATGATCTGGATGCGGCGTTTATACGGCAAATACTCGCTGTTCGGCATGGCAATGAGATCCTTGCCGTGGAACATGGCCGTGCCGCTCGTTGCCTGGTGCAGGCGCAGCAGGGTCAGGCCCACCGTCGTCTTGCCGGAACCGGACTCGCCCACCACGCCCAAGGTCTTGCCACGCGGCAAAGTGAACGACACATCCTTGACGGCCTGGAATTCGCGCTTGCCAAACAGGCCGACACGCGTATAAAAACTTTTACTGAGATTATTCACCACCAGCACGGGCTCGTCGCCCGGCGTGTAGCCGCGCGTGCGCTGTTTTACCTCGACACCGGGGCCGGCCTTGCCCTCCATATAATCGGCAATCACGGGCAGGCGCCACGGGCGCTCATCGAGCGAGGGGCGGCAATGCAGCAGGGCTTTGGTGTAAGCGTCGGCCGGCGCTTCGAACACTTGCCGCACCTCGCCCGTCTCGCGCACTTCGCCATGGCGCATGACGATCACCTGGTCGGCGATCTCCCCCACCAGGCCCAGATCGTGGGTAATGAAGAGCACGGACATCTGGTGCTTCTTTTGCAGCGCCGCGATCAGGTCCATGATCTGCTTCTGGATCGTCACGTCGAGCGCCGTCGTCGGTTCGTCGGCGATCAAGAGTTTCGGTTCGCAGGCGATCGCCATGGCGATCATCACACGCTGCTGCTGGCCGCCCGACATCTGGCTCGGGTAGGCGTCGATCTTGGTGGCGGGATCGGGGATGCCCACTTCTTCCAGCAACTCCAAGGTGCGGGCGCGCGCCTGCTTGCGGTTCATGCCCATGTGCTGGCGCAACACTTCGGCGATCTGGAAACCAACCGTGAAGACGGGATTCAGCGACGACATCGGCTCCTGGAAGATCATCGAGATATCCTTGCCGCACATGGTGCGCCGCTCGGCGATCGACAATTTGAGCAAGTCGCGCCCGCCGAAGTGGATGCTCGAGGCGGGAGCTATGATGGTGTTATCCGGTGGCAACAAGCCCATGACGGCCAGCGAACTGACGGACTTGCCGCTGCCCGATTCGCCCACCAGGGCCACGGTGCTGTTGCGCGGCACGTTGAACGAGATGCCCTTGACGGCTTCGAACGTGGTCTTCTTGTCCAGGCGGAAGGTGACGCGCAGGTCGCGCACTTCCAACAGGTTATTCTGGTCCATGAGCAACTCCTATTTCACTTTGGGGTCGAGCGCATCGCGCAAGGCATCGGTAAACAGCGAGAACGCCGTCACCAGCACGGCCATCGCCGTGGCGGCGGCGGTCAGCTGCCACCATTTGCCCAGGATCAGTTCATTTTGTGCCTCGTTGAGCATGCTGCCCCACGACACGGTACCCACCGGCACGCCAAAGCCGAGGAAGCTCAAAATCACTTCCGCCTTGATGAAGCCCACCACCAGAATCGACATTTGCACCAGCGCCACGTGGCTCACGTTGGGGAAGATGTGCGAAAACATCTTGCGCCAGTGCGAAGCGCCAATCGCGTCAGCCGCCATCACGTATTCGCGCGCCTTGTGCTTGATGTATTCGGCGCGTATCAGCCGGTACGGCCCCGTCCAGCCCGTCAGCCCCAGGATCAGCACGATGGTCAGCACGCCTTTCTGTTGCAGCACGGCCGCCACCGTCAAAATCATCAGGATCGATGGAATCGAGGTAAAAATGCTGTAGAACCAGTTGAAGAAATCATCGACGATGCCGCCGAAGTAGCCGGACACGGCGCCAAAAATCGTGCCCAGCACCACGGCCAGCAAGGCTGCCACCAGGCCCACGACGATCGACGTTTCGCCGCCCTTGATGGTTTTCTGCACGATGTCGTGGCCCCACTTGTCGGCGCCGAACGGCAGGGTTGCCGCCTTGTGCGTGACGAGTTTCTTGGCCTTGCCCATGCCGGCGCGCAAGGCCGTCAAGTCGTCGGCCAGCGGGTCGGTGACGCCGTACATTTCCACGCCTGCCGATGGATTACTGCCCATCTGGGCGCGCAGTTCGGCGATGTCGTCGGCCAGCGGGTCGAGCACGTTGACGGGTGTCGGCGTGCTGCGCTCGTCGGTATGGGGAATGGCGCCATCACTGGCAGCGGCCACGTCCTTGTCGGCGCCCACGAACGTGGGCGGCGCATAGCTGACAGCCACTTCGTCTTCCCAGTTCGAGGCCACCAGGCCGCTGGCCGACGCCAGCACCAGCAGGAAAAAAGCGCCGACCACGGCCAGCGATACCATTGCAATCTTGTCGCCGCGCAAACGGCGCCACGCCAGGGCCCACAGGCCGGGCGATGTATGAGGTTTCGACATCGTCTCTTTCTACTTCAGTTGTACGCGAGGATCGACCGCCTGGTACAGCAGGTCGGTGAGCAGGTTGAAGAGCATGGTGGCGGCGGCAACATACACGGTGATCGCCTTGATCACCGGAAAGTCGCTGCGCTCGACCGCCAGAATCACTTCACGCCCGATGCCGGGGATGCCGAAAAAGCGTTCCAGCAGGAAAGCGCCGATCAGCAGGGCCGGCAAGTTCGACATCACATAGGTAATGATGGGGATGCCGGCGTTGCGCAGCACGTGCACCCACATGATGCGGCCTTCCTTGAGACCCTTGGCGCGCGCCGTGCGCACGTAATCCTGGTTCGCCTCGTCCAGCACAAAGGTGCGGAACAGGCGCAGGGTCGGCGCAATCGACACGGCCAGGCCGATCAGAATCGGCAGGGTCGAATAGCGCAGCAGGTTTTCCCAGAAACTGTCGCCCCAGCCCTGCACGGGGAACAGGCCCAGCTTGTAGGCGAAGCCGTACTGGAAGACGATGATGTAGACGAGGATGGAAATCGACATGCCCACGGTGCAGGCGATCATCACCACGCGGTCCGTCAGCGAACCGCGCACGAAGGCGATGGCCAGCGCCAGCGCCACGCCGAAAAACGTTTCCAGCACGGTCAGCGGAATCAAGACCATCATCGACGGGCCCAGGCGCGAGGTGATGATGTGCGAGACGGATTCGCCCGTGGCCCAGCTCTGGCCGAAGTCGAACGTGACGATCTGCTTGATGAAGATCCACAGCTGCACGTAATACGGCTGGTCGACGCCGAGCTGGCGGCGGATGTTGGCAATGCTTTCGGCACTCGACATTTTGCCGGCCAAAATGTAGGCCGGGTCGCCGCCGACCCAGTTGAACAGGATAAACACCAGCAGGACGACGCCCAGCATGGTGGGCAGCATCTGCCACAGGCGGCGCAGGATATAAGCGAACATAATGATTCCTTGTTGTTATAAGCGCTGCTTATTTGTTGGCCGGTGCCGCTGGGGCTGGCGCGCCAGTGCTGTCGATGTCCATGAAGGCCCATTCCTGGAACAGGATCGGGTGCTTCTTGTAGCCTTGCACCGACTTTTGCGCCAGCATGTTGCGGTAGCGCGCATAGCCGATCAGGGCGCCCGCATTGACTTCCAGGCGGCGCGCCATCTTGTGGAACAGCTCGTCGCGCTCGGGGCTGGCCGGCATGGCCTGGCTGGCCGCGTACCATTTATCGTACTCGGGATCCTGGTAGCAGCCATTGTTATTCTGGTGCGTGTTGGGGCCGTAGAACAGCTGCATGAAGTTGTCGCCATCCGGATAGTCGGCCAGCCACGGCGCCGTGCGCGTCTGCATCTTGCACTGCTTTTCCGTCTTTAAAATGTCGGAAAAGATCATGCGGTCGTTTTCCATGCGGATGCCCAGCGAGTTGTACGTCTTGCGCCACATTTCCGCCTGCAGCACGCCGTTCGCCTCATTGCGCGAAGCGTAGCGGATCAGCAGCGGCTTGCCGTCCGGCAAAGTACGCCAGCCATCGGCGCCCTTCTTGTAGCCGAATTTATCGAGCAATTTGTTTGCCAGCACGGGATCGTATTGCAGCAGCGATTTGTAGTGGGGATCGTAGCCGACCACGCCCGGCGGTATCGGATAGTCGAGACGCTTGGCCTGGCCATTCCAGATGATGCGGATTTCTTCGTCGATATTGTGTGCCATGGCGATGGCGCGTCGCAGGGCGATCTTTTCCTTGCTGAAGCCACCGAGGGTCGGATCTTCCATATTCCAGTAGTAATAGCTGATTTCCGGGTCCAGCAAACGCGACAGTTGCACGCCCTTCTCCGCCAGTTCGGGACGCAGCTTGCCATTGAGCAATGCTTTCGGCGCCAGCGGGCCATCGAGCCAGAACACGTCCGTGCCGCCGCTCTGGAACGACAGCCAGCGCGACTGGTCTTCGATCATCACGGAAATTTCAATACGGTCGATGGCGGGAATGCGTTTACCCTGCATCTGGCGCACGATGCGCTGGTCGTCCGGATCGTCGCCAGCCAGGAAATTCCACGTCTCGGGCAAGTGCTGCGGATTGCGGTTCAGGACGATGCGGTTGCCGCGCGTCCATTCACCGAGGGTGTAATAGCCGGTGCCGACGGGATTCGAACCCACTTCGCCCTTCACGTCGCCATATTTTTCCACCACTTCGCGCGCCACGGCGGCCGTCGGCACATAGGCGAGAATCATGGGGAAATTGAAATCGGTCTTGGTCAGCGTGATGCGCAAGGTGTACGGGTCGAGAATTTCCAGGCCCGCCACCTTCTTGCTGAAATCGAGCTTGTTCGCCTTGGCGGCATCCTTGGCCAGGTCGTCCAGGCCCACCACCTTGCCTTCGAACAGCCAGCTGTGCGGCGATGCCAGGCGCGGGTCGAACAAGCGTTTCCACGAATACACGTAATCGGCCATCGTCAGTTCGCGGCGCTTGCCGCCGAACGCGGCGTCGGGCGTGAACAGGATGCCTTTTTTCAGGCGGATGGTGTAGGTCTTGCCGTCGGCGGACACTTCCGGCATGGCGGCGGCCGCACCGGGCACCACCTTGACGGGGCGCGCCAGGTAGTCATACGTGTACAGGGTGTCGAAGACGGCCTGCGTAATGTGGTTCGAATACAGGTCGCGCGCGGTAGCCGGATCAAAACCCGTCTCGGCGGCCGGCAGGATATAGCGCAAGGTTTTGACCGGCGCGGCCGCGGGGGCAGCGTCAACGGCCACGGCCGCCAGCGGCAGGGTGGCCAGGCAGGCGAGCAGCGCCACGCGCCGCATCCATGGTGACTTCATGTAATACCCTTCATCTCGATTATCCGTCGCACCGTATTGGTGCGCTTGTACTGGCTTCCCCCTGGGATACAGGAGTCCACCGCCAAAACCAGTCCATCCTCGCAAGATCTATGCCTTGCTCATCGCCAGCCCAGACCGCATGCCGGCGAGCTGGAAAAAGGCGTAACGATAACGCATATTTTGTCCGCCGGGCGAAAAGCCGCAGTGCTGGCGTGGCACGCAGCCACGGCCGCCCGATCACGGGGGAAATCTTCCGCAGCGCAACAAAAGCCGCCCGCCACCATGAAAAAATACCTGGTAGTAACTCTTACGGCCCCGAATGACGGCTGTTTTTATGGCAGTACGGAAAATATGCGGCGCAATGCAACATTGAAATAATTGCAAATATTGAAACTGATCAACATTATAAAAAACACTGTTGTTTCCATGCTGAAAAAGCATGTGTGCGCGTTGACAGGGTTTCCCGGCAAATGGTCTTATCAATCACGGCAATGCACGATATGCCGTTTGACCCACAGCGATTGCCGACGCAGCAATCTTTATCACCCTGGCAAAGCTGTGCCGCACACAGGCCAGCCGAGCACACTTTCGGAGTTCTGAGAATGATGATGGAAACAGTGATATCCCGCTCCGTACGCCTGATCTTTTCAGGTAGCGTGGCAGCGCTCAGCCTTGGCATCATGGCTGCGCCGGCAATGGCGCAAGACGCCAATGTCCAACGGGTGGAAATTACAGGCTCGAGCATCAAACGGGCCACGGCCGAGACCGCATCGCCGGTACAGCTCATCACCCGCGATGACTTGATGAAATCGGGCAAGGCCACCGTCGCCGAATACCTGCAAACCCTGACCGCCGATGGCGCCGGCTCCCTGCCGACGGGCTTCGGCAACGGTTTTGCCGCCGGTTCCACGGCCATCTCGCTGCGCGGCCTGGGCGCCACCTCGACCCTGGTCTTGCTCAATGGCCGCCGGATGGCGCCGTTCGCGCGCGCCGACGACGGTCAGAAGAGCTTTACCGACCTGTCCACCGTGCCGATGCAAATCGTCGAGCGCATCGAAATCCTCAAGGACGGCGCCTCGTCGACGTATGGCGCGGACGCCATCGCCGGCGTCGTCAACATCATCCTGCGCAAGGACTTCGAAGGCCTGACCCTGAAGGCCGACACGGGCATCTCCGGCGACAGCGACGCCAAGCAGCACCGCGCCTCGCTGACCTTCGGCAAGGGCAACCTCGACACGGATAAATTCAATGTCGTCGTCAATGCCGAATACAGCAAATCGGACATGCTGATGAACAGCGACCGCGCCGGGCGCAAATGGATAGGCAAGGGCGACCTGCGCCCGTATGGCTATGCGATCAACACCCAGTTCGCCGGCGGCTACATCAACAGCAACAACGATGCGAATCCCTCGCCGACAGGGCTGATCCGCGACCCCGTCACCAACAACTATGTCTCCCTGCCCGGCTGCGCCACCTTGTCCGCGTCTTCACCGCAAGATCCGAAAGGCGGCTGCGTGTGGCACCACGACCAGTTCCGCGCGATGCAGCCGAAGATCGAATCGGTCAACCTGTACACGCGCGGCACCTGGCAAGTCAATGCCGACACCCAGGTGTACGCGGAAGCGGGCTACTCGAAACGCGACACGGCCTTTACCATGATCCCGCCATCGGTCACACCCACGGTTGCCTTCCCGCCGAACGCCGGCAACCAGGCCGGCGTCATCAACTACGCCAGCGGCGCCGACACCAGCATCGTGCTGGCGGCCAAGCACCCGCAAAATCCGTACGGCGTGCCGGTGCGCGTGCGCTACCAGGCTTTCGACGTCGGCCCCAGCACGCGCAAGGCCAACAACGAGTTCAACCGCATCGTGCTCGGCGTCAAGGGTAATGCCATGGGCTGGGACTACGATGCCGGCTACACGCATTCGGAATCAAAGCTGCACCTCGATTACAGCAACATGCTGAACATGGCCGTCGTCAGGGATGCCCTGGGCGATTCCAGCCCACAGAGCAAACATTTCCCCTACTACATCGGTGCGCAGGCGGGCAAGAATCCCGCCTCGCTGTACGCGGCCATGGTCACCAACGCCACCTCCGATTCGACGACCAAGCTCGACATCATCGACGTCAAGGCCTCGCGCGAGCTGATGCAGTTGCCGGGCGGCGCTCTGGGCCTGGCCGTGGGCGCGGAACACCGTCGCGACAAGCTCGACAATCCGTCGCTGACGGGCACGGAAGACGGCTCCATCAACGCCAGTTACGTGGCGGCCAAGGGTGACAGCAAGGTCTCGGCCGTATTCCTGGAAGTGCTGGCGCCCGTCTTCAAGACGGTGGAACTGTCGGGTGCCTTGCGTTACGACAAATACGACCGTTTCTCGTCGACCACGCCGAAACTGGGCGCCAAGTGGACGCCGCTGAAAACCTTCGCCGTGCGCGGCACGTATTCGGAAGGCTTCCGCGCGCCGGGCCCGGCCGAAAGCAATGCCGATTCGCAATCGACGGGCACCGCGACCGTAAGCGATCCCGTGCGCTGCCCGGGCGGCAACCGCCTGCCGGGCGCCAATGCCAGCGACTGCGAACTGCAGGTGGCGGCCGTCAAGGTTGGCGACCCCAGCCTCAAGCCGGAAAAATCCAAGGGCTACACCCTGGGTATCGTGTGGGATCCGTTCAACGATACCAGCCTGTCGCTCGATGGCTGGAAGATCAAGCGCGAAAACGAGATCAATCCGCTGCCGTACAATGAAGCGGCCGCCCTGCCGACCGCCATCCGTTCCGACAGCAACCTGACCATCAATGGCGTGGTGGTGCCGAACACGGGCGTCTTGCTGATCACCAAGGCGCCGTACCGCAACTCCAGCTTCACGGAGATCAAGGGTATCGACCTGGACGTCAAGCAGCGCGTGCGCCTGGGCGACTACGGCCGCGCCACGTTCGGCCTGACCTGGACCCACATCGCCTCGTGGGTGCGGGCCGAGTCGTCCACCGTGCGCTACCAGTTTGCCGGCACGCATGGCAATTGCGATACCTCCAACTGCGCCGGCACGCCGAAGGACAAGATCAATCTCACCGGCTCGTGGGACCTGGGCAACTGGAACGTCAGCGGCGTGCTGAACTATCGTTCGGACATGAAAAATATCAAGTTCGAGGGCATTCCTTGCTCCTCCAAACTGGCCGACGGCACACCGGCGCCGAACGGTTGCAAGCTCGCCTCGTTCACCACGCTCGACCTGTCGAGCCGCTGGAATGTCAGCAAGCAGCTGCAACTGTTTGCCTCAATCAACAACGTGACCGACAAGATCGCGCCGCTCGATCCGCTGACCTATGGCGGTATGAGCTACAACCCGATGGATGCCAGCGGCGCCATCGGCCGCTACTTCAAACTGGGCGCCAGCTACAAGTTCTTCTAAGCTGACGCAGGCATTTTGACGCGAGGCGGTGAGCAATCACCGCCTTTTTTTGTTCCGACTGTGGCGCGCGGACACGCATCCACATGCCTATTGCGCAAACGCAAACCTTAGCTCCCGCGCGCCTGTAAAACTCCCTTGCAGGCCACTTGGCCAAACCCACGCCACAGGAGTGTCAGATGATGCCAACCCGCAGTCCCTTCCCTGCCTTGCGCCTGCTGTGCGCAGCCTTGCTCGGTGTTTATGGCCATGCGGCCATGGCGCAGGACACCGACACAGCCGGCACGCCCGCCATGCAAAGAGTCGAAGTCACCGGCTCCTCCATCAAGCGCCTCGTCGCGGAAACGGCGACGCCCTTGTCCATTTTCAAGGCCGAGGATTTCGCCAGACAGGGCTTGACGACGGCCCAGGAAGTGCTGGGCAGGATCCCCGCGAACGCATCGAGCATGGGCAGCGGCAATGCCGTCGGCGGCAATACCAGCGGCTTGCCCACGGGCGGCCAGGCCAGCGCCGACTTGCGCGGACTGGGCGGCGACAAGACCCTGGTGCTGCTCAATGGCCGGCGCATCGCCAACCATCCGTATGACGGCGCCAGCGTCGACCTGAACATCATTCCCATCGCCGCCCTGGAAAGAGTCGAAGTGCTGCGCGACGGCGCCTCGGCCATCTACGGCACGGACGCCATCGGCGGCGTCATCAATTTCATCACGAAGCGCTCCGTCAACGTCACGAATATCACCGCCGAGGTCGTCGCCCCCCAGCACAAGGGCGGCGACGAGCACCGCCTCAACCTGTCGACGGGCTTTGGCGAGCTCGACACGGATGGCTACAATATTTTTGGCGTGCTCGACTATCACAAGCAAGAAGTGCTGACCTCGCAGGACCGCGCTTTCTCGGCCACCGGCATCATCCCCTCGCGCGGCCTGTCCATTACCAGCGGCACGACCTTCCCCGGCAATTACTTCGATGCGGCCGCCAACGGCGGCAAGGGCCTGGCCGGCAATCCCTCCGCGGCCAGCGGCTGCCTGCCGCCGCTGTCGGTGCCGGCCGTGCCGGCGAACGGCACTTGCCGCCAGGATTACACGCGCCAGATCGACGACCTGCCGGCGCAGGAACAGCTGGCCTTCTTCGGCAAGGGCGCCTTCAAGCTGGGCGGCGGCCACCTGGCCACGGTGGAATACCTGCATTCGGAAAACAAGGTGAAGGCACGCACGGCGCCGCCGCCGCAAATTGGCTTGATCTTGCCCAATACCAGCAAATACTATCCGGGCAATGCGGGCGGCGTGCCGGCCCAGCCGGGACTGTCGGGACAGCCGCTGAGCGTCAACTGGCGTCCCGTCGAGGCGGGTCAGCGGCAGATCGACTCCAGCGGCAAAGCCGACCGCCTGGTGCTGGCGCTGGAAGGCGAGCTGGCGGGCTGGGATTACAAGACGGGGCTGAGCCATGCGATCAGCAAGTCGTCGGAGAAATTTACCAACGGCTACGTGCAGGATGCGGGCTTTGCCGCTGGCGTGCTCAATGGCATCCTGAACCCGTTTGGCGTGCAGGATGCCCCCGGCAAGGCTTACCTCGACAGCACAGCCCTGCGCGGCGAAGTGCAGAACGCCAGGGTCACCACGACGGGCTTCGACATCAAGGGCAGCCGCGAACTGATGCAACTGGCCGGCGGCCCGCTGGCCATCGCTCTCGGCGGTGAACTACGGCGTGAAAAAGCCGACTTCAATGTCAACCGCGATATCGCCAGCCAGGCCACCAGTTCCGGCCTGTCCGGTTCGCTGTCGAAAAGCGGCTCGCGCACCATCCAGGCCGTCTTCGGCGAAGTCAACTTGCCGCTGATCAAGGACCTGGAAGTGCAGCTGGCCGCCCGCTTCGACCATTACAGCGACGTGGGCAGCACCACCAATCCCAAGCTGGCCCTGCGCTACCAGGCCAGCAGCACGCTGGTCCTGCGCGGTTCGGCCAGCACGGGTTTCCGCGCACCGACCTTGTTTGAAAAGAACGCGCCGCCATCGAAAAACGACACCAATGATTCCTACAATGACCCCATCCTGTGCCCGGGCGGCGTAGCCCAGCCGGGTGCCAATCCGCTGCGCGACTGCGACTTGCAGCAATTCAAGCTGCAAGGCGGCAATGCAAAGCTGAAGCCGGAAAAATCCACCACGTTTGCCTTTGGCCTGGTGCTCGAACCGGTCAAGGAAATCACGGTCGCCGTCGACTACTGGAACATCCACCTGAAAGACAAAATTTCCTCGTTGCCAGAGCAATCCATCTATGGCAACTACGAGAAATACAAGGCCTTGTTCCTGCGCAATCCCGATGGCTCGCCGTTCGCCATTCTCGACCTGAACGACAACCTCGGTGAAGTGAAAACCGACGGCATCGACGTGAGCCTGAATGCGCGCCTGGGACGCAGCGCCTACGGCGATTTCAGCGTGTCGGTGGACGGCACCTGGACCCACAAGTACGACTACCAGAACGAGCGCGGCGGCAAATTCATTGCCAACGTGGGCCGCTATGCGGACAACAATCCCGTCTTCCGCTGGAAACACACGGCGGCGCTGAACTGGCGCAAGGGCAACTGGGGCGCCACCCTGTCGCAATCGTTCAAGTCCGGCTATACGGACCAGAACAATGTTGCCGATCAATACAAGCACGATGTGCCGTCCTACAGCCTGCTTGGCATATCGGGCAGTTATGCGTGGAAGGGCTTGCTGCTCACGGCTGGCGTCAAAAACCTGCTGGACAAGGAACCGCCGTTTTCGAACCAGGGCACGATGTTCCAGAAAGGCTATGACCCGCGCTATACGGACCCGATAGGGCGCGCGTATTACCTGCGTGGCAGCTATACGTTTTAAGGGGAATTTTCAGCGCGATAGATAAAACAGGCAGCGCTGGCAACAGCGTGCCAGCAATAGAAAAAGCGGCGCCGTCAGCGATGATGTGCGCCGTTTTATTTTACCCATCTGAGCACGCCTGACAAGGGTTCACGATACTTTATTACTGAAGGATTATAAAAAAAACAGGAAAATGTTGCATTTCATCCAAAAAGTCTGCGCGAAATTGACAATCTGAATCGTGAATGTTTTGATGAGGTCCCTGAAAATTTACAGAATTTTCATTGGTGGATTTTCAAAAAGGCAAATAAATTGTTGGTAAGCAACAAGTTATTTCAAAATAATTGCCGCCTTTATCACAATAACAAGGAATTTCAGATGATGATAGAAAATGTAATGTCGCGCTCCTTGCGCCTGATGTTTGCTGGCAGTATTGCCCTGGGCATGCATGCAGCGTATGCGCAAGAAACAACAGATGGCACCATGCAACGCGTGGAAGTCACGGGTTCGAGCATCAAGCGCATCGCTTCCGAAGCATCGCTGCCGGTGCAGTCGTTCAATCAGAAAGACATCAAGAAAACGGGCGTCACCACGGTGACCGATTTCATTCAGCAAATTCCTGCGATGCAGGGCTTCTCCGTGGCCGCCGATTCGGTTGGCGGCGGCGGCGGCGGCGTCACCACGGCCTCGATCCACGATATCGGCGCAGCCTACACGCTGGTGCTGCTGAACGGCCGCCGTGTGGCGCCATCCAATTCCGGCACCACCATCGACCTGAACTCGATCCCCCTGTCGGCCATCGAGCGCGTGGAAGTGCTGACCGACGGCGCCTCGGCCCTGTATGGCGCCGACGCCATCGCCGGCGTGGTCAACTTCATCCTGAAAAAAGGTGCGGCGCCGCTGGAAATCAACGCCAAGTACTCGCGTCCTGAAGAAAAAGGCGGCGCCAGCAACTCGATTTCGATCAGCAAGGGCTTCGGCGACATCGACGACGATGGCTATAGCATCTTCGTGTCGGCCAGCCATGACGAACAAAAATCGCTGAAAGCATCGCAGCGCAGCTTCGCGAAAAGCGGCATCATCAATTTCAACGATCCGAAGACCGGCAAGGCGCTGCAATTCATCAACGGTTCCTCGCGTTCAGCCCCGGGCAATGCGGCTGTCGATTACAACCGTACCGATCCGCTGACGGGCGCCGTGGTCATCAATCCGAAGACCGGCACGCCCTTCGTCGATAGCGTCAACCTGAACCCGTACGCATTGGCCCATGGCGGCAAATGCGCCGCCAGCAACATGGATTTCTATGGCGACGGCAATTGCTATTTCGATTCGCCATCGACCATCGAAATCAATCCCGAATCGAAGCGCGACGCCATCTTCAGCTCAGGTACCGTCAAACTGGGCAAGACCGGCTTCCAGGGTTTCTATGACCTTGCTTACACCGAAGCACGCGTCATCGCCAGCATTGCGCCGTATCCGGCCGATTTCTCCGTCGATGTCGGCTCACCGCTGTTCAACAAATACCTGGCGCCGAACCTGACGCCAACGCAATTGGCCAACGCCACGGGCGCCGTCGCCAAGTACCGCCTGTCGGAAATGGGCAACCGCGTCTACGACTATGGCACCAAAGCCACCCATATCGTCGCCGGCGTCGATGGCAATGCATTCGGCTGGGATATCAACTCGGCTGTAACGTACTCGAAAAACAAGCAAACGCAGACCTATGTCAGCGGTTTCCCGCTGGCCGACAAGTTCGACGCGCAAATCGCCGCCGGCAATATCGACCCGTTCGCCTACCCGGTCGGTTCCATGCCGGACGCCATGCGCCAGGCACTGCTGGGCACGGGCTTCAGCGGCACCTACAACACGCAAACCGTGGAAATGAAGGGCATCGATGGCCGCGCTTCGCGTCCCGTGTTCTCGCTGCCAGGCGGCACCGCCATGCTGGGCGTGGGCGCCGACTACCGCAACACTTCGTACAAGGTGCAGCAGGCGGACGTGGCCAAGCAGGCGCAAATCCTGTTTGACAATGCACAGGTCGACAGCGAATACGCACGCGACAACGCTGGCGCCTATGCCGAACTGATGCTGCCAATTTCGAAAAAACTGGAAATGACCGGCTCGCTGCGTTATGACCAGATCGGCGCCATCGATAACAAGCTGACGGGCAAGACGGTAGGCAAGAAAGAAAACGCCACCACCTGGAAAATCAGCGGCAAGTATTCCGCGACCAAGAGCCTGATGTTCCGCGCCGCTGCCGGCACGGGCTTCCGCGCCGCCAGCATGCAGGAAATCGCCGGCCCGCTGGAAGACTTTGGCGTCACGGGTGGTAACTACCAATGCCCGCTGACGGCAGCGAACGGCATGGGCGGCCATCCGCTGGCCAGCTATTGCGAAGGCGTGGGACGCCAGCAGTTCGAAGCCGTTCAAATTGGCAATCCTGAGCTGAAGCCGGAAACGTCGAAGCAATGGAGCATCGGCACCGTCTTCGAACCGATCGACAGCCTGTCGATGTCGTTCGACCTGTGGAACGTGCAGATCAACGACCAGGCGACTGTCGTTCCCGAAGGCTTGATCTTCAACAATCCGGCCAAGTACGCCGACCGCTACACCCTCAAGCACATCGGCTCGACGGGCAAAGACGTGCTGGCCATCAAACTGCTGCCTATCAACATCGGCAAGGTGGAAAACCGCGGTATCGACTACGACTTCACCCACAAGATGAAGCTGCTGGACGGCCGCCTGACGACCCGCCTGATGGGTACCTACCTGCTGCGCTCGCGCTACACGACGCCAGGCACCAATGATCAATGGGAAACCAGCTTGAATCGCTACGGCTCGAACGACAAGGTCAGCTTCCGCAACATCATCCGCGCCACCAGCACGTATGAGACGGCCAAGTTCACGCATACGCTGAGCGCCAGCTACCGCAATGGCTACACGGACAAGGAACAGACGGCCGATGATTGCGCCGTGATCGTCGCCGGCAGCCCTGGCGAATGCTATGGCATCCAGCTGGAAGTGCCGAGCTACACCACCTTCGACTTCCAGACGGCTTATCGTCCGCTGAAGAACGTGGAAATCACGGGCGGCATCCTGAACCTGTTCGACCGCGATCCGCCGTTCACCCTGCGTAACACGGGTTCGCATCAAGTGGGCTACAACCCATCGTACTCGAGCGCCCTGGGCCGCCAGTTCTACCTGAGCGGTTCCTACAAGTTCTAAGCTCAGCGTGAGCTGAAAACTGAAAAAGCCCGGAAAGCTTAGCTTTCCGGGCTTTTTTTCATGCTGCGCGCCACGTCATTTCATTCCTTGTCGCCCTGCAGGCGGCGCTGCTTGACGGCTTGCGCCAGGTTTTCCAGCACGGCCACGCTGGCGCTCCAGTCGATGCAGCCATCCGTGACGGATTGGCCATAGATCAATTCCTTGCCCGGGATCAGATCCTGGCGCCCCGCCACCAGATGCGATTCCACCATCACGCCAACGATGCGGCTGTCGCCGCCGGCCACCTGGCTGGCGATGTCGGCGCACACGGGGATCTGGTTTTCCGGTTTTTTTGAGCTGTTCGCATGCGAGGCGTCGATCATCAGGCGCGCCGCCAGGCCTTGCGCGGCGATGGCCTTGCAGGCCTCGTCCACGCTGGCCGCGTCATAGTTTGGCGTCTTGCCACCGCGCAGAATGATGTGGCAATCCTCGTTGCCGTTGGTCGAGACGATGGCCGAGTGGCCACCCTTCGTGACGGAAAGGAAATGGTGCGGCTGCGAGGCGGCCTTGATGGCTTCCACGGCGATTTTCACATTGCCGTCCGTGCCATTCTTGAAGCCGACCGGGCACGACAGTCCCGAGGCCAGCTCGCGGTGCACCTGCGACTCCGTGGTGCGCGCGCCGATGGCGCCCCAACTGATCAGGTCGGCGATGTATTGCGGGCTGATGACGTCGAGGAATTCCGTGCCAGCCGGCAAGCCCAGCTCATTGATATCACGCAACAGTTCGCGCGCCATGCGCAAGCCGTCGTTGATGCGGAAGCTGTTGTCCATGTACGGGTCGTTGATCAGCCCCTTCCAGCCCACCGTGGTGCGTGGCTTCTCGAAGTAGACGCGCATGACGATTTCCAGTTCACCGGCGAAACGCGCACGCTCCTTGACCAGCAGGCGCGCATATTCCATCGCCGCCTTGGTATCGTGGATGGAGCAAGGCCCGATCACCACCATCAGGCGGTCATCCTGGCCGTGCAGGATACGGTGCAAGGCGACACGGGAGTCGGCGGCGGTCTGACCGGCCAGCTCCGAGCAGGCAAATTCGCGGATCAGGTGGGACGGCGGAGTCAATTCCTTCATTTCGCGAATGCGCAAATCATCGGTGCGGGGCATCATTTTCTCCAAAATTTAAGGATGAGTAAAACATCTGGGTAAAAAAAAACCGCCATCAGTGGCGGTTTTTTAGAATTTGCTGGGATCTCGTTTGTTGCTGCTACGTGAACCGACCGCTACTCCACCGCCTTTGGGTTGGAATTGCTAAAGTAAAAATAAGCGGTAAAAAAGTGGCGAGCGAACATGCGAGTCATCCGTAAGTGATGAACGACTATAAACCTAAATTGCAGGGGTTGGCAAGCATATTTGTTGGCAAAGCCGCATGCCGCTGCCGTTTTAGACGGCAAAGCGCGTAAAAAAGCATAAAAAGTTGCGCACCGTCAGACCGGCATGGTCAGTCCCGTCCAGTGCTGAGCCCGTCGTGGCGCGCACACCACACAACGCCCATTGCGGCGACGGCAAGCGACACACTACTGATCAAGATCTAATCCCGGGCAGACCGGACGGACAAGACTCAAGGACGCATCGACGACCTTTGATTGCCTGACCTTTCCGGAGAACAAAATGAGCCCTACACCCTTGTTTCAGCCCGCTGTATTTTCGCCACCACGCCTGGGCCTGGCACTGGCCAGTGCACTGCTGAGTCTACCCGTCCTGGCACAGGACAATGCCGCACCCGCGCCCCTGCAGCGCGTGGAAATCACCGGTTCGAACATCCGCCGCGCCCAGGCTGAAACAGCCTCAGCCGTGCAAACCCTGAATGCAGCCGATATCGAGAAATCGGGCAAGGCCAGCGTGGCCGAACTGCTGCAAACCCTGGCCGTCGACAACCAGGGCTCGGTTCCTACCAGCTTCAGCGGCGGCTTTGCCGCCGGCGCGTCGGGCATTTCGCTGCGCGGCCTGGGCACCGCGTCGACCCTGGTCTTGCTGAACGGGCGCCGCGTGGCGCCTTACGGCCTGGCCGATGACGGCCAGAAGGTGTTTGCCGACCTGAACATCATCCCCCTGGAAGCGGTGGAACGGGTGGAAATCCTCAAGGATGGCGCCTCGGCCATCTACGGCTCGGACGCCATCGCCGGCGTCGTCAACGTCATCCTGCGGCGCGATTACCAGGGCACGGCCGTAAAGGGCAATTACGGCAAGACGAAAGACTGGGACGGGCGCGAGGCGCGCGCGTCCATCACGCACGGTTTCGGCGACATCGACACGGACCGCTACAACGTGCTGCTGAACCTGGAATACAGCGAAAAAGGGGCGATCTGGAACCGCGACCGGGGCGGACGGGGCGCCGTCGGCCGCAGCGACTTGCGCGACCTGGGCTTCAGCGCACAGGAAACCCTCAGCGGCGCGGGCGCCATCACCACCAACAACGCGGCCGGCAGCGCCGTCAACGGCAATGTGCGCAACCCTGATACGCTCGACTACTACAACCGCGGCAACCTGGGCGGCGAGGGCTTTACGCGCACCTTCCCCGGCGCCGCCTGCGGCAACTTCACAAACCACCCGCAGGGCGATCCGGGCGGCGGCTGCCTGACCGATGCGGCGCAGCAATATGGCCAGATCCAGCCCAGGCAAAAGAACATCAATTTCTTCGGCCGGGGCGCCTGGCAGCTGACGCCAGCGTTGCAAACATATGCCGAATTGAATCTGTATCACAGCGAATCGAACTCGGCCACCACGCCCTCGACCATCAGCGGCTCGGTCGGCTACCCTGGCGGTCCCGTCAGTAATGCGGGCGTGGCGCTGGGTGCCGACCATCCGGACAACCCGTATTTCGGCACGGCAGCAAGGCTGCGCTACCTGGCGGCCGATGTCGGCCCCCGCCTGTCGGAAGTGCGCTCCACCTTTACGCGCTTCGTGGCTGGCATCAAGGGCAGCGTGGCAGGCTGGGATATCGACAGCGCCTTGCTGTACTCGCAAAACAAGGTGTCGAATGACCTGAACGGCTACCTGCAGCGCGACGTGGCCTTTGCCCTGCTCAACCCCACTGCCGCCAATGTGGCGGCGGCCAGCCTGAACCCGGCCTATGCGGCCCTGCCGGCGGGCAGCCTGTGGCGCATCGCGGAAAACGCGGGCCTCAACTCGCCCGCACTGTACGCGGCCCTGTCGCCGCGCATTTCCAGCAACGCCAAAACACATATCGCGCAGATCGACTTCAAGGCCAGCCGCGAGATAGGCAAGCTCGATGGCGGCGGCCTGGACGTGGCCGTGGGTGCCGAATTCCGCCACGAAGCGACGGAACTCAAGCCCACCACGGGCACGGAGCGGGGCAATATCATCGGCCTCGGTTATTCCGCCTACAAGGGCAGCCGCAACGCCTCGGCCATCTATGCCGAAGTGCTGGCGCCCGTGCTGAAAAGCGTGGAACTATCGGGTGCCCTGCGCGCCGACCATTTCACCGACGTGGGCAATTCCTACACGCCGAAAGTGGGCATAAAATGGACTCCCGTGCGCGAACTGGCCCTGCGCGGCACCTTTGCCAAGGGCTTCCGCGCGCCCAGCGCGGCGGAAAACGGCGTCGGTGGCCTGGCCGCGTTTTCTACCGCCAGCGACCCGCTGCGCTGCGCGCTGGGTGTAGAGGTCGCGTGCGACCCGGCCTCCATCGCCGTCATCACCTCGCCCAATCCCCAGCTGTCGCCAGAGCGTTCGCGCAGCTATTCCGTGGGTGCCGTGTGGGACCCGCTGCCGCGCAGCAGCATTTCCGTCGATCTGTGGCAAATCCGCCGCAAGAATGAGATCAACCAGGAACAGACGGACACGGCGATTGCGCAGGGCCACGTGGCGCGCGACCCGTCCACGGCCAGCAACCAGCCCGGCGATCCGGGTGCCATCACGGCCGTGCTGGCCAGCTATGTCAATTCCGCGCAAACGACGGTGCGCGGCATCGATATCGACGCGCGCCAGCGCTTCAACCTGGGCGGCGACTATGGCAACCTGGTGTTCGACCTGAAGTGGACGCATCTGTACAAATGGCTGCGCACGGAGCAGGACGGCACGCAGCGCGATTTCGCCGGCACGCACGGCAATTGCGATGTCTCCAACTGCATGGGCACGCCCGCTGACAGGGTCAACCTGAGCGCGACCTGGGAGCGTCAGAACTGGCGCGTCTCGGCCAATGTCAACTACCGCGCGCCGCTCGACAATATCAGCTTCAAGAACGATCCGGATGGCTGCGCCACGCATTTCGCCGATGGCACCGATGCGCCGCGCGGCTGCCGCATCGCCTCGTTCACGACGGTGGACCTGACGGCCCGCTGGCTGGCCACGCCCAAACTGGAAGTGTTTGCAACGGTGCAAAATCTGTTCGACAAGATCGCCCCGCTCGATCCGCTCACGTATGGCGCCACGGGCTACAACCCGCTCGACTATGCGGGTGCGGCGGGACGTTTCTTCAGTGCCGGGCTGAAGTACAAATTCTGAGGATTAAGCCAACAGCAAATGCCGGGGTCTGAAATAGGGGCAGACCTCGGCAATCAGGCCGTGCCACCGACGGTAATGCCATCGAGACGCAAGGTCGGTTGGCCCACGCCCACGGGCACGCTTTGCCCCTCCTTGCCGCACACGCCCACGCCCGAGTCCAGGCGCATGTCGTTGCCGATCATGGAAACGCGGTTGAGCACGTCCGGACCATTGCCGATCAGGGTCGCCCCTTTGACCGGATAGCTGAGCTTGCCGTTTTCGATCATGTACGCTTCGCTGGCCGAGAAGACGAACTTGCCGTTGGTAATGTCGACCTGGCCGCCGCCGAAGTTGACGGCATACAAACCATTTTTCACGGAAGCGAGAATTTCACCCGGGTCCTTGTCGCCACCGAGCATATACGTGTTCGTCATGCGCGGCATGGGCAGGTGGGCGAACGACTCGCGGCGCGCATTGCCCGTCACGGGCATCTTCATCAGGCGCGCATTCATGGTGTCCTGAATGTAACCCTTGAGGATGCCGTCCTCGATCAGGGTCGTGCACTGCGTCGGATTGCCTTCGTCATCGATATTGAGCGAACCGCGGCGGCCAGCCAGGGTGCCGTCATCGACCACCGTGACGCCCTTGGCCGCCACGCGCTCGCCGATGCACCCGGAAAACGCGGACGAGCCCTTGCGGTTGAAATCGCCTTCCAGGCCATGGCCGATCGCTTCGTGCAGCAGGATGCCGGGCCAGCCCGGTCCCAGCACGATGGTCATGGGGCCGGCGGGCGCGGGGCGCGCTTCCAGATTCACGAGGGCCGAATTGACGGCATCCGTCGCGTATTGTTCCAGCACGGCATCGCTGAAATAGTCATAGCTGAAACGCCCGCCGCCACCGGCCGAGCCCGTTTCGCGGCGGCCATTCTGTTCCGCGATGACGGTGAGCGAGACGCGCACCAGCGGGCGGATGTCGGCCGCCAGCACGCCGTCGCTGCGCAGCACCAGCACCACGTCGTATTCGCCGGCCAGGCCCGCCATCACTTGCACGACTCTGGGGTCTTTCGCCCGCGCCATCTTTTCCACGCGCTCCAGCAATTGCACCTTGGCCGTGGCGTCCAGCGAGGCGAGCGGATCGTTGGGCAGGTACAGCGAACGCCCACCCTGCGCAAGCATCTGGCCCGCGATCTTGACTCTGCCTGCACCGGCGCGCGCGATGGTGCGCGTGGCCGCCGCCGCTTCCAGCAGGGCCCGCTCGGAAATGTCGTCGGAATACGCAAAGGCCGTCTTGTCGCCGGACACGGCGCGCACGCCCACGCCCTGGTCGATGGAAAAGCTGCCCGTCTTGACGATGCCCTCTTCCAGACTCCAGCCTTCGCTCTTGGTCGACTGGAAATACAGGTCGGCATAGTCGACCTTGTGCGTAAACATCGTGCCCAGGGCTTTGAGCAGCTTGTCTTCATCGAGGCCAAACGGCGTGAGCAGGATATCGCGTGCCACGGCCAGGCTGGACAGATTGGGTTCAAATGGGATCATGGCTCTTTCTCACAATTCAATTCACATCGTCCGATGCGCGAGGGCAGGCAGCGACTCGCGCACGCCGGCCAGAAACAGCAGGTCGATCGCGCCGCTGACCACACCCTCGCCTTCGGGTAACACGGCTTTCACTTCGCCCCACGGGTCGATCAGCATGCTGTGGCCCCAGGTGCGCCGGCCGTTCGGATGCAAGCCGCCCTGCGCCGAGGCCAGCACATAGCACTGGTTTTCGATGGCGCGCGCGCGCAGCAGCACTTCCCAGTGGGCGCTGCCCGTCGTATGGGTAAATGCGGCCGGCACGACGATCAGCGCGCAATCGCCCATGGCGCGGTACAGCTCGGGAAAGCGCAAGTCATAGCAGATGGACAGGCCGACCCGGCCGAACGGCGTCTCGATCGCGCGCACTTGCGCGCCGGGCACGATGGTGCGCGATTCATTGTACGACTCGCTGCCGCGCGTAAAACCGAACAGGTGGATCTTGTCGTAGCGGCCGGCCGGCTCGCCCTGCGGGTCGTACACCAGCGTGGTATTCAAAACCTTGCCTTCCTCGCCGGAGATCAGGGGCAAGGTGCCGCCGATCAGCCAGATACCGTGCTGGCGCGCCATTTGCGCCATGCCATCCTGGATCGGTCCGCTGCCGGGCTGTTCCGCATGGGCCAGCTTGTCCGTTTCCTGCTGGCCCATGATGGCCCAGTATTCGGGCAACACCACCAGTTGCGCGCCAGCGGCGGCGGCCTGCGCCACCAGGCGCCGCGCCGTGGCCAGGTTGTCTGCCACGGACGGCGAAGAAATCATTTGTACTGCTGCAACTGTATGCATCATTGCCACCTTTTATCCATTCGAACGCCTCGCCTATTTCGCCACCGCCTCCACGGCTGCAGCGGCAGGCACGGCGACAGGTTCCAATTTACCACCATCGAGCTTGGTCACGACGGGCGACTTCCACGGGCCGGCAATCTGCATGTGATAGGTGAGCGCCTTCATCACGGGGGCGCGCAGGAACAATTGCGCCAGGAAACTACCCAGGCCGATGACGGGGTTGACGGCCAGCGCATACACGAGCGGCCCCGTGCCCAGGTTAAATTCCGGGATCACCACCACATGCAGATTCGTCGTTTCATTGGCGATGTCGGCCTTGCCATCCATCAGCACCGTGGCCGCCACGCCGTGCATCTTGAGGTTGTCGGTGGTCACGACACCGCGCTTGATGCTGGCGTTGGCCGTGATGCCGTCGAAGGCCAGCCCTTCGGAAAACACATCGTGGAAATCGAGTTTCAGCAAACGGGGCAAGGCTTGCAGGCTGAGCACGCCCAACAGCTTGGCCGCGCCAGGATCTTGCTTGAGGAACTGGCCCGACTCCACATTCATCTCGATCTGCCCCGACAGGGTGGGAATGTCCAGCGAATACGGCAAGCCGTTCCAAGCGATGTCGCCGCTCAGGCGCCCCTTGCCGCGGCGCACCGTATCGGCAAAGCCGAAGCGGTCAAGCAACTTGCCCGCATCGACGATATCGAGGCCGAAACGCAGGCTGGTCGTGCTTTGCCCATCCTTGATGACCCATTTGCCATTGCCGCTCAGCGCACCATCGGCGTTCGACAGTTGCAGCTTGCCCACGCGCCACTCGCGCCCGCCCGCCGCCATGGTGTTATAGGCCTGTAACTCCAGCCGGCCGATCTTCTTGTTGAACAGCTCAAATTGCTCGGCGATGATATCGAGCGACGGAATCGACTGGGCGCCGCTCTTGCCTTCCAGCAGATTTTTCACGTCGTTGGCGGCCGATTCCGGAATGATCAGCGACGACAGGCGCGCCGTCATCTTGCCCAGGCCGGACGGCGTTTCCAGCCACGTCACATAGCCCGACACTTGTTTCGCGTCGATATTGGCTTGCCACACATCCTTCTGGTGGGTGGCGCCCACCACCACGTTTTCCAGCTTGCGCTCGCCCAGCATCAGTTCGCTGGCGCGCGCCGCCATCATGTCCGGCACCACATATTGCGCGATATCGGGTGCGTCGTCGGCGTTGCCACCGGCATCGGCTGGCGCCGTGGCGCTGCCGGCGATCTCGCTGCCGACGGCGACCCAGCTGTCCACGTCCAGGGTTTTCATGTTCACGTTGAGCATCATGCCGCTGTCCGGTTCCGGCGCCGGCACGTTCACGCCGATGCCGCCGCGCACCAGGCGCCAGGTATCCTTGCCCTGCTTCTGGCGCTGGTAGCGGGCGGCGATGCCGGAGCCCAGCGCGATGCGGATATCGTCCGTGCGCAGGCCGGCGCCGTTGGCCGCATTGCCCGTCAGGGTGAATTTCACGGGCAGGCTGTCGCCGGCCGCCTTTTTCAGGGGCGCGGGAAAATCGAGGCCCAGTCCCGTCAGCGGCGACTCGACATTGACCACCACCTGCTGGTCGCGCGCCGTGATCAGGCCGCTGTAGCGCGCGCCGCCGTTCAAATGTTTCGCCAGGCGCTGCAACACGGGCGCCGGATACGTCTTGCGCAAGCCGTCGATGGTCATGTTGCCGGCAATCTTGACCTGGATGGAATTGTCAGGCTGCGAGCCGCCCGAGATGGCCAGCGGCCCGCCCAGCAGGCTGCCGTTCAAGCCATTCAGGTTGACGCCCTTTTCGTTGAATTCGATCTTGCCCTGCGTGCCCAGCACGGGCGGCATATCGCGGAACAGCACCACGTCATTGCCCGCCAGTTGCAAGCTGCCCTGCACCGTCGCCTCGGGCATGCGCTCGATCGGCAAGTGCAATTTGAGGGCCAGCCTGGCGTTGCCCGTCGCCGTCGTTTCATCCGTGAAATGCTCGATCCAGCCGAGCACGGGGCTGGCCGTCACGTACTTGAGAAATTCCTGCATCGGGCCGGCTGCATTGCCCTCGATATCGAGCAAGGTGTCGAATACGGTCAGATCGGGAATCACGGCTTTGACATTCGTCAGAGCCACGCCGCCCGTGGTGGCCGTGTCGCCGCGAATTTCCATGCGCGCCCGCTCGAAAACAAAGCTGCCCTTGATTTTTTCCGCCTGCGGCCACAACGGCGCCTTGCCCGCCAGCGGGCCGCTTTCCGCAAATTCGCCGGGCGCATAGTTCAGCTTGCCATTCTCGAGCTTGCCGGCCACGCGGAAATCGCCACGGTTGCGCTGGGCGGCATTCCGCTGGGCGGGCGTGTCGGCCTTGAACGGAAAATGTTCGAGTTCGCCGCGCAGGCGCAGGCTGACATCGCGCGCCACGCCGCCTTCCAGCGCGCCCGTCAGCCAGTGGCGCAGGTGCTCGGGCGTCTGCAGCGGCAGATAACGGCCGATGGTGTTGATCTGGAAATTATCGATCGTGCCCGTCAAGTCGACCTGGCCCAGGTTCTTGCCGTCGAGCGGCATGCGGTGGGTGCCTTGCAGGGCGACGCGCAAGCCTTGCTGATCGAAGTCAAGCTTGTCCAGCCCGACTTGCAGCATATTGCCCGCTTCAAAGGTCCAGCGCGCCTGCATGGCGAATTGTTCGAACGGCAAGGCCGGCTCGCTCAGGTAGGTGGGGAACTGCAACACCAAGTCTTGCGCGTCGATGGCAATGCTGCCGCCCTTGTCATTGGCGTCGATGCTGCCGGTCAGGTGGTCAAAGCCGGGAATGGCCGGTGCGGCCGCCTGTGCAGGGCTGGTCGCCGTCTTCGCCACGGCCAGGCGCGCCGGCTGCGCATTCAGGCCAAGATCGATGAGCTTGCCGCGCAGGCGGTAGCTGGCGGGCGTGGCCATGTCGCCTTCCCATTGCGCTGAAAAATCCTGCAAACGCCCGCGCGGCGCCAGGGCATCGAGACGCTGGCGCTGCTGCTCGCCCAGCGGCAGCTTGTCGGCCAGCGCGGCCAGGGTGTGCAAATCGAGCGACCTGGCCGTGATTTCCGTGCGCGCAGGCTTGCGTTTGCTTGCAGCAATGTAGCGCTCGGACAGGGTCGTGGGCGGCAAGCTGAGGCCATCGCGTGTTTCCACCGCGAAGTTCGTCAGCTCGATCTGGTGCCCATGCGCGCCAAAGGTGGGTTTGCCGTCCGGCACCTGCGCCGACAGCTCTTCCTTGGCCGAAATGCGCCCGCTGACCGACAGCAAGTCGAGCGGCGCGATATGCTCGCCCAGCTGCGCCTGCACATCCGTCAGACCCACATCGGCCGTAAAGCCGGCCAGGCGCGCGTGATCCAGACTCAGCCAGGCGCGCAGGGCGCCCTTGCCCTGGCTTAATTCAAACGGGTAGTCGAGATAACGGCGCCAGGCGGCCAGGTCGGCGTTTTTCAGGTCGGCGTACAACTCGCCCTTCCACATCGACACATCCGAGATGCGCGTGCTGAAAGGGGGATGCGTGAAGTGAGCGCGCACATCGATGGGCGCGGCCAGACTGGCAGGCGGCGTGGCCTGCAAGCCCAGCCGGTGGCTGCGCCAGTGGTTGCGCAGCAGCAAGTTGACCTGGCTTAAAGCCAGCTCCGGCGTGCCGCGCGCTTCGTCCGTCCAGCGCACCTTGCCGTCGCGAATGATGATCTCATGCTGCGACAGCAGCCAGTCGGCGCCCTTGCCATCGCTGCCTTGCGTGCTGTCGACCAGTACGCCCGCCACATACAGCTTGCCATCCTTGCTGCGCCGTACGTCCAGGTCGGGCCGCGTGATTTCCAGTGCCTCGAAGCGCACGGAACCGAGCACGCTCCACCACGACACGGTGGCCGAGACGCTCGGCAGGCTGAGCACCTGGCGCCCCGCCGGGTCGCGCAGGCTCACGTCGCCGAGGAAGAGATTCGGCCGCACGCCATGCCAGGAGGCATAAACACGCGCGATGCTGACGGGGTTGCCCAGCGCGCGGCTGGCCGCCCGCTCGATATCGCCCTTGTAGTAATCGATATTCGGCAAAATGGCGTAGCGCAGGAACAAAAACAGCACGGCGAAGGCGAAATACGCCAGCAGCACCAGTTTGATGGTAAAACCCAATACATGATGGGTGGCCAGATTGGCCATGCGATAGGCGGCACGCAGCCGCTGCCAGCGCAGGGCCAATGGCACATGTTCTGTCACGCTTGCTTCTGGCGGTTTTTGCATCAATAAGCTAATAAACTGGCCCGGCGTCAAATAATGGCAAAAATCGTCTGCATTCGTGGTGCGCACCTGCATCCTTGCGCTTGCTTCTGAGCAAAGCCTCCCTTACCATCGTCCGGAAGAGCACGCACTGCCGGCGGTACTCGCGCCAGCGGCACAATTTTACCGCATCCCCCGCCGTTCGCAGCCAAGTTAAACAAGAACCATGCAAGCAGCATTCACGAGACCCTTACCGACACCATGAGCACACAGCCTTTGATCTCCGCCTCCCGTTTCTACCAGCGCTGGCTGGGTGCCGCCCCCGAGCGCGCCGCGCAGATAGCGCAGCTGGTGCGCGCGCCGCTCGACGGGCTCGATTTTGCCGCCGCGCTGGCCGACCAGGCGAACGCCGCCACGCCGCCACTGCCGGCCGAGCGGGCCATGCGCCGCCTGCGCAACCTGCTCGTGTGCGGCCTGATCGCGCGCGATCTGGAAGGCCAGGCGGACCTGAACGAAGTCGTCACGGCCATGACGGGCTTTGCCGATTTCGCCATCCGCACGCATGTGGACGCCATCATGGCCGAGATGGTGGCCTTGCACGGCATGCCCGTCGGCGAGGAATCGGGCGAGGAACAGGCCTTGATGGTGTTGGCGATGGGCAAGCAGGGCGGCGGCGAACTCAATGTCTCGTCGGATATCGACCTGATCTTTGTGTATCCGGAAGATGGCGACACGCAAGCGACCTTGCCGGGCCAGCGCAGCCTGTCGAATCACGAGTTTTTCATTCGCATGGGCAAGAAGCTGATCGCCGCCCTGGCCGAGATCACGCAAGATGGTTTTACTTTCCGCGTGGATATGGCCTTGCGCCCGAACGGCAACTCGGGTCCGCTGGCCGCCAGCCTGGGCATGGTGGAACAGTACCTGATCGTGCAAGGCCGTGAATGGGAGCGCTACGCCTGGGTCAAGGCGCGCGCCGTGACGGGCAAGCCGGAAGATATCGCCTCGCTCGACGCCATCGTGCGTCCGTTCGTCTTTCGCCGCTACCTCGATTTCGGCGTCATCGACGCCATCCGCACCATGCACGGCCAGATCCGCGCCGAGGTCAACCGCCAGGAGCGGCTGCATCCCGACCGCAGCAACAACGTCAAGCTGGGCCGTGGCGGCATCCGCGAAATCGAATTCCTCGCGCAAGTGTTTCAATTGATACGCGGCGGGCGCGATGCCGAACTGCGCGAACGCTCCACGCGCGCCACCCTGCACACGGTGGCCGACAAGGGTTTGCTGGAGCCGGCCATCGTGGAACAGTTGCTCGGCTCCTACACGTTCTTGCGCAACCTGGAACACCGGCTACAATACCTGGACGATGCGCAAACCCACACCCTGCCCGCCAACGAGGCCGACCGCCTGGTGGTGGCGCAGATGATGGGTTTACCCGACACGCCCACCCTGCTGGCCCAGCTCGAAGCACACCGCGTGTTTGTCGCCGGCCAGTTCGACGAAATGTTCAGCGACAAGAGCAGCGGCACGCCGCCTGCCGACACGGGCATCGACCCGCAAACGTCGAACGACTGCGCCGCCTCGGACCAGCAGGAAGCCATCGAGGCGCGCTTTGCCGCCCTGGGTTTCCACGAGCCCGCCGCCTGCGCGCGCCGTTTGCTGGCCACCTGGCAGGCGCCGCGGCTGCAATCCTTGCCCGAGGCGAGCCGCACGCGTTTGGTGGCCCTCGTCAATTCCGCCCTGCCCCTGATCACCGATTGCTCCGTGTCCAACGGTAACGCCAGCCAGCTGGCCACCCTGGGCCGCCTGCTCGACTTTCTGGAAGCGATTGCGCGCCGCTCGGCCTATCTGTCATTATTGACAGAGTATCCACACACGCTGGAACGCGTCGTACGCATGGTGTGCGCCAGCGGCTGGGCCGCCACCTTCCTCACGCAACATCCTATCCTGCTCGATGAACTGCTGGACGAACGCATCCGCAACACGGTGCCGGATCCAAACGCGCTGGCGCTGGACCTGCAGCGCCAGCTCGACGACGCGCCCGGCGACACGGAGCGGCAGATGGATATCTTGCGCGAAACGCACCATGCGCAACTGTTCCAGTGCCTGGCGCAAGACCTGGCGGGCGACCTGAGCGTGGAAAAGCTGGCCGACTACCTGTCGCAGCTGGCCGACATCATCGTTGCCGCCACCGTGCAAGCCGTGTGGCAAACCTTACCTACGCGCCACCGCGAAGTGCCGAAATTCGCCGTCATCGCGTACGGCAAGCTGGGCGGCAAGGAACTCGGCTATGTCTCGGATCTCGACGTCATTTTCCTGTTCGACGACGACGACCAGGAAGCGCCCGGCCTGTATGCCAAGCTGGCGCAGCGCTTCATCACCTGGATGACCTCGCACACCTCGGCCGGCATCCTGTTCGACATCGATATCGCCCTGCGCCCCGATGGCGCCTCGGGCATGCTGGTATCCAGCGTGCAGGCATTCGAGCGCTACCAGGGCAGCGCGGCCTGGGTGTGGGAGCACCAGGCGCTCACGCGCGCGCGCTTCTGCGCCGGCGATACCACCATCGGCAAGCATTTCGAACGCATCCGCGACACGATCTTGCGCAAGGAGCGCCCGGAAAACGGCCCGCTCAAAGGCGAAGTGGTGGCCATGCGCAAGAAAATGCTGGACGCCCACCCGCCCCGCCCCGGCAGCTTTGATTTGAAACAGGATCCGGGCGGCATGATCGACATCGAATTCATGGTGCAATACCTGGTGCTGCAGCATGCGGCGCAGTATCCGCAGCTGACGGCCAACTCGGGCAATATCGCCCTGCTGCGCCTGTGCGGCGAACTGGGGCTGATCGACGCGCAGCTGGCCGCCCTGGTGGCCGACGCCTACCGCGCGCTGCGCAAGCTGCAGCACCAGTTGCGCCTGCAAGGCCACGACCTGGCCCGGGTGGAGCCGGAAAGAGTGCGCGTGCATGCGGACAACGTGATGCGCCTGTGGCACACGATCTTTCCCGCAACGATTGCATAAGCCCGGCGGCGGCGTATGATACGTACAGGCAACTCCACTTCCCAGTAGTGCCGTACAACAGGCCGCGCCGGGGTTGCCTATCATCCCAGGAGACAGCGTATGAAGACGAGTGTAAAAACGGGCATCCACGCCCTCGTTGCCAGTTTCATCCTCTGCGCCATGCCGGCAGCGGCATGGGCCGCCCCCAAGGGCAGCGCGGACGAAGCCATCGCCATGACCAAGCGCGCCGTGGCCATGATCAAGGCCGATGGCAAGGAAAAGGCCTTTGCCGCCATTGCCGATCCCGCCAACACCAGCTTCCATGACCGCGACCTGTACATTTATGTGTACGACATGAATGGTGTCACCCTGGCGCACGGCAACAATCCCAAGATGGTCGGCAAGAACCTGATCGACCTGAAGGACAATGAGGGCAAGGCCATCGTCAAGTCGCTGATCACCACGGCCAATACGCCGGCCGGACGCGGCTGGGTAGACTTCAAGTGGCCCAATCCGCTGACCAAGGTGGTCGAGCAAAAATCCGGCTACATCGAACGGGTCGACAATATGATCGTCGGTTCCGGCATCTATAAATAAGCCACGGCAAGAGGAAACCGCACCCGCATGCCGCTCCATTACCTGTCCCGCCTGAGCGGATCGGCACGCGATACGCAAGCCAACCTGCAGCTCGGTTGCGTGCTGGCGCTGGTGGCCGGCGCCGTGAATGCGGGCGGTTTTCTCGCCATCGGCGGCTATACCTCGCACATGACGGGCATCGTCTCGGGCATGGCCGATGACCTGGCGTTGGGCAATATCACGCTGGCCCTGGCTGCGCTGGGCGCCTGGCTGGCCTTTGTCAGCGGCGCGGCCGTGACGGCCATCATGGTGAACTGGGGCAAGCGGCGCCGGCTGCACAGCCAGTTTGCCGCCAGCCTGCTGCTGGAAGCGGCCTTGCTGCTGCTGTTCGGCCTGACGGGCAGTTATCTGGCCACCATGCCCGACGTGCTGGGTCCCGTCACCATCTTGCTGTTGTGCTTTGTCATGGGTTTGCAGAACGCCATCATCACCAAGATTTCGGGCGCCGTCATCCGCACCACCCACGTGACGGGCCTGTCCACCGATATCGGCATCGAACTGGGCAAGATGGCGTATTACAACCGGCGCCACCTGCCGGACCGGATGGTGAAGGTCAACCGCGGCAAGCTGAGAACGCACAGCCTGCTGATCGCCTGTTTTTTCATCGGCGGCGTCAGCGGCGCCCTGGCCTTCAAGCACATCGGCTTTCCGGCGGCCACCATCCTCCTCGCCGGCGTGCTGAGCCTGCTGTCCGGCGTGCCCGTGCTGCGCGACTTGCGCCTTCTATGGCGTTTCTACCGGCGCCGCCTGTAGGTGTCGTACGGCCATGAATAAAAAAAACGCCCCGAAGGGCGTTTTTTGCAGGCTAGCCAGGAATTACTTGGCCGACATCAGTGCGACGGTGGTGTCGAGCATGCGGTTCGAGAAACCCCACTCGTTGTCGTACCACGACGATACTTTCACCAGACGGCCCGAGACCTTGGTCAGGGTCGAATCGAAGTTCGACGAAGCCGGGTTATGGTTGAAGTCGATCGATACCAGCGGTTCGGTCTGGTACGTCAGGATGCCTTCCAGGGCGCCTTCCGACGCGGTTTTCATCAGCGCGTTGACTTCTTCCACGGTGGTGTCGCGCTTGGCGATGAAGGTCAGGTCGACCAGCGATACGTTGATGGTCGGCACGCGGATGGCGAAGCCGTCCAGCTTGCCATTCAGCTCAGGCAGCACCAGGCCAACGGCGGCAGCAGCGCCCGTCTTGGTCGGGATCATGCTCATGGTGGCCGAACGGGCGCGGCGCAGGTCTTCATGCATCACGTCGGACAGCACCTGATCGTTGGTGTAGGCGTGCACGGTGGTCATCAGGCCCGTTTCGATGCCGATGGCGTCGTTGAGCGGCTTGACCAGCGGTGCCAGGCAGTTGGTGGTGCACGAAGCGTTCGAAATGACGGTATCCGTCGATTTCAGGACCGAGTGGTTCACGCCGAACACGACGGTCGCATCGACGTCCTTGCCGCCTGGTGCCGAGATGATGACTTTTTTCGCGCCGCCCTTCAAGTGCGCCGAAGCTTTCTCTTTGGTGGTGAAGAAGCCCGTGCATTCCAGCACCACGTCCACGCCCAGCTCGCCCCATGGGATTTCAGCCGGATTGCGCTGTGCGAAGACGCGGATCGGATCGCCATTGACGATCATGTTGTCGCCTTCGACGGTAACCGTGCCCGGGAACTTGCCGTGCGCGGTGTCGTAGCGGGTCAGGTGGGCGTTCGATTTGGCATCGCCCAGGTCGTTGATGGCAACGATCTGGATGTCCTGTTTCTTGCCGCCTTCGTAGAAAGCGCGCAACACATTACGGCCGATGCGGCCGTAGCCATTGATTGCAACTTTGATCGTCATACTCTGCTCCTGATTAAAAAAGAAGGTACATGCACGCCCCCGGCGAGCACATCGCCAGGACCGTTAAAAATCAATATTAGCCGGCGATAACGGCCTTGACCTTGGCGACGACGTTCTCGACCGTGAAGCCGAAGTGCTTGAACAGCACGCCAGCCGGAGCCGATTCGCCAAACGTGTCGATACCGACCACGGCGCCTTCCAGGCCCACGTATTTGTACCAGAAGCTGGTCACGCCCGCTTCGATGGCCACGCGCGGCACGCCGCGGGTCAATACGCTGGCCTTGTAGGCAGCGTCCTGGCGGTCATACACGTCGGTCGACGGCATCGATACCACGCGCACATTGATGCCTTCGGCCGCCAGCGCGCCGGCGGCGGCGACGGCCAGTTCCACTTCGGAACCGGTGGCGATCAGGATCGCCTTGGCGTCGGCCACGTCGTTCAGCACATAGCCGCCGCGGTAGATGTTCTCGATCTGC
This sequence comes from Janthinobacterium sp. 64, assembly GCF_002813325.1. NCBI lineage: Bacteria > Pseudomonadati > Pseudomonadota > Betaproteobacteria > Burkholderiales > Oxalobacteraceae > Janthinobacterium > Janthinobacterium sp. 64. The sequence goes on along the minus strand of NZ_PHUG01000001.1, from coordinate 4,918,046 downwards.
TCGGCGCTACGTTCTTGATATGGCAGGTTCTGGCGCGAGAAGATCAGGGTCGACGGGCCATCCTTGCGGCGCACGGCGGCACCCCAGGCAGCAGCCGACTCGACGGTATCGCATGGACGCCAGTTGTCCAGGTTCGGGATCAAACGCATCGACGAGACGTGCTCGACCGATTGGTGCGTCGGGCCGTCTTCGCCCAGACCGATCGAATCGTGGGTAAACACGAAGATCGAACGCAGTTTCATCAGCGCGGCCATGCGCAGCGCATTGCGGCTGTAGTCGGAGAACGTCAGGAACGTGGCGCCGAACGGAATGTAGCCGCCGTGCAAGGTGATGCCGTTCATGATGGCGCTCATGCCGAATTCGCGCACGCCGTAGTTGATGTGGTTGCCAGGCTGGCCCGAACGCACGGCCACGCACTCTTTCCAGTTGGTCAGGTTCGAACCGGTCAGGTCGGCCGAGCCGCCGAGGAATTCCGGCAGCGACGACGCCAGCGCCTGGATGGCGTTCTGGCTGGCCTTGCGGGTGGCGATGTTTTCTTTTTTCTCGACGCAGGAAGCGATGGCGGCGCTCAGGGCCGCTTCGAATGCCTGTGGCAAGTCGCCCTGCATGCGGCGGCTCAGTTCAGCAGCTTGCTGCGGGAATTCGCGGCCATACGCGGCGAAGCGCTCGTTCCAGTCCGCTTCCAGCAGGGCGCCCTGCTCTTTCGCATCCCAGGCGGCGTACACGTCGGCCGGCATCTCGAACGGTGCGGCATCCCAGCCGATGTATTCACGCACGGCAGCGATTTCCTTGTCGCCCAGCGCGGCGCCGTGGACCTTGTCGCCGCCTTGCAGGTTAGGCGAACCCTTGCCGATAATGGTCTTGCAGCAGATCAGGGTTGGCTTGCTGGCGGTCTTGGCGGCGGCGATGGCGGCAGCCACGGCGGCAACATCGTGACCGTCGACGGCGCGGATGACGTTCCAGCCGTACGCTTCGAAGCGGGCCGGGGTGTCGTCCGTGAACCAGCCTTCGACTTTGCCGTCGATGGAAATGCCGTTGTCGTCGTACAGTGCGATCAGTTTATTCAGGCCCAGGGTGCCGGCCAGCGCGCACACTTCGTGCGAAATACCTTCCATCAGGCAACCATCACCGACGAAGGCGTAGGTATAGTGGTTGACGATGTCGTGGCCAGGCTGATTGAATTCAGCGGCCAGCAATTGCTCCGACAGGGCCATGCCGACGGCGTTGGCGATGCCCTGGCCCAGCGGGCCGGTGGTCGTTTCCACGCCTGGCGTGACATCGACTTCCGGGTGGCCCGGGGTTTTCGAATGCATCTGGCGGAAGGCCTTGATATCGTCCATCGACAGCTCGTAGCCGGTCAGGTGCAGCAGTGCGTAGTGCAGCATGGAGCCGTGGCCGTTCGACAACAGGAAACGGTCGCGGTTCTGCCATTTTGGATTCGCTGGATTGTGGCGATAGTGACCACTCCACAGGGCAACTGCGATCTCGGCCATGCCCATTGGCATGCCTGGATGGCCGGAGTTGGCCTTTTGTACAGCGTCCATTGCCAGTGCGCGGATCGCATTGGCCATTTTGGTAGTCGGGAGCGTAGTTGTCATGATGGTGTGGGTCAGTCGCGAGTTTGGAATTCGTTTGCAGCGCAGCTGGGCGCAGTCAGAGCTATGTATTTTACCAGACCAGCAAGGGGAAAAATCAAACCGCGCAACGCCGCCGCTGCAGCTTGTGCCCCTTGCGCCCGGCAGGGGCGAAAAAAAACCGGGCCAGGCCCGGTTTTTCGCGACGTACGCCGCTGCGGAGCGCGCCGCAAATCGGCCCGCCCCACCCGTCAGTCTACCCTCACGTCATTTGAAGGAGTACGACGCCGACATGTAGATGTAGCGGCCACGCGGATTGCCGTAGGCGATGTCGTAGCCGATGTTCGACGATGGATCGAACGCTGGCGCACGATCGAACACGTTATTGACGCCACCGCGCAGCACCAGGTTCTTGAAGCCGCTGTAGGACAGCGAGGCGTCGACCAGGGTCGCGCTCGGGATCATCAGGCCGCTCGCGTATTCGTCGTAGTAGAGGTTGATCGTCTCCGACGGTGTCCGGTCCACGTGGTAATGCGAGGTGAAGTTGGCGCTCGTCGTCGCCGCCCAAGCACCGCGGTCCCAGTTGACACCCAGCTTGGCCAGCAGCTTGGGATAGCCATATTCACCGGCCTCGCACGCCGTGTTGTTGGCGCAATTGATCGCCGGATCGTCAGGCAGCAGCACGCGGTTGTAGGACAGCGTGTAGCTCGCCTCGCCGAACACTTTGAAACGCCCCATCCCGGCCGTGCGCAGCGTATAGGATGCTTCGACATCCAAACCATCGGTGACAACCTTGCTGCGGTTGATCAGGCCAACCTGCAGCTGCTTCAGGCGACCCACCAACGGACCCAGCGTCGCGCGCTGGGCGGCGCTCAGCGCGTTATACTTTTCCTGGTCTTCCGCCGTCACGGCGTAGCGCGTGACGGCGTCCTTGTACTGACCATCCTCGCCCGCCAACACGGTTTCGTTGTCAAGATTCTCGACCCGGTCGTTCCATTTGATATTCCAGTAGGTTAAACCCAGCGTCAGATTCTTGATCGGTTCGGCGACCACGCCCAGGTTGAACTGCTTCGATTTTTCGGGCTTCAAGTCCTTCGTGCCGGACAGCAGGGACAGCGCCGAACCGCTGCAAGCGGTGTCAAAATACGCATCACCCACGATGCAACGCTTCGGATCCTTGGTCTCGACGAAACCGCCGCGGCCTTCGTTAAAGCGTTGCGACAGCGTCGGCGCGCGGAAACCTGTGCTGTAGCTGGTGCGGAACATCAAGGTCGGCAAGGCGGTCCAGCGCAGGCCAATCTTCGGGTTGGTGGTACCGCCAGCCAACTGGTAGCGATCATAGCGGACGGCCGCTTGCGCTTCCAGGTTTTTCAGCAGCGGCAGGGCCAACTCGCCGAACACGGCGCCGAGCGACTCAGAGCCGTCGATGCCGCGCAGGGTCGAATAGATGCCGATCGCGCCATCGCGCCAAGCCTGCGACGGATCGTAGCTGAGCTTCTCGCGTTTGTACTCGGCACCGACGGCCACACCGATCTTGCCGCCGGGCAGTTGGCCAAATTCGCTGGAAGCAGTCACCTTGGCAAAGTCCGTCGAGGACTTGGTCTTGGTGTACTGGTCGGCCGTCAGTTCGTTGATGACCTGCTCCGAATTATGGTTGCCGCCGAAGGGGTTGAACTTGCCCTGCTCCAGGTAACTCTGCAATTTATCGTGCATGAAGGAGCCGTAAACGCGCGTTTCGCCCTTCTCCTGGCTGTGGCCCACAGACACGGTCCAATCCCAGTTGGCAGCGCGGCCGGTGGCGCCGCCGACCAGCCAGGTGGTGTCAACATTGGTGCCCGTACCGCCCTCGGCGGCAGGGAAGAGGCGACGGATCGTGACCGGCACGCCGTAGGTATTGAAGGGGTTGTCCGCCGCCACACGCAGCACGTTGGAGCGGTCGGCATTTTGGATCCAGGCCGGCGAACCTTGGATGCGCGTGTCGAAGTGGTTGTAAAACAGATTGGCGAACAGCGACACATCCGGCGTCAAATCCCAGTTCGCCGTGACCGCCCCGCCGTACCGTGTGGACGGGCGCACCAGGTCTATCGACTCAGCGGCGGAATACATGCAAGAGCTGCGATTCGGCGCAGCCACCCATTCCGGCGCATCCGGATAGGGCTTGCTGTGGGCCGCGTCGCACTCCGGATCGGCCATGCGCTGCGAACCGCCCAGCGATATGGTGCCGGGATCGCGGCCCTTGGCGCCGTAGACGCCACCCTGATACAGGCCGCCCTTGTGGCCGGTGAAATCGGTACTGTTCGCCCAATCGCGATCGACACCGTGGATGGCCCTGGTTTTTTCGTACGAGGCCGAATAGGTCACGTTGAATTTCTGCGCGTCGCGGTCGCCGAAACCGCCGGACACGGACACTTTATGGTTTTGCCCGTCGCCATAGGTGGTCGAACCGGTGCTGGCGTCGAGGGTCAAGCCCTGGTAATCCTTGCGCAGGATGAAGTTGATGACGCCGCCGACGGCATCGGTGCCGTAGATGGCCGAGGCGCCGTCCTTGAGCACGTCGATGCGCTCGATGGCCGACAGCGGAATGGCGTTCAGATCGACCGAGGTCTGGCCGCTGTACTCGTCCGAACCGGACGCCGGCAGGCGATAGCCGTTCAACAGGATGAGGGTCGGCAGACCGCGCAGAGAGACGCTGGTGGCGCCGTTGCGGAAGGAACCCGATGTCGCCAGCTCACCGCCGTTACCGCCCGCAGCAGTCAGGTTGCGCATCAGGTCCAGCACCGACGTCGCGCCCGAGCGGGCGATCGATTCACGCGTCATCACGGTGATCGGGGAAATACCTTCGGCTTCGATGCGCTTGATACTCGAACCGGTGATTTCGACGCGCTGCACCTTAGGCACCGGCGCATCGATCGCCTCCTGCGCGTGCACGCTCATCGTTGCAACGCCGGCGAACGCGGCCAACGCCAATCTCACCACCTGCACACTCTTTTTTTCGCGACACATCATAATTTATTCCTTTTCATGATCCCTGATATCACTTGATAAGCGATTAGTTTATATTTTTATAATCACTTAAATCTCTCATGGTCTTGCGAAAAACTGCAAGGCCCTCCCGTTACAGCTACCGCGTCATGCTTTTCCAACCAATTTAAGCTGGCTGCATCGCGCCCGGGGTCATTCACCCAGGCATTGAAACGTGCGGCGTCTCCCCATGCCATACCGAATCACATCACGGACACATTGCCGGTAACAATTGATGTCGTTCAACACAACTTGTATAGTCATATAACCATGCTAAAAGCATCACTGTCAATTATGCAATGGTTTATAAAATCAAAAAACAACATTTCGTTTTTAGTCAGCTTGCTATCTCCACACATTTTCCCGCCCCGGATGCACCGCGCGCAAGCGCAGCGGCAAGAATTTCACCCGACCGCGCGCAGCGGCACTAAAATTGCAACCTCGAGTCGCAGCCGCGCGCGCCCTACCCGCGCGCGGCGCGGCACCTCCCATTGATTCTCTCCGCCAGGATGTTGCATGCCGCGTTTTTTCTGTCCCCAACCACTCGCCATAGGCGCCACCATCGCTCTGCCCGACGCCGTCGCCCACCACGTCCACGTGGTGCGCCTTGTGCCGGGCGAGGCCATCACCGTCTTCAATGGCGAGGGCGGCGAGTACACGGCTGTCTTGTGCAACGTCGAGAAAAAACGCGCCAGCGCCGAACTGAAGTCCCACACGGCGCGCGAAGCGGAACTGCCATACGCCGTGACCCTGGCGCAGGCATTGCCGGAAGCCTCGAAAATGGACTGGATCATCGAAAAAGCCATCGAACTGGGCGCGGCGGGCATCGTGCCGCTGGCGGCACAGCGCTGCGTGGTGCGCCTGTCCAGCGAGCGGGCCGAGAAAAAGCTCGCGCACTGGCAAGGCATCATCGTTTCCGCCTCGGAACAATGCGGACGCAACCGGCTGGCCCAGCTGGCGCCATTGCAAGACTTCAATAGCTGGACCAGCCAGCAAGATTTGCATAAGCGCGTCATCCTGACGCCGCGCGCGCAGCAGTCGCTGGCCGACTGGGCGCGTCACCAGCCGCCGCAAGCGATTACGGTGATGGTGGGACCGGAAGGCGGGTTTTCGGAAGCGGAAGAAAAAGCCGCCCTGGCCGCCGGCGCCATCGGCCTGTCGATGGGGCCACGCATCCTGCGCACCGAGACGGCGGGCCTGACGGCGCTGGCCACCCTGGGCGCCTTGTGGGGCGGCATGTAAAAAAGCAGCGCCTGCATGAAAAAAGCCACCCGACTACAAATCGGGTGGCTTTTTTATACCAGACATGCCTGTATGCCGGCGTGCAGGCACGACAGCAAGGATCGATTACATGAAGTGGTAGTTGGCACTCACGCGGAAGTAACGGCCTTGACCGTTGTGCATCTGGGAGTTGAAGCCTTCAACCGGGTAACGTGGATCGTATGGCGCTTTCACATCAAAGAGGTTCTTGATGTTGAACGACAAGGTCATGTCCTTGAAACCCGTGTACGAGTAGGCCAGGTTGGTCGTGGTCCAGCTCTTCACGTCGCAGTTCGTGATGTAGTTGCTGAACTTCGGCAAGCCTTCCAGGCCGTATGCGGTCGAAGGCTGGCCCGTGCCGTACTGGCAGTATGGCTTCTCGTAGACCACGTCATTGTCACTACGGCGCAGCAACGATACCGGACCAACGAAATCAACCGAAGTGGTCAGCGAGTGATCGCCACGCGTCCAGTTGACGGACATGTTGGCGCGGTTCTTCGGGTTATCGCCCACCGACGTTGCCCAGTCCGACAGACCACCTGCAGAGCCTGCGGTATTGGTCGCCACCTCACCTGGGCGCTCGGCGCGCTTGAAGCTGATCAGATAGCTCCAGTTCAGGTTGGCGGTCAGACGACCCATGTCGCCCAGCGATTTGCGGAAGGCGACTTCAACGTCCAAACCCTTCACCTCTGTGCTGCCCTGGTTCACATACGAACGGTTGACCTGATAGATCGGGCCGCTATTGGCGATCGGCTTGCCGCTGCCATCAACCAACTGGTTGGCTGGATTGGAGTCGCGCACAACGCTGCTTGGATAGCGGTCAGCGTGTTCGATCATGTACTGCGCGCTGAACAAGGCGGTCTCATCGACCTTCTTGATGCGGTAGTAGTCGATCAGCACGTCGATGTCTTTGGTCGGCGCGAGGATCAGGCCCAGCGAGTAGCTCTTCGACTTTTCAGGACGCAGGTCAGGCGTTGCTGCCGACAGGCTGGAAATACCCTTGGCGCAATCGGTCTTATCCGCGCCGGCGACTGGATTGACACCATCCGGGCAGCGCAGCGAATCCGTGACAGTCTGGAAAGACTGCACGCCGCCTGGCGACACTTGCGTCAGTGCAGGAGCACGGAAACCTTCCGCGTAGGTACTGCGGATGGCAACTTGATCGTTGACCGTCAGCTTGCCGCCCACTTTAGGTACGAAATTGCCCTTCAGGTTAGGGTATTTGTCGTAACGGCCAGCAAAGTCCATTTCAAAGTTCTTGGTCCACGGCGTACGTACTTCAAAGAAGGCGGAGCTGACCTTGCGTTCGCCATCGGCGATCGAGTTGGCCAGGCCGACGATCTCGCCGCGCTGCGTTGCCATGTCCGGTGTCAGGCCGATTTTTTCTTGACGGAATTCAGCACCAAACGCCACGCCTACCTGGCCGCCGCCCAGCTGGCCGAAGGCAGTACTGGCTTTGGCATCAACCTGGGCAACCTGGGCAAAACCGCGGTTGGTCAGGTCACGCGTCACAGTAGGATCGGCGTTGACTTGAGCCAGAGTCCAGCCCTGGGTCATTACTTTTTCCAGGGTTGGACGATACAATTGGCCAAACCACTGCTCTTCGCGCTCGGCGCGATTCCACAGCAGGCCCGTTTCCCAATCCCATTCGCCGACGGTGCCGCGCAAACCGGCCAGCACGCGGTAGGTTTCATTGGTGTTGACGGCGCCGCCAGGAGCGCTGACACGGTAGCCGACTGCGGAGCGCTGCGTCGGGAACGGATTGTCAGGGTGGCCCACAGGCAAGATCAACTGAAATTTCTGCGGAGCAGCGTCACGCAGGAATACCGTCGAAGCCGACACGCTGCGGAATGCCGTTGGCACGCGCAGATAGGTGCGTTCCGAACGGCTATAGCCCACTTCCGCAAACGCGGTCATGTTCGGCGTGATTTCATACGTGGCGCGCGACAGCACGTTGGCGTCCTTGCCTTCGCTTTGCGCTTCCGCGTAATCGTTGGTGTTGAAATTACAGAAGGTACGGCCAACAAGCGTATCCGTTGCGGACAGGTTGTGCAGTGCGCGGTCGCCCGTGATTTGCTCCGAGACCGGGCAATCCAGGCGGTTCTTGACCTGTGCGCGCAAGGCGTACGTATTGGCGAAGTTATTGCCGCCCGGCGTACGCTCGGCATAGAAGAAAGGCGACGTGGTCAGGCTGCTCGCAAACGGGTTCAGGCGACCGTTGATGTCCGCGTACATGCCTTTTTCAACGTCGTTGACGTTCTTGATCAAGGTGCTGTCGCGCTTGGCAACGTCGAAGCTGACGAAAGCGTTGAAACGGTCCTTGCCGAAGCCGAAGATACCACTGAGATTCTGGCGTGCAAACTCGCCATCATCGTTGGCACTGATGCTGGCAGTCAATTCAGCACCCGTGTAATTGGTCTTGGTAATGAAGTTGACCACACCGGCGATCGCGTCGGAACCGTACACAGCCGAGGCACCATCCTTGAACACTTCAACGCGTTCAATCGCGGAAACCGGAATGCTGTTCAAGTCATAGACCGCCGATTTGCCCTGATTCGGGTCGGCGTAAGCGGATGCCGTGATGCGGCGGCCGTTCAACAGGACCAGTGTAGACGACGAACCCAGGCCACGCAGCGACGCCGTGGCCGCACCGCGCGAGAAACCGCCGTCCGTCACGTCCACCGAGGAGCCCGAGCCGAAGGCGGGGATCGAGTGCAACAGCTCAGATACAGTGTTGGCGCCAGTCGCGGCGATCTGCTTGGCATTGAGAGTCTGGACCGGGGAGGAACCTTCCTTTTCGGAACGTTTAATGTTCGATCCGGTCACCAGCACTTTTTGCACGGCGGGGTCGGCGGACACCTCTTGCGCAATCGCCACCATGTGGGACGATGCCAGCGTAAGTGCTACTGCAACGACACTACGTTTCAATACAATTTTCTTAACCAATTTTTTCTCCGTACAAGCCACTCTCACAGCTTGCTCTTATAGAACTGACTGTTGACCAAGGAACTGTGGGTTCAATTCCTTGGCAACCCGAGCTAGGATCGCCGTTCACCCCCGGCTTGTTTTTACAAAATGTGATGGACATTTTGCCTAGTGGATACACTAGAACATTTCCCTACCTAAATTGTCAAATATATCCATAGAAGTTACACTTATTTACAACAGTAAGGATTTTTACATACGTAGAACAGGGACAAGCAAAGTGGCAGGTGCACAACAAGTGGCACCGGGAGAGGAGTGAGCAACGCGCATAAGCAGGGACTCGGGCAGCTATAGCTATAAAAGCCACCACAAGCATTCCAGTTGACCATGACGCTGCAATGTTGTCAATCAGAAATGCTTGCTTCGCACCTTCACGCACATAAAACAACACAATGAAAGCACCATGCAGGACTGCAGGCGCTCCATGCAATTGCGGGCGCGCAGTGACCATTGGGGCACAGGAAACCAAAGCCGGCCGCACGGCACCGACGCAAGATCCGGCAAAGCAATCACTGATGCGTAAAAATTTGGTCGCCAGGCTGGCCCGAACGCACGGCCCCGCACTCTTTCCAGTTGCTCAGGTTCAAACCGGTCAGGTTGGCCAAGCTGCCGAGCAGTTCTGGCAGCGATGAGGCCAGTGCCTGGATGGCGTTCTGGCCAGCCTTGCGCGCGGCGATGTTTTCCTTCTTTTCTACGCAGGAAGCGATAGCGGCGCTCCGTTGCTCGTCGAGTACCTGTACCGCAAGCGATCACCGTGATGGTGGGGCCGGAAGGGGGATTTTCGGAAGCGGAAGAAAAAGCGGCGCTGGCCGCCGGTGCAATCGGACTGTCCATGGGGCCGCGCATCCTGCGCACGGAAACGGCGGACCTGACGGCGCTGGCCACCTTCGGCCCATTGTGGGACGGCATGTAGCGCTGGCCGTGATCGGACCGATGCCGGACCATGCAGTGCGCTCCGGAACAGGCCTGCAGCGTGACGTTTTCCATGATGGCGCCTTCAGAAATGAAAACACCCTATAAGTTTAGTAACTTATAGGGTGGAAGGTGACCATCTCATTACCCGCTGGCTCACGCCGGCGGATTTTTTGTCGCCAGGCGCGGGCGGCATCGCTGCCGTCCGCGCCGTGGCGCAAGTCGCTTAGAACTTGTAGTTGTACTCAGCGGTCAGCTTGACCGCACGTGGCGCCGTGTAGCTGATGACGCGACCGTAGGTTGGCGAGATGCTGGTTGTGCTGTCGACGTTGTAGGTCTCGTCGATGGTCTGCGCCGTTTGCTTGTTGAACAAGTTGAAGACATCGACCTTCAGGGTCAGCCCCTTCACCAGTTGCGGACGGTAAGCCAGATTCATGTCCAGGCGCACGTCCCACGGCAGACGGCCCGAGGTACCGCGTGGAACAGGCTTATCGCAGTAGAAGTAGACCGAGCTATAGTCCACCTCGCCAGGCACGTTCGGATTCCAACCGAAGCAATTCTTCGGACGACCCGAGGCAAGCAAGCCATTCGCACCGACGGTCCATTCAGTAGCAAACTCGTAGAAGCCGAATGCCTTGATCTGATGTTCGCGGTCGTTCGGCAGCAAGCCGTTCGCGCCGACCATCAATTCCGGGTTATCCCAGGTCGATGTGGCGGCGACGTCGGTTTGCGCGTTGTCCGAACGGGTCTGTCCTTCGGTATTGCCCTTGCTGCGCGACCAGGTGTAGTTGACACGGCCATACCAACCATTGCGGAATGGGTGCTCAGCGAACAGGTCGAGTGCCGTGTAGGTGCGCTTCGCGTCATCGAAACCAAGTTGTTGCTTGGTCAGGCTGACCACCGTGTAGTTCGAGCGGGTACCGGCGTAATCGACCAGGAAGGTATTGTCCTTACCAGGATTGAACGACGCGCAGGTGAAGCCGGCGTAGTTGTCCGTATTGATTTTATGGTCCACGGCGTAGGCGTCGATCAAACGCGTGTCGCAATAGTCATCAATAGTCGCCTTCAATTGGCGATACGTCACTTTCGCGCCGAAATTCAGGCTAGGCGAAAACGCTTTTTCAAAGCCCAGCGTAATCTCGTCCTGGTAGGTTGCCTTGATGTCCGTCGCCGTTACGGTCTTCGGATCCTTCGGCTGGCCCAATTCATTGTTGACCGAATAGGCCGGCGCCATCGCAATCAAGCCGGTCGGTTGGCCATACTGGTCGGTGCCTGTGTAGGTGAAGCCTTGGCGCGTCAGCACCGAAGCGCTACCGCCACGTACGGCCAGATGGGTCGGAATCTGCAACGCGTAGCGGCCGGCGCTACCGAACACTTTGAGCGAAGCATCGCCATGCACGTCCCATACGGCAGACAAACGCGGAGAAATGATGCTTTTCACTTCCAAGAATGTTTCGCCGGCGCCGTTGACGTTTTTAAAGCCTTCGTTACGCAGGCCTGCCGTCACCAGCACATCCTTGGTCACTTGGTAGCGGTCTTCCAGATACTGGGCAGTTTGCTCGGACTTGGCATCGGTCAGGCTGTTTTGCAAACGCTTGCTGACATAATAACCTTGCGCCGCCAGCGCACCGGCATTCGGATTGGCTGTGGTGGTGGTGGTGACAGGGCCCAAAGCGACATTCGCCGTGCCACTTTTAGCCTTGGCGTAGCGCCAAATACCGCCACCGCCGTAGTAGTCACCCACGTCGCTTGAAGTCAGCTTGTTGTTGTCCAGACCTGCGCGCAGGGTGTGGCTACCCACCTTGTATTCGAGATCCAGGCGATTCGAGGTGATTTTGCTGGTCGAATCGTTACTGGCGACGGAGCCGCTCAAGAGTTGCGGGCTGGAGTAGTTCAAGCCTGGCGCCCGGACGTTACTGTCGGCGATGACCTGGAACTTGTCCACAGGGGCAGAGCCGACCTGGTCGTAGCGGTTGCTGCTGGGCGTCTTGCTGCGTCCAAACAGGGCGTTGACGGTCAACGCATCCGTCAGATTACCCGTGTAGCGGAGGATTTGCGTCTCCGCGCCCACCGACGGGCCATAGGCCGAGTTGTTCTTGTAGTGCTGCGACGCGGTCATGGGGCCGCGCTGGCCGTTGGCGTAGTCGTAGCCGGACAATTGACGGTCTTCCTTGCCTGTGTCGCCCATCAACGTCAATTCGAGACGATGGTTATCGGTCACGTTCCAGTCGAACTTGGCCAAATAACGGTCCACCGTGTCCTGGCGCGATTCCCAGCCCGTCGAACCGTTCGCTGGCGAGGTGCGGGTGCCTACCGCAGAGCTGTCCGCGTTGGTGTTTTCCTTGTCGTTCTTCTTCGCTTCTATGGCCAAGAACATGAACAGCTTGTCCTTGATGATCGGACCGCCCAGATAGGCGCCGTAGCTCTTCTCGGTCTGGCTATTCGTCGAGTTTTTCCGGAACAGGGTGCCGTCGGTGGCCTTGTTTTCGGCCGCGCCGGTGACCGGATAATAACTATCCTTTTGCTTCGAGCGCAAGCTGTTCGGCGTGATGCTGGCGCTGGCGCCAAATTCCCAGTTGTTGGTTCCGCTCTTGGTGGTGACGTTGACGACGCCGCCGACCGAACGGCCGAACTCGGCACCGAAGCCGCCGGTCAGGATCTGCGCCTGGGCAATCGCGCCGAAGGGCAGTTCCGAAGCGCCCAGTTGGGTCAGCGGATTGGTGGTCGGAAAACCGTTGATGTAGTACGCGTTTTCGGACGCGCCACCGCCGCCGAAGGAGGCACCAGCAGCGTAACGGGAGTCGGCGCGGGTGGTGTTCGGTGCCAGTTGGATGATGGCGTCAACCGTCTGGGCGATCGGCAGCTTGGCCAATTCCTTGGCAGTGAAGGTGGCGCCATTGTTCGAACTGGAAACGTCGATCCGGCTGCGCCGGCCCGTCACTTGGACCGCTTGCACGGCGGTGGCGGCAGCAGCGAACGATGCGTCCACGCCTTGGCCAACGATGACGTCGGTTTCGGTGGAGGAAACGACCGCGCCATCGCGCATCAGGTCAATCTTGTAGTGACCCGGGGCCATGCCGCTGGCCGTGTAGCGCCCGGCAGCGTCTGGCGTCACCGAGCGCTTCGCGCCCGTGTCCGTGTTCAGCAGGACGACGGTAGCGCCGGCCGGCGAGTCAACGCGGCCAAAAATCGACCCAGCCGCGTTCGACTGAGCTATCGCTGCAGGCGTTACTGCGACGCTCAGCGCCGCAGCGCTAAACGCGATTGACAGGGCGCGTACCAATACTGTTTTTCTCAACATGTGATTTCCTATTTTTTTTGCGCTTCTCTGATAGATAAGCTTGGCTAAGTTTGTGTACTCACAATCACGTCGCACAACACGTCGGTAAAGGATGTCTCAATTTCCTTCCTGGCCGCCGGTGAGCTGGCCCGCCGATCAGATTCGATACAGAAAAAACATCCGACCAGACGTTCATAGAAACATGAGCAAACAATCACTGTCAACAATACGACAATCGTAATGCAAAGAAACAACAGATAGGCCGCCAACAAGCCATATGATTTACTGATTTCACCAATGTGGTGCAGAGGTGCGAAAAATTATCCACTGTCAATTTAAAAAAAGCAGCGCGGACATTCGGCGACACTGAAACCGATTCCTACTTCGCAGGGACTTTTTTCATTGCGTTCTCCCTGGCCGTGCTGGCTTGCCTACCCTCCTCCAGTTCGCGCTGGTTGCGCTGGTACAGCAGCGCGTCCGCTTCCAGCTTGGCTTGCAATTGTTGGTTGCTCTTGGTTACGTAGGCGTTCGTGGCCTCCTTCCACGCCTCGCTCTCTGCGAGGATCTGCTCGGCCACGCGCTGGGCATCGGCGCCAATGCGGGTGTAGGTCGCGCTGATGAGCGCTCCTGCGCTGACGAACTCCGCGTTGCTCATCAGCTTGAGCAGGCCGGGCGGAATGGTCTTGGTGACGGGCATGGCGTCGTTCAAGCCGTCCACGAAGCGGCCGTAGCAATCGTGCCAGGCGCGCACGGCGGCGTTGACGGCCCCGATGTCGGCGTTATTCGTCGACACGGCCGGGAACGCCGGACGCCCGCAAGCGTACCTGGCATAGGCCACGGCGGCACCGTCGAAGTGCGCCACGTAGTAGGCGATCTCGGTCTTGCGCGCGGCGCGCTCCTGCACCAAGGCCAGTAACTGCGGCGCCTCCGGATTGCCAGCGGCGGCGGCCTTACCGAGCCAGTAGGCTGCCTTGCCAACGTCCTCAGCCGTACCTTCGCCGAAGCCGTACATTTCGCCCAACTGCAGTTGCGCGGCGCTGTTGCCAGTGCCGGCCAGCTCGCTGAAATCCTGGAAGGCGCGCGCGAATTCCTTGTTGTCCCACAATTTTTGCGCCTCGGCCAGGTCGGCAGCGGCGGCCGGGGCGCAGGCGACGTACAGCAGAAACGCCAGGGGGAGTGTCTTCATTGTTTCATCCAGTCAGGTCGGGGGAATGGGGCCGTCAGCACGAGCCGGGCGAGATACCCGAGGCCGAACGCAATGTTGACACATTTCCCATTGTGAATTATCACCAAATACCACACCCGCTGCGGCAACCCGCCACGCCCGGTCGATGCGGGTAAAATAGCGCCCTGACGCTGCCGTGCACGGCGCCTCACAGACTCTCCGCTAGATACGGAGCCCTGCAATTTTTAAAAATACACACCATGTTGCGACTCAACGAAGTAAAACTCCCCCTCGAACACGACGACGCAGCACTGCCTGCCGCCATCCTGACCCGCCTCGGCATCGCTGCCACCGACCTGCTCGGCTATACCGTCTTCAAGCGCAGCTATGACGCCCGCAAGCGCAGCGCCGTGGTGTTGATTTATTCGCTGCATGTGGACGTCAAGAATGAAGCGGCCGTGCTGGCGCGCCTGGGCCACGATATCCACCTGATGCCCGCGCCCGATACCGACTATAAATTCGTCGCCGGCGGCGAACAGCTGGCCGGCCACACGCATGAAGCGCGCCCCATCGTCATCGGCACGGGACCATGCGGCCTGTTCGTGGCGCTGATCCTGGCACAGATGGGCTTGCGCCCCCTCATCCTGGAACGCGGCAAGCAGGTGCGCGAACGCACGGTCGACACCTTCGGCTTCTGGCGCAAGCGCGAACTGAACCCGGAATCGAACGTGCAGTTCGGCGAAGGCGGCGCTGGCACCTTTTCCGATGGCAAGCTGTACAGCCAGATCAAGGATCCCAAGCATTACGGCCGCAAGGTCCTGACGGAATTCGTCAAGGCCGGCGCGCCCGAAGAAATCATGTATGTGAGCAAGCCGCACATCGGCACTTTCCGCCTGGTCAAGATGGTGGAAGAAATGCGCGCCAATATCGAACGGCTGGGCGGCGAATACCGCTTCAGCAGCAAAGTGGTCGATCTCGACATCGTGCCGGGCGCCGACGGCGGCCAGGTGCGCGGCGTGGTGCTGGACAATGGCGAAACCATCGCCAGCAACCACGTCGTGCTGGCCATCGGCCACAGCGCACGCGACACCTTCGAGATGCTGCACCGCCGCGGCGTGTACATCGAAGCCAAGCCGTTCTCGATCGGTTTCCGCGTAGAACACCCGCAATCCTTGATCGACAGCTGCCGCTTTGGCCCCAGCGCCGGCCACCCGATTCTGGGTGCGGCCGATTACAAGCTGGTGCACCACGCCAGCAATGGCCGCTCCGTCTACAGCTTCTGCATGTGCCCCGGCGGCACGGTAGTGGCGGCCGCCTCGGAACCAGGCCGCCTGGTGACGAACGGCATGAGCCAGTATTCGCGCAACGAGCGCAACGCCAACAGTGCCATCGTCGTCGGCATCACGCCAGCCGACTATCCGGGCGACCCGCTGGCCGGCATCGCCCTGCAGCGCGACCTGGAAGAGCGCGCGTTCGCCCTCGGTGGCGGCAACTACGATGCGCCTGGCCAACTGGTCGGCGACTTCGTCGCTGGCCGCGCCTCGACGGAGTTCGGCAGCGTGGTGCCGTCGTACAAGCCGGCCGTGCACCTGACGGACCTGGCACCGGCCCTGCCCGAGTACGCGATCACGGCCATGCGTGAAGCGTTCCCGGCATTCAACAAGCAAATCAAGGGCTACTACAAGGCCGACGCCGTGCTGACGGGCGTGGAAACGCGCACTTCATCGCCGATCCGCATCAAGCGCCGCGACGACAACCTGCAAAGCCTGAACACGCGGGGCCTGTTCCCCGCCGGCGAAGGCGCCGGCTATGCGGGCGGCATCCTGTCGGCGGCCGTCGATGGCATCAAGGTGGCAGAGGCGGTGGCGCTGTCGATGGCAGCCGCCTGAAGCCGGTACAGCAGATCAGGAGGCCAGCGGCAGCCTGATCTGTATATGACAGCCGGGCGTGCAGTCGATGGCGCACACCTGGCCGCCCAGTTGCTGCACGATGGTGTAGACGATGTGCATGCCCAGGCCGGAGCCGCCCTGGCCCCGCTTGGTGGTGAAGAACGGTTCAAACATATGCTCGCGCACGGCGGGCGCCAGGCCGACGCCATCGTCGGAAAACTCCAGCAGCAGCCAGCGCAAGGCCGCGTCATCTTCGTCCGCCTCGATGCGCGCGCGTATCGTGATGCGTCCCGGCCCACCCTGCGGATAGCCGTGGCGGGCGCTGTTCATCAAGAGGTTCGAGAGAATTTGTGACAATTTCCCGGCCGCCAGGCGCACCTGGCAATCGGGCGCGATGTCGAGTTCCACGCCCAGCGCCGCCTTGCGCAGTTCCGGACTGTGCGCCGACACCAGGCCATGCACATAATCGTGCAGCGCCAGGTCGGCCACGTATTCGCTGACCTGGTCCACGGCCAGCTGCTTGAAATTGCCGATCAGGTCAGCCGCGCGCGCCAGGTTGCGCTCGATTAAGGCGGCTGCGCCTTTGAGGGATTCGGCAATGTCGATCAGTTCGGCGCGGCTGACCTTGGCGCCACCGAGCAGCTGCACCAGCTGATCGGCATAGCTGCCCATGCTCGACGCTGCCGTCAGCGCCACGCCGATGGGCGTGTTGACTTCATGCGAGACACCCGCCACCAGCGAGCCGAGGGCCGCCATCTGTTCCTGCTCGATCAGGTTCGCTTGCGCCGCCAGCAGCGATTCGGTACGCACGCGCACGATTTCTTCCAGCTGCTGGGTGCGCTCCTGGTGCTGCAGCTCGGCCGCGCCGCGGGCCGAAAAGATCGACAGCAGCAGCAAGGCCAGCAAGCGCTTGTTTTCATCGATGGGACGCGTGTCGATGGCCGACAGGATGCCCAGGGTCTTGCCATCGGTATCGATCAGCGGCATGCCGACATAGCTTTCCGCCCGCATGTCGACCAGCAGGCTATCGAATGGAAAGCGACGCTGGATATCGCTGCCATGAAAACACATGCTCTGGCACGTCACGTCCTGGCAAGGCGTGTGCTGCAGGCTGTATTCGATATTCGGCTGGTAGCCGTCGCCGCCCCACAGGGCCAGGGTGCGGATGCCTTCGCTGCCATCGTCCAGGCGTACCAGGCGCCCGGCGATCACATAGTGCACGTCGAGCGCTTCGGCCAGGTCCTTGACAAGGATGCGCAGGAAGTCGTCGCCACGGGCGTGCGCCGTCGAGGCCGTAATCGAGCGCAGGGCCGCCTCCGCCAGGGTGCGCCGCTGCTCGGGATCGAACAGGGGTTCTTGCGAATTCACATCGAACAACGGAATACTCATGAATGCTCCTGCACGGCACCGCAAGCGCCAACACAGCTGCCGGCGCGGCAATTCTCAGCCATGACCCGCCCCAGCGGACCTGCCGCGATTGTACCCCTGACTATTGTTCAATAATACAGATACGCAGGAATTTTTTACAGCCAGCCGGAACGCTTGAACAGGTAATACATATAACCGCAGACGCAGCTCATCAGTCCCACGGCCACGGGATAGCCGTATTGCCAGTCCAGCTCCGGCATGAACTTGAAATTCATGCCCCACACGCCGGCAAACGCGGTAAATACGGCGAAGATGGCCGCCCAGGCCGCCAACTGCTTGTTCACTTCGCTCTCGTCGATGGCCACCATCGACAGATTCACCTGAATGGCCGTGCTGATGGTGTCGCGGATGGTGTCGAGCGTGCCGTTGATGCGCGCCAGGTGGTCGTGCACGTCGCGGAAATACTCCTGGGTATCGTGGCACAGCGGCGGCACCCGCCCGCCGTGCAGCTTGCCCACCGCCTCCATCAGGGGCGCCACCACGTGGCGCAAGACCATGACCTTGCGTTTCAATTGATACAGCCGTTCGATATTGTCGCGCTCGGTGCCACGGTCGAAGATGCGGTCCTCGATCAGTTCCAGCTCCGATTCCAGTGCGTCGAGCACGGGAAAGTATCGGTCGACGACGGCGTCCATCAGCGCGTACAGCACGAAGGCCGAGCCCTGGCGCAGCAGGTGCGGTTCGCGCTCGGCGCGTGCGCGCACGCCGAGAAAACCTTGCGAGCTGTTGCTGCGCGACGAGAGCACGTAATTGGCGCCGACAAAAATGTCGACTTCGCCCAGCACCAGTTCGTTCTCGACCATTTCCACGGTTTTCACGACGGCAAACAGGGAATCGCCATATTCCTCGATCTTCGGACGCTGGTGGCCCCGCTGCGCATCCTCGACGGCCAGTTCATGCAGGCAAAACTCGTGCTGCATCTGTTTCAACTCGACCGGCGTGGCGTCGAGCAGGGCCACCCAGACGAAGCAATCGGGGCGCTCGACGTAATCGCTGATATCGTCAATCGGCAAGTCGGCCAGTTTTTTGCCATCCTGATAGGCCACGCAGTTAATCAGCATACAGTTCCACAATGAAAGTTAAGACCGGACGAAACAGTCCGGCAGGCGCCAGCTTACCTTATCGCCTGCTGTGGGTGTTGTGGCGTGCAAGAAACGCCGGGAGGGAACGCGGACGGGACAGACGTCCCATCCGGAAGATAGATCAATCGTCCTTGGCGCCGTCGATGCCCAGTTCGGAGATCTTGCGCGTGATGGTGTTGCGGCCGATGCCCAGGCGCACGGCGGCGTCGTTCTTGCGCCCGTGCGTATGCCTGAGCGCCGTCTTGATCAGGGCCGACTCGAATTGCCGTCCCAGCACGGCCATGACTTCCTGCTGCCCCGCGCCCAGCATGCCGGCCGCCTGCAATTCCAGTAAACCGATCCAGCCCGGCGGCGCGCCATTGACGGGCGCTGCCGCTTCGAAGACCTGGCCGCCGTGCGCATGGGCAACGCCCGCCGGTGCAGCCTCGGCCGCCGCCGCAGTGGCCACGCCATCGCCCTGCCCCTGCGTCAATTCCAGCGGCAAGTCCTTGATTTCCACCGTCTGGCCCGGCGCCATCACGGTGATCCAGTTGCACAGGTTTTCCAGCTGGCGCACATTGCCGGGCAAATCGAGGCCGCTGAGAAATTGCATGGTCGGCTCGCTCATGCGCTTGGCTTCCACGCCCAGCTGGCGCGCGCTTTGCACCAGAAAGTGGCGCACCAGGATGGGGATATCCTCGCGCCGCTCCCGCAAACTGGGCAGGCGCAGCCGGATCACGTTCAGGCGGTGATACAAGTCTTCGCGGAACAGGCCGTCGCGCACGCGCTGCTCCAGGTTCTGGTGCGTGGCCGTAATGACGCGCACGTTGGCCTTCATCGGCTGATGGCCGCCGACGCGGTAGAAATGGCCGTCGGACAATACGCGCAGCAAGCGCGTCTGCAAGTCGAACGGCATGTCGCCTATTTCATCGAGGAACAGGGTGCCGTTCTCGGCTTGCTCGAAGCGGCCCCGGCGCGTCGTCTGCGCGCCCGTAAACGCCCCGCGTTCATGGCCGAACAGTTCGGACTCGAGCAAATCCTTCGGGATCGCCGCCGTATTGAGGGCAATGAAGGGCTGCGCCGCGCGCGGACTGTGCTTGTGCAGCGCGCGCGCCACGAGTTCCTTGCCGGAACCGGATTCGCCCGTGATCAGCACGGTGACATTCGATTGCGACAGCCGGCCGATGGCGCGGAACACTTCCTGCATGGCGGGCGCCTGGCCGAGGATTTCCGGCGTTTCCGACGGGCCCGATTCGACGCTCGTCTCGCGCAGGCTTTCTTCCAGCGCGCGGCGGATCAGCTCGACAGCCTTGTCGATGTCAAACGGCTTGGCCAGGTATTCGAAGGCGCCGCCCTGGAAGGCCGCGACGGCCGAATCGAGGTCGGAAAAGGCCGTGATGATGATGACAGGCAAGCCGGGAAAGCGCGACTTGACCGTCTGCAGCAATTCCAGGCCGGACGCGCCCGGCATGCGGATATCGGACACGAGCACTTGCGGCGTGTCAAATTCCAGTGCGGCGATGGCATCGCGCGCATTGGCAAAACTCTTGGTGGCGAGATTTTCCCGCGCCAGGGCTTTTTCCAGCACCCAGCGGATTGATTCGTCGTCGTCAACTATCCAGATTGGCTTCATTAGTGTGTGCGTCCCGCAATGGATTTCATGAGTGGGATACTTCCTCGCTTATGGCAAGGGGAGAACGATCCTGAAATCGGTGTATCCAGGCCGGCTTTCGCACTCGATCACGCCCAGGTGCTGTTGCACGAAGGTTTGCGCCAAGGTCAGCCCCAGCCCGCTGCCGCCATCCCTGCCCGACACCAGCGGGTAGAAAATCCGGTCGCGGATCTGGGGTGCGATGCCCGGTCCATTGTCAATGATATGCAAGTCTAATGCCAGGTTGTAGCGGACCTTGGCGAGGGTCACCTGGCGCGCCACGCGCGTCTTGAAAATCAGCTCCGCGTCGCCCGCTTCGATGCGCTCGGCCAGGGCCTGCGCCGCGTTGTGCGCGATATTGAGCACGGTCTGTATCAATTGTTCCTTGTCACCGCGAAACTCGGGGATCGAGGCGTCGTAATCGCGCGAAATGGTCAGGCCACTGGGAAACTCGGCCAGGATCAGGCTGCGCACGCGCTCGCACACTTCGTGGATATTCACGTCGCCGACGATATGCGGGCGGCGGTGCGGCGCCAGCAGGCGGTCGACGAGGGTTTGCAGGCGGTCCGCTTCCTTGATGATGACTTGCGTGTATTCGCGCAGCTCGCTCAGGTGCAGGGCCGGCAATTCCAGCTCCAGCAGCTGGGCCGCGCCGCGGATGCCGCCCAGCGGGTTCTTGATTTCATGCGCCAGGTTGCGGATCAGCTCTTTGTTGACCTGGCTCTGGTCGAGGATGCGCTCCTCGCGGTCGAGTTTTAATTGCTGCACGTTTTCGCGCAGCTCGATCAGCACGCCGTCGCGCGGCGCGTCGAGCGCGCTGACGATGCTGTGCACGCGCAGCGGATCGCGCCCCAGGCGTTCCAGGCTCAGGTCCTGGCGCAAATCGGAAAACTTGTGTTCCAGCGCCTGCGCGCAGATGCCGGCCAGCTCCTCTGGGTTGAGGAACAGCGCCGTCAGCTTTTGCCGCGACAGGGCCTTCAATGAGCTTTCCAGCAGGTTTTCCGCCGCCGCGTTGGCATAGCTGATGCGGCCATCGCCATCGAGCAGGATCACGGCCGAGGCCAGCAAATCAAGGCCGGCCAGGTGGGCGGGACGGCTGGAATGGTTGTCTATTGTCATGTGCTTTACCGAATATTCGCAATCTCGCGTTTCAGGGCTTCGACGTTCTGCTGCGTCCGGTTGATATTCTCTTTCAACTGCGCCGCCCTTTCCTGGTACTTGGCATAATTGCGTTCATTGCCCTGGCGTTCAGGCTGGCCCTCGTTGAACTCCAGGCGCTGGGCCGCCAGTTTCTGCTCTTCGCTGCGCAATTCATCCTGCAGGATCTGGCGCCGGTCCAGGTCGCGCGCCCGTTGCTCGGCGCCATCAACCTTGGGAAACGCGCCAGCGGCGGGCGCCGCCGTGGCCACCGCCTGCGTGGCGGGCCGCGCAGGCGCACCGGCCAGCGGCGCCGTCTTGCGTGGCGGCTCCGTCATGGCGCCCGGCAAATCGAGCAGCTGGCAATGCGCGCCAGCCCGCTTGTCCGTATACGTCTTGTGTCCCTGCGCATCGGCGCAGACATACAACTGCCCGTGCGCCTGTGCCGCCGCGCCCAGCAACCCTGCCATCAGCGCCATTCTGTAATGCTTGGTCAATCTTCACTCCTGTCGGCTCGTGCCGCATCGTTCCTGGGGCGACTATACAACACCGCCCAGTGGCGCCATAACAAAAAACGCGGGCAAGACCATCGCCTCACCCGCGTTTTTCATTCACTACCGGCACGTTGCCGGCATGGCGCCATTACAGCGAGTAGTACATGTCGAACTCGGCAGGATGCGTGGTCATGCGCATGCGCTGCACGTCCTGCATTTTCAGTTCCAGGTAAGCGTCGATCATGGAATCGCTGAACACGCCGCCACGGGTCAGGAACTCACGGTCCTTGTCCAGGGCTTCCAGTGCTTCTTCCAGCGAAGCGCACACGGTCGGGATCAGTGCGTCTTCTTCTGGTGGCAGATGGTACAGATCTTTCGAGGCGGCTTCGCCCGGATGGATCTTGTTGGCAACGCCGTCCAGGCCAGCCATCAGCAGTGCGGCGAAGCACAGGTACGGGTTCGCCAGTGGATCCGGGAAGCGCGCTTCGACGCGGCGGCCTTTTGGATTGGCCACGTGCGGGATACGGATCGAGGCGGAACGGTTTTTCGCCGAGTACGCCAGTTTCACTGGAGCTTCGTAGCCTGGTACCAGACGCTTGTACGAGTTGGTGCCCGGGTTGGTGATCGCGTTCAGTGCCTTGGCGTGCTTGATGATGCCGCCGATGTAGTACAGGGCGAAATCGGACAGGCCAGCATAGCCGTCGCCAGCGAACAGGTTTTTGCCATCTTTCCATACGGATTGATGCACGTGCATGCCCGAACCGTTGTCGCCAACGATAGGTTTCGGCATGAAGGTGGCGGTCTTGCCATAGCTGTGCGCCACGTTCCACACCACGTATTTCAGGTTTTGCGTCCAGTCGGCGCGCTCGACCAGGGTCGAGAAGCGGGTGCCGATTTCATTCTGGCCTGCGCCAGCGACTTCGTGATGATGTACCTCAACCGGGATGCCCAAGGACTCCAGGATCAGGCACATTTCCGAACGCATGTCCTGGAAGCTGTCCACTGGTGGCACGGGGAAGTAGCCGCCCTTGACGGTAGGACGGTGGCCGCTGTTGCCGCCTTCGATGTCCTTGCCGGTCGACCACGAACCTTCGTCCGAACCGATCTTGACGAAGCAGCCCGACATGTCGATCTTCCAGCGCACGCTGTCGAAGATGAAGAATTCTGGCTCAGGGCCGAAGTAGGCGGTATCGCCCATGCCCGACGATTTCAGGTAGGCTTCGGCGCGTTTCGCGATCGAGCGCGGGTCGCGGTCGTAGCCCTTGCCGTCCGACGGTTCGATCACGTCGCACTGCATGAACAAGGTCGTTTCTTCCATGAACGGGTCGATATTGGCCGTGTTTGGATCCGGCAGCAAGATCATGTCGGACGCTTCGATGCCTTTCCAGCCAGCGATCGAAGAACCGTCAAAGGCGTGGCCCGACTCGAATTTGTCCATGTCGAAGTGCGACACGGGAACCGTCACGTGCTGCTCTTTACCACGGGTATCAGCAAAGCGGAAATCAACGAATTTGACTTCGTTTTCTTCTACCATCTTCAAGACTTCTGCGGCTGTCATTGCCATGCGTATCTCCTAAATGAATGTGGGGTGAGCCGACCTTAGTGCGTCTGGGCTGATGAAGCGAAGCAAACATTGCGTGCCACCAAAACTCATAAGGATCATAGCAGATTCCATGCCAGCTCCAGAAGAGAGCTGGCCGCCAGGGGCAAAACCCGGCTATCCCAATGAAAGTTTTCCCGCCCGTGATGTCCAGGCAGGGTTTGCGTCAAATCAAGAATGCACTATGCAAGTGCAAAAAACGAATAACGCACCATTATCGTGCATTTTATGTCGATTTCTGAAAAATGCCTCGTTGTGGTGCACACGCGATGCACCATGGTTTCCCGTTTGCGGGGCGCGGACGGCGCACTATAATCGACCACACCACCCCACTTTCATCGAGGACGCCATGACTACCGCCGCCGACATCCTGACCACCGCCCGCAGCCGGGCCAATGAAGGTACGCCGTATGCCGGCGCCGTCACGCCGCAGGAAGCGTACGAGCTGCTGCAACTGGACGCATCCGTCAAGCTCATCGATGTGCGCACGAATGCCGAGCGCGACTGGGTGGGCCGGGTCGACATCGCCGATACCCAGCATGGTGCAGTGCAGTGGGCCACCTACCCGGGCGGCGTGCCGAATCCCGATTTTATGCAGCAGCTGGCCGGCCAAGGCGGCAAGGACGAGGTGCTGCTGTTCCTGTGCCGCTCCGGCGTGCGTTCGCGCCATGCCGCCAAGCTGGCGACCGAGCACGGCTATATCAACTGCTTCGACATCCTCGAAGGCTTCGAAGGCGACAAGGACGCCGACGGCCACCGCAAACAGATCGGCGGCTGGTGCAAGGCCGGCTTGCCGTGGCTGGGCGCCTGACTATCTGAACAGTGTTTGATCTGGCGGGCCACCTTGCGGCCCGCCATCGGCTACAACCATCCATGCGCGCCCGATTTTTTCAACTGCGGCGCAAATTCTCCTTGCGAACATGTACCTTATATAGTACAACGTAGAGGTGCGTCATGGATGCTTCCGGCTTGCGGCAGATTACCCTGCTGTTCTATGCGAACGGCAATGGCGGCGAACCCGTGCGCGACTGGCTCAAATCGTTGCCCATCGAAGAGCGCCATGTGATCGGGCAGGATTTGATGCATGCGCAATGGCGCTGGCCCGTCGGCATGCCCCTGTGCCGCCATTTGGGGCAAGGATTGTCGGAAGTACGCAGCAGCCTGCCCGGCAACCGCATCGCGCGCGTGCTGATCTGCCATCACGGCGACTGCCTGGTGGCGCTGCACGGCTTTATCAAGAAAACCCGCGCCACGCCCGATGACGACCTGGCGCTGGCCCGCAAACGCTACAAGGAATTGACATGAACGCCACCGCTCCGCACCTCGGCAGCAGTCTCGACGACTTCCTCAAGGAAGAAGGCATTTTCGAGCAAACGCAAAACCGCGCCATCAAGGAAGTGATCGCCTGGCAACTGACGCAGGCGATGCAGGAACAAGCGATGTCGAAGACGCGCATGGCGGCGCTGTTGCAGACGAGCCGTTCGCAGCTCGACCGCCTGCTCGACCCCGGCAGCGACGTGACCCTCTCCACCCTGGAGCGCGCTGCTGCGCTGGTGGGGCGCAAGCTGTCGATCACCTTAGTTTGACTTAGTTTGAGTCTGCCGGCTGATGCTCGCCCATCAAGGTCAAGATGCGCTTGCGCACGAAGTTGATGTGGCTACGCAAGCCATACAAGCCATCGGCAAATGACAGGGGAATCGAGATCTGGTTGACCATTTCCTCGATCTGGTCAAGCCGCTTCAATTGCTCCGCATACACGTGCGCGCGCTGCTCTGGCGGCACGTCTTCCAGCGCCTGCTCCACCGTGCGCAACTGGCCATACCAGCGGTAAACGCGCGAACGGATGCGCCACACGTACAAGGGCGGCACCACGCGCGACAGCGGCAATATCAAGGCACCGAGCGCCACCACCAGCACCCACATGCGGTCAAAGAAATTGGCCAGCCAGAAACTCATGTAGCGCTGCAGCACGGGCGCGCCATCCTTGTAGAATTTCAGCGCTTCGGGCGCCACGGGAATTTCCGTGTAGCGCGCGGACGGGAATTGCCCCTGCTGCTGGAACCAGCCCGTGCCGCCATGAATGCCGGCCGCCGCCTGCACGAACAGGTCGATCAAGGCCGGATGCAAGTCTTCGCGCGCGACCAGGGTGGCGGTCGGCGCGATCAAATGATAATCCTGCGCGGGAATGTTCTGCCCCAGGTCGACGATACCGCGTGGCAAGACCACATGCGTAAGGAAAGGCAAACGCCGCGTATACGCCTCCGCTTGCGAAAAATCAAACAGCTTGATGCCCGGCGTTTGCAGCAGCATCTGGATCAGCGGCGCTTCCGGCGCCGAGCTGAACACGAGTCCGTCGATGCGCCCTTCCAGCAACTCCACCGTGGCGGGCGTGTTCTGCAAGTCGCTCACCGTCAATTCCTTCGCTTCGACGCCATTGACGGACAGCAACTGCCGGAACAGGCCCGGCACGCCCGTGCCTTCCGGCCCCAGGTTGATCTTCATGCCTTTCAGTTGCGTCAGTTCCGTCACGGCCTTGTCTTCGCGCAGGAACAGCCAGACGGGTTCCGTAAACAGGCTGCCCAGGGAAATGAGGCCATGGCGCTCGGCATCGTCGTGTTCCGTCGAGCCGCTTTGCACGAAAGCGATATCGGTCTTGCCAGCGTTCAGGCGCTGCAGGTTTTCCTGCGAGCCCAGCGATGGCTGCAAGCTCACCTTGATGCCGTGTTTGGCCAGGGTGGCTGCGTATTTCTTGCCGAATTCCTCATACGCGCTATTGTCCTGTCCCGTCGACAGGCTCACCTGGCGCGGCGGCGCCGGGTCGACCAGCCAGTAAGCGAGCGCGCAAAACGCGCCGACCAGCAACAAGGTGGGACCGGCGGTGGCGAGAAAATCGCGCACGGAAAAGCGGCTGAACGCGAGGATTTTGGACATGTGGTGGCGCATAGGTTTCATGGGTGGCTACGATGCCAAGAAAACCTCAACTATGCAAGGCACTTTCACCGGCGCGGCGCGGCCAAATCCGCTACAGTGCAGGATCGACCACCTGCCCATGGAGCCCCGCATGCTGAAAATTCTTGGAAAAGCCGCCTCGATCAACGTCCGCAAAGTCTTGTGGACGTGCGAGGAACTCGACCTGCCCTACGAACGCGAAGACTGGGGCAGCGGCTTTCGCAGTACCGACGACCCCGCCTTCCTGGCCTTGAACCCGAACGCCATGGTGCCCGTGCTGCTCGATGGCGACCTGGTGCTGTGGGAATCGAACACGATTTGCCGCTACCTGTGCGCCCAGGCGGGCCGCGACGACTTGCTGCCAAGCACGCCCCGCGCCCGCGCGGAAGTGGAAAAATGGATGGACTGGCAAATGGGAGACTTGAACAACAGCTGGCGCTACGCCTTCATGTCGCTGGTGCGCCACAGCCCGGCGCACCAGGATGCGGCGCAGCTGGCGGCCGGTATCGCCGGCTGGAACAAGATGATGGGCGTGCTGGAACAGCAGTTGCAGCGCACGGGCGCCTTCGTCTGCGGCGAACAGTTTACTTTGGCCGATATCGTGCTGGGTCTGTCCGTCAAGCGCTGGCTGATGGCGCCGATGCAACGTCCCGACTACCCTGCCATCGCCGCCTACCATGCGCGCCTGGATGATAAAACGGCCGTGTTTGCCGGCTAGCAAGAAAAAACGCCAGCATGGAAGCTGGCGTTTTGCTAAATCTGCATGCGGTTAATTGGTGCACTGCCTGGCCACGCCTTCGGCCGGCGCAGGCGCCTCGATCAGCGGCATCAAACTCGGCGCCAGGGACACCAGCAGTTGCACGGGCAAGGCGCTGGTGAAATCGTAGTTTTTCGATTCCGGCCCGCGCACATACGCCGTCATGCTGCCATAGAAGCGCTCGCCGATATTGAAGACGAACGTGGCCGAACGGTTCACATAGCGCGACTCGATCAGGCGGCCACCGGCGCCATACACGTCGAAACGCTGGTCGCCCGTGCCCGTCTTGCCGCCCATCGGGATAGGCACGCCATCGGCGCCGACGAATGCCGTCTTGGCCCGCTTCGCCGTGCCGTCCGACACCACTTCGCGGATGGCCTTGGCGACGGCTTTCGCCACGTCCGGCGACAGAACTTGCTCCGCTTCCACCTTCGTGCCCCGCTTGACCATGGTGTCATATGGCGTGTTGGCGGCGAAATGCATGGAATCGATGCGCACGCTCGGTTTGCGCACGCCATCGTTGATGATGATGCCCATCAACTCGGCCAGCGCGGCGGGACGGTCGGCCGACGCGCCCAGGGTGGTCGCGTAGGAGGGCACGAGCGAGTCAAACGGATAGCCCATCTTCTTCCACTGGCGGTGGATTTCCAGGAACCCTTCCACTTCCAGCAAGTTGGCGATGCGGCGGTCCTGCGCATGCTTGCGGTGCGTATTGAACAGCCATTTATACACTTCCTGGCGTTCCTTCTCGCTGGCCGCCACCATCTGCGACAGGGTGGAACCTTCGTGCTGGCGCAGATACGCCACCATCCACAGTTCCAGCGGATGCACATTGGCCAGATAGCCGCGGTCGGCCAAGGACCAGTTTTCCATCGCGTACTGCTGGTACATCCTGGCCACGCGCTCGGGCGGCACTTCGTTTTGCGACGTCAGGTTGGCGTTGAGGAAATCGCCAAATTCCGCGACGGTCCCCTTCGGATTGACGGTGCGGAAGATATTGGCCAGGCGCACGGGGGTCGGGCGGATGCTGGCCAACAAAATCTTTTCCTGCTCGTCGACGCTCTTGCCGCGGTACTTCTGATAGAAACGGTGCAGGAATTCGCGCCCTTCCTTGTCGGCAAAACGGCTCAGGTACTGGGCGCGGCGCGGATCATCGGCGTCCGCCAGCAGCGAGGCCGAGGAATCGGGACGCGAAAACATGTAGTAGCGGGCCACGTCGCGCATCAGGCGCACGAACACCAGGTTGGTCGACTGGCGCAGCGCCTGCTGCACTGTCATGATGCGGCTGTCGTCGAGCTTGGAGAAGTTGCCGAAATGGTGCAAGCCGCCGCCCGTGAAGAAGCCTTCGCCCGGGTTGCCCGAATATTTGCGCTCCATGGCGGCCGCCAGCATGGCGGGCAGGTTGCGCGCCTCGCCCAGCGCCAACGGTTTCAGATAAGCAATCGCCCACTGCGACAGCATGTCCTTCGGATCGACGGTGATTTTACTCAGCTCGGCAGCATTCATGCCGCTGTAGCGCTGGTGCAACTGGTCGATGATGTCCATATACGTCACCAGGGTGCGCAGCTTGGCAGTGGAACCCAAGTCCAGCTTGGCGCCTTCGTTGATGTCGAGCGGCTGGTCGTAGTTATCGGTCTGCACGCGCAGCAAGTTGGCCTGCTCGCCCTTCTGCAGCAAGGTAAAACTGTAGACCACGTTGGCCGGATCGCCATTGCCCAACATGCCCTTGCCCGTCAAGCCGGCCGCTTTCGCCACTTCCGGATCGCGCAATTCGCGCAAGACCTTGGTGACGGCGTTTTGCGCCTGCGCATCGAGCGTGCTGACCACTTTCAGGTCGAGGCGGTCGAGGTTGTACAAACGCGGATCACCGAGCATGCTGGCCAGGTGATTGCGCACGGCATTCGAGGCCTTGCGCGTGACGAACGAAGTCGACGCTTCCGATTGCACGCCCGAAGCCGTCGACGGGCGCAGCTTTTCGGCGATGGCCGTATCGCGCAGCTGCGGCGAAATCACGCCCGCTTGCGCCAGCAGACGCAGATGGCTGTTGGTCAATTCTTCCAGGTCGGCGCCGCCGGCCACCAGGTAATGCGAAGGACGGCGCTGCGCGATCAAGAGGCTCAGCGCCTGCTTGTAGGCCAGCGCACTGCCCGGCTGGTCCATATTACCCTTGAGCAAAGTTTTCACTTCGGCAAACGGACGGCCATACCAGACCCACATGCCGTCGCCGATGCCGTTGACTTCGCCAAAACCGCTCTTGGCCGACAGCGGCACGGTGTTGAGGTAGTTGACGACGATCTTGCGCCGCGCTTCCATGGTGTTTTCGCCATCCTGGTACGAGCGCAGGCTGGCCGAAATCATTTGCATCAGCTTGTCCTGCATGGAACTGGTGCGCCCGTCTTCCGAATGCCGGTATTTTTCGATCTGCGTGGCCAGGGTGCTGCCGCCACCGCCGCGGTGGCCGCCGAACAGGTTCAGCGCCTTGTCGAGGACGGCCTTGCTCAGGCGGTCCCATTCCACGGCGGGATTGCGCTCGGGCGTGCCAGGGTCCAGCAATTCGCGGTTTTCGATGAACAGCAGGCTTTGCACGAGCGCGGGCGGCGCTTCGGCGAAACCGTCGAACATGCGCTCGGGATAGCTGGCTGCGAACAGCGGCGCGGCGCGGCAATCGAGGATGGTCAGTCCCGCGCGGTTTTTCTCGTGATACGTGGCAAAGATGCCCCGGTCGACCAGCTGCACCATCTTCGGCGACATGCGCGCCTGCGCCGTCACTTCATAATCGCGCGCATTGAGCTTGGTGATGAAGTCCGGCAGGCTGGCATAGCCGAGCCGCTCGTCATAGGGGCCGTGCTGCGGATAGCGGATGGCGCCCGCCGGTGCGGGGCCGGGCTCGACCTTGAACGCCAGCTGGCGGTCCAGGCGCGTGAAAAACTCGGCCTGCAGGGCCGAGCTGCGCACTTCGCGCATGACGAACCACGCCACGCCGGCGATCAGCGCCAGCACGATGATGGCAAAGATGGGCCAGATGCGCGAACGGCGCTTCTTTGGCGGGCTCGCCGGCGGCGGCGCCTCGGCGCCCGTGTCGGTGAGTGGATCAGAAGGGGGCCGCTCTTGCGCGGCCAGATTGACGCCTGTGTCTTTCATGGGATGCTGGGGTAAGGTTGGGTTTGGACGGCGCGGAAAATGCGGTAGCGATACCGCTCCGCGCGGGATAAGACGAGGGCCGGCCAGAGCCGGTCACAACAAAGCTTGCTTAACATGATGTCCATACCGGTGAATCAAAAAAACACGTTACTGCACAGGCAGGCGACCCCGGATTCGACACGCCGGGTCCCTGTTCACCATTCCACCACATCGGCATGAAAACGACTGACGAGCGCGCACAAAAATCTTGCTTCATTAAAGATTTTCGCAAAAAAACAACGTCTTGGAACGTACGCTTGCGTACTAAGAGCCTATCCCAGTAGATGAATACATCCCCTGCTGGCGCCCCTCAGAAGCGGGGACTGCGTTGATCGTCGTTGCGTGGCTCGCCACGCGTCCTCCTCACGCCTTGTCCGCGCTCCTGATGCGCTGCCAGCAGAAGACGCTCCCTACTGGGATAGGCTCTAAGATGCAAGGCGGGCTGGACGCCGGCAAAAAAGCCGCCGGCGCCGGGCTGGCAGCATGTCAGATGGTGGTGTATTCCGCCCGCAAGGTATCGAGCGCGGCGCACATGTCCGCAAAGGCGGCCGTCGCCTGCGCGGGTTCACCCTTGACGCCCAGTTCGATATGCCGGCGCGTCTGCGCATCGCCCACGCTGGGCAGGCTGAACACCTTGATCAGTGGAAATTCCGCTTCCAGACGCACCATCAGCGGCGTCAGCAGGGATTCGGCCGTTTCATACACGAGCAAGGCATGTTCCGCGTGCGGCACCTGATTGAACAAATGGCTGTAATGCGTGTCGAGCACCCATTCGATCATGGGCCAGGACATGACGGGAAAACCGGGCACGAAATAATGTTCGCGCACGGCAAAGCCGGCAATCTTGTTGTACGGATTCGGAATCAGCTCGGCGCCTTCAACAAATTCCGCCATTTTCAGGCGGTGCAGGTTTTCCGGCGAGTTCAAATCGGCCGGCACGCCCGCCTCGGCTCCCATTTCCGTGATCCGTTGCTCGATATTGAGCTTGCCCTGCGGATGCAGCAGCAGCGGCAAGCCCAGCGCGTCAGCAGCTGCCTGGCGCGTATGGTCGTCCGGCGTGGCGCCGATGCCGCCAAAGCTGAAGACGATGTCGCCGCTGGCAAAGCTGCGCTTGAGCAAGGCAACCAGGCGGGCCGGCTCGTCGCCCACGTATTCCGCCCAGCTCAGCTGCAAGCCGCGTTGCTTGAGCATGCTCACTACTTTCGGGAAATGCTGGTCAGTGCGCTTGCCCGACAGGATTTCGTCGCCGATGATGATCAATCCGATAGCCATGAAGCTTCCTCGTAGAATTCGATAATAATGGTCAGGCGTCGGCTGGCGCCACGTCGGTCATGCCGCGTACGCCCCGCAAACGCGATAATGCTTCCAGGCAGTAATACTGAAACCACAGGCCCGTAAAGATAAAGATCAGCACATACAGCCAGATGGCGAATGCCGCCAGGAAGGGGAAGAACACCACCGACATCACGCCGCCCATCCACAGCATGCCCGGCACGGCGCCAGCCGCACCGGACACCATGCCGATGGCCAGCAGGGGCCAGCGCTGCGTGCGCATGATGGCGTGGCGCTCTTCCACGCTGGCGTAGTCGGCCATGGCGTCATACGCCATCACGCGGTAGGTCAGCCAGCCCCACAGCACGGCTTGCCCCACCAGTGCGGCGGGCGGAAACGCGTACAGGGGCAGCATGAGCACCCAGACCAGGATAAACAGCAGGAATGTCGCCAGGGATGTCCCCACGCTGCCGAGCAGGCTGCCGCCATGTTTCTTGTCCAGTTGCGGAAAGTGCCGTCCGCCGATGTGGCGGCCGATGGCCGGCATGGCGAACAGGCCCATGAAGATCAGCGCCGTCAAGATCATCAGCGGCAGCAGCATGAACATGGCGATCAGCGGCACGATCACGGCTTTCAGCACGCCCAGGCCAAAGGTGGACAGCACCTGGCCGCTGGTGCGGAAGAAATCGTACTGCGTGAACAGCGCATGCAGGCTGTCGATCAGCGGCTGCAAGCCCACATACAGCAATCCGCCCCAGAGCACCAGCGAGAGGATGAAAGGCGCGACGCTCAACAGCAATATCCTGCCGTGCAATTGCGACAGGAAAGCACGGCCATACGAATTCAACACATTACGCATCAACGGCGTCCTTTTCGTTTGATTCCTGCAAATTCCACCATGCGGCGCAGGCCCAGCCATTGCTGCTGCCAGAAGCCGCGGCCATACTCGCGTCCGGGGCGGCCCACGCCATCGCTATCGATGCGGGCCAGCTGGTCGCGCACGCCCGTGCGCGCATAGCCGGCCGAGAAATTCGCGGTGCCCAGCAGCATATCCCAAATCGGCAAGACCACGCCGAAGTTGCAACCGCCCATGCTGCCCTTGCCCTTCGATTCGTGCCCCACGCCGATCGCATGGTGCGTGCGGTGGAAACGGGGCGAGATCAACAGCCGCTCGCCGATGCGGCCGAAGTGTATCCTCACATTCGCGTGCTGCAAGCTTTGCAGAATGCGCGATACCGACACCAGCAGCACATACTGGCCCGGCGGCACGCCGATGCCGAGCGCCACCAGGGCCATCACCACGTCGCGTAAAAAATCGTCGAGCAAGTGGTTGCGGTCATCGCTCCACAAGTTCATGTTTTGCTGGCTGTGATGCAGGCTGTGCAAGCCCCACCACCAGCCGAAATGGTGCGAAGCCCGATGGTAGCAATAGTCGACGAAGTCCAGTATCACAAAATAAATGATAAAACTGAGCAAGGGACTGATGCCGGGCAACAGCGATTCCAGGTTGAATGGATGGATATTATCGAAACGCAAAGCGCCCGCGAATGCATCCATCAGCGGATCGAGCGTGAAGAAGACCACGACAGAAAACAGGCCGATGCGGTGCAGCACGGTATACATAAAATCGTTCCAGCGGGCGCGCGGATCGGTGATCTTTTGCGCGGGAATCCAGGCTTCGAGCGGACGCAGCACGAGAAACAGCAGCACCAGTTCGCACAGGCCGATCAGCAGCCATTCCGTGCCTTCGAACGCTTCTTCCGTGAATTCGCCAAAGCCCAGGTGGTACACGAGGGGATTCACCACAGTCTGGAACAGCCAGCCTTGCGCCACGCCAAAAGCGTCGACCACCGTGTCGATGGCGGGCGTGACGTAGCCGAGGATATCGGCGGCGATCATGGCTGGCCCTTCTTCTGCGCGTAGGCAGGATGCTCGCGCAGGGTGGCAAAGCAGAACCCCTTGTCTTGCAAGCCGGAAATCAAGGCGTCGAGGTTGGCCGGCGCCCATGCATCCTTGCGCGACCAGATGCCCATGTGCGCAATGAAAATGTCGCCGCTGCGCAGGTTGGCCAGCGCTTTTTTCAGCAACATGGCGTTCGGATACTTGTCGCTGGGCAGCTCATCGCCGGAATAGCCGGCTGGCGCCCAGCCCGCATGCTGGTAGCCGCAGGCGCTGCCGACCGCCAGGGTGCGAGGCGACGTATAGCCGCCCGGCGCGCGCCAGAACGGATCGAGCTTATGCCCGGTCAGCTCCTGGAAGCGCGTATCGACGCGGCGCAATTGCTCGCAGAACTGCTTGTCGGTGAAGGAAGCGAGCTTGCCGCCGTCCTTGCCGAACTGGGGCTTGACCTGGATCAAGCCGTTGGCCAGATCCTTCTTCCAGTACACGTGGTCAAACGTATGCGTGCCGAACGCATGGCCTTCGGCGACCCTGGCTTTCCAATACGGCGCCCAGGACGGATCGAGCGAATAGTCGCCGCGCGTGGTCTTTTCATTGGCCAGGAAGAAGGTTGCCTTCACATGGCGTTGCTTGAGCACGTCGGCGATCAGTTGCGCTTGCGACTGGCTACCCGTGTCAAACGTCATGTAGATGGTGCCTTTGCAGGCGGCCGAGGCCGAAGATACGGCCGGAGCCTGTGCGGCTTGGGCTGCCGGCGCCGGTGCGGCGGCATGCGCGGGTGGCAGCATGGCGCTGGCACACAGCAGCATGGCGGGCACGCCGCCGCTCAGAATAAGGCGCGGCATCATCACATGCGCGGCGAGTGGGTGGCGAAATACACGCCATGGGGCGAGCGGCCCACCGGTATGGTCTTGATCACCTTGCGCGTGGTCAAGTCGATCACGGCCACTTTCTTGATCCAGCGCAGGGTCACCCACATGGTCTTGCCGTCCGGGGTAATTTCCATGCAATCCGGGCCGCCAGGCACATTGATGGTGCCCACGTTTTCCAAGGTTTGCTGGTCGATGATGTTGATGGTGTTCGACACGCGGTTCGACACGAAGGTCATGCGGTTGTCGCCGAGCGCGCGGAAATTGTGCGTGCCGGCGCCCGCCTTGATGCGCTTGACGGTCTTTTGCGTGCGCCAGTCGATCACTTCCACGTAATCGCTGCCCATGATGCCGACCAGCAAATGCTTGCCATCGGGTGTCATCGTGATGCCGGCTGGCGCGGGGCCGACAGGCATCGTCCATTTCACCGTTTGCGTGGCCAGGTCGATGGCGCTGACCTGGTTGCTGCCCTGCTGCGTGATGAAAGCCATGGTGCTGTCGGCCGTGAACGCCATGTGGCTGGGCAGTTTCGGCAGCGGGATGCGCTTGGCCAGGGTCAGGTTCTTGCCGTCGTAGCGATACAGGTCGATGCGGTCCAGGCGCAGCGAATTCGAGATGAACCACTTCTGGTCCGGCGAAAAGCCGATCTGATACGGATCGAGGATGTTGCTGATGCGGCGCTGGATCTGGCCCGACACGGGGTCGAGGAAAATGAGCTCGTTGCCGACGGAACTGGCGACGATCAGCGACTTGCCGTCCGGCGTTTCCATCAGATGGTGCGGTTCCTTGCCGACGGCAAAGGTGGACAGGGGAGCATAGGTTTTCTGGTCCAGCAGTTGCACCGTAGCATCACGGGAATTGAGCACCACCACCACTTCGGCTTGCGCCGTCGATATTGCGGAAACCAGGCACAGCGAGGAAAAAACAAGGCGGCGTAGACTGCGGAACATGGAAGAAATCACTGTTAAATACAAAACAGGCATTTTACGTGGAACACTGTATTTATTGTGTGAAATCCCCCTTAAATGCTGCAGGCAGCCACACATCGCCGTCATTTCCCCTTTTTCCCTGTCCCGCGCCTGGAATGGCGCTTTGCAACTCATTGCTCTACAATCTGAAGCTTTCATCGCCTACACAAGGATTATCATGACCACCACCACTACCGCTTCCGGCCTGCAATACATCGATACCGTCGTCGGCGAAGGCGCTGAAGCGCAAGCCGGCAACAATGTTGTCGTGCATTACACGGGCTGGCTGCAAAACGACGACGGCAGCGCCGGTTCGAAATTTGATTCGAGCAAGGACCGCAACGACCCATTCGAATTCCCGCTGGGCGCAGGCCGCGTCATTCAAGGCTGGGACGAAGGCGTGCAAGGCATGAAAGTGGGCGGCAAGCGCCAACTGATCATCCCGGCAGCACTGGGCTATGGCGCACGCGGCGCCGGCGGCGCGATTCCACCGAACGCCACCCTGATTTTCGACGTCGAACTGCTGGGCGTATAAAACAGACTGCGCAGCGCTGAAGCGACTGTACCGGCGCCGCCCCTGTTCACGCAGCGGCGGCGTTTTTGTTTTGAGTGTGTCCTCTAATGCACGGCGCGCTTTTTTCACTATGATGTCAGGCACTGCAGCACGCACGGTGGCCACTCCGCCGGGCCTGCCGCACTTTTCCAGCGATTCCATCAGCACACAGGAGCCATCATGAGTTTACAAGAGCAATTCGAACAAGCGCAGCTCGATTCCAAGACCCTGTCCGAACGTCCGGACAATATGACCTTGTTGAAAATCTACGCCTTGTTCAAGCAAGCCTCGAGCGGCGACGCCACGGGCGAGCGTCCTGGCATGACCGACTTCGTCAACCGCGCCAAGTTCGATGCCTGGGCGGCCCTGGCCGGCACCTCGAAGGAAGATGCGCAGCAGCAATACATCGACCTGATCGAAGACTTGAAGGATTAAGCGCGAGAAAGCCCGTTTGGCAGAGAAACAGGCCGAAAACGCCTGAAAACTCACCAAAAACCACCAAAACAGGCTGAAAATGCAAAAGTGGCTACCAAACCGGTAGCCACTTTTTTTACGCCTGTATTTACGCCTGTATCAGCCGCAAACTTACTTTTTAGCTGCCGCCAGCGCCTGCGCGATCCAGCCGTCAAATGTTTGCTGGTGGTACTTGATCCAGCCGGCCGTATGGCGCGCGATATCGGCTTGCGTGCTTTCGCCGCGGCGCATGCGCTCGTTCTGCGCATTGATATCGGCCACGGGCAGTTGCATCACTTCGAACAGCTTGGCCGCCGCCGGGTTGTTCTGCGCCCATTCCTTGTTAGAAACAATACGCGCCGTGTTGACGGCAAAGCCGTAATCGCTGCCATTGTCCAGACGCGTGTTCACGTTCTCCGGATTGGCCGAGAATGGCACTTTCAGCCAGACCACGTCCTTGCCCGGCACCAGCACGCCACTGACCCAGTACGGCGTCCACGTGTAGTACAGGATCGGTTCACCACGCTTGTAGCGTCCCATGGTGTCGGCGATCAGGGCTGCATAGCTGCCCTGCACATGCGTGACCGTCTTGCGCAATTTGTACGCATCCATGTGCTTCTCGATCAGCGCTTCGCAGCCCCAGCCAGGGTTGCAGCCCGTCAAGTCGGCCTTGCCATCGCCATCATGGTCGAACAGCTTGGCCAGGGTGGGATCACGCAACTGGTCGATATTCGTGATGTTGTACTTTTCCGCCGTCGCCTTGTCGATCAGATAACCTTGCGCGGCAGGCCCCGCATACTGGCCCGTGCGCAGCAGCTTGGCGTCGCCGCCCGCATTGTTATAGAAATCCTTGTGCATCGGGTCCCAGTGCACGGCCATGAAGGTGGCGTCGCCGTTGGCAATCGCAATATGCGCGGTCGGGTATTCCACTTCCTTGATCGGCTGCACTTCATAGCCGAGCTTTTCCAGGGCCTTGTCGACTAGCATGGTCTGGAAGGTTTCTTCCGCGATCGAGCTTTGCAGCGGCTGTACCCTGACGCCCTTGCCGGGCAGCGCATCGGCGGCCACGGCCGGCGTCTGCGCCATGGCCAGGCTGGTGGTCAGGGCCAGGGCGGCGATGGCCAGGGCGGAAAACAGCTGGAACTTGCGTTGCGATTTTTGCGTCACTTTAAAATTGTCAATTTGATGCATGTGCTTCCTTTATTGTGCGTTGGCCAGCGTTGCTTGCTGTGCAACATTATTTTTCGTCGTATTGCCGCGCACCAGGCGCAGCACGAAACCGGCAGGACCCGTCTGATACCAGTGGCGCACGCCACGGCGTGGCTGGCCCATTGCTTGCGTCAAACGGTCCAGGGTGATGGCCAGCAGCACGATGCCCAGGCCACCGACGGTTGCCAGGCCCATATCCAGGCGGCCGATACCGCGCAGCACCATCTGACCCAGGCCACCGACGGCGATCATCGAGGCGATCACGACCATCGACAGCGACAGCATCAGCGACTGGTTGATACCGGCCATGATCGATGGCATGGCCAGCGGAAACTGCACGCGGGTCAGCAACTGCCACGGCGAGGCGCCATAGGCGCGGGCCGCTTCGATCAGGTCGGGACGCACCTGGCGGATACCGAGGTTGGTCAAGCGCACCAGCGGCGGCAGGGCAA
The DNA here is from genome assembly GCF_002813325.1 of Janthinobacterium sp. 64. Lineage (NCBI taxonomy): Bacteria > Pseudomonadati > Pseudomonadota > Betaproteobacteria > Burkholderiales > Oxalobacteraceae > Janthinobacterium > Janthinobacterium sp. 64. The sequence goes on along the minus strand of NZ_PHUG01000001.1, from coordinate 4,880,028 downwards.
AGATGATCGTCACGATCACGCCTGGCGCATTACCGATACCAAACAGCATCACCACCGGCACCAGATAGACGAAGGCAGGCGTCGTCTGCATGGCGTCCAGCAGGGGGCGCAGGATATTCTGCGCGCGGTCGCTGCTGGCAAGGAAAATACCCAACGGCAAGCCGATGGCCAGACAGAACGCCAGGGAAGTGAGCACCAGCGACAGGGTCGTCATGGCTTCCGGCCAGATGCCCAGCATCGACACGACCAGCAGCGCCAGCACGGTGCCAATGGCCAGGGTGCGGCTGGTAAATTGCCACGCCAGCAAGCCGATGATGGCGATCACCGTCAGCGACGGGGCCGCCAGGAGCACGCCTTCCACGCCGGACAGCACGCTGTCGATCGGCGCGCGCACGGCCTGGAAAAAAGGACGGAAATGGGCGACCACCCAGCCCAGGCCCTGATTGATCCAGCTTTCCAGCGGCAGCGAGCCGTCGAAAATCTGCGTCAGGTGAAAGCCGGTCGCATGTTCCGGCTGCACGGCAGGCGCGGCGGCGTCCAGCCAGGCGGTGCTGGCGTCGGTCGGCGGCGTCAGCGCCCAGGGATTGATTTGCGCGGCTGGCTGTTCAACAACAGCTTCTACTGTGGAAACGGTGCTTGGGTTCATGCTTGTCCTTTCTGTTGTTGTTCGGCTATGGCTGGCGTGTCGCGGTCGAGGAACTTCAGCAAGGTTGTCTTGCTGATGGCGCCGCGGAAGCTGCCGTCATCGGCCACCACAGGGACGGCGTAAGGCAGTTGCGCCACCTGGCCGAACAGGCCGGCGACTGGCTCATCTGCATTGATGGTTTGCACGTCGGGCAGGTAGGCATGCGCCAGGCCCAGCGGACCAACATGGCCGTCGAGCGCGCTGCGCAGCGAATCGGCCGACACGACGCCAAGGAACTTGCGCTGCGGATTGACGATATACGCAAACGCACGATCCTGCTCTTCCAGCATCGACAGCGCGGCGCGCGAGCCGCGGCTCGGCGATTCCGACACGACGATCTGGCTCTTGCGGGCGATATCGCTGGCCTTGAAGACGGCCGCCGCATCGACGCCGCGCACGAAGTTGCGCACGTAATCGTTGGCTGGTTTGCGCAGGATTTCTTCCGGCGTGCCCACTTGCACCACGTGGCCGTCTTTCATGATGGCGACGCGGTCGCCGATGCGCATGGCTTCGTCGAGATCATGCGAAATGAAGACGATGGTGCGGCGCTTGATTTGCTGCAAGCGCAGCAGTTCCGATTGCATTTCCGTACGAATAATCGGATCGAGCGCGGAAAACGCTTCATCCATCAGCAAAATCGATGGATCGCAAGCGAGCGCACGGGCCAGGCCCACGCGCTGCTGCATGCCGCCCGACAATTCGTCGGGATAACTGGCGCCGTAGCCGTCCAGGCCCACCTGCTCCAGCGCTTGCTGGGCCAGCGCATGGCGCTCGGCCTTGGGCATGCCCGCCAGTTCCATACCGAAGGCAGTGTTGTCGAGCACGGTAATTTGCGGCAGCAACGCGAACGACTGGAACACCATGCTGATGTCCTTGCGGCGCAGGGCACGCAGCTGGGCGTCCGGCAAGGTGTTGATGTCGTTGCCGTCGATCAGGATGCGGCCGGCGGTCGGCTCGATCAGGCGGTTCAGCATGCGCACCAGGGTCGACTTGCCCGAACCGGACAGGCCCATGATGACGAAGATCTCGCCCGCTTCAATGGTAAAGGTGGCGTCGAAAACGCCGATGGTGCAATCGGTCTTGGCCAGGATGTCCTGCTTGCTGGCGCCTTGATGAACGAGTTCAAGTGCTTCTTCTGGCTTGTCGCCGAACACTTTGAATACATGGTCGATAATGATTTGTTTTGCCACGATGTGGTTCTCCCTCGATTTGACGAATGGAATGAAACCCAGCAAGCTGCCAGCTTGCGGCGGGAATCAGCAAACCCTGCTGCGTCGGCTACGCCACGGCGCAAAAAGCGCACGGGAGCGACAGATAACAGGGGGTGACACGCGTGTGACCAGCGGATGGCCAAAGCCGGTGCCGGGGTGCCGTGTGCGTGCTAAAAGAGGCTGTGGTTCAGGACTTTTAACAACGCTAGCGCCATGCAAATACATGGCACCAAATGTATTTGACCGAAAAAAAATCGACCAAGCTACTTTTAAATGGATGCGGGTGTAAAACCCGAAGAATTATTCACCACTGAGTGAGTGGGAGTACTGCGAAGCAGAGGGTGAAACGCGGTGTAGCTGTTGTAAATATGACTCAAGTATAACGTAAAAAGACACCAAAGTCCAATAGCTTTCCAAATAGAAATGTGATAGCAATGTTCGCCAGCGTACAGTCAGACGTGAAAAAGGCGAAAAGCGACGTGTTTTCATCGTCTTTTCGCCCATCACCGCAACACGTTCCCTAGCACCAAACATGGCGCCAGACAAGCGGATCAAACTGGCTCGGCAAACACCTTGCGCATCTTCTCGGCAATCTTGCCTTCGATGGTGGAAGCAAAGGCGCTGAGCATGAAGCCCAGCTTGATTTGCAGTTGCGCCTGCTCTTTTTCCAGGGTCAGCGACCCATCGACGCCGCTGCGCTCGAAGCGCAGCACATCGCCATCCCAGGCGCACGCCAGGTCATATTCCTGTGCCAGCTTGTCAGCCACTTGCTGCGCCGCTTCACGCGCCTTTTCTGCTGTCAGCTTATGTTGCTGAACTATATTTATATCCGCCATCAAACGATCCTTTTATTATAAAAACGGGGGCCATACGGCCAGCATCATACCAGCCACGATGCGGCAGGCGCGGCCGCAGCAGGCACTGGACTGGCAAAAAACGCCCGCCGTCCGCGTCTCGTTTGCGCGGTATCAAACCGGACACGCCGAAGCGGGACGACTATTCCCATTCCAGCTGCGCGTATCTTGGAGAGCTACCATGGACCAGAAAGTCATCGTGCCGGTCGAAGCCGTGCTGACCAAATGCGTGTCCCTGCCCGTCGGCTACGTCCCGACCCCCTCGGCGCCGTACCGCCTGCACCGCAAGAATGCGCAACTGACCTTGCAGCCGGGCCCGCCCCGCCTGAGCGAGGCAACGGCACGCAATCTGGCCGCCGTGCCCGTCGGTTCGCGCGTGCTGATCTGGAAGCAAGACCCGTCCGTCAGCGAACTGGGCACGCGCAAGAGCTTTTTGCCGGGCCTGATCCTGCAAGGCCCGCGCGACGCGCGCATCACGTTTGGCGAACCGGGCATCGCGCAGGTCAGCCCGAATGCCTTCGGCGACTTCATCGTCTCGCCCAACACAGACCAGTTCGATGCCGTGCACACCTTTGCCATCGTGCGCATGACGCTCACCATGTACCAGCGCGCGCTGGCCAGCAACGACACGGCGCCGCCCCTGCCCTGGCAATGGAATAGCACCAGCAATACGGCACCGCTGCGCGTGTTCCCGCACGGCTTGCCCAACGTCATGAACGCGTATTACAGCCGCAGCGACAAGGCGCTCAAGTTCGGCGACTTCATTCCCAGCGGCGCCACCGAGCGCGTCTACACCTGCCGCTCGCTCGACATCGTTTCGCATGAAACGGGGCACGCCGTGCTCGATGGCCTGAAACCGAATTGGCTGCTCAGCAATAATCCGCCGCAAACGGGCGGCTTGCACGAATCGTTCGGCGACCTGACGGCCATCTTCCTGGCCCTGTCGCAGCTGGACCAGGTGGAAGCGGTGATCGCCCAAACCAAGTCCGACCTGCACGATAAAACGTTTCTGGCCGACCTGGCGGAACAGTTCGGCCTGGCCCTGGGCCGGCCGAACGGCTTGCGCAATGCCGACAACGACATCAAGTTGTCGGAAGCAGGCACGGAAGTGCACGCCATCTCGCAAGTGTTTACGGGCGCCATCTACGACATCCTGGCCGACATCTTTGCCCATGAACGCGCCCCCCAGCTGGAAGACGACGCGGCCGTGCTGCACCGCTGCGGCGACTACCTGCGCAGCCTCGTCCTGCGCGCCCTGGTAGCATCGCCCGAGCAAGCCGCCACGTATGCCGATGTGGCTGGCCACATGCTGACGATCGCCGCGGCCGACGGCAATGATGCCTATCTGGACTACATCCGCAACAGCTTTACCGTACGCGAAGTGCTCAAGGCCAATGCCATGACAGAAGATGGCCAGATGAGCTTTGCCGCCGACGTCGTCGACGGGGACGACGCAGTGCAAGACAGGCGCGCCTGCTGCGGTACCATGAACCATGCGGAATACAGCGAGTCGGATCAATTGCTGGAAGCGGAGCGCGAAGCGCTGGCCGCCTGGTGCCGCAGTTACGGCGCCCGGTAAACGTGCAGTACACAGTGCAGCAACGCACCAGTGCGCCCGCGTCAAGCCAGCCCGAACAGCGGGAGGCCGTGGCGCGTCACACCACCACCCACAACAAGGAACAGCATGAAAATTTCAGCCCGCAGCAGCGGCGGCTTTGCCGGCCTGAGCGAACAATATGACATCGATACCCAAGCCCATCCGGCTGGCCCCGGGCTGGAAGCGGCACTGGCCAGCAGCGGCTTTTTCACCCATCAGCAAGCCACGGGCGAACAGCTGGGTGCCGATATCCCCCGCTGGCAGATCACCGTCGACGCGCCCACCGCGCGCCGCACCATCACGTTTGCCGAGGATGGCAGTGCTGAAAATGCACGTTGGCAACAGTTGCTGACGCAAATACGTGCCAGCGCCTGATTTTTCTGGCATGTATTTGGTGTCTATCTTGATTTGAGTAAAACAAAAACACCACACGGCAAGTCAACACATGGCCCGTCCTGCACCCTGCCGCATCGGGCGACTGTCGCTTTCTTGCCGCGTTCGTCATGGCAACGTCCCCGATAGTCGCTGAATTGCACTCTCTGCGCGGCAACGGCAACGCGAAAAAATGAATTTGCTTATACGTATTGTATATAAGCGGGATTTGTGAGAAATAGCGAATTGCCTTAAAATACAATGCTTTGCTTTAGTATGCGCCGCCGAGGTTCCTGCAGGCGCTACAGCACCTCCCCCAAAAATTGATAGGACTGTTATGACCCACGTTGTCACCGAATCCTGCATCGCCTGTCGCTACACCGACTGCGTCGATGTCTGCCCGGTAGATTGTTTCCGGGAAGGCCCGAACTTCCTGGCGATCGATCCGGACGAATGTATTGACTGCGCCGTCTGCGTGGCAGAGTGCCCGGTGAACGCGATTTTCGCGGAAGAAGACGTGCCGGGCGACCAGCAAGCCTTTATCAAGATCAACGTCGACCTGGCCCGCAACTGGCCTTCGATCACCAAGACGAAGGCTGCCTTGCCGGAAGCCGAACAATACAAGGACGTCAAGGACAAGCTCGACATGCTGGTGCGCTAAGCGCACGGCAGTTGCGGCGGTCATTCCAGCGGGGATCACCCTCCCCGCCGGGCGTAGCGGCAAATAAATGTACAAAAAGCAGCGGAAACGCTGCTTTTTTTGCTTTTAAAACATCGTTGCAGGTCTATCCACGCAAGTGTGGCGCGCTGTCACATCGATGCGCAAACTATGGACCTATGCGTGGTAAAGCACATTTTGTCCTCAACAAATATCGTAAAATTGGATTATGATATTTGAGCCGATATTGGCGCTTGGAATTAAACAAGGACTCTATATGCTTTACCAACTGCACGAACTGCAACGCTCTTTCCTCACTCCGGTGATGCAATGGGCAGACATGTCCTCCAAGTTATTTACCAACCCGGTTTCCCCACTGGCCCACACTCCGTTTTCGCAACGCATCGCAGCCGGCTACGAGCTGATGTACCGCCTTGGCAAAGACTACGAAAAACCGCAATTCGACATCAAATCCGTTCTCGTCCAGGGCGAGAGCGTCGACATCCGCGAACACGTTGTCGTCACTAAACCGTTTTGCCGCCTGATTCACTTCAAAAAAGAAACCACTGGTTTGCAACAGCCCAAAGTTTTGCTGGTTGCCCCCCTGTCCGGTCACCACTCGACCCTGCTGCGCGACACCGTGCGCGGCTTGCTGGCCGAGCACGATGTCTACATCACCGACTGGACGGACGCGCGCATGGTACCGCTGACGGAAGGCCCGTTCCACCTGGACGACTACATTTATTATGTGCAAGAGTTCATCCGCCTGCTGGCGCCCGACCTGCACGTGATTTCCGTCTGTCAACCGACCGTGCCCGTGCTGGCTGCCATCTCGCTGATGGCGACGGCCAAAGATCCGCACATGCCGAAAACCATGACCATGATGGGCGGCCCCATCGATCCGCGCCGCTCGCCCACGCAAGTGAACAACCTGGCGACGGAAAAGAAATTCTCGTGGTTTGAAAACACCGTGATCTACGCGGTACCGCCGAACTACCCGGGCTTTGGCCGCAAGGTCTATCCGGGCTTCCTGCAGCACGCCGGTTTCATCGCCATGAATCCGGGCCGCCACGCGCAAAGCCACCGCGAGTTCTACATGCACCTGGTGACGGGCGATGACGAACCGGCGGAAGGCCATCGCCAGTTCTACAACGAGTACAACGCCGTGCTGGACATGCCGGCCGAGTACTACCTGGAAACCATCAAAACGGTGTTCCAGGAATTCAGCCTGCCGATGGGCACCTGGAAAGTGGGCGGCCAGCTGGTGCGTCCGCAAGACATCACGAACGTGGCGCTGTTCACGGTAGAAGGCGAACTGGACGACATTTCCGGCGCCGGCCAGACGCAGGCGGCGCATGATTTGTGTTCCGGCATCCCAGCCGAGATGCAACAAGACTTCGTGGCGCCGAAATGCGGCCACTACGGCATCTTCTCGGGCCGCCGCTGGCGCGAGATCATTTGCCCGAAAATCGGCGAATTCATCCAGAAACACGGCTAATACACAGCATCTCCATGAAAACGCCACGCCAGTTCACACTGCGTGGCGTTTTTTTATGCCCAGCTCATGCGCGCGACGTTTCGATTTTCACTGTCGGCCGCGTATTGACAAAGATCTGCTCGACTCGCGGCTCGCCCGGCCCCGGCTTCTTCATCGCATAGCCATTCACGGGTTGCGAACGGTTCACCCACAGGGCGTAATACAGATGGTCGGCACGCGGATCTTCCGTATTCGGGTGGATCAATATCGTCAAGCCCAGGCTGTTGAGCTGCAGCCACGGCACGATCACAGGCAGAAAATCATTGGTGAAGCCGAAATAGAACGAGGGCGTCACGTGCGGGCCGCGCGGCTCCAGGTTCCAGTCGCCCAGTTCGATCTGGAAGCGTTCGGCCGCCCACTTGCGTATCAGCGCCGCCTTCTGGTAACTGTCTTCATCAAAATAGATATGCGCGTGATAACTCTCGATATCCGTGTAGGCGCGCGGCTTGCCCGGCAAGGTTTCCTCGCCCGGACGCACGCTAACGGGACGCGGCGTGGGCGCCGTATCCGTATGCTCGCCCCACGGGCTTTTACCAGGTGGCGGCTTGACGCGTTTTACCGCGCCATCTTGCGCCAGGGCCGTTCCCGCCAGGCCGGAAGCGGCCAGCGCCGCCACCAGTCCGCCGCCGCGCAAGACCGTGCGGCGTTGCGGTGAGAGGAGATTGGCCCATTCCAGATCGATGGCCGCGTGTTGCGTGTTGTCAGACATGGCATTTCCTGTTCTTGATGATAAGTGTGGAGGTAAAGACGGCAGATCAAAAGTGAACCGTGGCGCGGGCGTAGTAGTAGCCGCCCAATACGCCCAATGGGCCCGAGTTGTCATACGCGCCCGTGTACTGCGCCAGACTCGACGCGCTGCGCGCTGCGCGCGGCAACTGGCCCGGCTTCTGGTCGAAGACATTGTTGGCGCCCACCGTCACGTTGATGCGCTTGCTGACGTCGTAGCCGACGCTGACATCCGTCACGAAAGCGGCTTTCAGCTGGTAATCGCCGCCCGTGATGGCGTTCAGGCGCTTGAGCTTGCCGTAGCGCGTCTCGCGCAGGTTGAACGTCCAACCCGCCCTTTCATACGCCAGGGTAAGGATCTCCTTGTCGCGCGGGGCCCGGTACAGCAAGTCGTACTCGGCCGACTTGCTCAGGGTGCCGATATTCGGCAAGCCTTGCAGCACGGCCGGCAGTGCCGCCTTGCCCAGCAGACTCGTATGGTTGAAATTGGCCGCCGCCGTCCAGCGCAGCTTGCCCTCGGCCACGCGCAGCACATCTTCCGCCGTGAAATCGATGCCGCGCGTGCGCGTATCGCCCACGTTGGCAAAGTAATGCGCGACGAGACCATTGCCGACCGTCAAACCGGCCGAACGCAGCAGGTTTTCAATGACGCCCGCTTGCGCCGCCGTCAGCGGCCGGCCGCTGCCGTCGAGCGCCACGCCCGAGCTGCGGTCGATGCCGATGTTCGACGACACGCCCAGGCGGTCGCTGACCTTGATTTGATACGCATCAAGGGCCAGGCGCAGGGTCGGCGTCGGATTGAAGGTCAGCCCGGCCGACAGGTTCGTCGATTTTTCCGGTTTCAACGCTTGCGCGCCCAAGGCCCGGGCAGCGGCCGAATTCGGCTGGGCCAGTGTGTAGGGAACGCCCGCATGGTCGGACGTGTTCGAATACGCTTGCGTCACCAGGCTGGGCGCATGGAAACCGTTGCTGACGGTGCCGCGCACGGCGACCGTGGGCGTGACGTCATAGCGGGCGGACAATCGTCCCGTTGTCTTGCTGCCGAAATCCGAATATTTCTCGGCGCGCAAGGCCGTGTCGAGCAGCCATTGCGGCGTCAGTTTGGCGCCCAGGCCGATGTACGCGGCATAGCTGTGGCGCGCCGTGTCGGACGCATCGACGGGCAGGTAGCCGGCCAGCGCCGACGAGCCGCTGCCCTGCCAGGAAGCGGGCTCGCCCGGGCTGCGCTGCTGCGTTTCATGCGAATACTCGAGGCCGACGCTGAGGTCGGCCGGCTCGCTCAATCCCAGTGGCACGGGACGGCGCGCGTCCGCATTCGTCGTCGAACGGCTGTAGCGCTGGTTGCCGATGTCAAAATCGGTCTTGCCACCAGGATAAGTCAGCGAGTAATTGGCCGAGTGCTCCACGCCCACGTCGATATCGTCGCGGCCATACGTCGTGCTCAGGTCCCAGGACCAGCCCGCCGTCTCGCCCTTGATGCCGCCCGTCAGCGCAACATCGTTTTCGCTTGTCGTTTCATACGGCGTGAAGCCGTCCGGATACACGGCCAGCAAGCCTTTGTTGTTATTGAAAATGGTATTGGGCAGGCGGAAATTCTGCGCCGAGCGGGCATTGCGGTGCGCATACGTGCCGAAGCCGTACAGTTGCACCGCGTTCGACACGTCATAGCCGACGTTGGCGCTGAGCGAGGCGGTCGTGCTTTGCGGCACGCCCGTATTGCGCCATGGATTGCTGTTGCGGTTCGCTTCGGCCGGGTTCGGCGTAGCGCCGGCCGGCAAGCTGTTATTCGGCCCCAATTTCACCAGTTGCCCATCGCTGTTGCGCACGGCCGGATACGACAGATAGCCGGGATTCAGGCCGAAGTTGCGCACGGCGATGCCCTGGCGCTGGACTTCGGCGCCGAAGTGGGCAAAGCCGTGTTCGCCCAGGCGCGTGCCGCCATCGATGCGCACGGAACCGTTCGTGCCGTCGCCATCGTAGGTGGAACCGAGCAGCGTGCTGAAGCTGCCCTTGTCATCCGCTTTCAGGATGATGTTGATGACGCCGGCGATGGCGTCGGAGCCGTAGATGGCCGAGGCGCCGTCGCGCAGGATTTCCACGCGGGCAATGGCGCCCGTGGGGATCAGGGCCAGGTCGGTGGCGACGGAACCGGGAAAACCATCTTCATTGACGATGGCCGTCGTATGCCGGCGCTTGCCATTGACCAGCACCAGGGTATGCGATGGGTCGAGGTTGCGCAGCTGCCCGGCGCGCACGATGCTGCCCAGGTCCGGCTGTACGCGGGCCGGCAAGTTAAACGATGGCAAGGCCGTATCGAGCGCATCGAGCAAATTCAACTTGCCCGTGGCCAGCAATTGCTGCGCGCTGATCACGTCGATCGGGGCGGCGCTGTTGGCCACCGTGCGGCCCGTGCCGCGCGCGCCCGTGACGATGACGGCATCGAGCGGCGCTACGCTCAACGCGCCAGCGCCATCCGGCGCCGCTTGCGCATGCGCCACGCCGGGCGCTGCCAGCGCCAGCAAGGCCACCGAGACGGCGTGCGCCAGTTGCCGCAGACGGGGTGCGGGGTAGTGCTTGTGTATCAGTTCCAGCATACGAAAACATCCTTTCAAAGTCGTCAACACAGTGGTTGCAGACTAAAGGATGGACAAACAAACAAGAACGAATGGTTTCGTATTTAGATATTTCGTTTTGGCAACGAACAACAGTGGCGCGACAGATCAGAGATGCGGTGGAGCCGTCGCCAGGCTCTGGTCGAGCCGCTTCCAGTAATCGCGTTCGAGGCGGGCCGTGTCGATATCGCGCGCTGCCTCGTTGAAGCGCTTTTGCTGCACCGCGCCGTCTGCGGTGCGCTGGAAGCACACATGCACGGGACGCTCCTTGAAGACGGTATCGATAATGGCGATGCGTTCCCGCTCGGCCTTGCTGAAGTTGCGTCCCATCAGCAAGTGCTGCAGAACGTGGCGCTCGATGACGATCACGCGATATCGCTTGATGAACAGTTTCTTCAGATTCGTCGCGTCGTTCAAGCCCTCTTCCGTCTTCAGTTCGCCACGCGCCACCATGCCATCGAACTGCTCGCCATTCGAATAACCGGCCACGGTGCCGATGCGCAGCTGGCCCAGTTCGGCCAGGGTGGTACCGGGCGCGCCATCCTCCTTCAGGTAGGCCAACACCCCCTGTGTATTGCCAACCGGAACAGAAAAGTGGCAGAGTTTTTCCCGTTCGGGCGTGCGCCAGACGGCCAGGAAGCCGGCGTAGCGGGGACTGGCCAGGCCGAACTGCATGGCGCGCTTCCAGGGGAAATATTCATACCTGACTGTATAGCCGAGACGCTCGAAGACGGCGCTGACCATGGCGCCCGACATGCCATCGGCAGGCAGGCTGTGAGAAATGAAGGGCGGCCAGTCTTCCGCCGCGAAACGGACGATGCGCGAACTGGCAGCGCCCGGCACCGCCATGGGAGATCCTGCCTGCCCGTGCGCAAGGGCAAGTGCAGAGTGCATGAGCAAACAGAAGGGCAAACCAACTGTCCGGAGGAAACGCATGTTTGGCTCCTATGGCCTGGCGCACCTTGCAATGCTGGCGCGGCAACAGGACTGGCGGTCGGTTTTTTTGATCACAGGCTTGATAAAAATCATGCTCCCACAAAAAAAAGAAATTGCAAAGTTGTTTATTTTCACTTTGACATTCCCACAGGAAATAAAATACGATTGCGGCGCGCCTGCAACAGCTCGCCATGGCGCACCTTATCCCTCTCACGAAACAGGTTTTTACTTGTGCGCGCGCCGGATGGCCGATAATGGCGTTTTACCGTATCGAAGATGACCGTGCCGCATCCTGCCCCTCCCTCACTTGCCGACCAGATCGAAGACTTGCTGCCGCAAACGCAATGCACCAAATGCGGCTACAACGGCTGCCGCCCGTATGCGGAAGCGATTGCCGCCGGCAATGCCGACATCAACCAGTGCCCACCGGGCGGCGCACAGGGCATCGTGCGCCTGGCCGGCTTGCTGGGCAAAAAAGTCATTCCACTTAACCCTGTCAACGGCCTCGAACGTCCGCGATCTGTCGCCTATATCGACGAATCGCTGTGCATCGGCTGCACCCTGTGCATCCAGGCCTGTCCCGTCGACGCCATCGTCGGCGCCGCCAAGCAGATGCATACGGTGGTCACCGATCTGTGCACGGGCTGCGATCTGTGCGTGGCGCCCTGCCCCGTCGACTGCATCGTCATGTACCCCGTCAGCGGCGACGCCACGGGCTGGGATGCCTGGAGCCAGGCCGAGGCGGACGATGCGCGCGCGCGCCACGATTTCCGCACGCAGCGACTGCGCCGCGAAAGCGAAGAAAACGAAGCGCGCCTGGCCGCCAAGGCCGTCGCCAAGATGCAGGAAGTGACGCAGGAAACACCCGTCACGCCCGATGAACAGGCGGAGAAGGAACGCAAGCGCGCCATCATCGCCGCCGCCATGGAGCGCGCGCGCGCCAAGGCCGCCGCCAGCGCCGCCGCACAGACCGAACCGCCCGCCCCCAACACGCCGAAAAAAGACGCATGAACGCCGCCAAACGCCTGGAAATCTTTACGCGCTTTCGCGCCGCCAATCCGTCGCCAAAAACGGAACTCGAATACACGACGCCGTTCGAGCTGCTGATCGCCGTGCTGCTGTCGGCGCAGGCAACCGACGTGTCCGTCAACAAAGCCACCCGCTTGCTGTATCCGGTCGCCAATACGCCAGCCAAGATACTGGCCCTGGGCGTGGACGAGCTGACCAGCTACATCCGCACCATCGGCCTGTTCCGCACCAAGGCGAAAAACGTCATCGCCACCTGCCAGATCCTGCTGGAGCAGCACGGCGGCGAAGTGCCGCGCGACCGCGCCTCGCTGGAAGCCTTGCCCGGCGTGGGCCGCAAGACGGCGAATGTGGTCATGAATACGGCGTTTGGCGAACCGACGATGGCGGTCGACACGCATATCTTCCGCGTCTCGAACCGCACCGGCATCGCGCCAGGCAAGAATGTCGATATCGTCGAGCAAAAACTGTTGAAATTCATACCCAAGGAATTCCTGCACGACGCCCACCACTGGCTCATCTTGCACGGCCGCTACACCTGCACGGCGCGCAAGCCCCAATGCTGGAACTGCATGATTGCCGACCTGTGCGATTACAAGGACAAGTCGCCGATGCCGGCCGTGGTGTAAAGCAAAAAAAACGGCCCACAGGGGCCGTTTTGACATTCTACTGCCTGCAAGCAAGCATTTACAGCAACACCATATTATCGCGGTGAATCAGCTCATGGCCTTCCATGTAGCCGAGAATCGCCTCGATCTCAGTGGAGGGCTTGCGCATGATGCGGCGCGCTTCGCCGCTCGTGTAGTTGGACAGGCCGCGCGCCACGGGCACACCGTCGGCATCGACGCAGGTGATGACGGCGCCGCGGCCGAATTCGCCATTTACACCCGTCACGCCGATCGGCAACAGCGACTTGCCTTCCTGGCGCAGCTTTTGCACGGCGCCCGCATCGAGCACGACGGCGCCGGCCGTGTGCAAGTGATCGGCCATCCACTGCTTACGCGCCGTCAACTGTCCCGTTTGCGCCAGCAACTGCGTGCCGATTGCTTCGCCCTGGGCGAGGCGGCTGAGCACGTCGCTGTCGCGGCCCCAGGCGATGATCGTATGCGCACCGGATTTGGCGGCGCGCTTGGCGGCGAGGATTTTCGTCAGCATGCCGCCACGCCCCAGACTGCTGCCGGCACCGCCAGCCATCGCCTCCAGGGCCGGATCGCCGGCAATGCCTTGCGTGATCAGGCAGGCGTTCGGGTCCTTGCGCGGGTCGGCCGAGAACAGGCCGTGCTGGTCGGTCAGGATGACCAGTGCATCGGCCTCGATCAGGTTGGCCACCAGGGCGCCCAGGGTATCGTTGTCGCCGAACTTGATTTCATCGGTGACGACGGTGTCGTTTTCATTGATGATCGGCACCACGCCCAGGCGCAGCAGGGTCGTCAGGGTGGAGCGGGCGTTCAGGTAGCGTTCGCGGTCGGCCAGGTCGGCGTGCGTGAGCAGCACTTGCGCCGTGCCGAGGCTGTGGGCGCGAAAGCTGCTTTCATAGATTTGCGCCAGGCCCATCTGGCCGACGGCGGCGCAGGCCTGCAATTCGTGGATATCGGTGGGGCGCTGCTCGAAACCGAGGCGCAGCATGCCTTCGGCGATGGCGCCGGAGCTGACCAGCACGACTTCCTTGCCCAGCGCGCGCAAGCCGGAAATCTGCGCAGCCCAGCGGGCAATGGCGGCATGGTCGAGTCCGCGGCCATCGTTGGTGACCAGCGAGGAGCCGACTTTGATGATGATGCGGGTAGCTTTTTGAATCACGGAATCCATGGGGCGGCGCTCTTCACTTAATAGACGTCAGCGCGCAGGACGCAGCAGCAGCAAGGCCAGCCCCGCCGTCAGCTCGATTGCGCACATGAACAACACAAAACCCTGGGGCAAGCCGAAACTGATGGCCGCATACAAACGGCCGGCGGGCTGCGCCAGGACCAACATTGCAGTGATATCGCCGAGGATGGGCGGTTCGCCCTGCCGTGCTGCGAACAGCGCCAGGAGCGCGGTAGCGCCCCAGACACCGACATGGGAGGCGTAGAACTGGCTGTAGCCATTGACGCCATTGAGGAAGATGCCCATGCCGGCCGCCAACTCATCGGCGAACAGCAGGCAGGCGACCACGCTCAGCCCGTAAGCATACGCGATCAGATGCAATACACGGCGCTGCCACGCTTGCTTGCGCGAAGACGCGGCAGCGGCCATCTGTACCGACATCAGGATACAGCCTTAGTCGAGGATCTTGAAACGCGGATCATCCGGGTCGATCGACGAGATACCGCGTGCTTCTTCGGTCATCTGCGTTTCTTCGGCACGGCTTTCGCTGTGTTTCTTCGCTTCCAGATGTTGATAAATCGCATTTACCAGTTCCGGGCAACCCTGATGGTTCAGCGCAGAGATCTCGAAGACGGGACCTTTCCAGGCGAAACGCTTGAGGAAGTCCTTCACCAGCTTCTTGCGCTCTTCTTCCGGCACCATGTCGAGCTTGTTCAACACCAGCCAGCGCGGCTTGTCGACCAGCGACTCGTCGTATTTCTTCAGTTCCTTGACCAGCGCCTTGGCTTCCTTGACAGGATCGACGTTGGTTTCAAATGGCGCCAGGTCGACGATGTGCAACAGCAGACCCGTGCGCTGCAAGTGACGCAGGAATTGATGGCCCAGGCCCGCGCCTTCGGAAGCGCCTTCGATCAAGCCGGGAATATCGGCGATCACAAAGCTCTTCTCGTGCGACACGCGCACCACACCCAGGTTCGGGTGCAGGGTGGTAAATGGGTAATCGGCAATTTTCGGACGCGCGTTCGAGACGGCCGAAATGAAGGTCGACTTGCCGGCGTTCGGCATGCCCAGCAGGCCTACATCGGCCAGCACTTTCAGTTCCAGGCGCAGTTCGCGGCGTTCGCCTTCCTTGCCCTCGCCTTTTTGGCGTGGCGCGCGGTTGGTCGAGGACTTGAAGTGGATATTGCCCCAGCCGCCTTCGCCGCCCTTGGCCAGCATTTCGGTCTGGCCGTGCTCGGTCAGATCGGCCAGGATTTCGCCGCTCGCGTTGTCGATGATCAAGGTGCCGACCGGCATGCGCAGATGGATGTCATCGGCGCCCTTGCCATAGCAATCTGCGCCACGGCCAGGCTCGCCATTGCGAGCCTTGTGCATTTTGGAGAAGCGGAAATCGACGAGCGTATTGATATTGCGGTCGGCGACTGCCCAAATGGTGCCGCCCTTGCCGCCATCGCCGCCATCGGGACCGCCGAAAGGCCGGAATTTTTCACGGCAGAAAGAGGCGCAGCCGTTGCCGCCATCGCCCGCGATGACTTCGATTTTTGCTTCGTCGATAAACTTCATAATTTTGCCGCCATAAAACTAAAAAGGCTCTACCTTGGGCAGAGCCTTTCGATTGAAGGCTTGCGCCTTACATCATGCGATCACGGCGGAGCGACCTGGCGCCCCGCGATGAATTACGCTGGTACTGCTGCGTTAGGTACAACGGTCACGAATTGCTTCGAGCCAGCACCTTTGACAACGAACTTCACTTTGCCCGCGATCAACGCGAACAAGGTGTGGTCTTTGCCCATGCCTACGCCTTCGCCGGCGCGCACTGGCGTGCCGCGTTGACGAATGATGATGCCGCCAGCATTGATAGCTTGGCCGCCGTAGACTTTAACGCCCAGACGTTTTGATTCTGAATCACGGCCATTTCGCGTTGTGCCGCCGCCTTTTTTATGTGCCATTTAAGACTCCTTGATAGCTGATTATGTAGACAAACTGCGTCAAACAGCGGCGATTAGCCGTTGATCGAAACGATTTGGATTTCGGTAAAATTCTGGCGATGGCCTTGATGCTTTTGGTAATGCTTACGACGACGCATCTTGAAAATTTTGACCTTATCATGGCGACCATGCGCCACAACCGTAACCAGTACCGTTGCACCTTCGACCAATGGCGCACCAAATTTAATGGTGTCGCCCGCGCCTACTGCGAGAACTTGATCGATGGTGATTTCGGAACCAATGTCTGCCGGTATCTGTTCTACTTTAAGTTTTTCGCCAGCGACAACTTTGTATTGTTTGCCACCGGTTTTTATGACCGCGTACATGATTTGAAACCTCATCAAATGTTGAAAGAATTTGTCCCACTGCCACGCAAAGCAAGCCGTACACAACAGGGGGAACCAGCGATTATACACGGACTGAGAAATTGCGTCAAAAACTATTCACAAAGCTTGATGATCGTGGTATGTCGACAACCTGACCATCATGTCAGGCTTGCGCCAGGCGGACAGAAAAGCACGCGCCAGTGCCAACAAGGTCAAACAATTGCTCTACAGTCATAGGCAAACATCACGCTCGCGCAAGCCTTGTCGTATAATCGCCGCACCCACAATCTAATGCAGGTTCGCCTTGTCTGACGCTAACAAACACGTTAACCAAAACACCATCGTGCAAACGATTGCCGCCGATATGGACGCAGTCAATACGGTGATCCGCCAAAAACTGCACTCCGACGTGATTCTGATTAACCAGATCGCTGAATACATCATCAGTGCAGGCGGCAAACGCATCCGTCCCGTGCTGATTTTGCTGGTGGCCAATGCCCACGCTTATCGCGGCACGGCGCACCATGAACTGGCTGCCGTGGTCGAATTCATCCATACCGCCACCCTGCTGCACGACGATGTCGTCGATGAATCGTCGATGCGCCGCGGACGCCAGACGGCCAATGCCCTGTTCGGCAATGCGGCCTCGGTGCTGGTGGGCGACTTCCTGCACTCGCGCTCGTTCCAGCTGATGGTCTCGCTCAATAATATGCGCGTCATGCAAATCCTCTCCGACGCCACCAACGTGATCGCCGAAGGCGAAGTGCTGCAGTTGCTGAACATGCACGATCCGGACGTGACGCAAGAGAGCTACCTGAACGTCATCCGCTCGAAAACGGCCAAGCTGTTCGAAGCGTCGGCGCAACTGGGCGCCCTGATCGCCGGCGCCAGCGAAGACGATATCGAAGCGGCTGCCGAATACGGCCGCTCGCTGGGCACGGCCTTCCAGCTGATCGACGACGTGCTCGACTATGCAGGCGACGCCACCGAAATCGGCAAGAACGTGGGCGACGACTTGCGCGAAGGCAAACCGACCATGCCGCTGATCTGGCTGATGGAAAACGGCACGCCGGAGCAACGCGAACTGGTGCGCAGCTGCATCGAGCAGGGCGACGAGCAGCATTTCGACGCCATCCTGGCCGCCATCACCAGCAGCGGCGCCCTCGACTACACGCGCAAGCAGGCGGAAATCGCCGGCCAGCGTGCCGCCGATGCCATCGCCGGCTGGCCGGACAGCGTCTACAAGCAATCCATGCTGCAACTGTGTTCGTTTGCCGTGGACCGCAATCACTGATCACGGTTTACGTTACAGCAAAGACAACGGCGCCGATGGCGCCGTTTTTATTACTGCCGCTCATGCTCCATCGCCGCGCCGGCCAATGCCTGCACGATGGCCGGCTCCGCCTCCAGCCGTTCGCTGTAGCGGCTGCCCAGGTAATCGCGGCGGTCGCGCACCAGCAAAGTAAATTTGTACAATTCCTCCATCACGTCGACCAGGCGCTCGTAGTACGGCGACGGCTTCATGCGGCCCGCATCGTCGAATTCCTGATACGCCTTGGCCACCGACGACTGGTTCGGAATGGTGACCATGCGCATCCAGCGTCCCAGCACGCGCAAGCCGTTGACGGCGTTGAACGATTGCGAACCGCCCGACACTTGCATCACAGCAAGGGTGCGTCCCTGCGTGGGCCGCACGCTGCCCGTTTCCAGCGGCAGCCAGTCGATCTGCGATTTGAACACGCCCGTGACGGCGCCATGCCGCTCGGGACTGCACCAGACCTGCCCTTCGGACCACAGCGACAGCGCGCGCAGCTCCTGCACTTTCGGATGCTCGGGCGAGACGCTGTCGACCATGGGCAAGCCGTGCGGATCGAACACGCGCGTCTCGGCGCCAAAGTGGCGCAGGATGCGTTCCGCTTCCAGCGTCAGCAGTTTGCTGTACGAGCGCTCGCGCAAGGAGCCGTACAGCAGCAGGATGCGCGGCGCATGCGTGGAAACGTTGACCGGCGCCAATTTATCCAGATCCGGCACATCCAGGTGCGCGGCGCTGATATTCGGTAACTCATTGGCCAGCTCGTCCATCTCAGGCCACCGGCTTGCCGTCGGCGCCCACGACAGCCTGGCCATCTTCCTTGGCAAACGCGCCTTGCTGCGGCAGCGGCAGGATCTCCAGCACTTTTTCCGACGGCCGGCACAGGCGCACGCCCAGTTCCGTGACGACGATGGGGCGGTTGATCAAAACAGGATGGGCTTGCATGGCATCGAGCAGGGCAGCGTCGCTCAGTGCAGGATTGGCCAGGCCCAGCTCGTCGTAGAGGGCGCCCTTGTCGCGCATTGCAGCGCGCACGGACAGGCCAGCGCGCTTGATCAGATCGACCAGTTCCTCGCGCGAAGGCGGCTGCTTGATGTAATCGATGATGATAGGCTCGACGCCCGTGTTGCGGATCAGGGCCAGGGTATTGCGCGAGGTGCCGCAAGCCGTGTTGTGATAGATCGTGATCGTCATGTCGTCGTTTCCTTCGGTAAATTTGGTTCGCTGACGCAGCAAGAAGCGCCCGCGCAGCAGTTTTCGGTCAAAAAGGCCAGCAAGCCGTTCATGCCCGCATAGTTGGCCGCATAGATGATGGAGCGGCCCGCCTTGCTCGCCGTCACCAGATCGGCGTGCGCCAGTTCCTTCAGGTGAAACGACAGCGACGAGGGCGCGATGGCCAGCGCCTCGGCGATTTTCGTCGCGGCCATACCCTGCGGCCCCGTCTGCACCAGCAGGCGGAACACGGCCAGACGCGATTCCTGCGCCAGCGCCGCCAGCGCCGCGATGGCGGCCGTGCTCGTCAGCGGCCCCGCTTGCAGCGGCATTGCGTTTTCATTTTCCATACTTCAATAATAATCGAATTATGGAATCAATGCCAGCAATCGCGGTGCGTACGTAACCCAGCGCACCGACCGACAGGGCCTATCGGTCTACCGTGATGACAAATCACTGCGATTGGCATCCCCATGACACGCTCGACACCCTTGAAAATCCTCGGCTGGAGCCTGGCCGCCCTGCTGGCCCTGCTGGCCCTGCTCGCCATCGTCGTGCTGACCTTCGACTGGAACCGCGCCCGCCCCTACATCAACGAGAAGGTATCGGAAAGCACGGGCCGCAGCTTCGTCATCGGCGGCGATTTGCAAGTGAAATGGAAGCAAGGCCTCAAAACGGAGCCGGGCTGGCGCCGCTATGTGCCCCGTCCTGTCATCAGCGCGCAGGACGTGCGCATGAGTAACCCGGACTGGGCCACGGCCGGCCCGCAACTGGCCAGCGCGAAACGCATCGACGTGGCCCTCCACCCGCTGCCCCTGCTGCAGCATCGCGTGGTACTGACGGACCTGGCGCTGGAGGCGCCGCAGATCGCCCTGCAGCAGCGCGCCGACGGCAGCAATAGCTGGACCCTGAAAGACAACGGTCCTTCGGCATGGGACGTGGAAATCCAGCGCATGGCCTTTGGCGACGGCGCCATCCGTTACCTCGACGAGGGACTGGACCTGGACTTGCGCGCCAAGGTCAGCTCGACGGCACCCGACGCCACGCCGGGCGACGCGCCAGACAGCGCCCCCGTGCAGAAATACGGCATTGAATTTTCCCTGGGCGGCAGCTACCGCAAGGCGCCCGTGACGGGCGGCGGCAAGGCGGGCGCCGTGCTGTCCCTGACCGACAGCAACACCGTCTATCCCGTGCAGGCGCATGCCGTGCTGGGCAAGAACAAGGCCAGCATCGCCGGCACCCTGACGGACCCGCGCTCGCTGTCCGGCATCGATTTGCAGCTGAGCCTGGCTGGCGCCAGCATGGCCGACCTGTACCCGCTGACGGGCGTGTTGCTGCCGGAAACGCCGGACTACGCCACCAAGGGCCGCTTGCTGGGCAAGAAGGATGGCGCCAGCTGGACCTGGACCTATCAACACTTCAAGGGCACGGTGGGCCAGAGCGACCTGGCCGGCACCCTGCAGTATTTGCCGCGCCAGCCGCGCCCCCTGCTGCGTGGCGAAGTAACGTCGCAGCAGTTGCGCCTGGAAGACCTGGGCCCCACCATCGGCGCCGACAGCAATGCGCAGAAACAGGCGCGCGGCAAGTCGCCCGTGCAGCCCGACAACAAAGCCTTGCCCGTGGAACAGTTCAACACGGCCAAATGGAATGCGCTCGACGCCGACGTGAAATTCAAGGGCAAGAAACTGGTGCGCACGCACGATATCCCGCTCAACGATGTCGTCGCCAACATCCACATGAAAGACAAGGTACTGAGTCTGACGCCGCTTAACTTTGGCATGGCCGGTGGCGACATCACCTCGAACATCACGCTCGATGGCCGTCAAAAAACCATCGCCGCGCAAGCCAAGGTAGCGGCCCGCCACCTCAAGATACGCGAGCTGTTTCCGAAGCTGCAATCGATGCAAGCAAGTTTTGGCGAAGTGTATGGCGACGCGGCACTGACGGGCCACGGCAACTCCATTTCCGCCATGCTGGCCAGCGCCAATGGCGAGCTGGCGGCCACCGTCAGCGAAGGCTCCGTCAGCCAGTTCATGCTGGAACTGGCCGGCCTGAACCTGGCCAACGCCGTCTTCGTGAAAATATTCGGCGACAAGCAAGTCCACCTGAATTGCCTGGCCAGCGACTTCGCCGTCACGAATGGTCAGGCCGACGTGCGCCGCTTCGTGCTCGACACGGACACGGCCGTCGTGAATGTCACGGGCAACGTCAACCTGGCCACCGAAACCCTGGACCTCGACGTGCGCCCCCGCACCAAGGGCGCCCGCATCATCACCTTGCGCACGCCGCTGTACGCGAAAGGCACGTTCAAGAACCCGGACGTGGGCCCGCAAAAAGGTCCGCTGGCCCTGAAAGCCGGCGCCGCCGTGGCGCTGGCCACCGTCGTCACGCCGCTGGCCGCCCTGCTGCCACTGGTCAACGTCGACAAGGCGCCCGATACGGACTGCGCCGCCGTCATGGCGCAAGCGAACGCCACGCGCAAGGCGCCGACTTCACCGGCAACGAATGCACCGGCAAAAAAAGTCAGCGAAGCGGAAATCAAGAAGGCCCAGCAGGAAAAGAAATAGACCGGAATAGACCGAAATATACCTTGATGCAGCCGCTTGAAAGCCGCCCCGCCATCTGCTGTAATGAAGGAAAGCGGGGTGTGGCTCAGCCTGGTAGAGCGCTGCGTTCGGGACGCAGAGGCCGGAGGTTCGAATCCTCTCACCCCGACCAAGAATTCCCTGCTAAATCAAGGTTTTTTCAGGTTTCACAAATGTGGTTTTGACGGTTTTTCGCCCTTCCCTTTCGTGGCAAATGAGGGAAGCGACTCCTGAGGGGCGCTGTATCTTTCGATTTCTCGGGCCGACACACCTCTCCGACTTCAACAGCACGCAGCCGGTCATGCACGCACGCGGTGACCTCGCAGGCCAGCCGCCTGCATACGTCGATTCAATGCCTCGGCGGCAGATAGTCCGCCAGCGTCCATTCCACGCCACGCATCTCGGTGCGCTCCCCCAGCATCAGGTCCAGCCAGCGCAGCGGGCGCGACTTGATGAGTTCGAGGTCCGGCAACGTCTCGCCGCTGCGGAACTGCCGCTTCGTGTGGGAGGCCGTCACGCCGGCTGGCAGAGTGGCGTGCCAGACACCATCTTCGGGACAGCGCTGACCCGACTTCGCGACGATGCCGAGCGGCTGTTGCGGCCGTGGCGGCTGTTGCGGCCGTGGCGCTGTGCCGCCTGCCGGTGGCAGGGATGAGCTAGCGATGCTGGAGCCAGCATCGGCCGTTGACTTGCCAGCGGATCCGCCACCGGTATCCGTGCCCGACAGATATGCATCTATCCTTCCTAGCACCTCGGTCAGCGGCGGAATCGGCACGTCCCGCAGCTCCTGGGCCATCTGGCTTTCCATGTCGGCAGTCCCCTGGCGCCACAGACGCACGGCCCGGCTCTCGGGCATTCCGCCGCTGCGGTGGCGATGTTCGATTTCCACGTTCGCCGCCCGCATCAGAAAGAACAGCAATGTGTGTTCCTCGAGCCGGTCGAGGCTTATCTGCAGCAGCCCGGCCGACCCGGCCAGCATCTGCAGCTCGCTCGGCCGGCGAGACGCGAGGCTGATGCGTACGACCTTTACGCCCTGCCGCAGCGTTTCGCGATACCGCTCCGCGCGGAACAGCGTCAGCCCGTAATCGTAGACCAGGCCGATTTCATCGCCTTCCACGTAGTCGTCCGTCTGCTGCTGCAATGCGATCGCCTTCTCGATGGCCGCGACCGCAAGGTCGTAGCGCCCCTCGCGGTCGTACAGCTTGCGCAGCGAGCGGTACGCTTCGTACAGCGTATTGTGGCCACCACCCGTGCCGATGATCTCCGATTGCGCGATCACCATCTCCAGCAGGGCGCGAGCTTCTGGATAGTGCTCGGGACCACAGTCGATCAACACGTCCGCCCGCTCATACTGGGCCGTCAGTACGCGCGCATTGTCGGTCGAGAACGCAAGGGACCACAAGCTGATCGCCGAGTGGTAGAAGGCCTGGGATTCGTCCGCCCGCTTCATCTCGCGCAGCACCCGCGCGGCGACGTTGTCCGCGTGCGCGGTACTCGACAGCAGCTCGCGCGTGACGCCGCCCTGCTCATCGTCCTCCGATAGGCGCTCCACCAGCAGGTGGTATTCGAGGGAAGCCTGCCGCGCGAAATGCCCGGCCAATTCGAATTCGCCGCATTCGAGCGCCACCTTGGCGAACAGGCGCTGCGCCTCGGCCGCCTGGCGCGCCAGCGTGATCGGCACGCCAGAGCGATCGCCCAGGCCGTCGACCAGCACATGCATCAGTCCCTCGGCCTCCTGGCGAAACGCGAGCGCGTCCTGCGCCAGGGACTTCAGCAGCATCTCGGCGCAGGCGCGCACGCTTTGCTCGTCGTTCACGGCCACGGCGGCGTCCAGTGCCAGCCGGCCGCAAGCCCGCGCGGCACGCCAGAAAATCTGGTATTCGAGCAGCACGAACACGGCATTTTCCAGCGCCTCGCGATCAATCGAGCCGGCCGCCGCATTGGCCGCGCATGCCGCAAACGCTTCATCGAACGCCTCGCGGTCCGTGCCGAGCGCGCCCCACAGGATAGGCAAATTCTCGTTCGCGTGTTCGACGATCGGCCAGATCCGCCCGCGCTCGAAGGCGATCGCCTTGATCCAGGCGAGGTGGCGCAAGCGGTCGGCCGGCGCGCCTTGGCGCAGCACCGTCACGAACTGCCGCGCGAATTCATACGCGGCGAACTTCGGCTCGACGAGATCCTGCGGCATGGCGCACAGCGCCTCGACGAGCGCCATGCGCCATGAGACGATGTCCGCCGGCGTCGCCCCAAGCAGGCCGACCAGCGCCTGACGCCAATCGCCGTCCGGGATGCCTATTCGGCCGCCCGGCCGCAGAAAGTGCGCATACACGAAACCAAGCACGCGCGACGCATCCGCATTCGTCAAGCCGAGGCGGTGGCGCAGCACCGGTTCCGGCAAGCCGTCGACGCTCGCCAGCAGCTCGCGGATGGTGTGCAGGAAGTTCGCCTCAAAGCCGCTCGCAAGCGCGCGTTGCCGCCAGCTGGCGACGATCGCCACGCACAGCTCACGGCGCGTTGCGCAGACCGCGAACGATGCAAGCCGTTCGCCAAGACCTTCGTGGCTGGCGTCCAAACGCAGTTCGTCCAGCACGATGCGCAGGAACTGCGGATTGCCGCCAAGCCGCGCGGTGGCCAGCTGGCTGCGCGAATCCTCCGGCAGGCGCTTGCCGAAGCGCGCCAGGTAATGCGAGATGAAGGCGTCCGCCTCAGCTTCGTCGAACCCCGCCAGGCGGCGCACCGTGAAGCCGCGTTTGGCCAGGCTGGCCTCGTGTTCCGGGAGGCTGCTCGACATCACCAGTTTCACTTGCGACGCCAGCCCGGCGGGAATCCACTGTAGCGACGTCTGCCGCTCGTCGCCCAACACCTCGATGCCATCCGCGATGACGACCAGCGGCGCCTCCCTCGCGGCGAGCAACTGGTGCAGCACGGCGACCTGCACGTCAATGTGCTCCGCTTTCAGCGAAGCGAACTCGTCGCCGTTGATGTGCAGCGCCTGCAACATGAAATGGATGAATTCCAGCGGCGTCGAGCCGCCCCCGCCGACGAATGGGTAGAACAGGAACGTCACGTCCGGATGCGCGCGGCCGTGGTCGCGCATCCAGTACGCCAGCAGCGACGACTTGCCGATGCCGGCCTCGCCGGCGAGCAGCAGCAGATTGTCCGCGCCGCCTGCGGTCGGCCGGGAAACCCATCCGGACAGCCACGCCGCCTCGGCGGCGCGCGGCATCGCATGCTCAGCCAGGCGCTTCGCGATCAGCCATTGCGGCATGCTGGGCGCACCGCGGTTCAGGCGCTCGACTTCCGCGAACAGCATGCGCTGAATGTCCTCGGCGGCCTGCGCGACCGTGCGATAGCCGTCGATCCGCACGAGGTGCGCGTCGCGCAGCCGCGCCTTCAGCGATGCCTGCGCCGCCCGTGCGGCCGGCGTGCTTTCGCCGAAGCCGGCGACCAGCTCCTCGAACGGCGTACCGTCCGCTCTGGATGCCTTTGCCAGCTCCATCGTCAGGTCCGGGCTGCGCAGGTAAACCAGCGCGCCATTCCCGCACGCCATGTCGCGCAGCGGGCCGTACAGGAATTCGAGCTCGGTCACGGACGCCTCAAGCAGCGCCTCGGGCAGCGCGGCGCCGAAGTCATGCGTATCGAGCACCGCGCCGACCATCTGCGCGCCCGGCACCCAGCCGTAGCGTTCACCGCACAGGCCGACGAAGAACGGCCGCGACTCGCGGCTCAGATCGATCTCGCGCAGGCACAGGTGCGTGACGTCGCCGCGCCGCGCCTCTTCTTCCGTAATGCCCCAGCGCAGGTCGATCTCGGTGAACTGCACGCCGCGCAGCACGCACAGCTGTCGCACCGCCGGCAGCACCTGCGTCGCCAGGAAGTTGCGCTCGGCTAGCATGTCGCGGAACGTGGACGAGAGGAACACGCGGATATGCGGGTCCAGCGCGGTATCGATCCTGAAATACCGCTCGAAGACGGCGGCCGGCACGCGCCACAACTGGCCAGGCGCAGGCTGCAGCAGACGGTCGTCCGGCTCGCCACCGGCCGGCAGCGCATCAGCCGCGTCCGCAGGCAGGTCTGCCACCGCGCAGGCCAGCAGCGGCGCGTTGCCTGGCCGGTCCCGCACGACGGCGAGATCGGTGGGCATCGGGTCGGCCGATGCGGCCTGCGGATAGCAATAATCGGCGAGCGGCTGTGCGCGCAGGTCGAGACGAGGATTCCAGGCGATCAGTGAAAGGGACATGGGTGGAATTCGGGGCGTTGGATGGATCGTTTGGCCGCGCCGTTACCGTGCATGGCCGTCGTTCCGCTTTCAGAGAAAGCGGTAGGTTTCGTCGAAGATTGCCGCGGCGACGATGCCGAAATCGCCCGGCCCGTACTGTACCAGCCAGTCGCCGACCTCGCCGTGCAGCACGCCGTTGCCGCTGCCCAGCGCGATGTCCGCCGGGGACTGCAGGCGCACCGCATGAACTGTGGCGGGCCGCTTGCGATAATCGCCGTCCTCGCCGCCGCACGTGCCGGGCAGCGGCTCGTACGTGCGGTCGAAGCGCGCGCGTTGCATGGTCCAGTGTTCGCCTCGCGTGCCGGTCAGGACCGGATCGCCCGGCGCGAAGGACACGGGTCCTTCCAGCGTGTCGCAGATGCCTGCCGCCGCCGCGAAACGGACATCCACCGGCACGGGCAGCTTGCAGGCCTCGCGCACGTCCGGCCAGGTGGTGATGTCTGTGTCGCTCGCGTTCATGCATGGTCCCGATCGAAAAAAATACAGCGACGCTGTTGACATTTATTGTAAGGCATAAACCTGACTATAATGGAATCTCTCTCATCCTGCCAACCGGTGCCACTTGACCCACAAACCCAACTCCATCGACCGTCTCTACGCCAAAGTCTTCTTCGCGTTCCGCGACCGCCTCGGCGGCAAGCCGGTGGTGCCGTCGCCGGCGATGGTACCGCTGACGGGCGCGCCGCTGCTCGTCGCACCACGCGACTTCGAGGCGGAAGCCGGCATCTACGGCAACCGCTACCGCGGCGCCTTCCTGCTGAACTTCGCGCTGGGCTTCGCCGCCGTGGTGCTGGCGCTCGTACCGCTCAGCGGCCTACTGTCCCAGCACATGCTGCACGTGCTGGCGATCCCGCTGAGTATCCTGGAGATCAGCTGCATCGTCGCGATCATGCTGATCCACTGGTACGGCCGCGACCAGCTCGAACACGAAGGCCGCGTGATCCGGGGCCTGCGCGCCCTCGGACTGCGCAACCTGAGCCAAGGCTGGCGCCGCCGCTGGGGCCAGGCCAGGCTGGCCGCGGAACACGTGCGCTACTTCGACCTGATGTTGGGCTTCCCGGGCAAGGTGCTGTATGCGGACGACATCCTGAAAGGCGCGGGGCCGGATCACGCGGAGACCGCCACGACGCTGCGCGCGCTGGCGGAGCGCTGCCCGGTCGCCGCCACCAACCCGGCGTACGTGGACGCCTACCGCGCCCACTTTCTGAGCGTGGTGCGGTACCAGCATGCCTATCACGTCAACAATTCGCATCGCTACCACCACATCCACCACCGCGTGCACACGACGGCCACGGTGTGCTTCTACCTGACGCTCGCCGCCTGCGGCCTGCACTTCTTCCTGCACCACCCACTGCTCTCGGTGCTGGCAGCGCTATTCCCGGCGCTGGCTGCGACCTGCCACGGCATCCTCGCCGCCGGCGAATTCAACAAGCTGTCCGAACAGTCGAAGAACATGGTGGCAGCGCTCGGCGAGCTCGAAAAGCAGGTGCTGGCGACGCCGGCAGGGATGCTCGGCGAACTGGAAAAACAGGTGGCGGCGTTCGTCCAGTTGATCATGCAGGAGGCCGTGGGCTGGCACATCACGCTGCGGGACAAGGATGTGCAAGTGGTGTGAGGACAGGCCGCTTCCTGGGTGAACGCAACAGCGGCGGCGGTACACCAGCCACGGCGCCACCAACACGATCGCGGTCACTAAACTGCACCTGCGACGACACGCCCGACGGCGCGAACTGAAACCGGCACGCAAGGCTTCAGCGGGACGTAACCGGTCATCCGCTGGCATACAAATATACGGATGGAAGGGTTGGAAGGAATAGAATAGGCCGCACAGTAAATATCATGCGTGCAGCAGGCGGCCTTCGTAGCGCCGGGCCAGGCGCCATTGTTCATCGCCGCCGTCAGGACATCCAGCATTACGCCTGCGCAGGCACTGCCGGCGGTTGTGTCGAGGACCATGCGGACAGAAATAGGGCCGTGGCCACGCGGCGCAACGTGCCAGCATGATGGCCATCACGGTGCCCGACATTGGGGTCTGCTCTCCCTGCCATGACAATCAGCTATTCATGCAGCGGGGTGGCTATCCATCGACGCGCTCAGCATTCAATTTGACAAAAAAAAACCGCCAACTGAGGGCGGGTTGAATCCAATTCTTGGAGGAGTTGGAGGAGACAGGTCGATTATGCTGCACCGCGCCATATTTCGCCAATCATCATTTGTAATGAGATGTATCACGGGTGGAAATGACACTCTAATCGGTGATGGCGAACAACTCCATCCGCAGTTCTGTGAAGGTGCCGGGTGCATAAATGGCTATCGCCTGGGCCTTCATCATCGCCTCGTAAAGCTCGCCGCGGTGATCGATCGAGAAATAATAAGCATTCGGGCGGACCGGCACTTCCATCGGCACCTGGGCCATGTGCACCAATTGCAGTCCGGGCAAGGCACTACGAATCAACGCCGCGATGTCGTGGGGCGATGCGATTTTTAACTGACGCGGCACCTCCGCGACCAGATTGAGCGCCGGCATATTGGCGGTGACGGCAAGGTACAGCCCAGCTTTCCGGTCCAGCAGCGTGGCGTCGACTTTTCCCTGATGATAAGGGCCTTGCTCCTTGTCGAAGGTCAGAGGAATGACGACGTATCTGGACGACACCACCGTATCGAGCAGTTCGCTCGGTGCCATGAACGTCGGGTCGATTTCAAAGGTGCAGTCCTCCTTGCGACGCACCTTGACTAGCGGAATGCAGTCGTAGGCGTCACGCATATCGAGATGCGACAGCAGCCGCAGTTTTTTTCTCATGTAGAAAACGTTGGTGCTGAGCGCGTCGGTGTAGAGGTCCAGCGTTTGGGCATCGAATGGTGCGTAGCGGGTGTCATCGTACGGGGCTTCGCAGCTGGCCAGGCTGCCGCCATTGCCTTGACGACCGGCAGAGCCGCGTAAAAGACAAAGCTTTGCTCATCTGCGGGCAGCTCGCCCAGATTGCTCGTCGATAGCGTTTGACGCTGCATTTAGGAAACTCATTGAGTTTTCGCAAGAAAGGTCCCCAGCCTGGCCGTTGCCACGATGACGATGAGCCCCCCCCCACTGCCACCATTATTGCGCAACCGCAACATATTCGCCATCGCTTGATTGATACTTGAACATCTGCGCACGGCTTTCGTCCGTGAGGGGCAAGGAGAGCTTGATGGAAGACCTGCTGCCGTATTTCAAGCGTGAACTGGTGTATCTGCGCCGCCTCGGCCGCGAATTTTACGAGCGCTATCCAGGGTGGGCGGCGCCCTGCAACTGGGCGACGACACTTGCCCGGACCCGCATGTCGAACAATTGATACAGTCCGTCGCGCTGCTGTCCGCGCGCGTGGCGAAGCGGCTCGACGACAGCTATCCTGAATTGACCGAAGCGCTGCTCGAAACGCTGTTTCCGCAATACATCAGGCCCTTCCCCTCCTGCTCGATAGTGCGCGCCACGTATCCTTCCATCAAGTCGGCGGGCGAGGCGCCGGTGCTGACCATCCCGCGCGGTACCGAGATGGATCCTTGGCCTGCCTGCACCCGGATTCCTCTCTTGGCGCTGGAGCGGCTGTGGTAAAAGTATGGATACTCGGCGGTGTAAATGGAACCAGACGTCAGGTGAAATATTCAGGAGCTGAATAATGAAAAAATTAATATCAATCGCTTTGATAATATTTACATCAAATTGTCACTCAATAAATATCAATAAATTTGAATCCATCTACATCGACACTGCAAAGAACATTCATATTATTTTTCCTGACGGCCGAGATAAAAAGATAACAAAAAATGGCCGTGCAGCAAGAGCAACCTTAGCGCCAGATAAGCATTCCGCAGCATGGCTAGTGTTAAATTCATGGATTGCGGAGGGAGATGTAGGGCCAAGTTCCAGTCAACTTGCAATTTATAGAAATAGCAGGCTTCGATATATAAAGTGTGAACCGTTCATCCGGGATTATTGGTTCTGGATGGGAGGAAAGCAGGTCGCTATTGATTGTGGAGGCAGGCATTTTGCAGGTACTCTCATGCTATATGACGCAAATACACTGCAAAATATTGACTCTATTTTCCAGGCAGACGTTCCGGAAGACAAGCGTCCCGCTTGGTCCAGGCAGGAAGGCAACTCCGACTCCAATACTGGTCAATAAACAGGAGTCCGCATGCTCTTGAACATCATCACCTTCCTGCAATTCGAAGCGCGTATCTGAAGCCGATGTATGTGTTTATCCTGCCCCCCCGGGGAGACTGACAGCATGGATTTACCGACCTATGACCTGGCCCGCAAGGCCGGCATGAGCGAAACAATGAAGGTGGAGCACGAAAGGGCCACTTGAATTTGCGCAGCATGGCCCTGGACAGCGAACTCAACGTGTTGAGCGAGGCGAAGAATGTGGCGTTTCAATTGCGCAGTGAGTTGTTTAGTCAGTGCTCCGGGATGGCGGGACCGGCACAGTTTGGGGATATGGCGGATACGTTTCAAAAATGGCGGGAAAGCGCTTCTATAAACGCGAACAGCAAAAAATCGGGAACTCAACTGACAAGTCAGCTACTGCCCTTCTACGTTGACCGAAAACCTGGCATCCCTGTTGTTTAGCCATGGAAAAATTACGACAACGATGGATATATGCCTCGGCTCACCCACACACGATATCGGTGGCAAGGCGATTGCGCGACTAGGCGACGAAGTCATGTGCCCACAGCGCTATCCCGGTGGCGCGCCGCATGGCTTCAATAAATCATTGCTGCTCCGCCGGGGGGATTCCGGTGTCCATACATGGCTGCAAGACGGCATGCGGATGCTCGCTCATCGGCAAGGCCAGTGCCACAGTGGGATAACTGGCCCTTGGCATCTATATGCGGGGACCTCTCATCAATGAACGCCCGTGCAGTGACCGTTAGCCAAATGGGGAAAACTCATGATGATCTTGTCCAAAAACAAAATGGGTTCGGAACTGGCAAAGCAAAATGGCATCTCGGAATAGACAATCCGTACGCCTGCAGCTTGGCTGGATTAGCAGCCTCATCTGGGTAGAGTTGAAGGGCCGGTCACGCAAAGGTGCACCGATTTGAGCAATTAACGGCCCTCGTCTTGTTTGGGCAATGGAAAACAATATGCCGCATGAACACGTTGCCGCGCGTACCGCTCTGGTATTGGAGACGAATAACCTGCGCGGCGGCGCCGGCCTGGATGCGGCCGGCGCCAGCCTGCTGCATGTGATCGGCCTGCTGGCGCAACAGAGCGTAGCACTGAGCGCACTCGCGCAAGTGGTCGTCACGCACGACGGCTTGTGCGAGCGCATTCGCACAAGCGCGGAGCGCCTGGCAGGCCGCAGCATCGACTTCGTGCGGATCCATGCCAGCACCGGCGACTACCAGGCCAAGAACGACGGTTTCGACGCCGTCCATGCCGACCGCTGCGACTACGTCTGCTTCGCCGACGCCGACTGCAAGCCCGAACACGACTGGCTTGAACAGCTGATCGCGCCGCTGGCGGACGCAGCGCCACCGGCAGTGGTGGCCGGCCGTACCAGCTACGCCGCCACCGTGGCAGGCACCGCCCTCACCACGATTGACTTCATGTACTTCCCCAGCCGGCTGCAAGCGCGCGCGACGCGCAACTTCTACGCCAACAACGTGGTGTTCTTGCGCGAGCTGTTCGCGCAGCACCGTTATCAGCCACTCGACGGCGTGTACCGCGCGCACTGTCAGGTGCTGGGCCTGCGCCTCCAAGCTGCTGGCGTGGCTCTGCACTACGCGGCGCGGGCACACACCGAGCACAAGCTGCCCGATACCCGCTTCGAGCTGCTCAAATTGCGCTGGATGCGCGGACAGGACACGCTCGGCCTGACGCCCCACCTGGTGCGCACCTATCTGCCAAGGTCTATGCAATGGCTGGGTCATAGCGGCCCTGTCGGACCGCTCTGCGTGCTGACGGCGCGGCTGTGGTACAGCCTGCGCGCGCTCAACCATCAGGATGCAGCGCCGGTGCGCGGCCTGCGCTGGGTGTCGGCCGTCACCCTGATCGGAATTTTTTCCGGGCTGGACATGCTTGGCGCACTGTGCCGGGGCCTGGGTATCCGCAGCGCAGCCGCCGAGGGCGCCGACGCACAGTCGCTGTCCTACCATGAACGCTAACCACGGGAAACCCTAGCATGACGTTGCACCGTTCCTACACCACTTTGCAATGGGCAGCCTTGAGCGCGATGGCGCTGACCTTTAGCGCCGGCGCCACCGACCTGGAGGGACGCGGCGTTCACTATTTTGCATCAAGCAGCGGCTGCCCGCTACCCGAGGTGAGCATGCGCGCCGAGATGTGCAACCGCATCGGCCTCGACGACCAGGCTACCACGGCAGCAGTCGACACTAGCTCGCACCAGATCCACTTCAACAACGCTCGTAGTTATGACAAAAAAACCATCGTCGGCGACGTGCTGTTGCAAGGCTCGGCACTGGATGAAGCGGGCCGTCGCGTACCGGTCAGCGTCCATCTGATACTGAGCAAATCCGGAGACGGCTGGTCCGTCAGCAGCCATGCGCATACACCGGTCAAGGGGGCGTTCAGCGCGGTACGCATCGACCCCTATCTCGTGGACGTGCCGGCAGCAAGTGGCCGACGTGTGCTGGTATCGTTCGAGCAAGCCACAAAGCTGGTGTCCGATCCCGCCCTGGCAGCGCGCCTGTCCAGCCACCTGGTGCAGGTACGTGACAACCGCAGCGCGAACACGGGCGATCCCGACATCACCATCGCGCTCGGTGCGGCCAAGGTAGCCAAGCCGGTGATGCGCGCACGGTTGCGCAGCGATCCGCCTAGCGCCGGCAACCCCGGCGCCCTGTTGGCGCACGGCACTTGGTCATTCGAGCTCGAAGCGCTGACCGGCAAAATCCCCGACCACGTGGTCCAGCGCGAACTGTTCCTGTACGGCCTGAGCGACCAGCCGCTGCTCAAACAGCTGATGAAGCGTGGCTTCGCCGCGCGCGACAAGCTGACCATCGGCGCCGTGCACGGCCAGGGCTACCTGCGTTACGGCGACCAGCAACAGGCCTTTGCCGGGGCCGGCGATGCGGCGGCGGCTTTCCTGCAGCAAAACTTTATCGGGCTGGTGCTGGGCAATCAACTGGCGGCAGGCGATGCGCTTGCACGCTGATGGATGGCCGCTGCCGGCCAGCCTGGCAGCGCCGCCACTATGCGGCTTGCCGGCCATGCAGGCACGCTGGGTCGACAGCATCAAGCGTGCCGCCCTGCGCCAACTGCATGCCAGCGTGGCCGGTGAACGGCTGCTGTTGCGTATCTACCTGATTGGCGAAGAGGCCAGCGAAATCGCGCTGCAGTCTGACCTGCTGGGCCAGCCGCCGGCCTGGCTGGTGCGACAAATGGAAAAGCACCTGGCGGACGAACGGCATCATGCTTCGCTGTTTGCCGCTGCGCTAACGGCGCGGGGCGGGATAGCGCCGATGCCTTTGTCCGCGCGGCCCGATGCGCTCACCCTGCGCAAGATCGCGCAATGGCGCACACTCGCGCATCGCTACGCTACCAGCTTTTCCGCAGGCCACCTCATCCCGGCGTTCGCTATCGGCTTGTGCGCCGAACAGACGTTCACCCGCGTTCTGCGGCGCCATTGCGCGCTGATTGGCGCAGTTCATCCGCTATATCCGCTGTTGGTTGGCGTGCTGAGCGATGAAGAACGCCACGTGCGCTTGTGCCAGCATACGCTGGCGCGTCTGGTGCTGCCGTCCGAACACGGGAGCCTGGCATCGCTGCTCGATGAGATTCGCGCCATCGACCGTGCCTGGGGCGTCTCCAGCGCGCTCATCATGTATCTGGCCGGCGCCGCGTTGCGGCTGTGGCCCGCACGTCCATGAACACCATCAAGGTGAGCTATCTGGCAACGGCCGACGCCCGCGGCCACCTGATGCGCGCGCAACTACTCACGCATGCGTTGCGCGAATGCGGCGCCGATGTCGACGTACTGACCACATCGGACGAAGGGGTCGCTTTCCTGGCCGGCTTCGGCATCACTGCCCACCTGCTGTCGCGCCACTACGCAGTCCAGTTCGACACCCGGCAAAACATGCTGCCCGCAGAAACCGACGCAAATATCGCCAACTATCTGTTCCGACCGTCGCGGATGTGGCGCGACATGATGCAACTACGCGTCGCTCTGCGCAGCGCGGACTTAATCATCAACGACTCCTTCCACCCGGCATTGCTGTTCATGGGCTGCATGCCGGCATGGCGGGGCAAGGTGGTACACGTCTACGGCGCCAGCTTGCGGCAGGCGGTCCAAAACAATTTTTCCGGGCGACTACCAGCTATCCTGTCACGCCTGTTCCATCGCATCGTCGGATGGCAGATCAACGCCAGCCTAGCGCGCATTGAGCACGACTTCAGCTACGAGGCGACTTGCGACGGCGCCACATTCCGCCTGCCGACTCCGGTCGTTGTGGCCGCGCTGTTCGACGCCACAGTGCCGCGCGCGCAGGCGTGCGCTGCCGTCTACCTCAATCCCCATTTCCGCGACCCCTGCCTGGCCGATGGCATTGAAACAGGCTTGGGTCTCGCCGGCATGCACGCAACGCTGGTCGGCGAAGGCTATGCCGGACGCGCGCGATGGCAGGCGCAGGACGCCGACTGGGTGCGGCAAGCTGCCGCCAGCAACCTGATCGTCTCGGCACCCGGCATGGCGGCGTTGTCGGTGGCGCTGGTCTACGGCCGGCCCATCGTGCTGGTGCTAACCGAGCAGCCGGAGCAGAAAATCAACGCAGCGCGCGCGGCGGCGCTGGGGCTGGCACATCGCATCGTCGTCTGGCGCGGCGACGCGGCCACGTTCGCCCACGACCTGTGCAGCGCGTGCGCCGATCTGCTACAAAACACCCCAAGCTTGCCTGCGCCGGACGGCCGCGCGGTAGCCGGCGCACGCCTGCAGAGCTGGGTAGCGGTGCTGTACCAGCTGGCTGCGCGGTCTGTCCAACGATGAGGCGTCCATCATGAAGCCCCCATTACCGGCGCATCTCACAACGATCAGCAATCCGCGCGCACTACTCGCCGTCGCGCTTGACTGGGCGCTGATTGCTGCCTGCTTCGTCGCGGCTATCCGCTTTTCCCATCCGCTGGTGCTCCTGCTGAGCGCGATACTGATCGCCCGCACCCAGCTCGCGCTAGCCGTGCTGATGCATGAAAGCGCTCACGGCACCCTGCTGTCGCATCGGCGCCTGAACGACATCGCCGGCCAGCTGTTCGCGGCAGCGCCACTGCTGCTGGTGATGGATTTTTATCGCAGCGGGCACTTGCAGCATCACCGCGCGCCAATGGTGGCCGACGATCCGGTCGCCACCATATTCGGCATTGACGACTACCCCGTAACGCGTAGGGAATTGGTGTGGCGTTTGTTCAAAGATGCCACCGGCATTGGGTACTTCCTCAGCGCGCGCAAGCTGGTGCGCGCCAGGCAGCGTGGCCGCAATCCGCACAAGACTGCCGGCCACGGCAAGCGGTTCTACGCAATCGCCAGCATCGTTGCGGTGCAGGGCGTGATGATCGGCCTGCTCGCGGCGGCGGGACATGCAGCGCTGTATGTCGGGCTTTGGATCTTGCCAGCGCTGACCTTGCTACCACTGTTCGGGCGCATACGCGCGATCACCGAGCATGCCGGCTACCGGGCGTCGGAAGATCAGCGATTCAGTGCGCGTACCGTCGTACGGCGCAGCTGGCAAACTTTTTTCGTCGGACCACATCGTATCCATTACCATATCGAGCATCATGAATATCCACGCGTACCCTTCTATCGCCTGCAGCAGGTGCATGCACTAATGGCACAACAAGGCCGTCTGCCGGCGGCCAACTTGTATCGATCATATGGACAGGTGCTGAGAGACGTCAGCCAACTCAAGCAAACTGCTGAACACTGACCGCATGCTTTGCGTTCGTACACGATCAATTGAGATTCGTATCCGCTCACCCCGACCAGCACCGCCAATGCCGTCAGCACCTCTCCTTGCCTGACTTCGCGTCACAAATCAGTTCGTTGGGCGATGGAACTTTCTGAGAAGGCGTCATTACCATGATGAATCATCCGCCAAAGCAGCCGGAGCAGTCCACACAGGCATCAGGAAACAGACGCCAAGCACCCCAACAAGGAGCATGATAATGCGCCCAAGCATGACACGAACACCTCAGGTGAATCAAGGCAAGCGTACGGCATCTGGCGCCATGCGCACCAGGCTGTCACGTGACAATAGCAACGCTGTCAAGAAGGCCAGCAACAACATGACATGGGGTATCACGATCATTTCGGCCATCAGCCTGACCCTTACATTGCTTGGTTATGGCGTCGCCATGGCGGTTGAAACGACATTTGGCATACCACACCAGACAGTCTATACATCCGCATTGGATCTCCTCGGCTTATCGGTATACGCCATGATTTCCGCGGTGTTGGGAATCGATGCAATCAAATGGCAGCCGATGCTTAAACAGGCTTGGCAACCCAGTCTTGTGGCGACAGCGGGCATGTTCATTTTTATATACGCCCTGCTTTACTCAGGAACCCGCCAAGCCAAAACACTCATGGGACCGAATAGTTTCTGGCGCTATTTTGGGCGCCCGACCAAGCATGACTCAAGCGGCCGCCTATTGGCCAAGGGGGTGATCAAATCGGGCTTATTTGGCGGATTCATATTCATTAGTCCATTTTTGCTTACCGGTGGTCTCATATTCACCGTGATCCTGATTTCCATCGTCCCCATGTTTGGCATGCAACTGGGAACCCACTACTTCAGGAAGTTTGTAATCAGCCCCGCCACTTGCGAGCCCGTCAGAGCGCATGCGGCGCTGCTGCAGATGTTGTCCACCCCGCGAAAAAAGACTGTGCCTGTCATCTCGACAGCCAACTGCGTTGCGCTTTTCAAGGATGCTACCCGGGTGGCAATTGGTCGGGTGGTCGTCTCGACACCTTCCGCTATCGTGCTGTTCGAGCCGGTCAGCGGTTCTGCACGGCGAGTGCCGATAGGCGAATTAACCGTGCAAGTTGTCGATCATGTTCCAGCAATCGATCACCCTTAACCCTGGTGCAATCCTCGCGTCCGCAAACCGATGACTCACACCAGCCCGGTCAGATAGTAGGTAGCAATCACCAAAAACACGACGCCCGTCTTGATCACGGTGATGCCGAAAATATCGCGGTACGACTGCCGGTGCGTCAGTCCAGTCACGGCCAGCAGGGTGATGACGGCGCCGTTGTGCGGCAAGGTGTCCATGCCGCCGCTGGCCATGGCCACCACGCGGTGCATCACTTCGAGCGGAATGTGGGCCTGGTGCGCGGCGGCGATGAAACTGTCGGACATGGCGGCCAGCGCGATGCTCATGCCACCCGAGGCCGACCCCGTGATGCCGGCCAGGGCCGTCACCGAGACGGCCGCATTGACCAGCGGGTCGGGCACGCTGCGCAGCGTATTGCTGACGGCGATAAAACCGGGCAGCGCGGCAATGACGCCGCCGAAGCCATATTCGGAGGCCGTATTCATGGCGGCCAGCAGGGCGCCGCCGACGGCGGTTTTCGTGCCTTCGGCAAAGGAATCCTTGATGCGCCCGAAGGCGGTGGCGCATACCAGCAAAATGCCCAGCAACAAGGCCCCTTCGACGGCCCAGATGCCGACCACGGCGCTGATCGAGGTGGTCACGGGCGCATGCAGGCCCGGCAGTTCATCGCTGGTGATGACGTGGCTGGCGCCATACCAGCGCGGTATCGCATGCGTCAGCAGGAAATTGGCCACACCCACCAGCAACAGCGGCGCAAGCGACAGCAGCGGCGACGGCAGATTCGCCGGGTCGGCCGGGGCGACCGGCTCGGTATCGCCGCCATAGCCTTCGCCGCTGGCCATCACCGAACGCCGCCGCCATTCCAGGTAGGCCAGGCCCGTTGCCACCGTCAGCACGGCGCCGATGGTGCCCAGCCAGGGCGCGGCCCAGCCCGTGGTCTGGAAAAAAGTGGTGGGAATGATGTTCTGGATCTGCGGCGTGCCGGGCAAGGTGTCCATGGTGAAGCTGAAGGCACCGAGGGCGATGGCGCCCGGCATCAGGCGCTTGGGGATGTTGCTTTGGCGGTAAAGTTCGGCCGCAAACGGATACACGGCAAACACCACCACGAACAGCGATACGCCGCCATACGTCAGGGCGCCGCACACGGCGACGATCACGGCATTGGCGCGCGAGCGGCCGATGTAGCGGATGGCGGCCACCACGATGGACTGGGAAAAGCCGGACAGTTCAATCAGCTTGCCGAACACGGCGCCCAGCAGGAACACGGGAAAGTAGAGCTTGATAAAGCCCACCATCTTTTCCATGAAGATGCCGCTGAACACGGGCGCCACTGCCGACGCGTCGGTCAGCAGCACGGCGCCCAGCGCGGCCACGGGAGCAAACAGGATCACGCTGTAGCCACGGTAGGCGGCCAGCATGAGGAAGGCCAGGGCGGCCAGTACTATCAGAAAAGACATGTCGTTCGGACCTCTGCGCAAGAATTTATCGACCAGCAACCATGCAAAAAGTACCACGATTTGTGGCGTTTTCCTATTGGCCATGTCAATTTCTGCGCAGGTGCAAACACGGCGGGCGCTTTCCCGGCGCATGTGATCGCTGCCCAGACGCATACCTTTTAAGTATCGAATGGATACCCAATCGGTGTTGGACGCCACCGCACCAGTTATCTATTCTATATATATCAGATAACAATCAAGGTGATATCTTGCCGCACAGCATAAAACCACAGCAGCACGCAGCCAGGCTGCAGCCGGAACCGCGCGACGGCGGCCAGGCCGCCGGCGGGTTGCGTCTGGCCGACTGGTCAGTATCAGCCGTGGCCGCCGGATTCATGGCCGTGCTGGTGTCGTATGCGGGTCCGCTGGCGATTTTTTACCAGGCGGCCCAGGCGGCGGACATGAGCAATGCCATGTTTGCCTCCTGGGTCTGGGGCATTTCCATCGGCGCGGGGCTGGCGGGCATTTTCCTCAGCTGGAAGCTGCGCCTCCCCGTCATCACGGCCTGGTCCGCGCCCGGCACGGCGCTCCTGATCACCCTGTTTCCCGCCATGCCGGTCAGCGAAGCGGTGGGCGCGTACTTGACGGCCGCGCTGATTCTGCTGGCCATCGGCGTGACGGGCCAGTTCGACCGTCTGATGGCGCTCATCCCCAAAGGCATTGCCAGCGGCATGATGGCCGGCATCTTGCTGCCATTTGGCCTGAATGCCTTCAAATCCATCGGCTCGCTGCCGCTCCTCAGTTGCGGCATGATCGCCGCCTACCTGGTGTTCAAGCGCCTGCTGCCGCGCTACTGCATCGTGCTGTTGCTGCTCAGCGGCGCGCTGCTGGCCTGGGCCGGCGGCCACACGCACTTTGACGGCATCACGCTGGAGCTGGCCACGCCGCACTTCATCGCGCCCACCTGGTCGTGGGCCGGCACCTTCAGCCTGGCGCTGCCGCTGGTGCTGACCACCCTGACCGGCCAGTACCTGCCCGGCATGGCCGTGCTGCGCGGGGCCGGCTATGACAGCCCGGTGCGCCCCATCCTCACGGCCAGCAGCATCGCTTCGCTGGCCGTGGCCTGCGCGGGCGGCATCACGATCGCCATCGCCGCCATCACCGCAGCCATGTGCACGGGACGCGATGCGCACGACGATCCCGCGCGGCGCTACATCGCCGGCGTGGCCAACGGCCTGTTCTACCTGCTCGCCGGCCTGTGCGGCGGCTCGCTGGTGATGCTGTTCGCCGCCCTGCCGCGCGAACTGGTGGCCACCCTGGCCGGCCTGGCACTGCTGGGCGCCATCACCGTCAACCTCGCCGGCATCGCGGCGGCCGAAGACCACCGCGAAGCGTCCGTCATCACCTTCCTTGCCACCGCCTCGGGCATGAGTTTCCTGGGCCTGGGCTCGGCCTTCTGGGGCATTTTGATCGGCATGCTGGCCTGCTGGCTCCTGCATGCCGGGCGGCGGCAGGCCGCGCGCCCCTCCTGACGCACATCCCGTACTTCCCTTCACCACACCCGCACGCCCATCCGGCCGCGCGGCTGGCCCTCCACACCCCACAACAACACCCAGGAGACTTGCATCATGCGACATATCGACGTACACGAATTATCCGACAAGGCCCGTTTCAACCGCTTCCATGCCGGAGTGCTGCTGTGGTGCGCCCTCATCATCATCTGCGACGGCTATGACCTGGCCGTGGCCGGCATCGCCCTGCCTTCGATCATGAAGGACATGGGCGTGACGGCGCAAAACGCGGGCTTCATGGTCAGTTCCGCGCTGTTCGGCATGATGTTTGGCGCCATCTTCCTCGGCACCATCGCCGACCGCATCGGACGGCGCAAGGCGATCGCCATCTGCATCGCGCTGTTCAGCGTCTTCACGGCGGCGGCGGGCTTCACGCACGACCCGTACACCTTCAGCGCCATGCGCTTCCTGGCAGGGCTGGGCATCGGCGGGGTGATGCCCAATGTGGTGGCGCAGATGACGGAATACTCGCCGAAGAAAATCCGCGCCACCATGGTCACCCTGATGTTCAGCGGCTATGCCGTGGGCGGCATGCTGGCGGCGTTGCTGGGCAAGGGACTGCTGGAAACCTATGGCTGGTCGTCCGTCTTCCTGGCCGCCGGCCTGCCCGTGCTGCTGATACCCGTGATCCTGAAAACGCTGCCCGAATCGATGCCCTTCCTGATCCGCGAAAACCGCCTCGATGAACTCAAGCAGATCGTCGCGCGCATGGAGCCGTCGTATCGTCCCGATGCGGGCGACCGCTTCGCCCTGCCCGCGCAGGACCGCGCCGAGAGCGCCCCCATCGGCAAGCTGTTCCAGGATGGACGCGGCTTCAGCACCGCGATGTTCTGGATCGCCTTTTTCATGTGCCTGTTCATGGTGTATGCGCTCAGCTCCTGGCTCACCAAGCTGATGGCCAGCGCCGGCTACAGCCTCGGTTCGGCCCTGACCTTCGTGCTGGTGCTGAATTTCGGCGCCGTCATCGGCGCCGTCGGCGGCGGCTGGCTGGCGGACCGCTTCAACATCAAGTATGTGCTGATGGGCATGTACGCGCTGGCGGCCGTGTCGATTACGCTGCTTGGCTTCAAGGTGCCGACCGAACTGCTGTTCCTGCTGGTGGGCCTGGCCGGCGCCTCGACCATCGGCACGCAGATCGTCACCTATGCCTATGCGGGCCAGTTCTATCCGATGGCGATCCGTTCGACCGGCATCGGCTGGGCATCGGGCGTGGGCCGCAGCGGCGCCATCCTGGCGCCCATCGCCATCGGCACGCTGGTCGGCATGGCGCTGCCGCTGGAACAGAATTTCATGGCCATCGCCATCCCCGCGGCCATCGCCGTCATCGCCGTATCGCTGATACGCCATGGCCGTTCGGCCTCGGTGCAAGCGGCACCGGCGATGCCGCCACGCGCGCGCGCCGTTCAATGATAAGCACGACTACATTTACGACAACAACGGAGACCAGCATGAACAACACCACCGCCTGCACGGCACTGATCGCGGCAGGATGCCTGAGCACGGGTGCACAGGCCCAGCAAGTAACCATGTACGGCCTGCTTGACCTGGGCGTGGCCTACACCACCAATGCCAATGCCGCCGGCGACAGCATCGTCAAGATGCCGTCGCTGACGGCCTCGCTGCCCTCGCGCATCGGCTTTCGCGGCAGCGAAGACCTGGGCGGCGGCGCGCAAGCCATCTTCGCCCTGGAAACGGGCATCGGCGCCGACACGGGCACAACGGGCCAGGGCAACCGCCTGTTCGGCCGCGCCGCCTATGTCGGCCTGAAAAATGCCTACGGCCAGCTGATGCTGGGCCGGCAGGTGAACATGACCTTCCTCGCCACCGCCAGGTCGGACATCATCGGGCCCAACATCTTCAGCATCAGCAGCCTCGATCTGTACCTGCCCAATGCGCGCAGCGACAACGCCATCGGCTACCTGGGCGTGTTCAAGGAATTGACGGTGGGCGCCACCTACAGCTTCGGGCGCGATGCATCTTCGGCGGGCGGGCCGGCCGCCACCGGCTGCGCGGGGGAAGTGCCGGGCAATGCGCGCGCCTGCCGCCAGGTGACGGGCATGCTGGCCTGGGATACCAGGACATGGGGCGCCTCGGCATCGTACGACCAGCTGCGCGGCGGCCCCGGCGCGGCCAACGGCCTGCTGCGCGCAACCGATACCGACCGGCGCATTTCGCTCAATGGCTACGCGGTGCTGGGACAAACCAAGATCGGCGGCGGCGCCATCGAGCGCCGCATCGATGCGGCCAGCGACAGCCGCCTGGGCCTGTATTACCTGGGCGCGTCCTACACCTTCGACGGCCCGTGGCAGCTCGATGGCCAGCTGTCGCGCCTGGACGTCAAGGACAGCCCGAAGGCATCCAATCTGGCGGTGCTGCGCGCCACCTATTACCTGTCCAAGCGCACGGCCGTCCACGCCTCCCTGGGCCGCATGCAGAACAAGGGCGGTGCCGCCATCGCCCTCGATGCTGGCGGTACCGTGGGCGCGGGGCTGAACCAGTCCGGCGTGCTGATGGGCGTGCGCCACGCGTTCTAACCCCGTTGCCGCGTCAGAGCATTTCCTTCACGTGCGGCAGCTTGCAGGCGTCGTAGATCTCATAGATTACGCTGAGCATGTTGGACAGTTCTTCCGAGCGGTCCATCAGCCGCACGCTGAAGATGATGGGCGATACGGCGCGCCGGTCGTCGATGGCGCGGTACACCACGTCGTTGCGCTTCATGCCCTGCAGGCTGTCGGGCACGATGGCAATGCCCTGGCCGGCGCCCACCAGACCGATGGCGATCTGCAGTTCGCGCACCTCGATCACCTGTTCCGGCACGATCATGCGGTCGCGGAAGGTGGCCAGCAC
Source organism: Janthinobacterium sp. 64 (assembly GCF_002813325.1). Classification (NCBI taxonomy): domain Bacteria; kingdom Pseudomonadati; phylum Pseudomonadota; class Betaproteobacteria; order Burkholderiales; family Oxalobacteraceae; genus Janthinobacterium; species Janthinobacterium sp. 64. Next base: position 4,837,408 of record NZ_PHUG01000001.1, on the reverse strand, counting down.
CTGATCGGCAAAGCTGGGACGGGGTGACTTCGGATAGACGATGAGCGGGTCGTGCAGCAGGTCGTTCATCTTCAGCGGCCCTGCTTGCGCGGCGAGCCGGTGCCCCATGGGCAGCGCCACGATCAGCGGCTCCTCGCGCAGCACGATGCGGCGTATCGCGGCATCCTCGCGCTTGAGGCGGCCGAAGCCGACGTCGATACGGCCTTCCTTCAATGCCTGCAGCTGCTCCATCGTGGTCATCTCGTGAAAGCTGATCTCCACCGCCTGATAGCGTTCGCGAAAGCGCCGCACGATCTCCGGCAGCAGGCCATACAGGGTGGAGGCGACAAAGCCGATCGACAAGGTGCGCTCGATCTTGCCCACGCGCTGGGTCATGGTCTTCAGGTCGGCGGCCTTGGCCAGCAGCTCCTGCGCATGCGCATGAAAGAAGCGTCCCGCCTCGGTCAGGCGCAAGGGACGCGATCCCTTTTCGATCAGCTGCACTTCCAGCTCTTCTTCCAGCTGCTGGATCTGGCGGCTCAGGGGCGGCTGGGCGATGTGCAGGCGCTCGGCGGCCCGCGTGAAATTCTTCTCTTCCGCGACGGCGACGAAATAACGCAGGTGACGCAGCTCCATATATACCTTTTAAGTATTGAAACCATACCAAAACAGTGTTGGACGTGGGGTGTAACGGGGAATATCGTACACATACCTGCTCACATTATACAAATTAAATATGATACTCAGCATAGAAACCATCCTCGCCGACGTGCCAACCATCCGCGCGCACAAGATGTCGGTAGCCACCATGAAGTCGCAGACGCTGGTGCTGGTGCGCGTACGCTGCGCCGACGGCATCGAGGGCTGGGGCGAAGCGACCACCATCGGTGGCCTGAACTATGGCGAAGAGAGCCCGGAAAGCATCAAGACAAATATCGACACGCATATCGCCCCCCTGCTGGTCGGCATGGAGGCGAGCGGCGTGGCCATGGCCATGGCGAAAGTGCGCAAGACCATCCAGGGCAACCGCTTTGCCAAATGCGCGATCGAGACAGCCTTGCTCGATGCGCAGGGCCAGCGCCTGGGCGTGCCGCTGAGCGAACTGCTGGGCGGCCGCGTGCGCGATGCGCTGCCTGTCGCATGGACCCTGGCCAGCGGCGACACGGCGCAGGACATCGCCGAAGCGCAGCAGATGCTGGAACTGCGCCGCCACCGCATCTTCAAGCTGAAGATCGGCTCGCGCAGCGTGGCTGACGATGTCTCGCACGTGCTGGCCATCAAGCGCGCCCTGGGCGACGCGGCCAGCGTGCGGGTCGACGTCAACCAGGCATGGAGCGAACTCGATGCCATGCGCGGCATCGCCGCACTGCAGGATGGCGGCGTGGACCTGATCGAACAACCGGTGCGCGCCGATAACACGGCCGCGCTGGGCCGCCTGGCTGCCCGTTTCGACGTCGCCATCATGGCCGACGAGGCGCTGCACGGCCCCGGCGACGCCTTCCGCCTGGCCTGCTCCGGCAGCGCCGACGTGTATGCCGTCAAGATCACCCAGTCGGGGGGGCTGATCCCCGCGCAGCAAGTGGCCACCGTGGCACAGCTGGCCGGCATCGGCCTGTATGGCGGCACCATGCTCGAAGGCAGCATCGGCACGGCGGCCAGCGCCCACCTGTGCGCCACCTTTGCCGACCTGTCGTGGGACACGGAATTGTTCGGCCCCCTGCTGCTGACCGAGGAAATCCTGCGCGAACCGCTGGTGTACCGCGACTTCATGCTGCAGGTGCCCACCGGCCCCGGACTGGGCGTACAGATAGACACCGACAAACTGCGCCGCCTGGCGCGCCAATAAGGAGATTGCCATGCTGTTCCACGTGAGGATGGATGTAAGACTGCCGCCCGACATGCCGGCCGACCGGGCCGACTTGCTGAAAAAAGAAGAAAAGGCGCTGGCGCAGCGCCTGCAGGAACAGGGCCAGTGGCGCCACCTGTGGCGCATCGCCGGCCAGTACGCCAACGTCAGCATCTTCGACGTGGCTGGCAACGAAGAGCTGCACGCGCTGCTGCTGTCGCTGCCGCTGTACCCCTACATGCAGATCGAAGTGACGCCGCTGTGCCGGCATCCATCCTCGATCCGCGCCAACGACCTTTAATCACCGCAGCATCATTCCCAACAGAGGAGACAAACATGACACACAATGACATCGATACCCTGGTAAAAAGCTGGATCGTCGACGCCGCCATCCGCCCCGCCAACCCGCGCGTGCAAGCCATCGTGCTGCGCCTGGTAGGCGACCTGTGCAAGGCCATGGAAGACCTGGACATCCAGCCCGCCGAATTCTGGACCGGTCTCGATTTCCTGTCCCAGGCCGGCGCCTCGCACGAACTGGGCCTGCTGACGCCGGGCCTGGGCCTGGAGCGCTTCATGGATATCCGCGCCGACGAAGCCGAAGCCAAGGCGGGCCTGAACGGCGGCACGCCGCGCACCATCGAAGGTCCGCTGTATGTCGCCGGCGCCCCCGCAAGCGAAGGCTTTGCCCGTCTTGACGACGGCAGCGAAAGCGCGCAGGCAGAAGTGCTGCTGATGCAGGGCACCGTCTACGACCAGCAGGGCAAGCCGCTGCCGGGCGCCAAGGTGGAAGTCTGGCATGCCAACCTGCTGGGCAACTATTCGTACTTCGACCAGAGCCAGTCGGCCTTCAACCTGCGCCGCACCATCTACGCCGATGCACAGGGCCGCTACCAGTTCCGCAGCATCATGCCCAAGGGCTACGGCTGTCCTCCTGGCGGCAGCACGCAGCGCCTGCTCGACCTGCTGGGCCGTCATGGCCAGCGCCCTGCCCACATCCACTTTTTCATCAGTGCCGACGGCCAGCGCCAGCTGACCACGCAGATCAACATCGATGGCGATGAATACCTGTGGGACGACTTCGCCTTCGCCAGCCGCGAAGGCCTGGTGCCGGCCGTGACGCGCATCAGCGACCCGGCAACCCTGGCCGCGAAAGACCTGCAGCAGCCGTTCGCCTCGATCGACTTCGATTTCCACCTGTATGCGGAAACGGCCACGGCGCCGACCTCGCAAGTCGACCGCAGCCGCGCTGCTGCCTGAAGGTGATGCCATGATCCCCATCCACCCCTACCGGCCCGCCGTGGCGGCGGCGCCCGACCTGGACGCCCTGCTGGTCGAAGACCAGGCGAGCGGCGACCACCGCCTGCACCGCAGCGCCTTCACCGATGAAGCGCTGTTCGAACTCGAGATGAAGCACATCTTCGAAGGCAACTGGATCTATCTGGCGCATGAAAGCCAGATCGCCAACAACAACGACTACTACACCACGCATATCGGCCGCCAGCCCGTCTTCATCGCGCGCAACCGGCAAGGTGAGCTGAACGCCTTCATCAACGCCTGCAGCCATCGCGGCGCGCAGCTGTGCCGCCACAAGCGGGGCAACAAGGCCACCTACACCTGCCCGTTCCACGGCTGGACCTTCAACAACAGCGGCAAGCTGCTGAAGGTAAAAGACCCGGAGAACGCGGGCTATCCGGAATGCTTCAACAAGGAAGGCTCGCACGACCTGAAAAAAGTCGCGCGCTTCGCCAACTACAAGGGTTTTCTGTTCGGCAGCCTGAACGACGATGTGGCGCCACTCGAAGAATTCCTCGGCGAGGCTGGCAAGATCATCGACATGATCGTCAACCAGTCGCCGGACGGCCTGGAAGTGCTGCGCGGCGCCTCCACCTATACCTTCGAAGGCAACTGGAAGCTGCAGGCGGAAAATGGCGCGGACGGCTATCACGTCTCGGCCGTGCACTGGAACTATGCCGCCACCACCAACCGCCGCAAGGAGCAGGCGGCGCAGCGCGAAGACAAGATCCGCGCCATGGATGCGGGCAACTGGGGCCGCCAGGGCGGCGGCTTCTACGCCTTCAAGCAAGGCCACATGCTGCTGTGGACGCAATGGGCGAATCCGGAAGACCGGCCCAACTTCGCGCGCCACGCGGACTACGCGCGCCAGTTCGGCAAGCCGACGGCGGACTGGATGATCAGCCGTTCGCGCAATCTGTGCCTGTATCCGAACGTCTACCTGATGGACCAGTTCGGCTCGCAAATCCGTTTGCTGCGCCCGATCTCCGTCGACAAGACGGAAGTGACGATCTACTGCATTGCGCCGAAGGGCGAGGACGACGAAGCGCGTGCGCGGCGCATCCGCCAGTACGAAGACTTCTTCAACGTCAGCGGCATGGCCACGCCGGACGACCTGGAAGAATTCCGCGCCTGCCAGCAAGGCTATGCAGGCAGCGCCATGCCATGGAACGACATGTGCCGCGGCGCCACGCACTGGATCGCCGGCGCCGACGCGGCGGCACAGGAAATCGGCCTGGAGCCAATCATGAGTGGCGCGCGCACCGAGGATGAAGGCCTGTACACGGTACAGCACCGCTACTGGCTCGACGTCATGAAACGGGCGCTGGCGGCAGAAGGAGAACAGCCATGACCGCCATCGCGCAGCACGACATCGCCAGTTTCCTGTACCGCGAAAGCCGCCTGCTGGACGACGAACAATGGGACGACTGGCTCGATTGCTATCACCCGGATGCGCAGTTCTGGATGCCGGCCTGGGACGATGACGACACCCTGGTCACCGATCCGCAGCGCGAAATCTCGCTGATCTTCTATCCGACCCGCCAGGGCCTGGAAGACCGCGTCTTCCGCATCAAGACCGAGCGTTCCAGCGCCACCATGCCGGACACGCGCACCAGCCATAACATCGCCAACATCGAGCTGGAAAGCCAGGACGGCGCCATCTGCACGGTGCGCTTCAACTGGCACACGCTGAGCCATCGCTACAAGCGCGACTACAGCTATTTCGGCATGTCGCGCTACGTCATCGATTTTTCCGGTGCACAGCCGCTGATCCTGAACAAATATGTCGTCCTGAAAAACGACTACATCAACCAGGTCATCGACGTGTACCACATTTAACAAGCTTCACCAGCAAGGAGACCGACGATGAGCCATAACATCGCCCTGCAATTCGAAGACGGGATCACCCGCTTCATTTCATGTAACGACAATGAAAAGCTGTCCGATGCGGCTTATCGCCAGAAAATCAACATCCCGCTCGACTGCCGCGACGGCGCTTGCGGCACCTGCCGCGGGCACTGCGAGTCGGGCAGCTACGACTTGCCCGCGTCGAGCTATATCGAGGATGCGCTGACGCCGGAAGAAGCGGCGCAAGGGCATATCCTGGCTTGCCAGATGCGCCCCACTTCCGACTGCGTGGTGAAGATCCCGGCCACCTCCGCCGCCTGCAAGACGGCCGTGGCCAGCCACGCCGGCACGGTGGCAGCGGTACGCCACCTGTCGCCATCGACGATTTCGTTTGCCATCGACCTGGCCGATCCTGCCGCGCTCGACTTCCTGCCGGGCCAGTACGTCAACGTGGCCATTCCGGGCACCAGCCTGACGCGTTCGTATTCGTTCAGCTCGGCCCCGGGCGCGGCCCAGGCACAGTTCGTGGTGCGCAATGTTCCCGGCGGACAGATGAGCGGCTACCTGAGCGACGCGGCCCAGCCGGGCGCAGCGGCCAGCTTCGCCGGTCCTTATGGCAGCTTCTACCTGCGACCCGTGCAACGCCCTGTCCTGCTGCTGGCGGGCGGTACCGGCATCGCACCCTTTTTGTCGATGCTGGGCGCCCTGTCCACGCACGGCTTTCCCCAGCCCGTGCGCATGGTCTACGCCGTCACCAATGAACACGACCTGGTGGAACTGGAACAGCTTGCCCGCATCGCCGGCGCGCATCCACAGTTTTCCTATATCACCTGCGTGGCCGCCGCCGACAGCGCGCATGCGCGCAAGGGTTATGCGACGGCCCACGTGGAGCCGGCATGGATGAACGGCGGCGATGTCGATGTGTACCTGTGCGGCCCCGTCGCCATGGTCGATGCGGTGCGCAACTGGCTCAATGAGACGGGTGTGACACCCGCCAACTTCTACTACGAGAAATTCTCGGCAAGCAGCGGAGCGTGAACAATGAGTGATCGTCAACGATTTTCCAACAAGGTCGTGCTGGTAACGGGCGCAGCGCAAGGCATAGGCCGCGGCGTCGCGCTGCGCGCCGCGCGCGAAGGCGCGCAGCTGGTACTGGCCGATCGCGCCGATCTGGTCGAACAGGTGGCCGCCGAAGCGCTTGCCCTGGGGGCGCGCGTCAGCGTCTGCAAGGCCGATCTGGAACACTATGCGGGCGCGCGCCAGCTGGCCGAACTGGCCATGGCCGATTTCGGCCGCATCGACGTATTGATCAACAATGTGGGCGGCACCATCTGGGCACAGCCTTTCGAGGTCTACCGGGAAGAACAGATCGAAGCGGAAATCCGCCGTTCGCTGTTCCCCACTCTCTGGTGCTGCCGCGCGGTGCTGCCGGCCATGCTGGAACAGGGCGGCGGCGCCATCGTCAATGTCTCGTCGATCGCCACGCGCAGCATCTACCGCGTGCCGTACGCGGCAGCCAAGGGTGGCGTGAATGCGCTGACGGCCAGCCTGGCGCTGGAAAACGCGCAACACGGCATCCGCGTCAACGCCATCGCCACGGGCGGCACGGAAGCGCCGCCGCGCGCGATTCCGCGCAACAGCACGCCCCTCAATGAGCAGGAACTGCGCTGGTACCAGGGCATCGTCGACCAGACCATCGCCAGCAGCGCCATGCACCGCTACGGCAGCATCGATGAACAAGTGGGCGCGATCCTGTTTCTCGCCTCGGATGAAGCGTCGTACATCACGGGCAGCGTGCTGCCTGTCGGTGGCGGCGATCAGGGATAAGGGGCGCATATGCCAATCGCAGACATCAATGGACTATCGCTGCATTACCGCAGCGAAGGCGATCCGCACAAACCCTGCATAGTGCTGTCGAACTCACTGGGCACGGACCTGTCCATGTGGGATGCGCAAGCCGAAGCACTGGCGCCGCACTTCCACGTGCTGCGCTATGACACGCGCGGCCATGGCGCCTCGGCCAGTCCGCCCGGCCCCTACAGCGTGCAGATGCTGGGCCAGGATGTGGCAGGCCTGCTCGACCACCTGCGGATCGGCCAGGCGCATTTCTGCGGCCTGTCGATGGGCGGCGTGATCGGACAATGGCTGGCCATCCACGCGCCGCAGCGCCTGCACAAGCTGGTGCTGGCCAATACGGCCGCCAAAATCGGCACGCAGCAAGGGTGGGCCACCCGCGCGCGCAGCGTGCGCCAGGAAGGACTCGACGCCATCGCGGACGGTGCGGCCGGACGCTGGTTCAGCCCGGAATTCATCGCCGCGCGCCCGGCCACCATCGCCGCCATGCTCGACAAGCTGCGCCGGCAGGATCCGCAAGGCTACGCCAGCTGCTGCGACGCGCTGGCCGAGGCCGACCTGCGCGGCGCCATCCAGGACATCGCCGCGCCCACGCTGATCATCGCCGGCACGCTCGATCCCGTCACCACCATCGCCGATGCCTTGCTGATGCAGCAGGCTATCTTCCATGCGGAATTGGCCACGGTCGACGCGTCGCACCTGTCGAACATCGAAGCGGAACTGGCCATTACGGGACGACTGCTCGATTTCCTGCGCGCAGACTAAACCCGGCGACGCATCACGCTGCGTCGGCCAGCAATTCCGGGCGCAGCGCGCGGATGCGCAGCTCCGTGAAATAGCCGCCCGCCTCGTTGTAGCGCAGGTAGTGGCGGCCGCAGTCAAGGCAGCGCGCCACCTGGCTCAGGTTGGCGGGATAGTAGCGCGGCGCGACGGGCGCGTCTGCGCTGTCATAGCGCGTGCCGTGCGGGTGGTACTCGGCAAACGTCGGTTCCTCGTACGGGTCTTCGCGCAGGGTGCCGATTTCTTCAAAGCGGTCCAGCTCCAGCGAAGTGGGCAGCCGTTGCCAGGCGTCCAGCGGGACGGCGCAGCAGCTGCATTTTTTGGTCACCAGCGCCGACGCGGCGGCCAGTGCGGACAAGGCGGGAAAGTCGATGAATACCATGTTCAGCCATTGCAAAGGTGCGGCCCATGGCAACGAGCCTGGCCGCGCCCCTTATTCTAGCGCAGTCGCATCGTGCCGATACGCGCACCGCATTTCGCCAGGAACAGTTCCAGCAGCACCAGCATGCCGCCGGAAATGAGCAGCAGCGGCATCAGCGCGCACATGGTGGCCGCCGCCAGCCAGGCCAGCGCGGAAGGCGACGTCCAGGCGCCCGGCAGCAGCCGGGGCAGGCCCAGCGAACCTGGCGGGCGGCGCTTGAAGAACATCACCCAGCCCGACACCAGCGAGAACAGCACGCTGGCGCCGAACAGCAGCAGCAAGGCCTGGTTCCACCAGCCGAATTCGCCGCGATGAAATGGAATGCCGATGGCCGTGGCCTTGCCGAACGCCGTCTGCGCCTCCCAGCCCGCAAAGTACAAAGGCTTGCCACTGTAGGCGTCGAACAGCAGGTCGAAGCGCAAGGTGGGCTGGCTGCGGTCGGCCATGGTGGCGCGCCACACATCGTCCTGGCTGGCCGGCGCCGTCAATTGCACGGCGATGGCCGGTGCATGGCTGCGCGCTACCTTCCACGCATCCTGCCAGTCGAGCGGAGCGCCCGCCTCGGTCGAATGCAGGCCGCGCGGCACGGGCGGCGGCGCCTGGCCGCTGGCGTCGCGCAGCGCGCGGATGCGCCCGCCCGCCTGCTGGCTCCACGTCAGCCCCGTCGTCAGGATCACGACGCTGACAATACCGAGCGCCACGCCAAGGAACGCATGCCACTGGCGCCAGCCATTGCGCCCCCGCGCGCCCCGCTTCGGCAAGCCCGATTGGGCGCCGCGCGGCCACCACAGCACCACGCCCGTCACCAGCATCACCATCAGCCAGCTGGCGGCCAGCTCGATCATCCAGCGCCAGCCATCGTTTTGCAGCAGATGCGAATGCAGTTTTTTCGCCCAGTTGCCGAAACGCTCGCTGCTGGCCAGGCTGCCCAGCACGCGCGCGTCATACGGATTCACATACACGATGATGGCTTGCGCGGGCAGGCCGAACTTCGGCTTGACCTTTACCGGCATGCCATGGCCCGCATGCTCATCCTGCGCGCCACCGGGCGGCGCAAACGCCACCTGCACCGCATCGTTGGCCTGGAACGGCGGCACCACGTGCTGCACCGCCCAGCCGCGCGGCGCGGCCCGTTCGGCTGCCGCCACGGCGGCGTCCAGCGGCAGCATCGACGCTTGCGGCGCCACATGGTCGAGGTGCTGGTACAGCCTGGCCTCGATCTGCGGCGTGAACACATACAGCATGCCCGTCAGGGTGGCCACCAGCGCAAACGGCGAGGCGATCAGCGCGGCCCAGAAGTGGATGCGCCAGTACAGGCTTTTACGCCGCGCGATGAGAAAGGTGTGATCGTCCATGGTCATCCTCACAGTGCGTTGAAGGTATAGCCCAGGCCCAGCATCACGCTGCGCGGCGCGCCGGGCGTGTACTGGTTCTGCGTATTGGCCGCGTAATTGCCCACACCCGAATAACTGCTGCTGGCCGAATCGGCATAGCGCTTATCGGCCAGGTTGCGCACCTGCGCCCACGCTTCCAGCCCGCGCGCGACCTGATAGCTGGCGCGCAGGTTCAGCAGTGCGTGCCCCTTGTACTCCACGGTGTTGGCGTTATTCATCCAGTAGCGGCCCTGGTGCACGGCTTCGAGCGCGATACGCGCGCCGGCCACGGGCTTGTAGCCGATCTCGATCGAGGTGATGTCGCGCGGCGCCTGCGGCATGCTGCGGCCGCTGTAATCGAGGCTGGCGGACACCTGGTAGCGCAGGTAGCGGTGGCGCGCGATGGCCGTGGCGAAGCGCGCGTCGAACGGGCCGCTGTCGTAGTTCAGGCCCAGCTCCAGCCCCTCGCTGCGCGTGCGTCCCGCATTGCGGTTTTCGCTATTCCCCGGCGAGAGCGTATAGCTGACGATGGTGTCGCGCCCGTCGAGGCGGTACAGGGCCGCGTCGAGCTTCAAGCGGCCCTGCAAAAAGGCCCAGCGCAAGCCCAGTTCATAGTTGTTGTAGACGGACGGCTGCAGGTCGGCGATGCCCGTCTTGCCATACAGCTGGCTGACCTCGGGCGGCGTAAAACCCTGGCTGACGTTCGCATACGCGCTGCCCGCCTGGCCGATGGCGTAGGTGGCGCCCAGCTTCGGGCTCACATGCGAAAAGCTGCGCGACTCGTCGGGCGCGCCGTAACTGGCGCTGCCACCTGGCGCCAGCTTGTTGTGGTAATCGTAGCGGATGGCGTCCGAACGGCCGCCCAGCACCACGCGCGTGCCAGGCAGCGGAGAGAACTCCCATTGCGCGAAGACGGCCGTATTGAGGATGTCCGTCTGGTAGTCGCGCACGCCCTGCGGATTGCTGGCATTGGCCAGCGTGTAGCGCAGGTAGCGGCCCGTGGCGGCATCGCGCACGATGGAGAGATTGTCGCTGACGAAGGGATTGTCGCTCTTGTCCACATACACGCCGGCGATCAGGCGTGTACGCAGCCACGCGAATTCCTGCTGGTGTTTCACGTCCAGCCCCAGCGAATCGACGTGGTTGTTGTTGATGACGCCCTTGCACAGCATGCCTGCGCAGCTGCCGATGGAATACGCGGGAATCTGCCCATGGTCATTCTTGCGCGTAAACACGGTGACGGTGCTCATGCCACTGGCCGTCGTCGCGCCCTCCCACGCCAGATTCATGCGCGTGGTCTTGTCCTTGCGGTAGCTAAACGTGTTCAGGCTCTTGCCGCGATTATTGCGGTAATCGTTCTCGAACAGGCTGCCCGTCATGGCCGCATCGAGATCCGTGTGGACGAGGGTGGCGCGCAGCTGCGACGTGGGGCTGAGCGCGTAGTCGGCGCGCAGCGAGAACGAATCCTTGTCGCCATAGCTGTACTCTTGCCAGTTGTCGCGCGAACGGCGCGAGCTGTAATGAGAAAAGCGCAGTCCCAGCGGGCCCCAGGTATCGCTGGCGGACGTATCGTAGCGGGTGAAACCGCCCACGCTGTCGCGCCGCACGCCCACCTTGGCCGCCGGCGTGGCGCTGGCGCCGGCCGTCAGGAAATTGACGGCACCACCCACGGCATTGCTGCCATACAGCGAGGAAGCGGCGCCCTTCACCACTTCCACGCCGCTGGCGCCCGCCATGTTCATTTCATTGAGCGAGTTGTGGTTGAAGACGCCCAGCGGGCGGATGGGAATGCCGTCTTCCAGGTACTGGTAGACGGCATTCGTGCCGATGGGCTGGCGGATGCTCATGCTGTGCTGCTCGTTGCCCAGGTCGTTCCAGTACACGCCGGCGATGCGGTTGAGGATATCGCCCATGGTCTTGGGCTTGTCGCGTTCCAGGGTCTTGGCATTGACGACGCCGATGGCTTGCGGCGTCTCGGACAGCCACGATTGCGCGCGCGAGCCGGAAACGACGACGGTGTCGATGGCGTGGTCAGTCTGGTCAAATTGCTGCGCCTGCGCGCACGGGTAAGCGACGGTGATGGCAGCGGCCAGCACCAATAATGTCTTGTTCATGTGATTCTCGTTTAAGTGTGCGGATGCGGCGCGTCACACCGCAAGGTGGACAGCGCCAGCATTGGAAAGGCAAAAACTTAAACGAGGGTGGGCGGCGCGCGCGACTGCGCCGTGGACCAGATGAACAGCGGTGACGGGGACTGGTAGTACAGGGATGGGAAAATCGCCGTACCGCTGGCCACAGGCAGCGGCAGCACGGGGCTGGCGGGCGGCAGGCCGACGGAACCCGCATGCGTGGAACAGAAGGCGCAATGCTCCATCTGCATGGCCTTGCCGCCAGACTTGCCATCGGCGGCGCCGTCATCGGCCTGATCAAGCTGGACAAAACGGATACCGGCCACCGAGCAGATTTCCGCCCAGCCGGAGCCGGATTCCTGCTTGGCGTTGGCGACGGCCTGGGAAATCGATGGCGCGAGCGCCGCCAGCAGGATCGCGAAACAGGCGATCCAGGCGGTAAAGCGGCGCGTGAACAAGGTCATTCCCATGGCCGCATTTTACCAGCGGCCGCCGGGACTGGGTAGCGAAAAGCGGCTCAGGCGGCAGGGCAGGCGGCGTTGCCGTTGTCAAAAGCGCGCACCACGCTGGCCGTATCGGCGGCGATGCGGCCCACGGCGCGGCGGTGGCCCAGCACCAGTTCATCGTAGCCGGCGCCCACCTTTTCATTGGCGACCGTGCGGCAAGTGACCACCTTGTTGCTGGCCAGCTGGCGCACGCTCCAGACGGCGTCGATCAGCGCATACTGGCCCATCACGGACTCGAAACGCTGCACATTGGTGCTGATGCGGTACACGGGCAGGTTGTCGGGATGCGGCGTGCGGAACACATCGATGGCGCCCAGGTCGTTCGTCACGGCCGTCGACAGGGCCTGGCCGATTTCGCCGGCCAGCGGCCCGGCCCAGCGCTGCTGCTCCAGCAATTCGATGCGGCCCGACGGCGCCGTCACAACAAACTGGTTGCGGCTCACCTGCTGCGGCACGCTGACGGTCAGCACCTCGACATAGTATTTGACGGGTTTGGCCGGCTGCGCGTCGGCGCCGCCGCTGAGCGTATAGAAATGCTCGGGCTGGGGCGTGGAGCAGGCGCCCAGCAGGCTGCCAGCCAGCAGCGCGGCAAAAATCGGTTTCATCATTTTTTTTCATCTCCTTTTTTACCGCGGATCAGGGACTCGGGATGACGTTCCAGGTAATCCGACAAGGCATTGAGCGATTGCAGGGTTTGCGTCAGCTGCTGCAAGGCCTGGCGCACGTCCGACTGCAGCGGCGAATCCTTTTGCAGCACCTGTTCAGCCGAACCAAAAGTCTGCTTCGCCGCCGTCAGGGTATCGCGCATTTCCGGCACCACCTGGCCATCGAGCTGCTTGAACAGGGTATTGGCCTGCTTGATGGTGGCGTTCAGGTTGTTGCCGATCTCCGCGTATGGCACCTGATCGAGCTTGCGGGCGATGCTGGCGATCTGCGTCTGCAGTTCATCGAGGGTATTGGGCACGGTCGGCACTTCCAGCGGATACCTGTTCAAGTCCAGCGCTACCTTCGGCGCTTTCGGGAAGAAGTCGAGCGCGATGTACAGCTGGCTGGTGAGCAGGTTGCCCGTGCGCAGCTGAGCGCGCAAGCCGCGGCTGACCATGCGTTCGAGCAGCTGGTGGCCGGCCGATCCTTCCGCATCGTCGACGGCGGCCTTGAAGCGCATGCCCAGGCGGGCCGGATACAGGTTGACGGTAACGGGCATGCGGAAGTTCTTTTTCACGGGGTCGAATTCGATGCCGACCGAGCGCACCTCGCCCAGCACGATGCCGCGGAAGTCCACCGTGGCGCCGGGCTGCAAGCCGCGCAGGGACTGGTCGAAATAGAATACGGTGGTAATGGCTTCACCATCGGGCTCGCGCATGGCGCTGGCCTCGTCAGCCGCCAGACGGAAATTGGAATTGGCCGGCGCCGGTTCTTCGGGCTTGCGGCCGTTTTCCGCCTCGAAAGCGATGCCGCCCACCAGCATGGCCGCCAGCGACTGCGTATTCAGTTTGAAGCCGTTGGAATCCAAGCGCACGTCGACGCCGCTGGCATGCCACCAGCGCGCGTTCTTGCCGACGAACTGGTCGTACGGCGCATTCACGAAGACCGACATGGTGATGCCGTTGCCATCCTTGTCCAGCGCGAAGCTGACCACCTTGCCCACGCGCAGGCGATGGAAGAACAGGGGCGAACCCACGTCGACGGAACCGAGGCTGTCCGCATGCAGGGTGTACAGCTTGCCCTTCTGGTCACCGGCCACGGCGGGCGGATTTTCCATGCCGACGAAGTTGTCCTTTTTGGCTTCCGACTTGCCCGTGTCGACGCCGATGTAGGCGCCCGACAGCAAGGTACCCAGCCCCGTCACGCCGCTGGCGCCGATCTGCGGGCGCACCACCCAGAAGCGCGAATCGGCGGTGGCGAAGCGGCGCGCTTCCTTGCTCATGTCGATCGTCACCAGCACCTTGCTCAAGTCCTCGCCCAGGGTGATGGCGCGCACCTGGCCGATGTCGACATCCTTGTATTTGACCTTGGTCTTGCCCGGCTCCAGGCCTTCGGCGCTCTTGAAACTGACCGTCACCGTGGGTCCCTGGTCGAGAATGGATTTGGCGGCCAGCCCGGCGCCGATCAGCGCAGCCAGCAGCGGAATGAGCCACACCAGTGACGGCAGCCAGCGGCTGGCCGGATCCACGTCGGGTTCGGGCAGAGGCCGTGCGCCGGTTTCGGCAAGGTCGCCCGTTTCTTTGTCAGCCATGCTGTTCTCCAATCACTGTATTGTTTCCGGTATTTGCCGCACTGCTGCGTTTTTCATCCTCGGCCGCCTTGTCGTCGACAGGGTCCCAGATCAGGCGCGGGTCGAACTGCATCGCCGCCAGCATGGTCAGCACCACCACGGCGCCAAAGGCCAGCGCGCCTGGGCCGGCCGTGATCACGGCCAGCGACTTGAAGCGCACCAGCGCCACCGTCAGGGTGACGACAAAGATGTCGAGCATGGACCAGCGGCCGATGAATTCGACCATGCGGTACAAGATGGTGCGCTGGCGCGGCCGCCAGCGCGAACGCCGCTGCGCCGTGAACGCCAGCAGCGCCAGCACGCCCAGTTTCAACATCGGCACGACCACGCTGGCGATGAAAATGATGATGGCCAGGCCTTTCGAACCGCTGGTCCAGAACAGCACCACGCCGCTCATGATGGTGTCGTCCTGCGCGCCGAACAGCGATTGCGTCACCATCACGGGCAGCAGGTTGGCGGGAATGTAGAGGATCATGGCGGCGATCAGCAAGGCCCAGGTGCGGTTGATGCTGTCCGGTTTGCGCACGTGCAGGGCCGTGCCGCAGCGCACGCACGCCAGATGTTTGCCCTTGCCCAGCGGCGGCGCCACCAGGCCGCAAGCGTGGCAGGGCAAGACCTTCTCGCCCGGTGCGAAGGCCTTGTAGCGGATGCCGGGCAGCGCCTGGCGCGTCAGGTCGTCGCCCAGGTTCCACAGGGCCTTGGGGTCGAACGAGACGACGATGGCCAGCATCAGGGTCAGCGCGCCAAACGCGAACAGCCCCGGTTGCGGCAGCACCGTGGCCAGGCTGGTCATCTTGACGACGGTGATCAGGATGCCGATCATCAGCACCTCCGTCATGCCCCATTCGCGCGCCGTCTGCACGGCGCGCAGCACGCGGTTAAAACCGGGCACCTTGACGCCGCCGCGCAAGCCCAGCGCCACATACAGCAGCGAAGCGAGTTCGATGGCGGGAAAGAGGATGGTAAACAGGAACACCATCGTCGCCACGATGTGCATCTGCTCGTACCACAGCACGCGGATGGAACCGAGCAAGGTGGCGCTGGAAGTGAGGCCATTGACGTCGAGTTCAACGATGGGAAAAAACTGCGCGATCAGGAAGACCAGGGCGGCGCCCAGGGTGAGCGCCACCACCTTGCTCAATTCGGCCGATGCGCCGCGCGCGTGCGCGCCCCGGTATAGCACCGAGCGGCAACGGATGCAGCGCGCCTTTTCGCGTGGACGCAGCGGACGTTTGCGGTACAACACGCCGCAGTCATGACAGCTAATCAGGTCGTATCGGTGCACAGTTGAAGTTTGCCGGCGCCCGAAGCGCGACTTTCCCATGTTAATGCCAGCCATCATGACAGAGTTGGCATTTTCCTGCACTACGGCACTATTCTTTTGCTGTCCCGCGCAACAGCGCTTCCACGGCCCGGCCGATTTGCAGCACTTGATCGTCGGCGCCGGCCAGGCCGCAAATGCCCAGGCCGACGGGCAGCTCGCCGTCCGCATGGCAGGGCAGGGACAAGGCGCAGCCATCGAGGAAGTTGATCACGCTGGCATTGCGCAGCGCCAGGCCATTCGTGGCAAAGAAGGTGGCGTCATCCGCTTCCAGCGGCGCGACTTCCGGCGCCAGAATCGCCACGCTGGGCATCAGCCAGGCGTCGAATGGCGCCAGGCGCTGCTTCGCGATGGCGGTCAGGCGCACGCGCGCATCGAGCAAATCGATGTAGTCCGCCGCGCCTTGCTGCTGGCCGCGGCGGATGCGCGCCGCCACGCGCTGGTCGTACTGCGCGCCCTTCTCTTCCAGCAGCGCCCTGTGCCAGTGCCAGGCCTCGGCCGCCACCAGGCCGCCGCCGCCATTGATCGTCGGCAGCTCCAGCAATTCGGGGAAATCGAACTGTTCCACGAGGGCGCCCGCTTGCCGCAGCTGCTCCAGCGCGGCATCGAAAGCCAGCTGCACCTGCGGCGCCACGTGCGCGCCGACGTAGTCCAGGGTAAAACCGAAGCGCAAGCCTTGCAGTGCCGGCGCCTGCGCGCCGATGTCATGGCCCGACAAGGCCGCGTACAGAATGGCGCAGCAGTCGACGCTGCGCGCGATGGGGCCGGCCGAATCGAGGGAGCGAGATAACGGCACTGTGCCGGCCAGCGGCACGGACGCCGCCGTCGGCTTGAAGCCCGTCAGGCCGCAAAACGCGGACGGGATGCGGATCGAGCCGCCCGTGTCCGTGCCCAGTGCGCCGGCCGCCATCGCCAAGGCCACCGTGACGGCGCCGCCCGAGGTGGAGCCGCCCGCCACGCGCGCGCCGTCGTGCGGATTGCGCGGCGTGCCGTAATGGGGATTCAAGCCCAGGCCGGAGAACGCGAATTCGCTCATGTTGGTGCGTCCCAGCAGGACGGCGCCGGCCGCGCGCAGGCGCGCCACGGCAAGCGCATCGGCATCGGCGGGCGGCGCGTCGGCCAGCGCCAGCGAGGCGGCGCTGCTGGTTTGCCCCCTGACGTCGAACAGGTCCTTGATGGAAATGGGCACGCCGGCCAGCGGCGAGGCCACGATGCCGGCGGCGCGCGCCGCATCGCTGGCCCGCGCCTCCATCAGCGCCTGTTCGCCATCGAGGCTGACATAGGCATGGCCGCCCTGCACCCGGTGCGCCTCGGCGCGCGCCAGCATCTGCTCGGTCAGCGCCACGCTGGTGATGCGGCCGGCGGCCAGCTCGGCCGCCAGTTCCCTTATCGTCGTCTTGCCAGTCACATCCATGCTGCCTCCGCGATTGTCCAGGCATGCATCTTACCGGATGCAGGCGGCATGGCCGCCGCCCTGTCAGGCGCCCAAAAAGTCCAGCAGGGTCAGGGCGACGATCTTGCTGGCCTTGCGCAAATCATCGAGCGCCAGGCGCTCATCGGCCTTCTTCGCATTCGACTCGGGCACCGTGCGCGGACCGGCGCCATACAGCACGGCGGGGATGCCACGCTCGCCATACAGGCGCGCATCCGCATACAGCGGCGTGCCGACGGCGGGAATCGTTTCGCCAAGGATGGCTTGCGCATTCTTCTGCAAGCTGCCGACCAGCTGTTCGGAGCCAGGCAAGGGGCGCAGCGCGTGCGACAGCAGCAGGCGGCGGATCTCGATGCGGATGCCAGGCTCGCCCCGCACGGCGTCTTCGATCAGGGCGCGCACCTGCGCTTCCACCGCCACCGGGTCTTCTTCCGGGATCATGCGCCGATCCATCTTCATGACCACCTTGCCCGGCACCACATTGGTATTCGTGCCGCCATCGATGCGTCCCACCAGCATGGTGGGCGAGTCGATGCCGGCGACTTTCGATTTGATCTTTTTCAGCTCCGGCAACTGCCCATAGATGGCGTTGAGGATCTTGTTGGCCGCCTGCAGCGCGTCGTGTCCCGTCTCCGGCATGGAGCCGTGGCCCGACTTGCCATGCACGGTGATTTCCAGCTGCAGGCAGGCGTTGTGCGCCGTGACGATGCCGTAGCTGAAACCGGCGGCGATGACGAAATCGGGCTTGGTCAGTTGCTGTTCCAGCAGCCAGCCCGGCCCCAGCAAGCCGCCGAATTCCTCGTCGTAGGTAAAATGCAGTTCCAGCTGGCCTTTGAGCGCAATGCCCAAGGCTTCGAGCGCGCGCGCGGCAAACACATAGGTGGCGAAGTCGCCTTTCGAGACGGCCGTCGCGCGGCCATACATATAGCCGCCGTCGATCTGCCCGCCATACGGCGGATACGTCCAGTTGTCGCCTGGCGGCACCACGTCGCCATGCGCGTTCAGGGCCACGGTCGGCCCGCCCGCAGCATAAGGCCGGCGCACGATCAGGTTGGTGATGCTCTGCATGCCATACGCCTCGACCTGGTCCTTTGGGACGGCGTGCTTTTCGGCGTGCCAGCCATATGCCTGCAGCAATTGGGCCACCAGCTCCGCATGCGGCGCGTTGTTGCCGGGCGGCGTATCCGTCGGCTGCTGCACCACCTGCTGTAAAAAGGCGATTTCTTCGTCGAAGTGGTCGTCGATCCAGGCCGTGATTTTTTCTGCGTGCGTCGTCATTTTGCTCCTTGCATGGTCTGTTGCAGCCAGGCGCCAAGCTCGCTGCGCTCGGCCTCCGTCATATTGGTCAGGTTCCCGATCGGCATGGCCTTCAATTCGATGGCCTGCTTGTAGATTTGCGCCGCGTGCTGGCGGATTTGCGTTTCATTATCGAGCATCATGCCGGCCGGCGCCGTGGCGAAGCCCGCTTGCGTGGGCTGGGCCGAATGGCAGGTGGCGCAGCGCTGGGCGATGATGGCATGCACGCTCTTGAACTGCGCGACAGGGTCCACCGCCGGTGCGGCCGCCACGGCCACCGGCGCTTTCGGCGCGATGGCCACGGCCACGGCCAGCAGCAAGGCCACGCCGATGGCCGGATAGCGCCACTCGACACGGCCCTTGTGGCGCAGGTTGAAAAAGTGGCGGATGAAGACGCCGGCCGCCATGATCAGCGCCAGCACCAGCCATGCGTGGTCGTTGCGATAAGTCATCGCGTAGTGGTTGCTGATCATGATGAACAGCACCGGCAAGGTAAAATAATTGTTATGCACGCTGCGCTGCTTGGCCTTCAGGCCGTGCTTCGGATCGGGCAGCTTGCCAGCGGCCATGGCCTCGACCATCTTGCGCTGGCCGGGAATGATCAGCATCAGTACATTGGCCACCATGATGGTGCCGATCATGGCGCCCACGTGGATGTAGGCGGCGCGCCCGCTGAGCAAATGCGTGAGCACGTAGGCGGCGCCGACGATCAGCGCAAACACCGTCACGCCGAACCACAATTCATACTGCGCCAGCTTCGAGCGGCATAGCAGGTCGTAGACGGTCCAGCCGATGACGAGGGTGGCGATGCCGATGCCGACGGCCTGGCCGCTGGAGATATCGGCCACGGCCTTGTCGATCATCATGGCCTGGGCATTGAAGTAATACGCGATGGTCAGCAGCGCAAAGCCGGACAGCCAGGTGGAATACGCTTCCCACTTGAACCAGTGCAGTTCCTTCGGCAATTCGGCGGGCGCCAGCAGATATTTTTGCGGGTTGTAGAAGCCGCCGCCATGCACGGCCCACAGTTCTCCCGACACGCCCTTCTTCGCCAGCTCGGAACCGGGTGCGGGCGGGCGGATCGAGTTGTCGAGCCAGACGAAATAAAAGGAAGCGCCGATCCAGGCGATGCCCGTGATGACGTGCAGCCAGCGGACGATCAGGTTGAGCCACTCAAGGCCGTACGGAATCAGGTAGGCAAATACTTCCATAAATTTCCTCTAGTCAGACCGAACCCATATTCGTGCCAATCTACACAAGATAAACGGATTTACCGCCCTTCACATGAAAAATATCGTATATTTGACATATTCGATTCGATATACAACAGAGCCACCAGCCCATGTCCAGCCTGCCGCAACACCTCGACCTGCACCTGATCCGCATCCTCTACCTGCTGCTGGTGGAAAAGAATGTCTCGCGCGTGGCGCTGAAACTCAACCAGCCGCAGCCGTCGATTTCCGCCTCCCTGCGCAAGCTTAGAGAATTGACGGGCGATCCGCTGCTGGTGCGCGGCGCGCGCGGCATGGTGCCCACCCAGCATGGCGAAAGCCTGCTCAATCCGGCCAAGCGCATCCTCGACCAGACGGAGAGCCTGTTCATCAAGAAGACGCCGTTTGTGGCGCAGGAAGAGGCACGCACCTTCCATATCGCCGCGCCCGACTACCTGGACAGCCAGTTCCTGCCCAACGTGGTGGCTCTGCTGCGCCGCGGTTCGCCGAAAAGCCGCGTCGTGCTGCACAGCCTGGGACCGGGCATCGACCATATCCGCCAATTGTCCGACGGAGGTCTGGACCTGGTCATCGCCAACTGGGACGAGCCGCCCGCGCATCTGCACATTTCGAAGCTGTTCGAAGACCCCATCGTCTGCGCCATGCATGCGGAAAACGCCTATGCGCGCCGCACGGCCAGCGACGCCATGACGCTCGACGACTATCTGAGCCTGCCCCACGTGGCGCCGTCGCAGATGATGCCGGGCTACCACGGCGTGATCGACTCCTTCCTGGAGCGGCAAAACCTGCAGCGCAACGTGGTGGTGGAATCGGCATATTTCGGCCTGATCCCCTACATGCTGACGCAGACGGACCTGGTACTGACCACGGGCCGCCAGTTCATGCGCTTCTATGAAAAGACCCTGCCGCTGAAAACGTATACCGTGCCCTTGAAATTCCCGCCGATGCGCTTTTACCAGCTGTGGCACCAGCGCGTGCACCAGGCGCCCGAGCACAAATGGCTGCGCGACCAGGTCAGCGCGGCCGCCAAGGCGCTGGTGCAGCGATAGCCGCTATCAGCACGCGCATATAATGGAGACAGGAACGGGGCGCTATCATCACCGCTTGCATGATCGGAAAACCATGACCACCCTTTCAGACCTGAACGCCGGCAGCCAGGCCGATTTTATCGCACGGCTGCATGGCATCTACGAACATTCGCCCTGGATCGCCCAGCGCGCAGCTGCCGCGCGGCCGTTTGCCAGCCTGACGGCGCTCAAGACGGAATTGCAGCGCGTGCTGGCCGTGGCCTCGTCCGAAGAACAACTGGGGCTGATACGCGCCCACCCCGAACTGGCCGGCAAGGCCGCCGTCGCGGGACAGCTGACGATGGAATCGACGCGCGAACAGGCCAAGTCCGGCCTGAACCGGTGCAGCGCCGACGAATTTGCCACCCTGCAGCGCCTCAATAGCGACTACAACGCCAGGTTCGGCTTCCCCTTCATCCTGGCCGTCAAGGGCCCGACGGGCGAGGGTTTGACGCGCCAGGACATCATCAGCACCTTTGCGCGGCGCCTGAAGAACCGGCGCGCCGATGAACTGGCCGAATCGCTGCGGCAGATCAAGCGCATCGCCGAGCTGCGCCTGAACGAGCTGTTCGACGTGCGCCTCGATTTCGGTCCGGCCATCATGCAGCACGCGGAAACGCTGGCCGGCTGGAGCGACAGCGATTACAACCTGACCTGCGCCTACCTGACGCCGGCGCACCAGAGAACTGCCGCGCAGCTGGCCGACTGGATGCGGGAGGCCGGCATGCAGGTGCACATCGACGCCGTCGGCAACGTGGTCGGCCGCTATCTGTCCGACCTACCCGGCGCAAAGACGCTGATGACGGGATCGCATTACGACACGGTACGCAACGGCGGCAAGTACGATGGCCGGCTGGGCATCGTGCTGCCGATCGCCGTCGTGCGCCACCTGCACGAACGGGGCGAAAAGCTGCCCTTCCACTTCGAGGTGGTCGGCTTCGCCGAGGAAGAAGGCGTGCGCTTCAAGAGCACGTTTTTGGGCAGCACGGCCGTCACGGGCAGGTTCGACGTGTCGCTGCTGGAGCAGGTCGATGCCGATGGCGTGAGCATGCGCGACGCGCTGGCCGCCGCCGGTCACGAGGCGAGCGCCATCGGCGCCATCGCGCGCGACCCTGCCAGCTTGCTCGGCTACGTGGAAGTGCATATCGAACAGGGCCCCGTGCTGCTCGAGCGCGACCTGCCGCTGGGCATCGTCACGGCGATCGCCGGCAGCTCGCGCTACCTGCTCAATCTTGGCGGCGTGGCCAGCCACGCGGGCACCACGCCCATGAGCATGCGCAAGGATGCGGCCAGCGCGGCGGCCGAAATCATCCTGCTGGTGGAACAGCGCTGCAACCAGGGCGAGGCGCTGGTGGGTACCGTGGGGCAGCTGCAGGTGCCCAACGGCTCCGTCAACGTGATCGCCGGCGCCTGCACCCTGTCGCTCGATATCCGCGCAGCGAGCGACGCGGTACGCCAGGCGGCCGTCGACGACATCCTCGATGGCATCGCCGCCATCTGCGCGCGGCGCCAGATCGAGTACCAGCTGGAACTGCTGCTGTCGGCGCGCGCGGCGCCGTGCGCGCCCTGGCTGATGGCGCAGCTGGCGCAAGCCGTGCAATCGGTCGGCATCGAACCATACGCGCTGCTGTCGGGCGCCGGCCACGACGCCATGGCCATGGCCGCCATCACCGACGTGGCCATGCTGTTTACGCGCTGCGGCAATGGCGGCATCAGCCACAACCCGCTGGAAACCATGACGGCAGACGACGCCGACATCGCGGCGCAAGCCCTGCTGCATTTCTTGCGGAATTTCCAGCCAAAAGCCTAGCCGTGCGCCTGGCGCCAGCGCGCCAGTTCCTGCGCAAGATGGCCAATCAAGGGTTGCCAGCCACCTGTCGCAGGCTGGCGGAACAGCCGCATCGTGGGATACCAGGGCGTATCGAGGCGCCCGGCCATCCAGCGCCAGTCCGGCAGGTAGTCGGGCAGCAGCAGCCAGCACGGCTTGCCCAGCGCCCCGGCCAGATGGGCCACGGCCGTATCCACGCTGATGACCAGGTCCAGGTTGGCGACCAGCGCCGCCGTATCGGCCATATCACCGAGCGCCGCGCCGCCGGCGACCAGGGCGAGTGATGCCGATGTGTCATTTTCGCCGGCACCCTTCTGCAGGCTGACAAACTGCACGCCGTCCACCGCGCTCAGTGGCGCCAGCACGTCGAGCGTGGCCAGCGAACGCGCATCGTCGTTTTCAAATTGCGCATTGCCGCGCCAGGCCAGGCCCACGCGCAGTGGTGCCGCCGGCAGGCGCGCACGCCACGCCGCGACGGCCTGCGGCTGCGCCCACAGATACGGCAACTGGGCCGGAATTGTCTCCAGGGTGGTGCCGCATAGACCGGGCAGGCTCAGGATCGGTGCCCAGTAATTCCAGCCGTCGTCCGGCACGGTCTCGCCGATGGCGAATACTTCGTCTATCTCCGGCAGGTCTAGCAGCAGCGTCTTGAGCGGCGCATGACATAGCAGCGAGATGCGCGCCGCGCCCAGTTGGCGCAGGCAGGATGCATAGCGGCACAGCTGCAGCATGTCGCCCATGCCCGCCTCGGGACAGATCAGCAGCGACTGGCCGGCAAGCGGCTCGCCCTGCCAGCGGGGAAAGCGAAAATACGCGCCAAACATGGTCGGCTGCGGCCGCGCTTCGAGCATCTGCCAGCCTTCCGCCAGGCGGCCCTGGCGCAGCAGCAGATACGACAAGTTGTAGCGCGCATTGGCGTAGTCGCCATCGAGTGCGATGGCATGGCGGTAGCAGCGTTCGGCCTCGGTCTCGCGCTGCATGGCGGCCAGCAGCGCGCCCAGGTTGGACCAGGCGGAAGGCATTTCCGGCGCCAGCGCCAGCACGCGCCGGTCGATGCGCTCGGCCTCCACCGGGCGACGCATCGTCATCAGCAGCGCGCCCAGGTTCTGCAGCAGATGCACGTCATCGGGCGCTTGCGCCAGCGCGCGCAGGTAATAGCTTTCCGCTTCTGCCAGCAAGCCTTCCTGTCCACGCATCCAGGCCAGGTTGGCCAGGGCGAATACATGCCCGGCGTCGAAGACCAGCGCCTGCTGGAAACAGGTTTCGGCGCCGGCCGCATCGCCACTGGCCAGCAGCTCGCCGCCGCGCGCCGCATGCACGGCGGCAGGGTTGACTTCGTTATCGAAATGGAGAGTGCTCATTGCCGGTTGCCCCTGATCGCAAGGCGCCCAGCATAGCACCGCCGCGCCGCGCTAGCGCAGCTAGACGGCCACGGCCCGCTCCAGCATCGCGTGCAGCAGCACATTGCAGCCCGCTTCCAGGTGCTCGGGCCTGGCGTCCTCGATTTCATTGTGGCTGATGCCGTCCTTGCACGGCACGAAGATCATGCCGGCCGGTGCCAGCCTGGCCGCGTAGATGGCGTCGTGGCCGGCGCCCGACACCACGTCCATCACGGAATAACCGAGCTTTGCGGTGGCATTGCGCACGGCGCCCACGCAGTCGGGGTGGAACGGGCATGGCGGGTAATAGGACACCCTTTCCAGTGAAATGCCCAAGCCTGTTTTTTCGCGCGTGGCGTCAATAAAAGCCGTGATCTCGCCATGCATGGTGTTGAGCAGTTCATCGTTCACATTGCGCAGGTCGATGCTGAATGTCACTTCGCCGGGGATCACGTTGCGGCTGTTCGGGAACACCTGCACCATGCCCACCGTGCCGCGTCCATACGGCGGGTAGCGGTTGGCAATGGCGACGACTTCCTGCATGATGACGGTGGCCACCTGCAGCGCGTCCTTGCGCAAACCCATGGGCGTGGGACCAGCATGCGCTTCCATGCCCCTCACCACGCAATCGTACCAGGACAGTCCCATCACGGCCGGCACCACGCCGATGACTTTATCGGCGTCTTCCAGCACGGGACCCTGTTCGATATGCGTTTCAAAGTAGGCGCCGATGGGGTGATTTCCCGGCACCTGCTCGCCCTTGTATCCGATGCGCGCCAGCTCCTCGCCCACCGTTTTGCCTTCCGTGTCTTTCGCCGCATACGCGGTTTCGAGCGAGAAGGCGCCGCAAAAGACGCCGGAACCCATCATCACGGGCACGAAGCGCGAGCCTTCCTCGTTGGTCCAGAACGCCACCTCGATGGGCGATCGCGTCTTGATATTGAGGTCGTTCAGGGTACGCACCACTTCCAGGCCCGCCAGCACGCCGTAATTGCCATCGAACTTGCCGCCCGTGGGCTGCGTGTCGATATGGCTGCCCGTCATCACGGGCGGCAGGGTATTGTCGGTGCCGTCGCGGCGCATGAAGACATTGCCGATCTGGTCGATGGTGATGCTCATGCCCGCCTCCGTGCCCCAGCGTACCACCAGGTCGCGCCCCTGTTTGTCCAGATCAGTCAGGGCCAGGCGCTTGACGCCGCCTTTCGCTGTCGCGCCGATCTGCGCCAGTTCCATCAGGGCTGCCCACAGCCGTTCGCCATTGATGCGTAGATCATCCATTATTGTCTCCTGACTTCATGCGGTGGTGGCGGCAAACGCGGGGCGCTCGATATAGCGCCCTGCCCCTTCGACGGCCGTCAGCTCGCCCTGGTGGAACACCACCTTGCCGGCGGCAATCGTGGTGCGGGGGATGCCGCGCACGGTGCGACCTTCGAAGACGTTGAAGCCCCCTTTGGCGAACTGCGTGGCGGCGGAAATGGTGCGCGTGCCCTGCGGGTCCCACAGCACGATGTCGGCATCGCTGCCTGCGGCGATGAGGCCCTTGCGCGGATACATATTGAAGATCTGCGCCGCGTTGGTGGAACTGACCTTGACGAATTCGGACGGCGTGAGCATGCCGGAATTGACGCCAGCGTCCCACACCACGGCCATGCGTTCCTCGACGCCGCCGCAGCCGTTCGGGATGCGCGTGAAGTCATCCTTGCCGGCCGCCTTCTGCCCGGCGCAAAAGGTGCAGTGATCGGTGGCCGTCGTGTGCAGGTTGCCGCTTTGCAGGCCGTGCCACAGTGCCGATTGATGGTGCTTGCCGCGAAACGGCGGGCTCATGACGTGGCCCGCCACATAATCGAAATCATCGCTCTGATACACGCTGTCGTCGATCACCAGGTGGCCCGCCAGCGCTTCGCCATATACGCGCTGGCCGTTGGCGCGCGCCCGCGTGATGGCGTCGAGCGACTCGGCGCACGAGACGTGCACGATGTACACGGGGGTATTGAGGACATTGGCAATCGCGATGGCGCGGTTGGCCGCCTCCGCTTCCACGGCCGGTGGACGCGACAGCGGGTGCGCCTGCGGCCCGGTGATCCCCTTCTTGAGCAAGGCTTGCTGCAATTGAAAAACCAGCTCGCCATTTTCCGCATGCACGGTGGGCAGCGCGCCCAGCTCCAGCGAGCGGGTAAAGCTTTTCACCAGCGTTTCATCGTCGGCCATGATGGCGTTCTTGTAGGCCATGAAGTGCTTGAAGCTGTTTACGCCATGCTCGCGCACCAGCACTCCCATCTCTTCATGAACCTGCTCGCTCCACCAGGTGATCGCCACGTGGAAGGTGTAGTCGCCGGCCGCCTTGGCCGACCATGCGCGCCACTGGTGATACGCCTCGATCAGCGACTGCTTGGGCGCGGGAATGACAAAGTCCATGATGGTGGTGGTGCCGCCGGCCAGTCCCGCCGCCGTGCCCGTGAAAAAATCGTCCGACGTCACGGTGCCCATGAAGGGCAAATTCATGTGCGTGTGCGTGTCGATCCCGCCCGGCATCACGTACAGGCCACCCGCGTCGATCACGGTAGCGCCCACCGGCACCGGCAAGTTCTCGCCGACGGCGGCAATCGTGTCGCCCTCGATCAGCACATCGGCGCGAAACGCGCGGTCGGCGTTGACGACGGTACCGCCACGTATCAATGTAGTCATCTTGTCTCCTTCTCGAAAAGATCAGGACTGCGGCGCCTGCTGCACGCGTGCCGCCACCTTGCCCTTCATCATGACGCCGTAGACGACTGCGGCGATGGCCACGCCCACGAACCAGGCGTAGGTGTAGATGGTTTTAAAGCCTTCGGCCACGTCGGGAAACGCCGTGGGAAAGGCAGCGTTCAGAAAGCCCGGGATATTCGGCAGCACGGCGATGACAAAGGCGATCAGCGCCGCCATGTTCCAGCCATTGCCATACGAGTAGACGCCGTCATCGCGGTACAGCTGTTTGACGTCGAGCTGCGTCTTGCGCACAAAATAATAGTCGACGATGAGGATGCCTGCGATGGGGCCCAGCAGGGCCGAGTAGCCGATCAGCCACGTGAAGATGTAGCCCTGCGTCGATTCGAGCACCTTCCACGGCATCATGACGATGGCGATGAAGGCCGTGATGTAGCCGCCCATCTTGTACGAAATCTGCTTCGGCGCCAGCGAGGAAAAGTCGTATGCCGGGCCCACCAGGTTGGCCGCCAGGTTGACGCTGACCGTGTCGATCAGCAGGATGATCAGGGCGACCAGCACGGCGGCGCCCGTCATGCGGCTGGCCAGGTCGACGGGGTCCCAGATGGCCTTGCCGTACATGACCACGGAGCCGGCAGTGACGATCACGGCCAGCATGGCCAGCAATCCCATGGGCACGGGCAAGCCGACGGACTGGCCAATCACCTGGTCGCGCTGCGTCTTGGCGAAGCGCGTGAAGTCGGGAATGTTCAATGCCAGGGTGGCCCAGAAACCCACCATGGCCGTCAGCGATGGCCAGAAGACGCTCCAGAACTGGCCCGCCTTTTTGCCGCCCGGGATGAACTGCGATGGCTGGTCCAGCAGCGCGCCCACGCCGCCGGCCTTGCTGTGCACCCAGTACAGCAGCACGAAGCAGATGAGGATTTTCAAGGGCGCCGTATAGGTTTCGAGCTTGCGGATCGACTCCATGCCGTGCAGGATGTAATAGAACTGGATGGCCCAGAAAGCCAGGAAGCACAGCAACTGGCTGGCGTTGATGCCCAGGCCCGCGATCTTATCGCCGCCCAGTTCATGCCCCATCAAGACGCCCATCAGCGTGTAGATCATCTGGCCGCCGAACCAGGTCTGGATGCCGTACCAGCCGCAGGCGACGATGGCGCGCATCAGCGCCGGCACGCGCGCGCCCATGGTGCCAAACGAGGCGCGCGCCAGCACGGCATACGGGATGCCGTACTTGGTGCCCGCATGGCCGATCAGCAGCATGGGCAGGAGCACGATGGCGTTGGCGAGAAATACCGTGAGCACGGCCTGGTAACCGGACATGCCGCTGTCGATCAGGCTGGCCGACAGGGTGTAGGCAGGAATGCACATCACCATGCCCACCCACAGCGCGGCAAAGTGATACCAGCGCCAGGTGCGCTGCGCTGCCGTGGTGGGCGCAAGATCTTCATTCCACAGCTGCGTATTGCCTGAATAGTCGTGGTTCACAGGTATTCTCCATCGGTTAGGCCGCCGGCATCTTGAATGACGCCAGGGATACGGCATTGTGTAAACTGCGGCAGTCTAGCTTACTGCAAAGACAGCTAACAGTTTATAAAATAAACGTACGCAAAAAACGTGCCCTACGCCGTTTCCGCCAGTGTCCGTGGATTCCTGGGATCCTGCGTCCAGTTCATGTATGGCTTGCCCGTGGCCTGCGGCACCATCGTGATGCAGCCCTGCACCGGACAGGTGATTTCGCACAGATTGCAACCCACGCATTCGTCCTTGATCACCTCATACGTGCGCGTGCCGGCGGCGTCGATCAGTTGCGCAATCGACTGGTGCGAGGTGTCTTCGCAAGCCACATAGCACTTGCCGCACTTGATGCAGTCGTCCTGGTTGATCTGCGCGATGACCTGGTAATTCATGTCCAGGTATTTCCAGTCAGTCGTGTTGGCCACGGCCTTGCCGGAAAAGTCGCTGATGCGTTCATAGCCCTTTTCATCCATCCAGCGCGACAAGCCATCCTTCATCTCCTCGACGATGCGAAAACCATGCAGCATGGCGGCCGTGCACACTTGCACGCAGCCGGCGCCCAGGGCGAGGAATTCGGCCGCGTCGCGCCAGTTGCCGATGCCGCCGATGCCGGAAATGGGCAAGCCGCGCGTCTGCGGATCGCGGGCGATTTCCGCCACCATGTTCAGGGCGATCGGTTTGACGGCCGCGCCGCAATAACCGCCGTGCGTGCTGGCGCCGCCCACGATGGGCAAGGCCACCATGCGGTCCAGGTCCAGCGAGGTAATCGAATTGATGGTGTTGATCAGCGAGACGGCGTCCGCGCCGCCCGCCTTGGCCGCGCGCGCCGGCATGCGCACGTCCGTGATGTTCGGCGTGAGCTTGACGATGACGGGTAGCTTGCTGTGCTTCTTGCACCAGGCGGTGACCATCTGCACATACTCGGGAACCTGGCCCACGGCCGCGCCCATGCCCCGCTCCGGCATGCCGTGCGGGCAGCCGAAATTGAGTTCGATGCCGTCCGCGCCCGTCGCCTCGACCTTGGGCAAAATGTCGGCCCAGTAGTGCTCTTCGCAGGGCAGCATCAGCGAGACGATCATGGCGCGGTCGGGCCAGTCCTTTTTCACCTGCGTGATTTCGCGCAGGTTGATCTCCAGAGAGCGGTCGGTGATCAGCTCGATATTGTTGAAGCCCACCACTTCGCGGTTCTTGCCATACAGGGCGGAATAGCGCGACGAGACGTTGACGGCGGCCGGGTCTTCACCGAGGGTTTTCCACACGACGCCGCCCCACCCCGCCTCAAACGCGCGCACCACGTTGTAGGCCTTGTCGGTCGGTGGCGCGGACGCCAGCCAGAAGGGATTCGGCGACTTGATGCCGCAAAATTCGATGCTGAGATCAGCCATTATGCAGCCTCCACTTTATTGAATAAATCGGAATGGATGGCCAGTGCGGCCAGCTTGCCATGCTGGACGGCTTGCACCGTCAAGTCCTGCCCCGGCGCCACGCAGTCGCCGCCCGCGTAAATCCCCGGCAGCACCGTGCGAAAACCCGCATCGACGGCGATCTTGTCGCCTTCGCGCTGCAGCAGCGACGCCATCGGGTCATGCAGCACGCCGCTGTCGAGGCTCTGGCCGATGGCCTTGAAAATGGCGTCGGCCGCCACGTCGAACGTTTCGCCCGTCCCTGCCAGATGCGTGCCCTGCATGCGCGTTTTCTCGAAACGCATGCCAGCCACCTTGCCAGCCGCGTCGAGCAGCACCTGCTGCGGCTGGGCCCACGTCAGCATGCGCACCTGATTCGCCTTGGCGATCTCCTGTTCATGGTGGGTAGCCGTCATGGCGTCGAAGCCGCGCCGGTAGACGAGCGTGACTTCCTCGGCACCCAGGCGCTGGATTTGCACGGCCATGTCGATGGCCGTATTGCCGGCGCCGATCACGATGGCACGTTTCGGCACGGGCAGCGCGGCCAGGTCGTCGGCCTGGCGCAGCGCGGCGATGTAATCGACGGCGGCCAAAAGACCCGGCGCATCCTCTCCCGTCAGGCCCAGCTTGCGGCTGGCGCCCAGGCCCAGGCCGAGGAAGACGGCGTCATACTGCGCATGCAAGTCGCGCAGTTGCAGGTTCTCGCCCAGCACCTGGCGACATCGGATCTCGATGCCGCCGATATCGAGCAGGAAGTCGATTTCCTTTTGCGCAAAGTCGTCCGTCAGCTTGTACTTGGCGATGCCGTATTCATTCAGGCCACCCGCCTTGCCTTCCTTTTCGAAGATCACCACGTCGTGGCCCAGCATGGCCAGGCGGTGCGCGCACGACAGCCCAGCCGGACCCGCGCCGACGATGGCGACCGTCTTGCCGGTGGCAGCCGCGCGCCTGAACGGGTGCTGTGCAAAATGCATGTGGTCGACGGCGTAGCGCTGCAACAGGCCGATTTTCACAGGCTGGCCCTCGGCGTCGTGATTGCGCACGCAGACGTCTTCACAGAGGATTTCCGTCGGACAGACTCTGGCGCAGCTGCCGCCCAGGATATTCTGTTTCAGGATGCCGGCGGCCGCGCCGTTGATGTTCTTGTCGTGGATGTTGCGGATGAAGCTGGCCACGTCGATTTCCGACGGGCAGATGCGGCTGCACGGCGCGTCGTAGCAATACAGGCAGCGGGCGCTTTCGATGGCCGCCTGGCGCGCCGTGAGCGGCGGTGCCAGGTCCGTGAAGTGGCCCGCCAGTTCCTCGTTGGGCAGGGTGGGATGCGGCAAATAGTTCAAAGACTCGATCATCGCGTATTCCTCTTGTTATGTGCGGCCGGCTTGTGATTTGAAACCTTTACTTCATCTGGGGAAAAGCAAATTCCACACCAGCGCTTGCCGTGTTCGGCCAGCGCTGCATCACGGCTTTGTGGCGCGTGTAGAAACGCACGCCTTCGGGGCCATACGCGTGGTGATCGCCGAACATGCTGCGCTTCCAGCCGCCAAAGCTGTTGAAGGCCATCGGCACAGGCAAGGGGATGTTGACGCCCACCATGCCGACCTGGATCTGGCGCACGAATTCGCGCGCCACGCCGCCGTCGCGCGTGTAGATGGCCACGCCGTTGCCATACTCGTTGGCGTTGATCAGCTCCACCGCATGCACCACGTCAGGACACCGGAGCACGCACAGCACGGGGCCGAAAATCTCTTCCTTGTAGATGCTCATGTCGCGCGTGACGTGGTCGAATAAAGTACCACCGACAAAGAAGCCGTTCTCGCGGCCCGCCACCACGTGGTTGCGGCCATCGACCACCAACGTCGCGCCCTGCTCCACGCCCGAGGCGATGAGTTTTTCGATGCGCTGCTTGGCGGCCAGCGACACGACGGGGCCCATTTCCGCGCCATCTTCCATACCGTCGCGCACTTTCAGTGCGGCCGTGCGCCCTGCCAGTGCATCGATCAATTTGTCGCCCGCGTCGCCCACGGCCACCACCACCGAGATGGCCATGCAGCGCTCGCCCGCCGAACCATAGGCCGCGCCGATCAGCGCATCGACCGTCATGTCCATGTCCGCGTCGGGCATCACCACCATGTGGTTCTTCGCGCCGCCCAACGCTTGCACGCGCTTGCCGCTGGCGCTGCCGCGCGCATAGATGTATTCGGCAATCGGCGTCGAGCCGACAAAGCTGATCGCCTGCACGACTGGGTGGTCGAGCAAGGCATCGACCGTCACTTTATCTCCCTGCACCACGTTGAAGACGCCGTCGGGTAAACCTGCATCCTTGAGCAGTTTCGCGTGCAGCAGGGACGCCGACGGATCGCGTTCGGACGGTTTTAATACAAAGGTATTGCCGCAGGCGATAGCGACGGGGAACATCCACATCGGCACCATCACGGGGAAGTTGAATGGCGTGATGCCGGCCACCACGCCCAGCGCCTGGCGCATGGACCAGGCGTCGATGCCGCGCGAAATCTGGTCCGTGAATTCGCCCTTCAGCAATTGCGGAATGCCGACGGCAAACTCCACCATCTCGATGCCGCGCGCCACTTCGCCCTGCGCATCGGCAAAGGTCTTGCCATGCTCGCGCGTGAGCATGGCGGCAAAGTCGTCCGTGTGCTGCTGGCATAGCTGCAGGTAGCGAAACAGGACCCTGGCACGCGTCAACGGCGGCGTGGCGGACCAGGAAGGAAAGGCGGCGGCGGCGGCTTGCACGGCCGCGTCGACGTCTTCCACGGTGCCCAGCGCGACCCGCGCGACGGGTACACCGAGGGCGGGGTTGTAGACGTCGCCGTAGCGGCCGCTGTGGGTGTCGACTTTGGCGCCGTTGATGTAGTGGGTAATCGTGTCGAGATCAGTCATGATGCACTTTCTATTGTTAAACCCGAATCAAGCGCCGGGGTCGGACCCTGAGGGTCCGACCCCAGGTTTTCTTGGGTTTGTAGTTCAATCGAGATTTTTGAGTACCTTGGCCAGCTTGCCAAACAGCTCGTCGACATGCTGTTTTTCCAGCACCAGCGGCGGCGACAGGGCGATGATGTCGCCCGTCGTGCGTATCAGCACGCCGTCGGCGAAGGCTTGCTTGAAGGCGTTGAAGGCGCGCGTACCCGGTTTGCCGGCGATGGAATCGAGTTCGATGCCGGCGATCAGGCCGATGCTGCGCAAGTCGATCACGTGCGGCAAACCTTTCAATGAATGCACGGCGTCGCTCCAATACGCCTGCATCGCTTTGGCGTGACCGAGGATGTCCTGTTCCTCGAACACTTGCAGGGTCGCCAGCGAGGCGGCGCACGCGAGCGGGTGGCCGGAATACGTATAGCCGTGAAACAGTTCGATGCCCGGTGGCGCGTCCATGAAGGCGTCGTGGATATACTTTTTGCTGAACACGGCGCCCATCGGCACCATGCCGTTGGTCAGGCCCTTGGCCGTCGTCATCAGGTCCGGCTCGACGTCGAAATAATCAGCCGCGAACGGCGTCGTCATGCGGCCGAAACCCGTGATGACTTCATCGAAAATGAGCAGGATGCCGTGCTTGGTGCACAGCTCGCGCAAGCGTTTCAAATAGCCTTTCGGCGGGATCAGCACGCCCGTGGAGCCGGCCACCGGTTCGACGATGACGGCGGCAATCGTCGACGCGTCATGCAGGGCGACGATGCGTTCCAGTTCATCGGCCAGGTGGGTGCCGTATTCGGGCTCGCCCACCGTGTAGGCATTTTTGTCCAGGTTGTGCGTGTGCGGCAGGTGGTCCACGCCGGGCAGCAGGGGGCCGAAGGTCTTGCGGTTGCCGCCGATGCCGCCCACGGAAATGCCGCCAAAGCCCACGCCGTGATAACCGCGTTCGCGGCCGATCAGGCGTGTGCGCGCGCCCTCGCCGCGCGCCCGGTGGTAGGCCAGCGCGATCTTCAACGCCGTGTCGACGGCTTCGGAGCCGGAGTTGGTGTAGAAGACGTGGCCAAATTTATGCCCCGTGTAATCCATCAGTTTTTCCGCCAGCTCGAAGGCGGCCGGATGGCCCATCTGGAAGGTGGGCGCGAAGTCCAGCTGGCCCACCATCTCGCGGATGGCGCCGACGATTTTCGGCTGCGCATGGCCGCACGGCACGCACCACAGTCCCGCCGTGCCGTCGAGGATGGCGTTGCCATCGACGTCCTTGTAATACATGCCTTCGGCCGACACCAGCAAGCGCGGGTTGGCCTTGAAATCGCGGTTGTTCGTAAACGGCATCCAGAATGCCGACATCGATTCCGGCCTTGTTTCGTTCATGATCTTCTCCTTGGGATGGGCTGGCGCGGCGCCAGGATCGTTTTTGACGAAGCGTAAAATAATTTACCAGTTGGCAAAAAGCTGATGTAATAATAGACAGGCCATCTCCAATGGCACAGATACACAAACGGCAAAGTACCCCAACCGTACAGGTCGAAAAACCACTACAGTTTTGTGCAAGGCAGCATAAGGAGCCACCGTGAAGCACAGCGACAGCACAGACGATGCCCCCGAGCGAGCAAGCGGCTGGCCCGTGCTGGACATCGACCGTCAGAAAAAGGGCGGCCTCGTCGAGCAGATCGTCATCGCCATCAGCGTCATGGTGGGCAGCCGCGCCCTGCGTATCGGCACGCGCATGCCGTCCGTGCGCCAGTTCGCCCGCTGCAATGGCGTATCGACGTTTACCGTCGTCGAATCGTATGACCGCCTGGTCAACCTGGGCTTGCTGTCGTCGCGGCGCGGCTCCGGCTATTTCGTCGCGCGCCACGATATCGCCGCTACACCGCAGAGTACCGTACACGCGGGTCCCACCGCCATCGACGCGCTCACGCCGGACCTGTATTCGGGCGTGTCCGACGCCCTGCCCGTGGGCGCCGGGTGGCTGCCGCCCGAGATGTATGGCGAGGCGACCGTGCTCGATGCCGTGCGTCAGGCCATGCGCATTCCCGCCAGCCGATTGCGCGGCTACGGCCACCCGCTCGGCTTTCCCTCGCTGCGCCAGCACCTGGCCACCAGCCTGACGGAAGAGCTGTTCCAGGTGGAGCCGGACCAGGTCTTGCTGACGCACGGCGCCACGCATGCTTTTGACCTGATCCTGCGCAGCCTGACCAAGCCAGGCGACACGGTGCTGGTGGAAGACCCCGGCTACAGCAATCTGCAATCGCTGATCCGCCACCACGGCTGCATCCCCGTCGGCATTGCGCGCAGCGAGGCGGGCCTCGATCTCGATGCGCTGGCCGTTGAAGCGGCGCGCACGCAACCGAAGCTCATGTTCGTCAACACGGTGCTGCAAAATCCGCTCGGCACATCGCTCAGCCAGGCGCAAACGCACCGTCTGCTGGCGCTGGCCGAGCAATTCGATTTCTGGCTGGTGGAAGACGATATCTACCGCGAACTGGCGGCGCGCGGCGAAGCATCGCTGGCGGCCATGGATGGCTTGCGCCGCGTGATCCGCGTGGGCAGTTTTTCCAAGACCCTGTCGCCGGTGCTGCGCGTGGGGTCGATTTGCGCCTCGCCGTCGCTGGTGGCCGAACTGGTGCGCGTGAAAATGCTGGCCGGACTGACGACGTCGGAAATCAACGAGCGCGCCGTCTACCACGCCGTGTCCGCGCGGCCCTACAAGCGCATGGTGGAACGGCTGGTGGCGCAGCTCGATGCGGCCCGCGAGCGCAGCATCGACTGCCTGGCGCAAACGGGCATGGCGCCCGTGGCGCGACCGCGCGGCGGCATGTTCGTCAGCGCCGGCTGGCCCACTATCCAGACGCCGGAATGGAATGGCAAGGTCATCGCCGACATGGCTTTGAAGGCGGGCATCCTGCTGTCGCCGAACGAATTTTTCATGCTGCGCGCGCCCGAGACGGTGTGGTTCCGCTTCAACGTGGCCTACACCGATACCCCCGTGCTGCAAGCCTTCCTGCAATCGATACGCCCACGCTAAAGAATCCGCCATGGCCAGCGACAAATCCCCTGCCCTTCCCGTGAAAAATGCCGGCGGCCGGCGCCTGCAAAACCGCGATCGCCTGGAAGCGGACATCCTGGAGCAAGCCGTGCGCGCATTCGCAGAAAGCGGCTATGAAGGCGCGTCGATCGCCACCATCGCCGAGCGGGCCGGCCTGTCGAAGCAAAACCTGATGTATTACTTTCCGTCCAAGCAGCTGCTGTACCAGCGCGTGCTCGACGACGTGCTCGACGACTGGCTGGCACGCATGGAATCGCTGGCCAATGAACACGACGAACCGCGCGACGTGCTGCGCGCGTACATCGGCGCCAAGCTGCGTTTTTCACGCGAACAGCCGTGGGCTTCGCGCGTGTATGCGCTGGAAGTGATCAATGGCGCGCCCCTGTACGGCGCGCAGATACGCGACCGGGTCGTGCCCCTGCTGCGCAAGGATATCGCCGTCTTCGAAGAATGGATCGCGCAAGGCCGGATCGCCGCCGTGAACGCCACGCACCTGATGTTTGCCATCTGGGCCATGACGCAATCGTATGCGGATTTTTCGGCGCAGATGGCCCTGGTGCTGGATCGCAAGCAGCTCACGCGCAAGGATTACGAAGATGCCGAAATCCTGCTCACGCACATGGTGCAGGCGGCCATCGCCCTGCCCGCGGCAATACCCGGCGCATGATGAAATTTCCAAGGAACAATCTGGCAGTGATAGCATGGCGCGCTGGAGCGTTTGCAATCGCGGCGCCATAGCGACAGGATAAGGAACAGGCATGAAACAATGGTCATCGGCGCGCACCGCGTCATTGCTGGGCAAGGTCGCCTGCGCGGCGCTGCTGGCACTGGCATCCACGGCACAGGCGCAGACAGTGGGCATGATAGACAATCAGCCGCTGAGCGAAACCTGGCTCAATGCGGGCTTTTATTCGTATCACTTTCAGCGCGACAAGAACCTGAACGACAGCAATCCGGGCCTGGGCGCCGAATACCGCTTTTCCACGGTTGCGTCGGTCACGGCCGGCCGCTTCTACAATAGCGACCGCGCCTACTCGAACTACCTGGGCGTGTACTACCAGCCGATCAAGGTGGGCCCGCTGCGCATCGGCGCCGTCGTTGGCGGCTTCAGCGGCTATCCGAAGATGCGCGATGGCGGCTGGTTTCCGGCCCTGGTCCCCACCATCAGCTATGAATACCAGCGCGTGGGCGTGAATATCGCCATCGTGCCGTCCTACAAGGACCGCCTGTATGGCGCGCTCAGTTTCCAGCTGAAACTCAAGGTGTTTGAATAGCCGTTTGTCCCGGTTTGTTGCCGTTTGGTCCACCATTCCTGCCATTCGTCGCATACGTGATGCCCGGCAGCAAGGTTTTGCCTATAGTGGACTCATCGCCAGCCTGCATACGGCAGCGGCAACCACAGGAGAACGGCATGAAAGACATCAATTCGGCACCGGGCAGCACATCCTTCAGCGCTTTCTGGAGCGAACTGTGCGCTTACGCGCACCAAGGCATGGCCGCCCTGCGCGCCATGTCCTGGCCCATGCTGCTGGCGTGCTGCCTGGGCCTGGCGTTCCTGATCACCATCTTGCCACTGGCCATCATGCTGTTTGCCCTCGTCATGCTGCTGAGATGGGCAAGCAACAGCGACGATACAGGCACGGACACGAAGGCAGCGAACTCTTCGCAGTCACCGCAATAAAAATTTGCGTCGTGGCAAGAGTGCAATGATGGTTCTATGGCACTATGAGTGCGCGCAGCATTGACGGGCATCAAACCCATTCCGATGGAAGGTTTGGAGACGGAACGCTACGCTGAATAGACGATCAAAGCTACTCCCCCTCAGCCATAGGAGTTTTCTGATGACCACGACAGCAAAAGCTACAACCGGCACGACCATTCCCTGCCTGCGCTACCGCGACGCGCCCACCGCCATCGAATGGCTATGCAAGGCGCTCGGTTTTGAAAA